>NZ_QHHW01000036.1:0-658974 GCF_003947325.1 Amycolatopsis sp. WAC 01375
TGGGTGGGAGGGGGCAATTCGGGTTAGAACCCGAATCGCCACTCACGACCCACCGCACCGACAACGGTGTGACACTGGCCACCTCGACGCGGGAATCCGGTGTCACCACGGGACTCCGCACCCGCGAAGGCGCCCAGCACGGCTTTCAATTCTCGGGCGATTACCCCATCGACGCGGACCTCGCAGGCTGGATCGGCACCCTCGGGCTGATCCCTTGACAAAGCGTTGGACCGACCGCACGATCTCGTCTCATGAACCTGTCTGACAGCCAGACAGCCGGACACGGTGGTCCACGACGCGTCAGCGCGATGGAGGCCGTTCTGGCCCACCTCCGCGGCGCCATCGAGCGCGGCGAGTATCCCGTCGGGGAGAAACTGCCGTCGGAATCCGCGCTCGGCAAGGAGTTCGAGGTCAGCCGCTCAGTCGTCCGCGAAGCACTGCGGGGACTTCAGGCACTCGGGCTGACCGTGTCCAAAACGGGCAAAGGGACCTTCGTGACCGCCACCGGGCCGGTCGAGAACCCGACCTTCGGGACCTACTCGGCCCGTGACCTGTTCGAGGTCCGGCGACATGTCGAGATCCCGGTCGCAGGCTACGCGGCCGTGCGCCGCAGCACCGACGACCTGGATCTGCTCGGTCACCTCGTCGAGCGCATGGACCTCGAAACCGACAACACCGCGTGGGTGGCGCTGGATTCGCTGTTCCACATCACCATCGCCCAGGCCTCGGGCAATCCGGTGTTCGGCAAGGTCATCGAAGAAATCCGGGACGCGCTGGCCCGCCAGTCGTCGTTTCTCAACCAATTGGGTGGCCGTCGGACCCGCTCGAACACCGAGCACCGTGAGATCGTCACCGCCATCGCCGCCGGCTCCGAAGCGGACGCCGTCGCGGCGATGACCTCGCATCTCGAACACGTCGAGACCGCGCTCACCACCATCGTGCGGCCGGGCCATGCCACGCACCAGAACAAGGACGACTGAACTCGTGACCGAACAGACCCTCAGCGCGGACGGCAAATCCGCGCCGGTGCCCGCCGACGCCGGTGACGCCGGCTACGACAAGGCGCTGAAACCCCGCCACGTCAACATGATCGCGATCGGTGGCGCCATCGGCACCGGCCTGTTCCTCGGCGCGGGCGGACGGCTCGCGCAGGCAGGTCCGGCACTCGCGATCGTGTACGCGGTCTGCGGCCTTTTCGCGTTCTTCGTGGTGCGCTCGCTCGGCGAACTCATCCTGTACCGCCCCTCGTCCGGCGCCTTCGTTTCCTACGCCCGGGAATTCATGGGCGAGAAGGGTGCTTTCGTCGCGGGCTGGATGCACTTCCTGAACTGGTCGACCACCGGTATCGCGGATATCACCGCGATCGCGCTGTACGCGCATTTCTGGTCCTTCTTCACGCCGATCCCGCAATGGGTGCTGGCGCTCATCGCGCTCGCGGTGGTGCTGGCCCTGAACATGGTGTCGGTGAAACTGTTCGGCGAGATGGAGTTCTGGTTCGCCATCATCAAGGTCGCCGCGCTGGTGACGTTCATGGGGATCGGGATCTTCCTGCTGGTCACGCAGCAGCCGATCGACGGCACCACGCCGGGCTTCTCGCTGATCTCCGACCACGGCGGGATCTTCCCCGCGGGCCTGCTGCCGATGGTGCTGATCGTCCAGGGTGTCGTGTTCGCCTACGCCTCGGTCGAGCTGGTCGGTGTCGCCGCCGGCGAGACGGAGAACCCGCGCAAGATCATGCCCAAGGCGATCAACTCGATCATGTGGCGGATCGGGATCTTCTACGTCGGCTCGGTGGTCCTGCTGGCGATGCTGATGCCGTGGGACTCCTACTCGAAGAACGAGAGCCCGTTCGTCACCGTGCTCTCGCATATCGGGGTGCCGCAGGCAGGCAACGTGATGAACCTGGTGGTGCTGACCGCGGCACTGTCCAGTCTCAACTCGGGCCTCTACTCCACCGGCCGCATCCTGCGTTCGATGTCGCTGGCCGGATCCGCGCCGAAGTTCACCGGCGTGATGAACAAGAACCACGTGCCCTACGGCGGGATCCTGCTCACTTCCGCGGTCTGCGTGGTCGGTGTCGGCCTGAACGCCGTCGTGCCGAGCCAGGCCTTCGAGATCGTGCTGAACTTCGCCGCCATCGGCATCCTCGGCACCTGGGCGATCATCGTGCTGTCGCATCTGATGTTCGTGCGCAAGGCCAATCGCGGCGAGGTCGAGCGACCGTCGTACCGCCTGCCGTTCTCGCCCTACACCGAGATCGCGACGCTGATCTTCCTCGCCGCGGTCGTGGTGCTGATGGGCTTCGACGAGACCGGCCGGATCACCCTGTACTGCCTGCCGATCATCGGGCTCGCGCTGGTGGCCGGCTGGTTCGGGGTCCGCAAGCGAATCAACATGGACGTCTTCGAAAAGACGAAGCTGTGATCCCCGAGCTCCGCGTTCCCGCTCACGAACCGCTGGTGCACCTCCTCCGCGACGGAATGGTCGAGGGGGTGCACCACGGTTCGGCCGTGGTCCTCGCGCCCGACGGCCGCGTGCTGTTCGCCGCGGGCGACATCGATGCGGCGTTCTATCCGCGTTCGGCGGCGAAGCCCTTGCAGGCAGCGGCGATGGCACGGCTCGGGGTCGAGCTGAGCGCCGCCGGGTTCGCCGTCGGCGCGGCCAGCCACTCCGGCGAGGAGATCCACCTCACCGAGGTGCGCAACACCCTCGACGGTGCCGGGCTCACCGCGGAAGACCTGCGGACACCGGAGGATCTGCCGTTCGATCCGGTCGAGCGCGACGCCTGGATCGCGTCGGGACGGACCGCTTCGAGACTGGCGCACAACTGCTCCGGCAAGCACGCGGCGATGCTCGCGACCTGCCGCCTGCACGAGTGGTCCACAAAGGACTACCTGGATCCCGCCCATCCGTTGCAGCGCGCGATCGCGGAATGCGTCGAGGAGCTGACGGGGCAGCGGATCCCGAAGGTCGCCGTCGACGGCTGCGGCGCTCCCCTGTTCGCGGTTTCTTTGCGCGGTCTCGCCACCGCTGTCGGCAAGATCGCGGCGGCCGCCCCGGGTACACCGGAAGGTCTTGTGGCCGAAGGGATCCGGAAGCATCCGGAACTGGTCGCCGGCACCCGTCGTGACGTCACCGCGCTCATGCGCGCGGTGCCCGGGCTGATCGCCAAGGACGGTTTCGAGGCCGTCCAGGTCGCCGCCCTGCCGGACGGCACGGCGATCGCGATCAAGATCGCCGACGGCGGCGACCGCGCGCGGCGGCCGGTGCTCGCCGCCGCGCTCGCGCTGTGCGGTGTCGATCCGGACGTGCTGGAACCCACCCCCGGCCTACGCGTGACGGGCGCGCTGGCCGAACTCCATCTCGCCGCCTGAGGAGCCTTCGATGCACCGCGTGGAACACGATCTGCTTGGCGACAAGGAAGTCCCCGCCGACGCCTACTGGGGTGTGCACACCGCCCGCGCCAGGGAGAACTTCCCCATCACCGGGACCGCGATCTCCGCGTATCCGCATCTGATCGAGGCGCTCGCCTCGGTCAAGGAGGCCGCCGCCCACGCCAACGCCGACCTCGGCCTGCTGGAGCCGGACGTCGCCGACGCGATCCGCCGGGCCTGCCGCGAAATCCGCGAGGGCGCACTGCACGATCAGTTCGTCGTCGACGTCATCCAGGGTGGAGCGGGCACGTCGACGAACATGAACGCCAACGAGGTGATCGCGAACCGCGCGCTCGAACTGCTCGGGCACGAGAAGGGCGACTACGCCCGCGTGCACCCGAACGAGCACGTGAACCTCGGGCAGTCGACCAACGACGCGTACCCGACCGCGGTCAATGTCGCGACGATCATCGCCGTCCATGAACTGGCCGAGGCGATGGTCGTGCTGGAGCAGGCTTTCGCGGCCAAGGCCGTCGAGTTCCACGATCTGCTGAAGATGGGCCGCACGCAGTTGCAGGACGCGGTCCCGATGACGCTGGGGCAGGAATTCGGGACGTACGCGGTCATGCTCGGCGAAGACCGGCTGCGGCTCACCGAGGCGGTGACGCTGCTGCACGAGATCAACCTCGGCGCGACCGCGATCGGCACCGGCCTCAACGCCGCTCCCGGATACGCCGAGGCCGCCGTCGCACACCTTCGCGAGATCACCGGGCTGCCCGTCGTGACCGCGGCGGACCTCATCGAGGCGACGCAGGACTGCGGGGCGTTCGTGCACCTTTCCGGTGTGCTCAAACGGATCGCGGTGAAGCTTTCGAAGAGCTGTAACGACCTGCGGCTGCTCTCGTCCGGGCCGCGGGCCGGGTTCAACGAGATCAACCTGCCGCCGGTGCAGGCGGGATCGTCGATCATGCCCGGCAAGATCAACCCGGTGATCCCCGAGGTGGTCAACCAGGTCGCGTTCGAGGTCATCGGCAACGACGTCGCCATCACGATGGCGGCCGAGGCCGGGCAGTTGCAGCTCAACGCGTTCGAACCGCTGATCCTGCACTCGCTTTCGGAGAGCATCACGCATCTGCGGTCGGCCTGCCTGGTGCTGGCGCGGCGGTGCGTCTCCGGGATCACCGCGAACGCCGACGTGATGCGAGGCTACGTCGAGAACTCGATCGGGCTGGTGACCGCGCTGAACCCGGCCATCGGGTACGCGGCGGCGACCGAGATCGCCAAGGAGGCCCTCGAGACCGGGCGCGGGGTGGCGGAACTCGTCGTCGAGAAGGGCCTTCTGCCCGCCGAGGAACTGGCGAAGCTGCTGAAGCCGGAGACGCTGGCGCGGCTGTCCTGAGACCCGCGGGGCGGTACCGGGCGGTCCGCCCCGCGCCATGAAAGCGTCCTTCATCGCAAATTTCGCAATGAAGGACGCTTTCATTTCAGGCGGGCGTGGGGTCACGCGCGTACGGTCGTAAGTGGAAGGTGATCCTCCGCACGAAAGGCGGCACTGGCGTGCTCGACCGACTTCTCGACCGGTACCTCGGCCTCCCGCCCGCCGAAGGCCCCGCCCCCTCGGTGACCAAGGGGATCCCCGTCCCGATGCCCGACGGCGTCCGCCTGCTCGCGGATCGCTACGCCGTCCCGGGCGACGAGCCGCGGCCGGTGGTCTTGATCCGCACGCCGTACGGCCGCAAGGGCCTGATGGGCAAGATCTTCGGCGAGACGTTCGCGCGGCACGGGTTGCAGACGGTCCTCCAGAGCACCCGCGGGACCTTCGGCTCCGGTGGCGAGTTCCGGCCGTTCCACCTGGAGAAGGAGGACGGCGTCGCCACCGTCGCCTGGCTGCGCGAGCAGCCGTGGTGCGACGGCCGGGTCGCGATGGCGGGCGCGAGCTACCTCGGCCACACGCAATGGGCTGTCGCGCCGTACCTCGACGAGCCGCTCGAAGCACTGTGTCTCGGCGTCACCGCGTCGGAGTTCGTGTCGACCTTCTATCCCGGCGGGATCCTCGCTGTTGACAACATGGTCTCGTGGTCGGCGCTGATCGGCCGTCAGGAGGGCCGGTTCGCCGGCCTCCCGAATCCCTGGCAGACGAGGAAGACCCGCCGGGCCATGGCCTTTCTGCCGATCTCCGGGGCGGACGTCGCGGCCATCGGCAAGCAGGTGCGGTTCCTCCAGGACGTCACCGGACACGCCGAACCGGGCGACGACTTCTGGGCGCCGTCGGACCACAGCGCCGAGGTCGCCGCGCTGCGGACCCCGGTGACCATGGTGACCGGCTGGTACGACCTGTTCATCTCCGCCCAGCTGCGCGACTTCAAGGAACTCGCCGCGGCCGGACGCGCACCGCGGATCACCATCGGCCCGTGGGCCCACGGCGAACCCGCCAGCCTCAAAACCCTGCTGACCGACCAGATCGGTTTCCTCTCCGCCCACCTCCTCGGCGACCGCGCGCCGCTGAGGCGGTCACCGGTGCGCCTGTACCTCCAGGGCTCCGGACGATGGCTGGACTTCGAAAGCTGGCCGCCCGACTCCGAAGCCACACCGTATTTCCTGCGCCCCGGCAGGCTTTCCCCCGATGCGCCGGTGGAGTCGAAACCGGGCAGGTTCACCTTCGACCCGGCCGACCCGACGCCGACCGTCGGCGGCCCCCTGCTGTCGGGCGTGCAGAAGCAACAGGACAACAAGGACATCGAGGTGCGGCCGGACGTACTGCTCTTCGCCGGTGACGTGCTGAAACGCGACCTCGACGTCATCGGCGAGATCTCCGCGCTGGTACACGTCCGGACCGACATCGGGCACGGCGACGTCTTCGTCCGGCTGTGCGATGTGGACGGTCGCGGTGTCTCCCGCAACGTCACCGACGGCATTCTCCGCCTGCGCCCCGGAATCCCCGAGTCCGATGTGGACGGTGTGGTCGCGGCCGAGGTCCACCTCGACCCGACGGCTTACCGGTTCCGTCGCGGACACCGGCTGCGGTTGCAGGTCGCGGGCGGGGCGTTCCCGCGCTTCGCCCGCAACCACGGCACCGACGAGCCCGTTTTCAGCGCGGTCGACGGGAAACCCGCGCGGTTCGAGATCTTCCACGACCCCGCGCGGCCCTCCCGGATCACGCTGCCGGTGTTCGCGGGCTGAGGCGGCAGTGGGGCCGGCGCTGCGTCAGGCCGGGACCACCCGCTGGTGCGTGGTCAGCCTGCCGTCGTCGTGCAGCACGTGGAACAGCAACGACGGCGGCAGGTCGTAATCGATCGGCCCGCCTTCACTCCACGGCCGGAGGCCGTTCTCCTCCCACGGGAACAGGATGCTGGACCCGACCGAGGGCGCCGAACGCAGCGGCACTCCCGCGAAGATCGTCGACGCTGACGCGTGGACGTGTCCGCAGAGCAAGGCCACCACTCGCGGGTGGCGTGCGAGCAGCTCAGCCAGTTCGTCCTCGCCGTACTGGCGCATGGCGTCCACCAACGGCAGCCCGAGCGGAACCGGCGGATGGTGGAAGGCGATGAAGACGGGGCCGTCGCCGTCACCGAGCACGCGGTCCAGCCAGGCCATGGTCTCGTCGTCGAACTGACCGTCCGGTTTTCCCGGGATGCTCGAATCGGCCATCACGAAGGTGACGTCGCCGACCGTGTGCACCGCGTTGACCGGGGCGTCGTCCGGCGCCTGGCCGAGCAGCCCTTCGCGGAACGGGCCGCGCTTGTCGTGGTTGCCGGGGCAGGTGAACAGCGGGACGTCGGTCTTGAACAGTTCGGCCGCGCGCCGGTACTCCTCGAGCGTGCCGTGGTCGGCGATGTCCCCGGTCACCAGGATCGCGTCGACCGGGGTCGCCAGGTTCTCCAGATACCGCATCACCCGTGCGGTGCGTTCGTCGGCGCGTTCCCCGCCGTCGAGATGGTTGTCACTCAGATGTGCCGTCACGAACATCGTTTCACCCCATGTCTTCCAGATATGCCAACGTTTTCACCCAGTTCCGCACGAGCAGCTCCAACGCCGTCGCGAGGTCGGCGGCGCGGATCGCGCCGGCGATCCGGTAGTGCTCGTCGATACTCTCCCTGGCGCGCTCGGCGCCACCGAAATAGCGCGCGTCGTAGCGTTTCAGCAGCGGCTTCGTCTGCTCGAGCAGGCGCAGCAGATGCGGATTCGTGCACCGCGAGACGAGCAGCGCGTGCCAGCGATCATCCAAAGTGGACAGATCACCCTGCCGCTCGAGCTCCGCGGCCATCTCGTCGGCGATCCGGTCCAGGCCGCCGGTGAGACCGGCGAGGTCCTGCGGCGAGCTCCATCGCAACGCGAGCGACTCCAGCTCCGCGACGAGCGGGTACAGCTGCCGGGCCTCTTCCGGATCGAACGGCGGCACGAGAAAACCACGCCCCGGCGCCGAAACGAGCAGCCCGCGATCGGCGAGCCCGATCAGCGCCTCACGCAACGGTGTCCGGCTGACGCCCAGCTCGCGCGCGAGGTGTACCTCGTTGATGCGGCTGTCCGCGGCGATGCGGCCGTCGAGCACGCGGGCGGTGATCTCCTCCGCTAGGTCGCGCCGGAGCAGGTTCCTCGTCATCGGTGCAGTATTGCATGCAGTTCGGCCGTACTGTATTCAGTTAGACATGACGGACTTCGATGTGAACCGCGCTCGTGCCGAGACGCCGGGCTGCGCGGAAGTGGTCCACCTCAACAACGCCGGATCGTCCCTGCCGCCCGCGCGGGTGACCGACACCGTCGTCGGCTATCTGCGCGAAGAAGCCCTGATCGGCGGGTACGAGCAGGCCGCGGCGACCGTGGAACGGATGAACGGCGTGTACGCCTCGGCCGCACGCCTCGTCGGCGCCGACCCCGAAGACATCGCGCTGACCGACAACGCGACCCGGTCCTGGCAGGCGATCTTCTACGCGCTTCCCTTCGCCGCGGGAGACCGGATCCTGACCGCGAAATCCGAGTACGCGAGCAACGTCATCTCGTTCCTGCAGCTCGCGAAGCGCACCGGCGCCGTCGTCGAGGTGGTCGAGAACGACGAGTCCGGGCAACTGGACGTCGAGGACCTGAAACGCCGTGTCGACGGCGACGTCAAGCTGATCGCCATCTCCCACGTGCCGACCCAGGGCGGACTGGTGAACCCCGCCGAGGAGATCGGCGCGGTCGCACGCGAGGCCGGGATCCCGTTCCTGCTGGACGCTTGCCAGAGCGCCGGCCAGATCGACCTCGACGTCGCGCGCCTCGACTGCGACGCGCTCAGCGTGACCGGCCGCAAGTACCTGCGCGGACCGCGGGGCACCGGGTTCCTCTACGCGCACCCGCGGCTGCGCGAGCGCGTCGAGCCCGCGATGCTCGACCTTCACTCGGCGGCGTGGACGGCGCCCGAAAGCTACGAAGTCGATCCGACCGCGAAGATGTTCGAGGTCTGGGAACGCGATCACGCCGCCCTGCACGGTCTCGGCGCGGCGATCGACTACGCCCTCGAATGGGGCATGCCCGCCATCGAAGCCCGCGTCGCCGCGCTCGCCGCGAAACTGCGCGACGCGCTCCGCGAGGTCCCCGGCGTCCGCGTCCACGACCAAGGCTCGCGGCAGTGCGGGATCGTCACGTTCAGCGTGGCGAAAACGCCGGCACAGGAAGTGAAGAAGCGCCTCGCGGCGAAGAAGATCAACGTCAGCGTCGTCGAAGCGACGTCCGCGCAGTTCGACTTCGCCGCGCGCGGGCTGCCGTCGATGGTCCGGTCTTCGGTGCACTACTTCAACACCGAAGACGACATCGCGCTCCTCGTCGGCGAAGTCGAGAAGCTGGCTTAACGGCTGGAAAGCACGGACTCGGACGGCGGGGCGTACGGAAGCCCCGTCGTCTTCGCGCGAACGCCGATCACCAACGCCTCCCCCAGCAGGCTGACGCCGATCGACAACGTCACCGGCCGCGCGTCGGGATGCGCCCCGGCCGTCGTGGCCAGGAAGCCGATCCCGAAGTTCACCACCAGTGAAAGCACCCACACGCCGAACGTCCAGCCGGTGTAGCGCAGCCACAGCACGCCGTCGCGCTCGAACAGTTTCGTGGTGGCGGCGCGCACCGCTCCGAGACCGCAACCGATCACCGAGCCCAGCACGAGCCAGGCGCCGTCCGTGAAGGTGAAACTTTCCAGCTTGACCAGGCCGTAGACGCCGAAAGCGAGCAGGACCACCGGCGCCCCGAACACCTCGCGGGCGACCAGCGGCTCCCCGCTCAGCCTGCGCACGACGATCACGATCACCACGGCGACCGCCAGCGCGATCAGCAACCAGGTCCGCATGAACTCCCCCTTTGTAGCACGACTGTGCCAAATAAAATAGCAAGGTCGTGCTATAAAGGCAACATGCCGAAGATCGTCGACCCCGGGGCCCGGCGCCTGGAGATAGCCGAAGCCGTCTTCCGGGTGATCCAGCGGGACGGCCTCGCGCAGGCGTCGCTCAGGAGCGTGGCCGACGAGGCCGGGCTCGCGATCGGTTCGGTGCGGCACTACTTCCGGGGCCACGACGAGCTGATCGTGTTCGCCATGCGCGCGCTCGGAGACCGGGTGGAAGCCCGGCTGCTGCGCCATCTCCCCGAACTGCTCGATCCGGAGACCCCACGTTCGCGCCGTCAGGAGCTCACCGAAGCGCTGCTCGGCGAACTGCTTCCGCTCACCGAGCAGACCTGTGCCGAGACCGACGTCTGGCTGGCGTTCTCCGCCGCCGCGAAGTACCGCCCGGATCTCGCTGAGGAAGCCGCGCGGACGCACGCGGGAGTCCGCGCGCTCGTCCGCCGGGTGCTCGAAGGCGCGCGTGGCGCGGGCGGCCTGCTCGACCTCGACCTGGACGTCGAAACCGAACGGCTGGCGGCGTTGCTGGACGGCCTCGCCATGGCGGGCGGGCGGACGCCGCCGGAGCTGATGCGCACGGTGCTCGGACGGCATCTGGAAACCCTGCGACACCCTGGATCGGTGACGAAATGAGCACGTTCTACGAGGTCGCCGCCCAGGACCCCGGCCGCGTCGCGGTGATCGACGTCGACGGGCGCGAGACCACCTTCGGCGAGCTCTCGGCACGCGCGAATCAGCTGACCCATGCCCTGCGGGCGCTCGGCCTCGGCGAAGGCGACGGCGTGCTCGCGATCATCCACAATGGACTCACCTACTACGAGCTCCTGCTGGCGACCCTGCAGGCGGGGATGTACTTCACGCCGGTCAACCATCGGTCCTCGCCCACCGAGATCGCCTACATCGCGGCCAACAGCGGCGCCAAGGTCGTCGTCGCGGACGCGGACATCGCGGCCACGTGCACCGCGGAATTGAAGGGCCTGCACCGGTTTTCGCGTGGTGTGACACCTGGCTGGGCGGACTACGCGGCCTGGGGCGCGGACCTGCCCACCACGACGCCGGAGCGGCGGACCGCGGGCCAGACGATGCTCTACACGTCCGGGACCACAGGGCGCCCCAAAGGCGTGCGACGTGCCCTGTCCGGGCGGCCACCCGCGCTGCACCCGATCCACGCGCACGTGCTCGAACGGCTGGATGTCCTGCCAGGGCACGGCGTGCACCTCGTCGCCTGCCCGCTCTACCACGCGGCGCCGGGCATGTTCTCGACGTCGATCCTGCATCTCGGGCACACACTCGTGCTGATGGACCGGTTCGACGCCGAGGAAACGCTGCGGCTCACGGAAAAGCACCGCGTGACGAGCACGCATCTGGTGCCGACGATGTTCCACCGCATGCTGCGGCTGCCCGAGGACGTCCGCGTACGTTACGACCTGTCGAGCCTGATCTCGGTGATCCACGGTGCCGCGCCATGCCCGCGGGAGGTCAAGGAGCGGATGCTCGCCTGGCTCGGACCGGTGGTCCACGAGTACTACGGCGCGTCCGAGGGCCTGATCACGGCGGTGCGCGCACGCGAATGGCTCGCCGCGCCGGGCACCGTCGGCGAGCCACTGGACGGAGTGCGGGTCAAGGTTCTCGACGACGACGGCGCCGAGCTCTCCGCGGGCGAGACCGGGACGCTCTACTTCAGTTCCGCGCACACGAAATTCGACTATCACGATGATCCGGACAAGACGGCCGCCGCACGCTCCGGGGACTTCGTCACCGTCGGGGACGTCGGCTATCTCGACGCCGCGGACCGGGTGTTCCTTTGCGACCGGCGGACGGATCTCATTCTGTCCGGCGGCGTGAACGTCTACCCCGCCGAGATCGAGGCGCGACTCCTGAGCCATCCCGACGTCGCCGACGTCGCGGTGATCGGGGAACCGGATCCCGAGTGGGGGCAACGGGTCGTCGCCGTCGTGCAACCGGTCGAGGGCGCCGTCGGTGATTCCTTGCTGGCGAAGCGGCTCGAAGAGCATTGCCGAGCCGAGCTCGCCGGGTTCAAGACGCCGCGCCGGTTCGAATTCCGGGAGCGGCTGCCGCGGACCGAAAGCGGGAAGATGCTGCGGCGGACGCTTCGGGCGAAGTGAACAGCCCTTTCGGGCAGCGCCGATCGCGGTACCGTTTTCCCATGCGCCTGCGGTGACACACAACTCGGCCGACTGCGGGCTCGACGGCCTGTACCGGCAGGGCGCCGCCTTCACCGAACCGAGCGACACCGTCCACATCGGACGAAACCTCGGGACGACACCGGTGGTGCTCCAGGTGCTCTACGTGCTACCGCACGGGAGCCCGCTTTCGCAGGACACGGCCTAGGCGCTGTCCTGTAAGTCTGTTCGATGGGCTTCGTGATCCAGGTGGTCCCTGACGGTGCGGGCGGATCGGCCTCGTACCGGGTCGTACTCGGCCGCATCCGCCCGTGCCGTCAGGGACCACCTGGGCGCGAAGACCGCGAACATGACTTACCGGACAGCGCCTAGGCGCCGAACCAGCCTGCCACGTCGAGACGGAAGCCCTCCGAAGGCGCCATCGTGCGAAGGTCGGCTTCGAGCGCGCGAACCCTTTCGACGCCCAGCGCGCCGACCCACTCGTTGCGCAGCTCCTCGAAGATCACCGCGGATCGGCCGAGTGAGTCGAATCCGCGAGCGGTGAGCCGGACGACCTTGCGCCGCGCGTCGGCCGGGTCGTCGGCGCGTTCGACGTAGCCGAGCTGCTCCAGCTTGTCGATGGTCTTGCCCGCCGCCTGCTTGCTGACCCCGAGCCGCCGCCCGATCTCGCTCGCCGTCGCGCCGTGGCGGCCGATCGCCTGCATGGCGAAGCCGTACGCCGGGCGGACGTCGGGATGTCCCTGCTCGGCCAGCTCGGCGTGCATCCGGTCGATGATCGAGCGGAAGCCCGCGAACAGCAGGAGCGGCAGCTCGAACCCCGGTGGGTCGGAAACCTGCTTGCGCCGTTCGACAACCTGGTTTACCTTTTCGTCAACCACGTTGACCATCCTAAGGGGCTGCCTTGTTCACCGATCACACCGTCGAAACCGCGCCCGAAGCCTCGCGTCGCTCGATGGAGGCGACCATCCGGAAGTTCGGCCACCTCCCCACCGCCGTCGCCCGTCAGGCGTCGTCACCGGAACTGCTCGACGGATTCCTGAAGCTCAGCGCGAGTTTCGAGCGGACGACGCTCGAACCCCTCGCGCGGGAGACGGTCGTGATGACCGTGGCGACCCGCAACGGCTGCGAGGTGTGCGTCGAGATCCACACCGGCAAGCTGAAGGGCCTGCACGCGGACGACGACATCATCGCGGCGCTTCGCTCGCAGGAGCCCGTGCCCGACGAGCGGCTGGAAGCCGTCCGGCAGTTCACGCTCGCGGTGCTCGAAACCGCCGGCGGCGTGGACGACGACACCCTGCGGACCTTCTTCGAGTACGGCTACACCGAGCGGAACGCCCTCGAAGTCGTCATGGGCATCGGGGCCTACACGATGTCGACCCTGGCGAACCGGCTCATCCGCGCCTAGTCGCTCTGCGTGATCACCCCTCGTGACCTGGATCACTCCAATGGCCGCCGATCTTGATGTATCTGGGCAGTCCCGACCGTCTCCTGTCTTGTGCAGCCGAAAGTTCGCCACCCGCGGCGCGGCGCACCGGCGGTCTGGCCTGCCGAGGGGGCAGACCAGACCGCCGAAAAACCGAAAACGTTCCACAGGTGTTGGGGGTACGCGAAGGCCCTCTTCCCGCGACTGAGTCACGGGAAGAGGGCCTTCGCGTGTCTTCTTCCGCAATTAGTCACCTACTTGCGTCAGACCTCGAGGGCCCAACGCACGTACCGCATCGTCGGCGCGAAGCCCGCCTTCTCGAAGACCCCGAACGCCCCGGCGGGATCCGCGGAGTCCACGGTCGAACTCGCGCGGTCGTATCCCTGATCGGCGGCGACCCGCAACGCGTGCCCCATCAACGCGCCGGCGACGCCTCGCCGCCGGTACTCCCGAAGCGTTCCGATGACCATGAAGTGCGCGTCGCGAACGCCGGTGGCCTCCGTGTCGGCGTCCCAGCACATCGTCACCAGCATCCCCACCGCGGAGCCCGCCGCACGGAGGGAGGAAGCTGACCTCGGGCCGGAAAGTCTGGTTGGTGATCTTGTTCCGCCAGAGATCGACGGGCATCGGCACGGCACCCCAGTAGTCCCGGTACGCCTCGTTCCGGACCGCCCGGAAGTCCTCGTCGTTCCGCTCCGGCCACGGCTCGACCCGGAATCCGTCAGCGATCGCCAAACCGTCCAAGGCGCCGAGCGAGTGCTCCATGCGCTGGAAGTAGCGCACCGGCACGAAACCCCTGGACCGGACGAGTTCGGCCAGGCCCTGGATGCGCTCCGGCCGATTGACGTCGACCGCGAGCTTCGCCGACGGGTGATGCAGCGCGTGCACCACCTTGGCCGCCGCTACTCCCGCATCGACGAGCGCGCCGCCGATCCCCCTCCGGCGACACCCGGGATGCACTCCGCCGTGTAGTTCTCGCCGATCCGTCGACGGTCTCCATGGCGTTGAGGAGGTCGGCCGACGCCTGGGCGTCCCGCAGGGTGAGCGGCCGCCACATGAGGTCGTGCATTCGGCCGAAGGTAGCGCCGCGCGTGCGGCCTGTCGCGGGGTTTCGGTGGGCGCAGTAGGGATCGAACCTACGACCGCTCGGGTGTAAACCGAGTGCTCTCCCGCTGAGCTATGCGCCCGGGAGGTGGCACCCGCGCACGGGTGCCACCGGTGAAGACTCAGGCCAGCGAGGCCACGGCCTTCTTCCACGCCTGCTGGTCACGCGCCTCGCCGGGCTGGTTGACCTCGGCGAACCGCACGATGCCGTCCTTGTCGATCAGGAAGGTGCCGCGGGTGGCCAGGCCGGCCGTCTCGTTGAAGACGCCGTAGGCCTTCGCGACCTCACCGTGCGGCCAGAAGTCCGAAAGCAGCGGGAACTGGTAGCCCTCCTGCTCGGCCCACGCCTTGAGCGAGAACGGGGTGTCCACGGACACGCCGACGACCTGGACGCCCTGGCCGTCGTAGTCCGCGAACTCGTCACGGAGCTGGCACAGTTCGCCGGTGCAGATGCCGCTGAACGCGAACGGGTAGAACACGAGCAGGACCGGCTTCTCGCCCTGGAAGGACGACAGCTTCACGGCCTGCTTGTTGTAGTCGTTGAGCGTGAAGTCCGGGGCTTGCGTTCCGACCTCGACGGCCATACCGGCGGTTTCCTCTCAAGAGCGAACAGGGGCCTGCGACGACAACCCTATCGTGTCGCTCGCGCGGCTCCTGAGGTCACCGCTTGGTCTTCGACGACTTCGGCGACACCAGCCGGGTACCCGCCCACTTGGGGCCGGCGCTGATGTTGGCCGTCTGCGCCAATCCCACCTGCGGCACCGCTTCGGCGATCTCGCTCGGCTGGACGTGTCCTGGCTGCCCCGTCTTCGGGGTCAGCACCCAGATCACGCCGTTCTCGTTCAAGGGGGTCCGGACCTCGATCAGCGTGTCGCCGAGATCACCGTCGTCTTCGCGCCACCACAGCAGCACAACGTCGATGACCTCGTCGGCGTCCTCGTCGAGGATGTCGCCGCCGATCTGCTCCTCGATCGCCGCACGAAGATCGTCATCGACGTCCTCGTCCCAGCCGATCTCCTGGACCACCATGTCCGGCTTGATCCCAAGCCTTTCGGCGACGCTGTTCTGATCAGCGTCTCCCGCGGCGACCACTGCTGTCACTCCTCCAACTACGACGGAGCGTGGTGTCGCCACGGCCGGATCGACCGGGCGGGCACCACACTCGGGTACACGATGCCCGTTAGCGAACACTGGTGAGGCGCTGCGCGCAACCGTCCACACCGGATCTTGAACAACTCGTGTCGCAGCGTACGGACATTCGGACCACTCGTGCGAGGTCAATTCAGGCGCGCCTGGGCGCCTCCGAACGCCCTGCTCTAGGGTGGGAGAGAAAACGCGCGCGCGAATACAGGCGCGTGCGAGGCGTGTCGCAATCGGGTCCGCGAACGTTACCGATCAGTAGCGGTGACGAGAACGGAACCGGAGGACGACGATGGAAAGCGAACACGCCCGCGTACGAGCACAACCAGCTACCACCTTTTGCAAGGAGACCCCTTGGCCCCGCAGAACGACGGCGCCTCCGGCAAGGAGACCCCGGCACGCGTCCGCGTCATCCGTGACGGCTTGGCGGCGCACCTGCCCGACATCGACCCGGAGGAGACCGCCGAATGGCTGGACTCCTTCGACGAGGCGCTGGCCAGGGGTGGTCAGCAGCGCGCCAGGTACCTGATGCTGCGCATCCTCGAGCGGGCCAGGGAACGCCACGTCGGCGTTCCGGCGCTGACGTCGACGGACTACGTCAACACCATCCCCACCGAGAACGAACCCTGGTTCCCCGGTGACGAGGAGATCGAGCGCCGCTACCGCGCCTACATCCGGTGGAACGCCGCGATCATGGTGCACCGCGCGCAGCGTCCGGGCGTCGGTGTCGGCGGGCACATCTCGACCTACGGCTCGTCCGCGGCGCTGTACGAAGTGGGCTTCAACCACTTCTTCCGCGGCAAGGACCACTCGGGCGGCGGCGACCAGATCTTCATCCAGGGACACGCCTCCCCCGGCATCTACGCCCGCGCGTTCCTCGAGGGCAGGCTGAGCGAGAACCAGCTGGACGGGTTCCGCCAGGAGTACTCGCACGCCGGCGAGGGCGGCGGCCTGCCGTCGTACCCGCACCCGCGGCTGATGCCGGAGTTCTGGGAGAACCCGACCGTGTCCATGGGCCTCGGCCCGATGAACGCGATCTACCAGGCGCGGTTCAACCGCTACCTGCGCGATCGCGGCATCAAGGACACCAGCGACCAGCACGTCTGGGCGTTCCTCGGCGACGGCGAGATGGACGAGCCGGAATCGCGCGGCCTCATCCACGTGGCCGCCGGCGAAGGCCTCGACAACCTGACCTTCGTGATCAACTGCAACCTGCAGCGGCTCGACGGTCCGGTGCGCGGCAACGGCAAGATCATCCAGGAGCTGGAGTCGTACTTCCGCGGCGCCGGCTGGAACGTCATCAAGGTCATCTGGGGCCGCGAGTGGGACTCGCTGCTGCACGCCGACCGTGACGGCGCGCTGGTCAACCTGATGAACACCACGCCGGACGGCGACTTCCAGACCTACAAGGCCAACGACGGCGCCTTCGTCCGCGAGCACTTCTTCGGCCGCGACCCGCGGACCAAGGAGCTGGTCAAGGACCTCACCGACGCCGACGTCTGGAACCTCAAGCGTGGCGGCCACGACTACCGCAAGGTCTACGCGGCCTACAAGTCGTCGCTGGAGCACCACGGCCAGCCGACGGTGATCCTGGCCCACACCATCAAGGGTTACGGCCTCGGGCCGTCCTTCGAGGGCCGCAACGCCACGCACCAGATGAAGAAGCTCACCCTCGACGACCTCAAGCTGTTCCGGGACGCCCAGCGCATCCCGATCAGCGACGAGGAACTCGAGCGCGACCCGAAGCTCCCGCCGTACTACCACCCCGGCAAGGAATCGCCGGAGATCGAGTACATGATCGGCCGCCGCAAGGCGCTCGGCGGGTTCCTGCCGGAGCGTCGCCCGAAGGCCTCGAAGGCCCTCGTGCTGCCCGGCGACAAGGTCTACGAAGGCATCCGCAAGGGCTCGGGCAAGCAGGAGGTCGCCACCACGATGGCGTTCGTCCGGCTCGTCCGCGAGCTGGCGAAGGACTCCGAGATCGGCAAGCGGATCGTGCCGATCATCCCGGACGAGGCACGCACCTTCGGCCTCGACTCGATGTTCCCGACGGCCAAGATCTACAACCCGCACGGCCAGACGTACACGTCGGTCGACGCGAGCCTGATGCTGGCCTACAAGGAGTCCGAAAAGGGCGTCATCCTGCACGAGGGCATCAACGAGGCGGGGTCCACCGCGTCGTTCACCGCCGTCGGCACCTCGTACGCCACGCACGGCGAGCCGATGATCCCGATCTACATCTTCTACTCGATGTTCGGGTTCCAGCGGACCGGTGACGGCCTCTACGCGGCGGCGGACCAGATGGCCCGCGGGTTCGTGCTCGGCGCCACCGCCGGCCGCACCACGCTGACCGGTGAGGGCCTGCAGCACGCCGACGGGCATTCGCTGCTGCTGGCGGCGACCAACCCGGCCGTCGTGGCCTACGACGCGGCGTGGTCGTTCGAGATCGCCCACATCGTGCGGGACGGTCTGCGCCGGATGTACGGCGAGACCGGGCCGGACGGCAACGGCGAGAACATCTTCTACTACATGACGATCTACAACGAGCCCTACCAGCAGCCCGCCGAGCCGGAGAACCTCGACGTCGACGGCCTGCTGAAGGGTCTGTACCGCTACGCCGACGCCCCGGCGGGCGACGGTCCGGAGGCGCAGATCCTGGTGTCCGGCGTCACCATGCCGGACGCTCTTCGCGCGCAGCAGATGCTCGCCGAGGAGTGGGGCGTACGCGCGGCCGTGTGGTCGGCGACGTCGTGGACCGAGCTGCGGCGTGAGGCCGTCGAGGTCGACCACGACAACCTGCTCCACCCGGGCGACTCCCCGCGTGTGCCGTACATCACGCAGAAGCTGTCCGGCGCGAACGGGCCGGTGGTCGCGGTTTCGGACTGGATGCGCGCCGTACCGGACCTCATCCGCCCGTGGGTGCCGAACGACATGCTGACGCTGGGCACCGACGGGTTCGGGTTCTCCGACACCCGTCCGGCCGCCCGGCGGAAGTTCCTGGTCGACGCTCAGTCGATCGTGGTCGGCACGCTGAGCGCGCTCTCCAAGCGCGGCGAGTTCGACCGGGCGAAGGTGGCCGAGGCGGCGCGGAAGTACCGCCTCGACGACGTCGCCGCCGCGGGTCCGCAGTTGTCGGACTCCGGCAGCGCCTGACGCTGAGATGAAGGGGCCTTTCATTGCAAAATTTGCGATGAAAGGCCCCTTCATTGCGCCTGGCGGCGAAGCGGTTAGGGTTATACATCGGATGTTTCTGGGGGTAAGCGGAGAGGGTGAGTGAGTGTGACCAAGCGTCGACTGCCGAAGCCGAGTGAGCTGAAGCAGATCCTGCGGCCGAAGCCGATCGTCCTCAACCCCACCGAACGGCGGCTGGCGGGCGCGCACACGATCGCCGACCTGCGGATGCTCGCCCGCAAGCGGACGCCGCGGGCGGCGTTCGACTACACCGACGGCGCCGCGGAGCTGGAGGACAGCCTCCGCCGTGCCCGGCAAGCCTTCCGCAGCGTCGAATTCCACCCCAACGTCCTGCGCGGAGTGTCCGATGTGGACACCGGCAAGGAGATCCTCGGCAAGCGTTCGGAGCTGCCGTTCGCGTTCGCGCCGACCGGGTTCACGCGCATGATGAACCACGAGGGCGAGTCCGCGGTGGCCCGCGTCGCCCAGCGCAACGGTATCCCGATGGGCCTGTCGACGATGGCGACGACGTCGATCGAAGACCTCGCGGCGGCCGCCCCGGAGGCCCGCAAGTGGTTCCAGCTCTACGTCTGGCGCGACCACAAAGCAGGCGAAGATCTGATGAATCGCGCCTGGGCCGCCGGATTCGACACGCTCATGCTGACGGTGGACACCCCGGTCGCGGGCGCGCGGCTGCGCGACGTCCGCAACGGGCTGACCATCCCGCCCGCGCTCACCCTCAAGACGTTCGTCGACGGCGCGATGCATCCGGCGTGGTGGTTCAACCTGCTGACCACCGAGCCGCTGACCTTCGCGTCGCTGAGCCAGTTCGACGGCACGGTCGCCGAATTGCTCAACCAGCTCTTCGACCCGACCTTGAACTTCGACGACCTCGACTGGGTCCGCCAGACCTGGCCGGGCAAGCTCGTGGTCAAGGGGATCCAGAACGTCGACGACGCGCGTGACGTGGTCAAGCACGGCGCCGACGCGGTGCTGTTGTCCAATCACGGCGGCCGTCAGCTCGACCGCGCGCCGACCCCGATCGAACTGCTGCCCGCCGTGCTCGACGAGATCCAGGGCGACGCGGAGGTGTGGGTCGACACCGGCATCCTCTCCGGTGGCGACATCGTGGCCGCGATCGCGCGCGGCGCCGACGCGGTGCTCATCGGGCGCGCGTTCCTCTACGGCCTGATGGCCGGGGGCGAGCGCGGTGTTCAGCGGTGCGTGGACATCCTGCGCGCCGAGATGGTCCGGACGATGCAGCTGCTGGGCGTGCGCACCCTCGCCGACCTCAAGCCGTCACACGCCACCATGCGCTGACTCCCTCGCGATTCGGCACCTGCTTGCGGTACTTGCACGCGCAAGTACCGCAAGCAGGTGCCGAATCGCGAGGTCAGCGAACCGCGGCCGAGACGCCGGCAGGCGCGGTACGGACCTGCTTCGCCGTGCGGTTCCAGCTCCACCAGCCGTGCACGACCAAGCCGGCGAACACGATGTAGACCGCGGCTGAGAAGTACAGGCCCGAGGAGAGCTGCAGCGGTACGCCGATCGCGTCGACGACCAGCCACACCAGCCAGAACTCGACGAGACCCGCGCCCTGCGCGGCGAAGGCGACCAGGGTGCCGACGAAGATCGCGGCGTCCGGCCATGGCGCCCACGAGGCGTTCAGCGCGTCGAGGACCAGCGCCATCGCGGTGGTCCCGATCGCGAACGCGCCGATCATCGCCAGCCGCTCGCCGAGACGGCCCTTGCGGACGACGACGCCGTAGACCGGGTCGCTGCGGCGGGACCAGGCCCACCAGCCGTAGATCGAGATGACGAGGATCGCGATCTGCCTGGTGGCGAGCCCGCCGAGATGCGCGGAGAGGTAGACCGAAAAGAGCAGCACGGTGGCGCCGACCTGGACCGGCCACGTCCACAGCGTGCGGCGTTGCGCCAGGAAGACCACGGCCAGCGCGAAGATCTGCCCCGCCAGTTCGGCGAAGGAGATCCACTGTCCGAGCACCGTGACACCGTTGTGCAGCAGGAACTCCACGTCCGCACCCCTCTCCGTCTCCCGCTCCAACATGCTCCGTCGCGACGCCATTCCCCAGCGAGTGTGAGGTGCGGAACAGGGAGACGGCTCGAGAGACACTGAGGCGGAGTAGCCGGGGACCCGCAGGACACGAAAAGGGCCCTCCACCGCGTGCTCCGCGGCGACGGGCCCTCATCGACTCCACGCGGGCCCGGCGCCTTCCTCGATCACCGGGCCCGCGGGATGCTCAGGAATCTACGCGACCGATGCCCACGGGCGAAGTCGGCGGCTCCGAACGGACCTCCTGCTTGCCCGCGCCCGGCTCCAACTGGCCCTGCAGATTGGCCAGCCAGCCCTGCCAGCGGTCCTGCGCGGGCTTGATCAGGCCGCCGCCGAAGCCGACGACGACGACGCCGCCGATGGTGGCGAGGACGGCGATCAGGATCGGCCCGGTGATCGCCGTAGCGATGTTCACCTGGCCGAGCGCGGCGATGATGCCGAACGCCATGATCATCCAGTAGGCGATCGTGCCGAGCAGCCGTCCCGCCGGCCGGGTGGAGAGCGCCCCTGTCACCAGGTCTCGGACGACCTTCGCGACGGCGGCCGCGACGATCACCAGCACCAGTGCCACCAGGATCCGCGGCAGGAACGCGATGATGTCGTTGAGCAACGCGCTGACCGGATTGCTCTCACCGAATACGCCGAACGCGAGTTGCAGCGCGATCAGGAGAATGAAGTAGTACACGAGTTTGACGAGGATTCCGCCCGCGTCGACATTCGCCTGTTTGAGCGTTCCGGTGAGTCCGGTCTTCTCGATCAGCTTGCCGAATCCGATCTTCGACAGAACCAGTCCCAATGCCTTCGACAAGGCTTTCGCGATCAACCAGCCGATGAACAGGATGACCAGGAAACCGGCCAACTTCGGCACGAAGGTGGCAACAAGGTTCCATGCTTGTCCCAGACCGTCTTTCAGCTGCTCGCCCACGGCGAACTCCCTCCTCTGCGCATCCGCGACCTACCCGGTGCGGCTTGCGAGGGATCGTTGATCACCGGCACCGTACCGGCAACTCGGCGACCCACGATCGAGTGAGTGAGCTAGCGGGAAAAGATCCACAAGTCGCATACTTGTCCTACCGGTGGGGACCGGGGAGACGAGGCCGTCCGGCGCAGCGAAAAACGCGAGCGCCGGGCGGCCTCGAGTATTTTGCGAACTCCTTTCGCAATTCACCGCCATCTGTCCACTTAGGACTGGAGCGGTAACGGACCGCAGGATGAAGGCCACCTTTGCCCGGCGGACTAGGATCGGCTGACCATGGCTGATGCGACCTCCGGACGGCAAGTGCCCAAGCACCACGGGCTGTCCGTCAAGACCCTCCGGCGGCTCGAGCACGCCTCCGGCCGGCTCGCGAGCGCGAGCGTGGCGGTGATGGAAGAGCGACTGAGCTGGTTCAACCGTCTTCCCGCCGACCAGCGCGCGAGTGTCCTGCTGATCACCCAGGCGGGTGCCGCCGGTTTCGTCGATTGGCTCCGCGACGCGAAGGAGGCGCTCTCCCTAACCACCGAGGCGTTCCGCGAAGCACCCGCCGAACTTTCCCGTTGGGTGAGCCTGCGGCAGGCGGTCGGCATGGTGCGCCTGGCGATCGAGGTGTTCGAGGAGCAGCTGCCGGAGTTCGCCGCGAACGAGGCGGAACGCGCCGCGCTGATCGAGGGGATCCTGCGCTACGGCAGGGAGATCGCGTTCGCCGCCGCCAACTCCTACGCGGCCGCCGCCGAGGCGCGCGGCGCCTGGGACGCGCGACTGGAGGCCTTGGTCGTCGACGGCATCGTCCGCGGCGACGCCGAGGAAGCGGTGCTCTCCCGCGCCGCCGCGCTCGGCTGGGATCCCGCCGCGCCCGCCACCGCACTGGTCGGCACCCCGACGTCGGACGACCCGCCCGCCGTCGTGTTCGAGGTCCGCAGCCGCGCCGCCCGTGTCGGGCGCCCGGTGCTGCTTTCGGTGCAGGGGTCCCGCCTGGTCGTGGTCGTCGCCGGTCCCACCGACGGCAGCGTCAAGGACCGCGAAATCCTCACCAAGCTTTCGGTCGCGTTCGCCGAGGGCCCGGTCGTCGCCGGGCCGACCGTGCCCACCCTCGCCGAAGCGCACCACAGCGCGACCGAGGCGCTCTCGGGCCTGCGGGCCGTCGTCGGCTGGCCCGGCGCGCCACGGCCCGCGAGATCGATCGACCTGCTGCCGGAACGCGCGTTGTCCGGCGATCCCGAAGCCGAACGCCTGCTCGTCGAGCAGATCGCCCGGCCGCTGGAGGAAGCAGGCCCGGCACTGTTGCGGACGGTGGAGACGTACCTCGACAGCGGCGGCGTCCTGGAGACCTGCGCGCGGACGCTGTTCGTGCATCCGAACACCGTCCGGTACCGGCTGCGGAAGGCCGCCGAACTCACCGGCCGCCACGCCGCCGAATCGCGCGACGCCTGGGTGCTGAAGGTGGCGCTGACCGTCGGGCGGCTGGCTCGTGCTCGTGGGCTCTGGTAGCCGCGGATCGTGAGTCAGGCCGTGGCCGGATCGGCGGCTTCGGCCGCCCGCTCGATTTCCGCCCGCCGCTTCTCCCAGAAGGCCGCGTCCCGCCGGGCCGTATCGACCTCGCCGTCCACTTGCTCGCGCAGGATGTCGGCGTGCCCGGCGTGCCTGCCGGTCTCCGTGAGCATGTGGACCAGGACGTTGAACAGCAGCACGTCCGGACGTGGCCACCAGGGCACGTGGCCGGGCGAGTCGATCGCTAGAGCGGCGATGGTCGCGTCGGAGTGTTCCCAGGCGCGCCGGTAGCGGCCGGTGATCTCCTCGCGAGTTTCGTGTTCGGTCGCCCACAGGTCGGTACCGCGCTGCTCGAGATCATCCCATCGGGGGACGGGCTCGGGGAACGGCCGATCGAAGACCTCGCCGAAATACCGGGCCTCCCAGACCGACAAGTGCTTGACGAGACCGAGCAGGTTGGTCCCCGTCGTGGTCAGCGGACGCCGGATGTCGTACTCGGACAACCCGTCCAGCTTCCGGAGCAGCACTTCACGGAGCTCTCGCAGTTCGCCGTGCAGGTACTCCTTCGCGAAATCGTCGATCATGAGCACGAGCATGCACCAACCGGCCGGTGACTCTGCGCAGTGACGGACTTCATAGGGAAAGCTGGTTGAACCCGACAAGGCTTTTGGGTTAAGCGCAGAGATCAGGATGGCACTTTTGGAGGTTTCCTACAACTACGTCGGCCGGACTTGGTGAGCGTCGGCATCACGACCATGGTGGCCGAGAGTGTTCTCTAGTGGGGTGACAGTCGCAGTCCTCGCCCCCGGTCAGGGTTCCCAAGCCCCAGGCATGCTCTCCCCTTGGCTCGAGCACGACGGTGCCCGCGCGCGCGTCGAAGCCTGGTCCGAGCGGGCCGGTCTCGACCTGGTCCGTCTCGGCACCGAAGCCGACGCCGAGGAGATCCAGGACACCGCGATCACGCAGCCGCTGATCGTGGCGCTGTCGCTGCTCGCGTTCGAGCACCTTCAGCGTGAGGCCCCGGTCGCCGCGGCCTCGCCGGTCGCCGGTCACTCCGTCGGCGAGCTGGCGGCCGCCGCCATCGCCGGGGTGCTGAGCCCCGAAGACGCCGTCGCGCTGGCCGCCGTCCGCGGCGCGGAAATGGCCAAGGCGTGCGCGCTGGAGCCCACGAGCATGGCCGCGGTCATGCTCGGCGACCCGGAGCAGGTCGTCGCATGGCTCGACGGGCACGGCCTCGCCGCGGCGAACCGCAACGGCGCCGGCCAGATCGTCGCCTCCGGCGCCGCCGACGCGATCGAGAAGATCGTGGCCGAGCCGCTGGAGGGCACCAAGGTCCGGGCGCTCAAGGTCGCGGGCGCGTTCCACACCTCCTACATGGCACCCGCGCGTGAAGCGCTGGCCGCCCACGCTGCGAAGATCACCCCGGCGGACCCGACGCGTCCGCTGCTGTCGAACGCCGACGGCCAGATCGTCACCAGCGGGGCCGAGTACCTCGACCGGCTGGTCAAGCAGGTCACGAACCCGGTGCGCTGGGATCTGACCATGGACGGTCTGGTCTCCGCGGGTGTCACCTCGACGCTCGAACTTCCGCCGGCGGGCACGCTGACCGGGCTGGTCAAGCGGCAGCTCAAGGGAACCGTGACCACCACGATCGCTCTGAAGACGCCCGCCGAGCTGGCGAAGCTTCAGGGGCAGGAGGACGCTTCGTGACCGACCGATCCACCTTGCGGCAGGCGCCGGGCGCCGCCGGGACCCGCATCCTCGGTGTCGGGAGCTTCCAGCCCGAGAAGATCGTGACCAACGACGATCTCTCGAAGATCATGGACACCAACGACCAGTGGATCCGCGACCGGGTCGGCATCGTCGAGCGCCGGTTCGCCGAAAAGGACGAGTCGCTGGTCGACATGGCGGTCAAGGCTGGCACCGCCGCGCTGGCGGACGCCGGGGTGGACCCGTCCGAAGTGGACACGGTCATCCTGCCGAACTGCACGATGCCCACGCAGATCCCGAACGCCGCCGCGCAGGTGGCCGACCGGATCGGCATCACGCATCCGGCCGCGTTCGATCTCAACGCCGCCTGCGCCGGGTTCTGTTACGGCATCGGCGTCGCCTCGGACCTCATCCGGGCGGGCACCGCGAAGAAGGCGCTCGTCATCGGCGCCGAAAAGCTCACCGACCACGTCGACCCGGTCGACCGCGCGAACGCGATCATCTTCGCCGACGGAGCGGGCGCGGCGGTGGTCGGCGCGGCCGACACCCCGCAGATCGGCCCGGTCGCGTGGGGCAGCGCCGGCGAGCACGTCGACCTCATCTACATGCGCGACGACAAGTGGATCTACCAGGAGGGCCAGTCGGTCTTCCGCTGGGCGACCACGCAGATCGCGCCGATCGCCTTGCACGCGCTGGAACTGGCCGGGCTCGAACCGTCCGATGTGGACGTGCTGATCCCGCATCAGGCCAACCTGCGCATCGTCGAAGCCATCGCCAAGAAGCTGCGCGCCAAGGGCGCCCGCGAGGACATGGTCGTGGCCGACGACATCAAGCACTCGGGCAACACCTCGTCCGCGTCGATTCCACTGGCGCTGGACCACATGCGCAAGGCAGGCACCGTGAAACAGGGCGACGTCGTACTCGCCGTGGGCTTCGGTGCCGGACTCTCCTACGCGGGCCAGGCCTTCATCTGCCCGTGATGAATACTTCCCTTGTGGACACCGTGTCCGCAGGGCAGCCGAAAGCATCACCGAGAAGGGAACAACCAGTGGCAGACAACGCAGAGATCCTCGCCGGCCTCGCCGAGATCGTCGAAGAGGTCGCCGGTGTGGCGCAGGACGACGTGACCGCCGAGAAGTCCTTCGTGGACGACCTCGACATCGACTCGCTGTCCATGGTGGAGATCGCTGTTCAGGCCGAGGACAAGTTCGGCGTCAAGATCCCGGACGACGAGCTCGCGAACCTGAAGACCGTTGGCGACGCGGTGAACTACGTGTCGGCCAACTCCAAGTAAGTCCGACTTCTTGATTGGCGCCGACCTTGGGGAGACTCCAATGAGCAACATCGACGTCGTGATCACCGGGATGGGCGCGACCACGCCGCTCGGCGGGGACGTCGCGTCCACGTGGGACGGCCTGCTCGCCGGCGCGAGCGGGATCCGCCGCATCGAAGCCGACTGGGTCGACGAACTCGAGCTGCCGGTGAAGATCGGCGCCATGCTCGCCGTCGACCCGTCCGAAGTCCTGCCGCGGGTCCAGGCCCGGCGGCTGGACCGCTGTGAGCAGGTGGCGCTCATCGCCGCCCGGCAGGCTTGGGCGGACGCGGGCTTCGAGCAGCCGACCGACGAGCATCAGGATGTGGAACCCGAGCGCCTCGGGGTGACCATCGGTACCGGTGTCGGCGGTCCGGTCACCCTGATCTCCCAGAACGACCTTCTGCACAAGCAGGGACTCCGCAAGGTCTCCCCGCTGACCGTGCCGATGCTGATGCCGAACGGCCCCGCCGCACACGTCGGGATCGATCTGAAGGCGCGTGCCGGTGTGCACTCGCCCGCGTCGGCCTGCGCGTCGGGCGCGGAAGGCATCGCCGCCGGCTACGAGATGATCCGCTCGGGCCGGGCCGACGTAGTGGTCGCCGGTGGGGCCGAATCGTGCATCCACCCGATCACCCTCGCCGGTTTCGCGCAGGCGCGGACGGTGTCCACCCGCAACGACGATCCGACCAAGGCGTCCCGGCCGTTCGACGTGAACCGTGACGGTTTCGTCCTCGGTGAGGGCTCCGGAGTCGTGATCCTGGAGCGGGCGGACCGCGCCAAGGCACGCAACGCGCGGATCTACGCGCAGCTCAGCGGATACGGGATCACCTCGGACGCCTATCACATCACGGGCAACCACCCGGAG
The DNA here is from genome assembly GCF_003947325.1 of Amycolatopsis sp. WAC 01375. NCBI lineage: Bacteria > Bacillati > Actinomycetota > Actinomycetes > Pseudonocardiales > Pseudonocardiaceae > Amycolatopsis > Amycolatopsis sp. WAC 01375. Next base: position 27,146 of record NZ_QHHW01000036.1, read on the forward strand.
GGCGTCGGCCAGATCGCCGCCATGCGGCAGGCGATGACGATGGCCGGGGTCTCCCCGACCGACGTCGGCCACGTCAACGCGCACGCGACCTCGACGGTCGTCGGCGACGTCGGCGAGGCCGCGGCGATCCGCAACGCCGTCGGCGAGCACGTCGTGGTGACCGCTCCCAAGGGCGCGCTCGGCCACCTGGTCGGCGGTGCGGGCGCGGTCGAGGGCATCGCCACGATCCTGGCGATCTACCACGGGCTCATCCCGGCGACACTGAACCTCGAGGACCTGGACCCGAAGGTGCAGCTCGACGTCGTCTCCGGCGAGGCGCGCAAGGTCGAGCTGGGCGCGGCGATCAGCAACTCGTTCGGCTTCGGCGGGCACAACACGGCTCTGCTGTTCACTCCGGCGGCCTGATTTCAGTACGTGAAGGCCCCCTTCACTGCGTCTAGCGCGGTGAAGGGGGCCTTCACGTATTTCGGCCGGGCTCAGGGATGGATGAGCCAATGCGTCATGGGGTGGTCGTCCTGGCAGATGTAGATCTGCATCTGCGTGAGATCCGCGGTCTCGCCCTTGGCGTCCAGGCACCGGATCCTGTTGTCGCCGCCGCCGACCCTGGAGTAGATGAACTTCGGCACGAAGTTGGGGACCACCGGTGGGATCCACCTCTGGTTGCTGTTGTCGTTGCATCTCACCTGGTTGACCGGGGCTCGACTGGTGTTCTCGCCGATGACGTTGAGGCAGAAGCCACTGGCCTGGTTGACGAAGTAAACGGTGTCGTGGGTATTGGGGACGATCGCCCATTTCTGGACGGCGTTGTCGTTGCAGGGCATCTGCACGACAGCCGCGAGCTCCGCCAGTGGGTTGTTCGGATGCGGCTGGATGCACTTGTTGCTGCCGTAGTTGCGTACGCGGTAGTAGCCGTCCGCGCCCGCGGGCGGGGCGGCCAGCGCCGTCACCGCGAGCGCGGCGCTCAGCAGTCCGATGATCTTGGCCTTCATGATTCCCCTCGTCTCCCTGGGTGCCGCCGATCGCGGCCTGGTGCGTCGAGACTGGCCGGAAGTGCTGCGTCACCGCTGCGTCCGCGCTGCGGTGGAACGTTTCCGCCTCGGGGGACGACCTCTCCAGGAGGGGGGTCTCATGCTGGTGCGGATTCTCGGGCCGGTGGACGTGGTGGCCGACAGTGTGGTGCGGCCGGTGCGGGGGTCGCGGCGCAAGGCGTTGCTCGCCGTGCTGGCCTTGCGGGCGGGCGAGATCGTGAGCGTCGACCGGCTCATCGACGTGGTGTGGGGTACTCGGCCGCCCACGGCGAACACGGTGCAGACCCACGTTTCGGCGTTGCGTCGGATGCTGGGCGACCGCGACGCGATCGTGGCCCGCTCCCCTGGCTATGTCCTGAACGCGGCGACGGATCTGGGAGACGCACAGCGCCTGATCGAGCAGGCCGGGCAGACGCCGGATCCCGCTTCGACCGCGGCGTGCCTGCGGGAGGCCTTGGCGTTGTGGCGGGACCAGCCGCTGGCCGACGTCACCGGCATGCCGTGGCTCGACGAGCAGGCCGAGCGGCTCGCGTTGCTGCGGCTCGACGCCGTGGAAGCACTCGGCGAGGCACGGCTGGCGCTCGGCGAGCACGCGGGGCTCGTGCCCGAACTGGAAGAACTGTGCCGCCTGCATCCGTTCCGCGAGCACCTGCACCGGCAGCTGATGCTCGCGTTGTACGGCGTGGGACGGCAGGCGGACGCGCTCGACGTATACGACCGCGTGCGGCGGGCGCTGGACGATCAGCTGGGTGTCGAACCGGGTCCGGCGCTGCGCGAGTCGCACGCCGCACTGCTCCGTCAGGACACCTCCTTGGACCGGCCACCGGCGCCGCTCACCGCCGAACCGAACAGGTTCTGCACGACCGGCTCCGGCGCGCGGATCGCCTACAACGCCACAGGCCGGGGATCCCCGCTGGTGATCCCGCCCGCCTGGATCGCGGCGCTGGAGCTGGGCTGGGAAGACCCGGGACTACGCGCGCTCTACGCACCCTTGGTGGCCGGGCACCGGGTGATCCGCTACGACATGCCGGGCACCGGGTTGTCCGGTCCCCTTGTCCAGCCGAGGTCGCTGGACGGTGAGGTCGAATCGCTGCGCACGGTCGTCGACGCGGCCGGAGCGGAGCGGGTGGCCCTGCTCGGTGGGTCGATGGGGGCGCCGGTGGCGCTGGCGTTCGCGGCCCGCTATCCGCACCGGGTGGATCACCTCGTGCTGTACGGCGGGTACGCCGACGGCGGCGCCATCGCACCCGCGTCCGCCCGGCGGGCGTTCGTGGGCCTGGTCCGGGAGAACTGGGGTCTCGGCACGGAACTGCTCGCCGACGTCCTGATGCCCGACGGCGACGCGGCTGCCCGCGCGCGGTTCGTCCGCATGCAGCGCGCGACGGCGTCGGCCGAGGCGGCCGCCGGTTTGCTGACCACCTGCTACGAATTCCGCGTCACCGAACTGCTCGACCGGGTCACCGCCCCGACGCTGGTGCTGCACCGGCGAGAAGACCGGGCCATCCCCTACGAATCGGGCAGGGAACTCGCCACCCGGATCCGGGACGCCCGGTTCGTCGCGTTGGAGGGACGCAGCCACCTGCCGTACGTCGGAGACGCGCACGCGGTGGTGAACGCGATCGTGGACTTCCTCGCCTGTCACGCCTCCTGACGTTTGACCAGATGCCGCCCGATCCACCAGGCAGCTTCCACCAGCACGATCCCCACCCCGGCACAGGCGAACGCCGACAGCGTGTACGCGCTCACGCTCGGGTCCAGCGCGAAGAACTTCTGCGTGAACGGGATCAGGAACAACGCGAGCGTCAGCACGACCATCCCGCCGATCAGCAGGATCTTCCACCACCGGTACGGCCGCGCCACGATCCCGAGTACCCACAGCGCGATCGTGATGAGCGTGATCAGCGCGGTCGTCCCCGCTTGGATCTTGTCCAGTTCGGACTGTCCGGATCCCTTGTACACCAGCAGGTAGCTCACGAAGGTCGCGGTCGCGATGACCAGCCCGGCCGGGACGGCCATCCGCATCACCCTGCCGACGAAGCCGCTTCGGGCGCGTTCGTTGTTCGGCGCCAGCGAAAGCACGAAGGCGGGCAGGCCGATCGTGAACCACGCGGTGATGGTGATGTGCCGCGGCAGGAACGGGAACGGCACCTGCGCGATGCCGACCATCAGCGCCAGCAGCACCGAGTAGACCGTCTTGGTGAGGAACAGGTTCGAGACGCGCTCGATGTTGCCGATCACGCGCCGCCCCTCGGCGACGACGTGCGGCAGGGTGGCGAACTTGTCGTCCAGGAGCACGATCTGCGCGACCGCGCGGGTGGCGGGACTGCCGGCGCCCATGGCGACACCGATGTCCGCGTCCTTCAGCGCGAGGACGTCGTTCACACCGTCGCCGGTCATCGCGACGGTGTGGCCCTTCGACTGCAACGCACCGACCATCGCGCGTTTCTGCAACGGGGTCACGCGGCCGAAGACGGCGCGCTCCTCCAGGGTGTCGGCCAGCTTTTCGGCATCGTCCGGGAGCTTCCGAGCGTCGACGGGTTTGTCCGCGCCCGGCAGGTCCAGGGTGCCCGCGACGGCGCCCACCGAAATGGCGTTGTCGCCGGAGATGACCTTGACCGCGACGTCCTGGTGCGCGAAGAAGTCCAGAGTGTCCTTCGCGTCCGGGCGGACCTTCTGCGCCAGCACCACGAGCGCGACCGGTTCGATGGCGCCGGGTCCCTCGGCCGCGTCGACGGCTCGCTCCGCACGGCCCAGCAACAGGACGCGCAGGCCGCGAGAGCCGATCTTCTCGGCCTCCGCCCGGTGCTCCCCCTCGGGCAGCAGGACGTCGGCCGCGCCGAGCACCCAGTCGCCGTCGCCGTTGAACGACGCGCCGCTCCACTTGCGCGCCGAGGAGAACGGCATGGTCGTGGAGACCCGCCAGCCCGGATCGGTCCGGTGCGCCTCCGCGATCGCCTGCAGGCTCGCGTTCGGCCGGGGATCGGCGGCGGCGAGCGCGGCCAGCGCGTCGTCCACCGGATGGCCCGGCGTGATCTCCCGGACCTCGGAAAGCCGCATCGCGTTCTCGGTGAGCGTGCCGGTCTTGTCCGCGCACACCACGTCGACCCTGGCGAGTCCCTCGATCGCCGGGAGTTCCTGCACCAGGCACTGGCGCTTGCCGAGCCGGATGACACCGACCGCCAGCGCGACGCTGGTCATCAGCACCAGTCCTTCGGGCACCATCGGCACGAGCGCCGCGACCATGCCGCGCAGCGCGTCCGGCCACGCCTGGTCGCCCGCGAGCTGGTTGTAGATGGTCAGCGCGCCCGCCGGGATCAGCAGGTACGTGATGAACTTGAGGATCTTGTCGATGCCCTGCCGCAGCTCCGACTTCACCAGGGTGAACTTGCTGGCCTCCGCGGCCAGTTTCGCCGCGTAGGACTCGTCGCCGATGACGTCCGCGCGGTAGGTGCCGCTGCCCGCGACGACGAAGCTGCCGGACAGCACCTTGTCGCCGGGCTGTTTGATCACCGGATCGGATTCACCGGTCAGCAGCGACTCGTCGACCTCCAGCGCGTCGGCCGTCAGCGTCGGGCCGTCGACGACGATCTTGTCGCCGGGCCCCAGTTCGACGAGGTCGCCGAGCACGACGTCTTCCGGGGCGATCTCGGCGCTCTGCCCGTCACGGCGGACCGTGGGCTTCGCCTGCCCGACGATGGCGAGCCGCTCCAGCGTCCGTTTCGCCCGGAGTTCCTGGATGATGCCGACCGCGCTGTTGACGATGATCAACCCGCCGAACAACCCGTCGATGAAGTACCCCGTCGACAGGATGAGCACGAACAGCACGCCGTAGATCGCGTTGATCCGGGTGAAGACGTTCGCGCGGATGATCTCGCCGGTGGTCCGGCTGGTCTTCGTCGAGACGACGTTGGTCTGGCCCGCGGCCACCCGCCGGGTGACCTCTTCGCTGGTGAGCCCCCTCGAGGCGTCGGTCAGCAGGGCCGGCTGATCTATTGCCATGCCCGCGACTCTATTCCGCCCGGTTCCCGCCCGCGTCAGCCTGCGGGACGATGTCACCCCTTACTTCAGCATCTTTCGTGTTCGGGGTTGGTACCGCCTTCGGTGGTGTCGACGCGCCACGAACCGCTCTCCAGTCGCAGCGGCAGCACCAGCCGCCAGCGGATGCACGCTTCCGGCAGGTACACCGGAGCGTCCTCGACGTCCTGCGTACTGGTGAAGGCGACGAGTACCCGGAGCGTGTTCGGCGCGCCCGGCTCGATGCGGTAGACGAGGATGCTGCCGTCCCGAGTGGACTGATAGTCCTTCTTCCACTCCGACGCGGACTTGGTCTTGGCCCGTTCGCGGGTGACCACCGAAGTCCACTTCGGATAGTCGCGTTCGTTGATGGAGTCGAAATATCCCTGCAGCACCTGCCGGACGCTTTGGTACTGCGGATGCGCGAAGACGTCAGGAGTCACCTCGACGGCGGGCGAGCCTGGCTGTTCCTCCGGGGCGACCGACGTCGGCGAGTCGCTGACGACCGGTTCGGTGGGCGCGGCTTCCGGGCGCAGATAGAGATCGCGTGCCAGCAGCCCGACGCCGACGGTCAGGGAGACCACGACCACGATGACGGGGATCAGCCACCGCTGGCGAGAGAAGGGGCGAGGCTGGGCGGTCACCCTGAAAGGTTAGCCGCCCGCCTCTTCCGTCTTCACCGGCGTCTACCCGACTTGGTGCAGCCAGGTGACCGGGGCACCGTCACCGGCGTGCCGGTACGGTTCGAGCGCTTCGTCCCAATTGGCGGCGAGGAGCTCGTCGAGCTTGTGCGCCAACGATTCGCCGGTGCGGACCTTGCTCACGAGAGCGCGCAACTGGTCCTCACCCACGACGATGTCGCCGTTGGCACTGGTCCTGCCGTGCCACAGGCCGAGACCTGGAGCGAAACAGAACCTTTCGCCGTCGACCCCCGCACTGGGCTCTTCGGTGACTTCGAACCTGATCATCGGCCACGCCTTGAGCGCGGACGCCAGCTTTCCGCCGGTGCCCGAAGGCGCACGCCAACCACATTCGGCGCGGAGCTGTCCTGGACTGGCGGGCTGCGCCGTCCACTTCAACTCGACTCGGGCACCCAGGGTGCCCGAAATGGCCCACTCGACGTGCGGACACACCGCAGACGGCGACGAGTGGACGTACACCACGCCACGGGTGTTGCCACGGGTGCTCACTGCTGACCTCCGCTACTCGACGAGGGGCGTCTTCCCCTACGACCTCGCGAGCTGCGCTGGTCAGGTGGCTCGTGCCGCCTCCCGGTACGCGTGAGCACATTGTGCACCCCAACTGTGCTGTTTGGCCACATGAACACCATAAGTCGCACCTGATTGGGACGCGTGACTCACGTGAGGGCCCCCTACGCGGGTTAACCCTGGTACGGCGTTCCGCACGGTCCGTGAAGGCCTCCTTGAGGGACTCTGGGTCCCTCAAGGAGGCCTTCACGGACTTGCCTCAGGTCAGCCCTGGGCGCCCAGGGACTTCGCCGCGGCGAAGGTGTCCACCAGGCCGGTGCCCTTGTCGAAGCTCGACGTGTACGGCCCGGCCGCCACATACGGCGAGCCGTTGGCGAACTTGTACGCCGTGCCCTTGATCGCGGCCTCGATGTCACCCGGGGTCGCGGACGGCGCGACCTGGAACAGCTGCGCGACGATGCCGGCGATCTGCGGCGCCGCCATCGAAGTCCCGCTGATCACGTTGTAGGTGGCGAGGTCCAGGAGTCCGGGGCCGTTCTTGGGTTGCAGGCCCTGCGTACAGATCGGCTGTGTGGGACGGCAGGACGAGAGGATGTTCTCCCCCGGCGCGGAAACGTCGGGCCAGCTCGCCTCGTCGGTCTTGAGACCGCGCGAGGAGAAGTCGGACACCGTGCCGTCGCGGGTGCCGGTCCCCTTGTCGTTGAACGACGCCGCGGAAAGCACGCCCGGCGTCTGGTCCTGCCCCGGCGGGTTGGAGAGGTTCGCCGAACCGTCACCGCCGTCGTTCCCGTTCGCCCACACCGTGACGACGCCTTCCGCGGCGAGCGCGCGTTGCAGCTTCACGGTCGCCGAATTCGGGTCGAAGGCGCCGCCGCCGCTGGGACCGTAGGAGTTGTTCGTCACCTTGATCGGCGGGCAGACCGACGCCGCGACACCCGCGCCGCAGGGTGCCTTGTGGTTCTCCAGCACCCAGTTCAGCGCCGCGTCCGTGCCGAGCACGAGCAGCGCCGCCCCGGTCGAGACCGAGACGATCTTCGAACCCGGCGCCGAGCCGCCGACCTTCGTGCCGTCGGTCAGCGTCAGCTGGTTCCCGGCGGCGATGCCGGTGACGTGCGTGCCGTGGCCGCCAAGGGCGAGGGTGTCGGTGTCGACGGAGGTCGGGACGTCGACGATGCAGTTCGTCGCCGTGCCGTCGAGACAGAGACTCTTGAGATTGCGCACCACCCGTGTCTTGCCGTCGGCGCCCTTGAACGCCGGATGGGTCGGGTCGACGCCGGTGTCGATGATCGCGACGGAGACGCCCCGGCCGTCCACGGAAGCGCCGCCGGCGTCCTTGAGCTGCGCCTGCGTCTGGAGGCTCCGTGTCGCCGTGGTGCCGGAGCTGCCGTGCGCCTTGAGCTTCTCGTTGCCTTCGACGTAGGTGACCCCGGCGGCCTTGCGCACAGCGCGCACCTGGTCGGCGGTGCCCCGGACGGCGACGACGCCGATCTTCCCGAACGAGGTGATCTTCGTGAGTCCGGCCGCGCGGGTCGCGCGTTCGGCGGTGGCGACGTCGCCGGCGTGCACGAGCGCGGTCACCCCCGTGGCGCCGGTGACGGCCGAGAGCAGTCGGGACAGTCCGGGGGCGACGGGGGCGAGCGGTCCCGCGGCCTGCGCGGGGACCATCCCCGCGGCCGGGACTGCCAGCAGGGCGACGACGAGCGCTGCGCGTCGACGCCAAGGACGAGATACGGCCATTGCGTTTCTCCTGGTGACAGGGGGCAAGGAACTGTCACCTACCAACGAGTACCACCCGGACGGGTGACGGTGCTCACGCGCATTACAACTTTTCGGAGCAACATCACCGCGCCTACCTGCGACGTGTCTTCCCGTTGCTCCGGATGGAGGCGCTAGTTTGTGCAGCGAGACCGACGAGATGGGGAGGGGTTCGGTGCGACTCGTTCGCCTCGCTCAACAGCCGTCCCGGGTGGCCGAGGACGTCCGCGCCGCGCTGGCTTCACTCGGCCGGGGCAGCAACGTCGTCGGCGGGGTCGCCCTCGTCGGCGCCAGCCCGGTCGACGGGCGGCCCGTGGAGGCCGTCGTCGTCATGCCGAAGGGCATCCTCATCGTCATCGGCGTCGACCTGCCGGACCCGGCGTTGAAACTCGAAGCCCCGCTCGGCGGACCGTGGAAGGCCGACGGCTGGCCGCTGGTCCACGGTGACACCTCGATCAACCCGGCCACGGACGCGCTCTCGCTGTCCGCCGCGTGCACCCACAAGATCGCGGACGTCGCCCCCGGCGCCGGGCCGATCGGCACGATCATCGCCGTCGGCCCCTATGTGGAGACGGTCGACCAGCCGGCCGCGGATCTCGCCGGCTCGGTCCGCGTGCTGTACCCGACGGCGACGACGATGCTCGCCGCGACGGTCTCGCTGGCCACCGCGCCCCGGCCCCGCTCGGTCCAGCAGGCGCGGGAACTGATCGCCGCGCTCGCCCCGGACGCGCCGCCGATGCCCGAGGAGATGCTGCTCGGCGAGGGGTTCAGCGCCTACTCCGACGACGAGCCGACGGTGATCCGCGAGAACCCGCTCGTCGCCATCGCCCCGACGGTTCCGGTGCAGCATCCGGGGAAGGCGAAAAGACCGGCGAAACCGGCCGTTCCCCCCGTCAAGCCCGTGCAGGCGGCCCCGCCCGTTCAGCCCGTTCAGCCTGTTCAGCAGGCCGCCGCCGCGAAGCCCGCTCCTCCGGCCCGGCGAACCCCGCCACCGGCGGGCCCTCCCGCCGAGCCGTCCCCGAAGAAGTCGCACCAGTCCAAGACGGTGAAGTGGCTTCCGGTCGCCGCGATCGGCCTGCTCATCGTGCTGCTGGTCGCGGCCATCAGCGTGGCCTCCGGTGGTGACGACACGGCGTCCACGCAGACTCCCCCGCCGCCGACCCCGGCCAGCAGCCCTCCGTCTCCGAGCAGCAGCGCGGTGGAAAACATCCAGTTCACCTCGCGGGCGTCGGCCGCGGATCAGAAATGCGCGTCGCACGCGTACGGCGACGTCCAGGCGAGCCTTCAGCAGACGAGTTGTGCAGGGGTGAAACGGGCCAGTTTCGCCAGTTCCATCGACGGCCGGGCCGCCGCGGTGACGATCGCCGTCGTGGAGTTCCCGAACACCGGGCAGGCGACCGCGTTCAAGGCCGCCGCCGACACCCCCGGCGGTGGCGGCATCCTCGACCTCGCCACCGAGACCAACCAGTGGCAGGGCGAGGTCCCGGTGTTCGAGGGCGCCGCCTACCAGAGCAGCCTCGACGGGAAGTCGGTCCGGCTGGTGCAGGTGGTGTGGGTGCCGGGACCGTCCACTGCGGACGATCCCGGCCTGGTCCGCGGCGCGAAGGCCGCACTCGAACTGCCGGTGAACGGCTAAAGCCCGTATGCCTCAAGCAGGCGCAGCCACACTTCGCTGATCGTGGGGAACGACGGGACCGCGTGCCACAGCCTCGACAGCGGGACCTCCCCGACGATCGCGATCGTCGCCGAGTGCAGCAGTTCGGACACGTCCTGCCCGACGAAGGTCGCGCCGAGGAGAACACCGCGTTCGGTGTCGACGACGATCCGCGCCTTGCCCGCGTAACCGTCCGCGTGCAGCGACGAACCGGCGACCGCGATGTCGATGTCGACGACGCGGTGCGGCTTGCCCTCCTCGGGTCCGGCGAGCCCGACCGAAGCGACCTCCGGGTCGGTGAAGACGACCTGCGGGATGGCGTGGTGATCGGCCGTGGCGCTGTGCGCGCTCCAGGCGGCGGAATCGACCGGCTTGCCCGCCGCCTGCGCGGCCACGGAGTCCCCGGCGGCCCTGGCCGCGTACTTGCCCTGATGGGTCAGCGGCGCCCGGCCGGTGACGTCCCCGACGGCGAACAGCCAGCGACCGTCCACAGCGGACACACGGCCGTTGTCGTCCGTCTCGAGCGGCGCGCCCGCTTCGAGCCCGATCGACTCGACACCGAGTCCGTCGGTCGCCGGGCGGCGGCCGGTGGCGACGAGGAGTTCGTCGACGATCAACCGGTCGCCGCCCTTCAACGCCAATTCCTTGCCACCGTCCACTGCGGACACGGAGTCGATCCCGGAGCCGGTGTGCACGGTGACCCCGGCTTCGCGGAGTCCCGCGATAACGGCGTCACCCGCGAACTCCGGCAGCCGCGGCAAGGGACGTGCCCCGGAGATGATCAGGTGGACTTCGGCGCCGAGTGTGGCGAAGGCCTGCGCCATTTCGACTCCGACCACCCCGCCGCCCAGTACGCCGAGGCGGCCCGGAACCTTCTCCGCCGAAGTCGCCTCTCGCGAACCCCACGGGGAAACGGTGTCCAGCCCGGGGATCGACGGTGTCCGTGGGACGCTGCCCGTGGCGACGATCACGGCGTGCCGCGCGGTCAGCATGTCGCCGCCGTCGACGGTGACCTCCCGCTCACCGGTGATCCGGCCGTGCCCGCGGATCGGGACGATCCCGACGCCTTCGGCCCACTTGACCTGTCCGGTGTCGTCTCCCTTGCCGGTGAACCAGTCCCGGCGCGCGAACACCTCGGCCGGGTCGACCGCGTCGCCCACCGGGACGCCGGGCACCCGCTTGGCGGCGGCGAGGAGGTTCCCCGGCCGCAGCAGCGCCTTGCTCGGAATGCAGGCCCAGTAAGAACATTCGCCGCCGAAGCGCTCGTGTTCGACGAGCGCGACCCGCAGTCCGCCGCGTGCTGCCCGTTCGGCGGCGACCTCGCCGACGGGGCCGCCTCCGATCACGATCACGTCAAAAGTCTGTGCTGACATGCATTCAGCGCACACCACCGCGCAGCTTCGCGCAACCTGCCGCTATCCTCGTGTCGCTGCGTGAGTCATCAGCCGCGGGTTCAGGTTGCACCGTGCCGGTTACGCAGTAGAACGATCGAGCGCGGGAGGTTTTTTTCATGGCCAGGAACACTGCTGTGCATTTGCTGGATGATCTGACCGGCGAGGCGGCCGAAGAAACAGTCGCTTTCGGCTTGGACGGAATCGCTTACGACATCGACCTTTCGGCCGACAACGCCACCGCACTCCGGGAAATCCTGCGTGCCTATGTGGAAAACGGCCGACGGATCGGTGGACGGAAACTGCGGCCGCGGGTCGTGCAGCGACCCAAGGGCGCGCGGGTGTCGAAGTCGACCCCGAAGACCACGGCCACCGCCGCGAAGGCCGAGGCGAAGTCGGCCGCGAAGCCGGGCCGCAAGCCCGCCGCGAAGGGTGTCGCCGGCCGCAGGCCCGCCGCCGCCAAGGCCGCTCCCAAGACCGCGGCCGCGAAGACCACCGCCGCCAAGGTAGAGGCCAAGGCTCCGGCCAAGACCACGGCGAAAGCCACCGCTGCCAAGGCGAAGGCGGCCCGCGGCGCGACGGCGAAGGCCACCGCGACCAAGGCTCCGGCAGGCCGCGCGAAGACCGCCGCCGCCGCGACCAAGACCACGGCCAAGGCCGCGCCGAAGACCGCGGCCAAGACGACTGTCGCGAAGGCAGCCGCCGCGAAGACGACGGCCGCCAAGGCCGCGCCGAAGGCCGCCGCCAAGACGCCGGTGAAGAAGGCCGCGGAGCCGAAGAAGACCACGCGCGCCGCCCGTAAGGTGCCGGCCGTGACATTCTCGGCCACCGAAAAGTAATCGATAGACAAAAGGGGCCCCATTCGCGTGGTAGCGAATGGGGCCCCTTTGTTGTCGTGAGTGATTTGGGTCGTTCCAACGACCCAAATCACTCACGAGGCCGGACGCTGAGCCCCTTCCGAATGCCACTTCGGATACCCGTACCGCGTCTGCCGGAGCGAGCGGTGCCACTCCCGCTCCTCGGCCGTGGGCTTCCGGGTGGTGAGTTCACCCAGTCGCGCGGCCGCCGCCACGCGGACCGCGGCCGTGACTTCGGCAACACCTTTGCGCAGGCCATGCTCGGCGAGCGACGCGACCGGGCTCCGGTGGGAGTCGAGCGGACGGGGATCCGCGGGGGCCGAAGTGAGGTACCGGCCGACCCGCTCGGCCGCGGTCGACACGAGCAGTGTCGAATGCGCGAGCAAGCCCGTTCTCGTCCGGAACACGGCGAAACCGCACAACTTCGCGTCACCGACGAACAGTCCCCGATCACCGACCCGCGACGGCAGCCCGAGTTCGGCCACCGTCGCGGTCATCAGTTCCCCGAGCGCTTCGAGCGGCTTGACGGCTTTCGCCGACAAGCCGAGCTCTGGCAGGACGAGGGTGATGTTGAGATTGCCGGGATCGTGGAAGACGGTGCCGCCGCCGCTGGCCCGACGCAGCACCGGGACGCCGTCGCCGGCGCAGACGTCGGCCTTGACCTCGCGTTCGATCTTCTGCCCCCGCCCCACGACCACGGAGTCGGTGCTGCGCCAGATCCACAGGACCGGCGCCTCCGGCGCGGCACGCAGGAGGGCTTCGTCGAACGCGAGGTTGTCGGCCGGGTCGTCGAACGAGGCGACGACTTCCGAAGGACCGATCACAGTGCTTTGAGTTCCTCCACGATCTCGCCCACCGACGATTTGGCGTCGCCGAAGAGCATGCTTGTCTTCGCATCGTAGAAGAGCTCGTTGTCGATGCCGGCGAAGCCCGAGCTCATCGAGCGCTTGAGCACGATCACCGACCGGCTGTGGTTCACCTTGAGGATCGGCATTCCGTAGATGGGCGAGCCCGGATCGGTCTCCGCGGCCGGGTTCGTGACGTCGTTCGCGCCGATCACCAGCGCGACGTCGGTCTGGGCGAACTCGGAGTTGATCTCGTCCATTTCCTTGAGCTGTTCGTACGGGACGTCGGCCTCGGCGAGGAGCACGTTCATATGCCCCGGCATCCGGCCCGCCACCGGGTGGATGGCGTAGGCGACCGTGATCCCCTTGGCCTCCAGCAGTTTCGCCATCTCGCGGACCACGTGCTGTGCCTGCGCGACGGCCATGCCGTAGCCGGGGACGACCACGACCTTGTTCGCGTACGCCATCTGGATCGCGGTGTCGGACGCGCTGGTGCTGCGGACCGGGCGAACCTCGCCGGAGCCACTGCTCGCCACCGCCGTGCCGCCACCGAACCCGCCGGCGACGATGGCCGGGATCGACCGGTTCATCGCCTTCGCCATCAGGTTCGTCAGGATCGAACCCGAAGCACCGACGATCATGCCCGCCACGATCAGCGCGGTGTTGTCGAGCGCGAGCCCCATGGCCGCGGCCGACAATCCGGTGAGCGCGTTCAGCAACGAGATGACGACCGGCATGTCCGCGCCGCCGATCGGCAGCACGACCACCACGCCGAGCACGCCGGCCGCGAGCAGCAGGCCGATCATCAGCAGTTCGGCGTCACCGCCGACGGCGATGACGACCGCGAAGACGATCGCGGCGATCAGCACCAGCGCGTTCACCGGCTGCTGCAGTTTGCCCAGCGTGATCGGGCGGCCGGAGATGAGCTCCTGCAGTTTCCCGAACGCGATGTTCGAGCCCCAGAAGGACACGGATCCGACGATCGCGGCGAACAACGACGCGATCGCGACGTACGCCGGCTCGTGCGCGTAGCCCTCGGTGGTGCGGAACTCGACCCACGCGATGAGCGCGACCGCCCCGCCGCCGACGCCGTTGAACAACGCCACCATCTGCGGCATCGCGGTCATCTTCACCTTGCGCGCGGACGGCACGCCGACGACGACACCGATCGCGACACCGAGCGCGATCAGCAGCCAGTTGCTCATTCCCGGTGTCAGCAGCGTCGCGATCACCGCGATGCCCATGCCGATCGCGGCGATCCAGTTGCCGCGTACCGCGGTGCGCGGACCGGTCAGGCCCATCAGGCCGTAGATGAACAGTGCGAAGGAAATGATGTAGAGGACGGCGATGAAGGTCGTCACTTGTCACCACCGTCTTCCGGCTTCTTCGCCTTGAACATCGAGAGCATCCGGTCGGTGACGAGGAAGCCGCCGACCACGTTGATCGTGCCGAAGGCGATCGCGATCACCAGCAGGATCTTGTTCAGTACGCCGTCGACCCCGAGGCCGAGCACGATGAGCCCGCCGAGCAGGACGATGCCGTGGATGGCGTTGGTGCCCGACATGAGCGGGGTGTGCAGCGTGTTGGGCACCTTGGAAATGACCGTGAAGCCCACGAATCCGGCGAGTACGAGGATCGCCAAACTGCCTACGAGCATCACTCGCCCCCTTCTTCTTTTCCGGCGACGCAGGCCCCGGCGACGATCTCGTCGGAGAAGTCGAGCGCGAGCTTGCCGTCGGAGTCGACGAGCAGTTCGAGCAACTCGGTGACATTGCGCGCGTAGAGCTCGCTGGAATGCGCGGGCATCTCCGCGGCGAGGTTGAGCGGCGAGCAGATGGTGACGTCGTGCTCGACGACCTCCTCGCCCGGTTTCGTCAGTTCGCAGTTGCCGCCGGACTCGCCGGCGAGGTCGACCACGACACCACCGGCGGGCATCCCTTTCACCGCGTCGGCGGTGACGAGGACCGGCGCCTTGCGGCCAGGGACGAGCGCGGTGGTGATCACGACGTCGAACCTCGTGATCGCCTCGGTGAGCCTGCGTTGCTGCTCGGCCTTTTCCTCGTCGGTCAGCTCGCGGGCGTACCCGCCTTCGCCGACCGCCTCGATGCCGAGGTCGAGGAATTTCGCGCCGAGCGACTTGACCTGCTCACCGACCTCGGGCCGGACGTCGTACCCGGTGGTCTGCGCGCCGAGCCGTTTCGCCGTCGCCAAGGCCTGCAAACCGGCGACACCCGCGCCGAGTACGAGCACCTTCGCCGGTGGCACCGTTCCGGCCGCGGTGGTGAGCATCGGGAAGAACCGGGTGAGTTTCTCCGCCGCCAGCAGTACCGCGCGATAGCCCGCGACACTGCTCTGCGACGACAACGCGTCCATCGCCTGCGCGCGGGAGATCCGCGGGATCGCCTCGACGGCGAAGGCGCGGACGCCCGCCGATTCGAGCGCCGCTATCCCGTCCGGATCACCCCGTGGATTCAGGAAGCCGATGAGAATGGTGCCCTGCTTGAGCTTCGCGACTTCGGCCGCGCTCGGAGGCGCCACCTTCACCACGATGTCGGCATCCCACGGATCGCCGATCACCGCGCCGGCCTGCTCGAAGGTCTCGTCGGCGAGCAGCGCGCCGGCGCCCGCGCCGGGCTCGACCACCACCCGCAGTCCGCGTCCGGAGACGCGCTCGATGAGCTTCGGTACCAGCGCGATGCGGCGTTCACCTTGTCCGGTTTCCCGGACAACACCGACCGTGAGCTGCTCGTTTTCTGCCGCCACAGGCGACCTCCTCGCTGGAGAGGACCACACGAACCCGCACTGTTTACCACGTCCGGCCGACAACTTTCCTGGCTGAACGTATCCGGGCGGCATCTTTCCGTGACATCGCTCATCACGATCGATCCAGCCATCGATCCAGGTGCGCGACGTCATATGGGGTCGGCCGCTGGTGAGAGGAAGGCCGAACGTGGTGTGTCCGGGTGGTCGTGAGTGGCGTTTCGTGTTCTAACCCGAATCGCCACTCACGAGGGCTTGGCCGATGTCTTTGCCCGCCGGAGTACATGAAGGTCGAGTTTCCTCGGCTGAGCCGAGGGAAGGGGGCCTTCACGCGCCACTGTTGTGGCTGCTGGCGCCTGTGGGGCGAACGCTTTCCGCATCACGGAACGCTTCGCCAGTTCGGCACGCCCAGAAAGATCAGCCGCAGCCGCCGTTCGGCCGTACGCCCGATCTCGTCGTCCCGCGACGGTGCCTCGAGCAACTCCAGCACCGTCGTGAGCATTGTCGTCACGATCAGGTCGGCGAGCAGGTGGAGATCTTCGGTGCTCCATTCGCGGAGATTGTCGAACCGCGCGAGGTCGACGGCGAGTTCGCTGACGAAGAGCTTGAGCTCGAACGCGATCGCCTGCCGGACCGGTCCCGTGCCGCCGTAACGCTCCCGGGTGAGGAAATGGAAGTGGTCCTCGTGCGCCCGGACGTGCTCGCGCAGGATGCGCACGGACATCTTGATCATGTCGTTGTACGCGGCCGGTTTGGTGCGTGCCGAACGGATCATCGTGCGCAGTGTGCGCATCGACTCCTCGACGAGCGCCACGCCCAGTTCGTCCATCGACGCGAAATGGCGGTAGAACGCCGTCGGCACGATGCCTGCCTGTTTCGCCACCTCGCGCAGGCTCAGCCCGGAGAACCCTCGTTCCGCCACCAGATCCAGGGCGGCGTCCAGCAGCGCCTGCCGTGTGCGCTGTTTGCGCTCCTGCCGGGAAACGGGCTCCGTTGTCACGACGGACAGCGTAATGGCCTCCGCGGTATCACTCACGTCACATCGCCCTCCTCTCGCGTTGACAAGCGCGACCATCGCCACTTCACTATTGAGTGTACAAGCGTTCACTGAATTTGGGAGAAGTGATGACGGCACTGGTACCGCGCAGGGCCAGGCGGCTGGCCTCGCTGGCCGAGGCCCTGCTCACGCCCCATGGCATGGACCGCTACCTCGAACTCGTCGATCCGATGCTGGTCCGCCGGGAGATCCGCGGCCTGGTCACCGACGTCCGGCGCCAGACACCCGACACGGTCACGCTGACCATCCGGCCGAGCCGCGCCTGGCGGGGACACGTCGCGGGCCAGTACGTGCGGGTGACCGTCGAGATCGACGGCGTCCGCCGGACCCGCTGTTACTCACCCGCCGGTTCGGAGCACGACGGATCACTGGAACTGACCATCAAGGCCGACCCGCAGGGGCTCGTCTCGCGACACCTGAACCGCACGGTCACCATCGGTTCGGTGCTCGGACTGTCCACTCCGGACGGTGAGTTCACCCTGCCTTCGCCGAGGCCGCGGCGGATCCTGCTGCTCAGCGGCGGGAGCGGGATCACGCCCGTCCTGTCGATGCTGCGCACGCTCGCGCACGAGAAGTACGAGGGTGATCTCGCCTTCCTGCACTACTCCAACGGGGCCGAAGACGCGCTCTACAGCGCCGAGCTCGCCGACCTCGCGCGCCGCCTGCCCGGCCTGCGGGTGGTACACGCGTTCACTCACGCCAAAACCGGAGGCGACCTGCACGGGTTCTTCTCGAAGGAGCACCTCGCCGAGGCCGCGCCGTGGTATCCCGACGCCGAAACCTTCCTGTGCGGTCCGAAGCCGCTGATGGATTCGGTTCGCGAGGTCTTCGAGGCCGACGGCCTGGGTGTACATCTGCACACCGAGGAGTTCACGCCACCGGCGCTCACCTTCGACACCGAGAACGCCGAAGGGCAGGTGCGGTTCGCGCGCAGCGGCCGCGAATTCGCCAACTCCGGGAAACCGTTGCTGGAGCAGGCCGAAGAGGCGGGGCTCAGTCCGGAGCACGGTTGCCGGATGGGCATCTGCTTCTCCTGCACTCAGATCAAGACCTCCGGCTGCGTGCGCAACGCCAAGACCGGCGAGACCTCCAGCGAAGAGAACGAAGAGATCCAGCTCTGCATCTCCGTCCCGGTCGGGGACGTCGAGATCAACGCTTAGAAAGGAGCCCGCGATGACCGGCTTGCAGGACAAGCTCACCCCCGCCCAGGTCGAGGAGTTCGGCCGCGAACTGGACGAGATCCGGCAGCGGATCGTCGCCGACCTCGGCCAGGTCGACGTCGACTACATCCACAACGTGATCAAGACCCAGCGCGCGCTCGAAGTCGCCGGGCGCGGGCTGCTGTTCGCCGGGTTCTTCCCGCCGGCGTGGGTCGCCGGGGTGACCGCGCTTTCGGTGGCGAAGATCCTCGACAACATGGAGATCGGCCACAACGTCATGCACGGCCAATACGACTGGACGCGCGACCCGGCGCTGAGCTCGCAGAAGTTCGAATGGGACACCGTCGCGCCGTCGGAGAACTGGCGCCACTCCCACAACTACATCCACCACACGTACACGAACATCCTCGACAAGGACCGCGACATCGGTTACGGCGTCCTGCGGATCGACCCGGCGCAGAAGTGGAACCCGTACTACCTGGGCAACCCGGTGTACGCGACGCTGCTCGCGCTGTTCTTCCAGTGGGGCGTCATGCTGCACGACCTCGAGTTCGACCGCGTCGTCAAGGGCGAGCGCAAGTGGTCGGACAACAAGGAGGTCGGCCTGAAGATGCTCAAGAAGGCCGGGCGCCAGGTCGGCAAGGACTACGTGCTCTTCCCGTTGCTGACCGGTCCGCTCGCACCGCTGACCTTCCTCGGCAACGCCACCGCGAACCTGACCCGCAACCTGTGGGCGTTCTCGATCATCTTCTGCGGGCACTTCCCCGCAGACGTCGAGAGCTTCACCGAGGAGGAGACCGAGAACGAGTCGCGGGGCCAGTGGTACCTGCGGCAGATCCTCGGCTCGGCGAACATCAGCGGCGGCAAGCTCTTCCACATCATGACCGGGAACCTCTCGCACCAGATCGAGCATCACCTGTTCCCGGACATCCCCGCGCGCCGCTACCCGCAGATCGCGGGCGAGGTGCGGGCGATCTGCGAGAAGTACGGCCTGCCCTACAACACCGGTCCCCTGCACAAGCAGCTGTTCTCGGTGGCCAAGAAGATCGTGAAACTGGCACTGCCCTGGAACGGTGAACCCCGCACTCCGGCTACCGTGGAGAGCGACAAGACCCTCCGAGCGGCTTAAGGTGTCTGACATGGTCGGTCAGTTCGAAAGCACCAAGGACGTGGTCCAAGAGGTCACCGAGTCCGCGGCCACCCACATCGGCAACATCGCGACGATCATCACCGGCGCGATCCGGGACATCGCCCGCGAGACCGGCGATTGGCTGACGGACGTCATCGAGATGCGTGAGGCGTCCCAGCGGGCGCAGGCCGACGGGACCCGCGAAGACTAGAGGAATCGTGAGTGGCGATTCGGGTTATCGAGGGGTAGGACAAAGCGACATTCCCCTTGATTCGCGTCCTGTGGACGGCTGGCGAGCCTCCGGAAGTCCGTGAAGGCCTCCTTGAGGGACTCTGGGTCCCTCAAGGAGGCCTTCACGGACTTCGGCTGCCGACCCATGTCGCGAAACAAGCCTTCGCAACCTGCCACAGCCGCGTCGGCGAAGATTACGGAAAACCGGATGGGCACGAGGCGGTGACCACGGCAGGCTGAAGCCATGATCACCCGCCTCGCTCCGCGCCGGTTCGCCGGTCACGTCCTCAGCGCGCAGCTGAGCCGCGCGTACTGGGCCGAGCTGGCGTGGGTGATCATCGGCGCGCCGCTGACGCTGGTGTTCATGGCGCTCGTCGTCGTCGGGCTGTTCCTCGGGATCGGCCTGAGCCTGCTCACCATCGGCCTGCCGGTGCTCATCGGCGTCTTGGCGGGTGCGCGGCTGATCGGCGCTGTCCACATCGGCCTGGCGCGTGCCCTGCTCGGGACCACGGTCGCCCCGCCGGCCCGGCCCGAACCGCGGCCGGGGCTCTGGAACGGGGTCAAAGGGCGGCTCGGGGATCCGATGGGCTGGCGGTCGATCGCCTACCTGGTGATCCGGCTGCCGTTGTCGTTGACCGGGTTCTTCCTGGTCGTGTCCCTGTTCGTGTACGCCGTGAGCACGCTGACCTATCCGCTGTTCTGGTTCACCCTGAACGGCGAGGCCATGCCGACGTTCGACCTCCGCGTCGACACCTGGCCTCTCACCCTGCCGCTCGCCCTCACCGGGCTGGCCGTACTGCTGGCGATGCCGTGGGTGGTCCACGGCCTCGCCGAATTCGACCGCCTGCTGGTGCGCGGGGTCCTCGGCGCCGAGGACCTCTCCAAACGTGTACGCGACCTCGAACGCACCCGGGCGACCGCGGTCGACGACGCGACGCGGCGGCTGCGCCGGATCGAACGCGACCTTCACGACGGCGCGCAGGCCCAGCTGGTCGCGCTCGCGATGAAGCTCGGCATCGCGAAGGACGAGCTGGCCGGCGACGGCGACATCGAGCAGGTCACCGCCCTGGTCACCGCCGCACACGCCAACGCGAAACAGGCGCTGGTCGAGCTGCGCGACCTCGCCCGCGGCATCCACCCCGCCGCACTCGACGCCGGCCTCGACGTCGCACTGTCCACTTTGGCCGCGGGCTCGGGCATCGACGCGCGGATCACCGTGGACCTGCCGAGCAGGCCGTCGCCGTCGATCGAGACGATCGCCTACTTCACCGTCGCCGAGTTGCTGACCAATGCCGCCAAACACACTTCCGCCGCGATCGAGGTCGACGTGGGTATCGTCGGCGACGGCCTGCGCCTCGTGGTGCGGGACGGCGGTGAAGGCGGCGCCCGGCTGGAACGCGGCGGCGGGCTCGCCGGGATCGCCGAGAGGCTCGCGACAGTGGACGGCGGGCTCGACATCGACAGCCCTCCCGGGGGGCCTACGGTGATCAGCGCGGAGATACCACTACGGAAATAGAACAATGGGGGGCGGCGTGCGCGTCGTGATCGCGGAGGATTCGGCCATCCTGCGGGCGGGACTCGTCGAACTGCTGAATCTTCGGGGGCACGAGGTCGTCGCGGCCGTCGCCGACGGCGACAGCCTGTGCGCGGCGGTTCGCGAACACCGGCCGGACGTGTCCATTGTGGACATCCGGATGCCGCCGACGCACACGGACGAAGGACTCCGCGCGTCGATCGCGTTGCGTGCGGAGCTGCCGGGGTGCGCCATCCTGCTGTTCTCGCAGTACGTCGAAACGCAGTACGCGACGGAACTCCTCGCCGACCGCGCGGGTGGCGTCGGCTACCTGCTGAAGGACCGAGTCGCGGAGGTGTCGGACTTCCTCGACGCGCTTCAGCGGGTCGCCGACGGTGAGACCGTGCTCGACCCGGAAGTGGTCAGTCAGCTGTTCACCGCCACCCGGAAGACGGACGCGCTCGCGGGACTGACGCCGCGGGAGCGAGAGGTGCTGGGACTGATGGCCGAGGGGCGGTCGAACTCGGCCATCGCGGCGGCGCTGTTCCTTTCGGCGGGCTCGGTGGAGAAGTACGTGTCGAGCATCTTCGGGAAGCTGGCGCTGCCTCAGTCCGAAGGGGACAATCGGCGGGTTCTCGCTGTGCTGCGGTACCTGGAGTCCTGAGAAGTGGACTGAAGGGGAGCTTCGCCGCATCGGCGGATCCGGCCACGGGCGAGGTCGGCCTCCAGTCACGCGAGATCGGCGTCCGATCACGGGTGATGTCCGTCGACGTGAACCGCCCAGGCCATGAATTCGCCAACAACGTCATCTCGTGCGGTGAAGGACGCTTTCGCTGAATGGCATGCGGGGGAAGCTCCCTTCGGCCGATCCAGCCGGCGAAGGCCTACCGGGCGATGCTGTGGACGGGCCGGGTGGACTGAACCGGAGGCGACAGCAAAGGTCCCCCGCTCCCTTTCCACAGGTCAGCACGCCCGGCGATACTTACCGGACACGGCCTAAGCCGGCTCCACCGGCACCCCGTCCACCTCCGGCAGGCACAGCTGCACCCACATGACATCCCGCCAGGCCCCGTGCTTGTACCCGATCCGCCGATAGGTCCCCACCGGCTCGAATCCCATCGCGCTGTGCAATCCGGCGCTCGCGTCATTCGGCAGCACCATTCCCGCGCAGAAGTTCCGGAAGCCACGCGACGCCAGCTTGTCCAGCAGCGCTTGATAGAGCGCGCGCCCGCCACCGGTCCGCCGTCGGCCGAGCTCCAGATAGATACTGACCTCGCAAGACCAGCGATAGGAAGGTCGGCCGCTGAACGGGCCTCCGTAGGCGTAGCCGGTGACGCGGCCTTCGTCGTCTTCAAGCACGAGCCAGGCATGCGATCGCTGCGCCTTGGCGATGCGCTCGGCCATCTCGTCCGGTTTGGGCGGCTCGGTCTCGAACGAGATCACCGTGTCGGTGACATACGGCGCGTAGATCTCCGCGCACGCCGTCGCGTCGGCTTCCGTCGCTTCCCTGATCACCATGGCAACCATAGTAACCGAGGCTGCCACTATAGTGAGCAGCATGTCGGATCCCTTGTCCGCGTCGCTCGCCGCGACGCTCCAGTCCGCGAGACTCGACCAGAATCTTTCGGCCAACGCCCTCGCCGAGTCCTCGGGGGTGTCCAGGGCGATGATCGGCAAGATCGAACGCGGCGAGGCGCAGCCGACGGCCGTCCTGCTCAGCAGGCTCTCCGCCGCCCTCGGGATGACGTTGTCCGAGTTGATCGCGCGCGCCGAACACGGTGACCGCAGGCTGGTGCGCGCGGCCGATCAGCCGACCTGGACCGACCCGGACACCGGCTATGTGCGCCGCGCGGTGTCGCCTTCGCTCGGCGGGCCGCTCGAACTGGTCGAGGTCGCGCTGCCCGCAGGCGCCGAGGTCGCCTTCCCTGCCCACACCTATGCGCTGACCCACCACCAGATCTGGGTGCTGGACGGGCATTTGCGGTTCCGCGAGGGCGACGTCGAGCACGAACTCGACGCGGGAGACTGCCTTCAGCTCGGCAGTCCGCAGCAGTGCGCCTACGTCAACCCGACCGGGGAGCCGGTCCGATATCTGGTCGCGCTCGCCCGGCGGCACGCCTGATACTCGGGTGATGGCGCATCGGGCCCTCGCGTACGTCGCGGCGAAAGCACGCGGCGGGTTCGAGGCCGGGCTGCCGGTGACCCTGCACTTCCATCCGGACAGTTCCACAGTGGACGGACGCCCGCTGCTGGCAGCGATGGCGGCGGACGGGTTCTACCGCAACCAGTTCGAGACCGGGACGAGCAACGGAGGGCTGACCGCGTATCCCGGCGGAGATCGCTGGCAGTGGGAGAGCCGGATGTTCGGCGGTGCCTACGACGACGCGCCGCCCGCCGAACGGCCGAAGTACGGCGCCTTGAACTTCCGTCGCCGCGCGGCCGGCGGCGCGCCGAGATTCGGCTCGGCCCATTTCCGGATGGCCGCGCACACCGTGGACAGGACGACGTTCTGTTACCCGGACAGCGTGCTGTCGCCCCGAGATTTCGGCCACGGCACCAGGGTTTCCGCGCTGATCACCTTGGCGGAGCAAGACGACACCGATCTTCTCGACGACTACATCGAAGCGCACGTCCACGGCCCCGTCGACCTCGCGACGGATGTCCAAGCGCTCGTCCTCGACCCGAGTCACCGCGGCACCGACGTCGAGAAGGCCGCGTCACGACTCGGCTGCCCGGTCGAATGGCATCCGGGTTTCCGCCTGTCGACCGAAGAACTCGAACGGCACCCCGGCTACCGCGGTGCCGAATTCGTCGAACTCGGCCTGACACTGGCCGAGGACGGCTATCTCGATCCACGTGTCCTCGGCGAAGCCCACCACCTCGACCAGCAGGCCCTCAAACGCGTCTGGCACTACGTCGCACGCTTCGGGGCACTACCGTGAAGAGCATGTACTCCACGGAGATCGAGGTGCGCACCGGCAGCGTGGCCGTGGTGCACGACCTGACCAAGGACGCCGAGACGTTCCTGCGCGACGCGGACGCCGAGGACGGGATCCTGCACGTCTTCGTCCCGCATGCGACGTCCGGGCTGGCGATCCTCGAGACCGGCGCGGGCAGCGACGAAGACCTGCTGGCGGCACTCGACGACCTGCTCCCCCGCGACGGCCGCTGGCGGCACCAGCACGGCAGTCCCGGTCACGGCCGTGACCACGTCCTGCCCGCGCTGCTGCCGCCGTATGCGACGATCCCGGTGCTCGGCGGCGTGCTGACGCTGGGCACCTGGCAGTCGGTCTGCCTAGTGGACACCAACCTGGACAACCCGGTCCGGCGAGTCCGCTTCAGTCTTCTGGAGGGCTGACCGGCCCGGCCACAGCGCGAACAGCAACCCCGCCGCGAGCAGTCCGGCGAGCACCCACCCCCCGGTCGCGACGTCCGGCGCGCCGGGCACGCCCTGCAGCAGGCTCCGGAGGCCTTCGGCGGAGAACCGGAACGGCGTCCACGACCACAGCACCGCGCGATACGCGGGGTTCAGCAGTTCCGGCACCTGACCCGCGACGGCGGGCGCGACCAGGTACAGCGGGCCGAGGATCGCCATCGCCCGCACGCCGAGCAGGCGCAGCAGGCCGGTCTGCACAGCGGCGAAGGCGGTCGAGGCCAGGAAAAGGAAGCCGAGGACGTCCCAGCCCAGCGGGAGCGAGGAGTCCCACAGCTTCAGGAATCCGGCCAGCACACCGGTGACCAGCACACCTGCCGAAACGATCTGTGTGAAGCGCGCGGCGACTCCCGCGTTCCGGCCGATCCGCCGTCCGGCCAGGATCAGCACGGCGCCGGCGGCCAGGCAGCCGACCCAAGCCAGCGCGCTCAGCGCGAGCGGTGCGACCCGGCCAGCCGCACTGGCGGGATGCAGCGTTTCGACCTTGGGTGTCCCGCCCAGTGCTTGCGCGGCACCGGTCAGCACCTGTTGCGCGATCTGCGTTCCGGACGGGTTCACCGCCCCGGAGACGACGACCGTCGACGGAAGTTCGAGGACTCCGTAGACCTCCTTGTCCTCCAACAGTTTCCGGCCTTCCCCAAGAGAGGTCACCCGCCACGAGACCTGCCCTCCGCCATGGGACGCGATCCCCTTCGCGGCCGCCTGGAGCGGCCCCGGGGGCGCGGCCACGGCGATGGGGAGGCCGTCGGGTGCGACGGTGGCCTGCGCGCCGAAGGTGAGAAAGCCGAGTACGGCGGCGATCAGCGCACCGGCCACCGCGGCGAGTAAGGCGAACGCCCCGGCGGGGCGATGGCTCTGGGTCGGCATGGCCGTCCTCCCATTTATTCATCTTACGTTGAATTATTCGCCAAGGTAGGCGCCCGTGCCAAAGAAGTCAACAGACGTTGAATAAGCTCACCGGTACCGTCGACCGCGTGACTACTCCGCACCGGCTCGTGCTGTGGGACATCGACCAGACCCTCGTGGATCTGCGCGGCATCGGCGCCGCCTGGTACACGACCGCGCTCGCCGAGGTCGCGGGCGTCGAACTGCGGGCGCTGCCGAATTTCGGCGGCCGCACCGAACGCGCCATCAGCGCGGACATCCTGACCTCGCACGGCGTCGAGCCCACTGAGGAGAACGTGCGCAAGCTCTGGCTCGCGCTGATCGCGGTCTCCGAAAGCCACGCCCCGACGCTGTCCTCCAGCGGCCGGGCGCTTCCGGGCGCCAAAGACGCGCTGAACGCCTTCGCCACGCACGGCGGCGTCGTCCAGACACTGGTCACCGGGAACCTGCCGGAGATCTCCGTGCACAAGCTGACCGCGTTCGACCTGCACGAGCACGTGGACTTCGAGATCGGTGGCTATGGCTCGCTCTCGGCACACCGGCCCGATCTGGTGCCCGCCGCCGTCGGCCACGCTTCGGCGAAACACGGCACCGAGTTCGCGCCGGCGTCGGTCGTCGTCATCGGCGACACCCCGGACGACGTGCGGGCCGCGCTCGACAACGGCGCCGTCGCGGTGGCCGTGGCGACGGGGCAGTTCAGCGCCGAGGAACTGGCAGGCGCGGGCGCGCACACCGTGCTCGAAGACCTGTCCGACCTGCCAGCGGTGCGTGCGGCCGTCCTCGGGCGCGCCGACTAAACTCGGTCCATGGCATACCCAGGCGGCAACGGCTGGCCGGAGCAACCACAGCAGCCCGATCAGCGGCAAACCCCGCAGCATGGGTACCTGCCCCAGTACGCCCAGGATCCCCAGCAGCAGTACCAGGGTTATCAGCAGCAGGGTTTCCAGCAGTTCCCGCAGCAGGCCTACCAGGGTTTCTCTCCCGAACCGCCGAAGAAGGGCAAGAAAGGCCTGTGGATCGGCCTTGGCGCGCTCGTCGTGGTCATCGCCGTCGGCGCCACGCTGTTCTTCGTCCTGCGTGACGGCGAAGATCCGCGGCCCGAGCCCACTCCACCACCCGCGGCCGCGTCCGCGTCGAACCCTCCGCCGACATCCCGGGGCGGCGACGCCCCGGAGGACAACAAGGTCCCGTCCAAGACGTTGGGCTGGCAAGGAATCGTCTCCAGACAGGACAAGACGGCGTACGACCTGCCCCCCACGGGCTGGGAGACCAAGCCGGGATACGTCACCGGGAACACCGAGCGCGAGTTCAAGATGGTGATCCGCGAGGCGATGAGATACAAACTCGGCGCCTGCCCCGACATCAGCGGTTCGCACCGGGGAATGGTCGGCTTCGCCACCGCGGATCAGATCCCCGTCGAGAACGCCGCCAGAGGCGCGGTCCGGCTCTGGATCCAGTCCGCCACCGGCAAGGCCGACGTGCCGCTCCCCGAAATCAAGCAGATCCCCATCGCCGGCGGCACGATCCAGGCACTCAGTTCCTCCGCCTCGTTCACCCCGAGCGAAGGCGAAGGCTGCCGGGCGCCGACCGTGAAGGTCACGTCGGCGGCCTTCAAGATCGGTGAGCAGACCGTCTGCTTCGTGATGGTCCTCGATCAGGGCACCCCGGACGCCCTGTCCGAAGCGGACGCGCAAACGATCCTCGCCAGTTTGAGGCCGCAGCAATGACCGGCCCCGGTGGGCCCCTCGACGAACCTCGGCCGTGGTTCGTCGATCCGCTCACCGGGCAGCCGCTCGAAACCGAAGCCGAACGGACGGCGCCGCTTCCGGTCATCCGGGACAACGCGCCGCCGCGCCGCCGCCTCCGCCTCAGGCCGGTGCTGGGCGTTCTCGGCCTTGCCGTCGTCATCGCCGTCGGCACCACCGCCACCTACCAGGCCAAGACCGCGACGCCGCCGCCGTCCGTCCATGATCTCGTCCTGCCCGATCCGGTGGGGCCCACCCGGATCAAGCCGGTGATCGCGGGCTGGCAACCCGTGCGGTCCGACGATCACCCGCTCGTCTACGACGTCCCGCCGGACTGGAAGATCGAAGAGCCCGACGTCGCCGTCGGATACGAGACACCGGCAGGCGACCTTGTCACCCTGCAGGGTGTCGCCCGGTACCGCCGCGACTTCTGCCCCGCCGCCGGACTCTCGGCGCGGGCGATGGCGGGGTTCACCACCATCGACGAGGGCGAGGTCGGCGGCATCGCCCAGGCGGCCGAGGAAACGACCCTGCGGTGGGCCGAAGCGGCGTACGGGCGGTCCACGAAGGCCGAAGTCGGCAAGGCCGGGCCGGTGCCGCTCCTCGACGGCGGCACGACCGCCAACTCCGTGACCACCACCGTCGTCCCCGCCGCGGACGGACCCTGCCCCGCCCCCTCGGTCGCGATCACCGCGATCGCCCTCCCGCTGGACGCTCTGCCCGGTTCCGGCCGCTACCACGTCCTCCTGGTGCTGGCGGACCAGGAGATCTCCGGCCAGGTGGCCAGGGACGTCGTCCTCAAGATGGGTGAGAGCATCCGTCGCGAGTAGCACTCCCCTAAGGGAAATATGGGTCCCCTGCCGGATGTGGCCGACGGGCCCCCGCACTTACCTTGATTTCCATGCCAACAGGGGGAAGCGGGACGGCCGCGCCGGGCCGGACACACAAGATCGCCACGGTGCTGAGGCACCGGCTGCCTTTCACCACCCTCGTCACGGTGACCATGCTCGCGCTCGCCTTGGCCACGGGCGCGCTCTGGTCGGCCGCCGAGGATCGCGCGGTGTATCCGTACATCGCGTATGGGCTGCCGTCGCTCGAAGCGGGCCGATGGTGGACCTTGCTGACCGGACCGCTGTTCGCGGTCGTCCCGCTGTACTACCTGCCGATGGTGCTCAGCTTCGCGTTGTTCGCCGGGTTCGCGGAATGGCGGCTCGGCACGCGGCGGGCGATGGCCGTCGCCATCGGCGGCCAGTTCGTCAGTGTGCTGGTGGCGGTGCAGTTCCTCGCGTTGAGCCGTAACTCCGGCTGGGAATGGGCGGAACGGGTCGCGGGCAGCCTCGACGTCGGGTTCTCCGGTGGCGCGCTCGCCGCGGTCGCGGTCGCCAGCGCCACCCTGCGCCCGCCGTGGCGGCTACGGTTGCGCGCCGGATTGTGCGTCTACGCCGGGATCGCGATCATCTTCGTCGGCACACTCGCCGACCTCGTGCACTTCTTCGCGCTCGTCCTCGCGCTGCCGTTCGGGCGCAGGTTCCTCGGTACCAAGGACGCCTCGCGCGAACGGAGGCCGAGCCTGCGCGAGTGGCGGTTCTACGTCGTGGCCGGGCTGCTGGTGCTGACCGTCGCCGAACTGGTGATGTCCTTCGTGCCGGGTAACGGCCCCTTCGGTTCGTCCGAAGAGCTTTCGCTGTCCACGTGGGAAGTCATCATCCTGTGCGTGATCGTCGTGCCGATCATGAACGGCCTGCGCAAGGGGAGCCAGGTCGCCTGGTGGTGCGCGATGATCCTGACGTCGTTCGTCATCCTGCAGGTGATGGTCTACGGCGGGGTGCTCACGCTGGCGGAGATCTTCGGCGAAGACGCCGGCCTGCTGGATCCGCCGCTGTTCTTCGTGGACAACCTGCTGTGGACGGTCGAATTCGCGCTGTTGATCTCCGCGCGAGGCGCCTTCCGGGTTCCGTCGCGGCGGAAGCGCCGTCGCCTCGGCCGGATGGGCAACCCCGCGCTGGCCCGCACGCTGCTCAGCCGTCACGGCGGAAGCACGCTTTCGTGGATGACGACCTGGCCGCAGAACTCGTACTTCGTGGCCGCGGACGGCAAGTCCTACCTCGCCTACCGGCGGCACGCCGGGGTCGCCATCGCCCTCGGCGACCCGATCGCCCCGGACGGCGCCGCCGACCGGACGATCGCCGAGTTCATCACCATGTGCGAGAACACCGGTCTCGTGCCGTGCCTGTTCTCCGCCACCGGCGACACCACCGCCAAGACCGAAGAGCTCGGCTGGAAGCAGGTCCAGGTCGCCGAGGACACCCTGATCGAACTGGAAACGCTGGAGTTCCGCGGAAAGCGCTGGCAGGACGTGCGGACCGCGCTCAACCGCGCCAAGAAGGACGGCATCGAGTTCCGGCTCGTCCGGCTCGCCGATCAGCCGCGCGCGGTGATCTCGCAGGTGCGCGCGATCTCCGAGGAGTGGATCAGCGACAAGGGCATGCCGGAAATGGGCTTCACCCTCGGCGGGGTCGACGAGGCGATGGACCCCGAGACCCGCGTGGGTCTCGCGGTGGACGCGGACGGCGTCGTCCACGGCGTGACGTCGTGGCTGCCGGTGCACACCGGCGCGGGCGCGATCGGCGGCTGGACGCTCGACGTCATGCGCAAACGCGCCGACGGATTCCGCCCGTCGATGGAGTTCCTGATCGCGTCGTCGTGCTTGGCCTTCCGTGAGGAAGGCGCGAAGTTCGTTTCGCTGTCCGGCGCCCCGTTGGCGAGCTCCGGCGAACCCGCGCACGCCGTCGAGCGGGTGCTCGACGCGCTCGGCACGATGATGGAACCGTTCTACGGCTTCCGTTCACTGCACGCGTTCAAGGCGAAGTTCCAGCCGCGCCACGTCCCGCTGTACCTCGCGTTCCGCGACGAGGCGGATCTGCCGCGGATCGGGATCGCGCTCGGCCGGGCGTACCTGCCGAACACGGGACTGCTGCGGCTGGCGAAGCTCGCGCGCTCCGGCAAGAAGCCTCAGCGCCTGCTCGCGAACCCACAGCCGCGAACGACTTCTTCGCTGGCTTCACGGTAGAAGAGGCCTTAGCGGACTGGACCCTTCTTGAGGGCAAGGCAAACGTGGCGTGAGCGAGTCGATGGTGGGAGTGGGGTCACCAAGGAGCCCGGCGCGCCCTTGATCGTCCACAAGGGACGCCGACCAGGCAACGATGTCCATTTTGGGCACTTTGCGCGGGAGTCGTGAGTGGCAATGAGCGTTCTAACCCGAATCGCCACTCACGACCCCCACGCAAAACCGTGCATATGGGCATCAACCAGACATTTCACCACTCGACAGTGTCCCTTGTGGACACCTAAGGCGCGGCCGGCTCCCGGCTCAGCCGGCAAGTTCAGCGCAACGTCGAAGGCGGCGGCGTGATGGTCTTGCGGTCGGCCTCCGGGACACCCCGGTAGGTCTTGAGGATCTTCAGGATCTGCTCGCGGTCCGCACCACCCGGCGTGTCCTGGCCCGAATAGACGGCCAGGGCCGCCGAGGCTTCGCCCAGCTCCGGCGCGAGCACGCCGACCAGGGCTCGCCGCGCGCCACAGGGTCCGGGCGGGGTGACGACCTCCGCGAGGACGATGCTCGCGGGAACCTTCTTGCCGGTACCGAGCGTGAACTCGGCCGGCTGGGCCGGTTCCTTCGTGATCTTGGCCGTCAGCGG
Source organism: Amycolatopsis sp. WAC 01375 (assembly GCF_003947325.1). Lineage (NCBI taxonomy): Bacteria > Bacillati > Actinomycetota > Actinomycetes > Pseudonocardiales > Pseudonocardiaceae > Amycolatopsis > Amycolatopsis sp. WAC 01375. The sequence goes on from NZ_QHHW01000036.1 coordinate 57,509, forward strand.
ACCGTTCTCCGGGTTGTAGGCGCTGACAGCGAGGTCGTCGATCGCCTTCTGCGCCGCGGCGGAAGGTTCGGAGACCTTCACGTTCGTCACGCCGCTGCCACCGATCCTGCTCTCCTTGTCCTGCGGGCAGTAGCCGTCGCCGACGAAGGCACTGGCGACCATGCGGATGCCCGGGACCTGGGTGCCCTTCTCCCAGCCGTGGATCGTGCCGGGTTTCGGCGTCCAGTTCGGCGGGACGTCGTAGGCGTAGACGCCGTCCTTCCCGGCAACCGACTGCCAGCCGTCGGTCACCGGCGGCGCGACGACCTGGGGTGAAGGCGTGTAGACGATCGGGGTCCGGCTGGTCGGCGTACTGCTCGACGACCGGTCCGAACCGTTGTTCGCGAGCGTCGCGACCGCGATGACACCGAGCGTCGCGAAGAAGCCGTACATGGCCCTGCGCCCGCTTCGTGACATCGGCTGCTTCGCGGGCTGCGGCTCCGGTTCGACAGGAGCGGCCAGTTCCGGAACCGGCGGCGTGTAGCCGGACGAGTCCGAGGGCTGGTAGCCCCCGAACCCGTCCAGCGCCGCGTTGTCCTCGTAGCCCGGCGAATCCCCGCGCTTCTTGCCGAACAAGCCCATTACGAACGGACGAGCTTGACCAGGTGCTCCACGACCGCGTCCACGGCGATCTCTTCACGGTCGCCGGTGCGGCGGTCCTTGACCTCGACGACACCGTTCGCCAGCCCGCGCCCGACCACCAGGATGGTCGGCACGCCGACGAGTTCGGCGTCCGCGAACTTCACACCGGGACTGGCCTTGCGGTCGTCGAGGACGACCTCGACGCCGGCGGCGTCCAGTTCGGCCGCGAGCTTCTCCGCGCCCGCGGTGACCGTCTCGTCCTTGCCCGCGATGACGATGTGGACGTCGAACGGCGAGACCTCGCGCGGCCAGATGATGCCGAGGTCGTCGTAGTTCTGCTCGGCGAGCACGCCGACGAGGCGGGAGACGCCCACGCCGTACGAGCCCATGGTGATGCGGATGGGCTTGGAGTCCGGGCCCAGCGCATCGAGTTCGAACGCGTCCGCGTACTTGCGGCCGAGCTGGAAGATGTGCCCGATCTCGATACCGCGCGCGGCGACCAGGGTGCCCTTGCCGTCGGGCGACGCGTCGCCTTCACGGACCTCGGCGGCCTCGATCGTGCCGTCGCCGGTGAAATCGCGGCCCGCGACCAAGTCGACCACGTGGTGATCGCGCTCGTCGGCGCCGGTGACCCAGGCGGTGCCGTCGACGACGCGCGGGTCGAGCAGGTAGCGGACGCCGTTGTCCTTCAGCGCCTTCGGGCCGATGTAGCCCTTGACGAGGAAGGGGTTCTTGGCGAAGTCGGCCTCAGTGAGCAGTTCGAACTCGGCGGGCTCGAGCGACGCTTCGAGGCGCTTCGTGTCGACCTCTCGGTCGCCGGGGAGGCCGATGGCCAGCAGCTCCCACTCCTTCGCGCCCGGCTGGCGGGTCTTCACCAGGACGTTCTTGAGCGTGTCCGCGGCGGTGAAGGTGCGGCCGAGGTCGGCGTTGTTCAAGAACGTGACGAGCGACTCGATGGTCGGGGTGTCCGGCGTGTGGTGGACCTTCGCCGCGGGCAGGCCTTCGACCGGCTTCGCCTCGGGAGCGGGCGTGGTGACCGCTTCGACGTTGGCCGCGTAACCCGATTCGGTGCTGCGGACGTAGGTGTCCTCACCCGTCGCGGCGACGGCGAGGAACTCCTCGGAGGCCGAGCCGCCCATCGCGCCGGAGGTCGCCTTCACGACGACGTACTCGATGCCGAGACGGTCGAACAGCTTCGTGTACGCCTGGCGGTGCAGCTCGTACGACTTCGTCAGGCCCTCGTCGTCGAGGTCGAAGGAGTAGGAGTCCTTCATGACGAACTCGCGGCCGCGCAGGATGCCGGCACGGGGACGCGCCTCGTCGCGGTACTTGGTCTGGATTTGGTACAGGACGACGGGGTAGTCCTTGTAGGAGTTGTATTCACCCTTCACGGTGAGCGCGAAGAGCTCTTCGTGCGTCGGGCCGAGGAGATAGTCGGCGCCCTTGCGGTCCTTGAGGCGGAAGAGGGCGTCGCCGTACTCGGTCCAACGGCCGGTGGCCTCGTAAGGCTCCTTCGGCAGCAGCGCGGGGAACTGGATCTCCTGCGCGCCGATGGCGTTCATCTCTTCACGGACGACGTTCTCGATGCGGCGCAGCACCCGCAGGCCCAGCGGCAGCCAGGAGTAGCCGCCCGGGGCGACCCGGCGGACGTAGCCGGCGCGTACCAGGAGCCGGTGGCTCGGTACCTCGGCGTCCGCCGGATCCTCACGCAGGGTGCGAAGGAACAACGACGACATCCTGGTGATCACTTCTGGGCTCCTCGCTGGAATTACGTGCTGAGACGTTCTGCGCAGCGTAGTCACCCCGCCCTGGGACGGTTCAACCGGTTATCGCGGGCGCCCGGTTCTGTCGGTGGTCTCCGCTAGCTTGCCGCCATGGGTATCGAGCTGGGCATGATCACGATCGACTGCGCGGATCCGCGCGGGCTCGCGGCGTTCTGGACGAAGGCGCTCGGCGTGGAGGTGGATCAGGACTACGACGGCGAGTTCCTGATCCTGCACCCCAAGGTGGAGAACGGGCCCGTGCTCGCGTTCCAGCGCGTGCCGGAGCCGCGGGCGGGCAAGAACCGGGTCCATCTGGACTTCGGTACGGACGACATGGAGAAGGAGGTGGACCGCCTGACCGGACTAGGTGCGAAGGAGCTGGACAAGAAGGAGATGCCGGGCCTCGCCTGGACGGTGCTGGCCGATCCCGTCGGCAACGAATTCTGCGTGGCCACCCACGAGGGCTGACGCAGGCCGCGATGGTCAGAATGGCGGCATGACGGAGCGAGCCATCCTGCCCTGGACCGACATCGAGCTGCCCGAAGGTCTGAGCGCGCGGTTCTACGACGGTACGGGCCCGCTGCCGGACGAAGGCCTCGATGACGTCGAGGTGTACGTGCTGCCGTACGACACCGGCATGGAGCCGGTGAAGCTGATCGCCGGGCTTCCGTCGCTGAAGCTCGTGCAGTCGCTGTCGGCCGGGGTGGAGAAGCTGATCCCGCTGGTGCCGGCGGGGGTGCGGCTCGCCAACGGCCGCGGTCTGCACGACCTCAGCGTGGCCGAGCACACGCTGGCGCTGATCCACGCGTCGCAGCGTGATCTGCCGCGCTGGTTCACGCAGCAGGCGACGGCGTCGTGGGAGCGCGAACACACGCGCTCGCTGGCCGACAGCCGGGTGCTGCTGGTCGGGTACGGCTCGATCGGCCAGGCCATCGAGCGACAGTTGCTCGCGGCCGAAGCGGTCGTGACCAGGGTGGCGAGCACGGCCCGGCCGGCGGAGCAGGTGCGCGGCGTCGGCGAACTGGCGGGGCTACTGCCGTCCGCCGACATCGTGGTCCTGATCCTGCCCGAAACACCCGCGACGATGGGCATGTTCGGCGCCGCGGAACTCGCCGCGCTGCCGGACGGCGCCCTGGTGGTGAACGTCGGGAGGGGCTCGGCGATCGACACCGAGGCGCTCACCGCCGAGACCGTCTCCGGACGCTTGCGTGCCGCGCTGGACGTCGTCGACCCCGAGCCGCTGCCCGCCGGGCATTCACTGTGGACCGCGCCGGGAGTGATCATCACGCCGCATATCGCGGGCGGGTCCGCGTCGTTCTACCCGCGTGCGAAGCGGCTGGTCGCCGAGCAGTTGCGCCGGTACGCCGCCGGCGAAGAGCCACTGAATCTCGTTAGCGGTAAGGACGGTTAGGGCCAAGGGTGCCTCAGGTACGTACTGCCGGTGCGCGTGTGGCGGTTTCGCGTGACTGAACGGACGGCACACCTGTCAGGAGGGACGACACGCGTGATCGGGCGGACGGCTCGTGGCGGAACCCGGCCGCGGTCGTGTCGTCCGTCCAGTCACGCGTGTCGTCCGCCGGATCACGCGTGTCGTCCGTTCAGTCACGTGACATCGCCGGTACTGGACCTCGTGAGTGACTAGACGTCGCGAAAGTGGCTTTCGCGACACACGTCGGCACGAACCGGGCGAGCCGCTGCTACTGCCAGTGCGTCCGGTATGCGAGCCAGTCACGCATCGCCGCGGCGAGACGGCGCTGCGCCGCGCGGACCCCTGTCGTCGCGGGCGGTTCCGGTAGCCGGCTCGCTCGTTCGGCGTGCCCCGCCAGGGCGACGCCGAACGCGGTGACCGCCCAGACCGGGACGCCGGTGAGCACGGGGCGCCGCCGGAGCAGGCGGTCGACGTCGGCGGGCTCGTGTCCGGCGTCGAGCAGATACGGGACGAGCGCGACCAGATCGAGCCAGCCCGCACCCCTCGCCGGGTAACGCCAATTGGTGACGAGCACCCTGCCCGATCCGGTCCGCACCAGGCACTCGGGCTGGATGTCGTTGTGCAGCAACGTGTCCCCTGCCGACCAGGGATGCCAGGACGTCTCCAGCTGGACGAGCCTGTCGAGGTTGCGGACGGCCCAGCCGTCGAGGTCGTCCGGCGGTTCCTTCGCCAGTTCGTGCCAGCCGCGCAGGAGCGGGCCGAGATCGTCGAGCGCGTCCGGGACGTCGGGCAGCGGGCACGGCGTGAGCGTGCGCCCGAGCGTGCCGAAGGTGGCCAGGACAGCGGAGAGGTCCGGCGACCCCGGGCGCAGATTCGGCCTGGTGCCGTCGAAGTCGGCGAACGCGAGCACCAGCCAGTTACCGTCCACAAAGGACAGCAGTTTCGGCGCGGGTGCTTCCGCGGGGAGCCGCCGCGCGATGTCGGCCTCCGTGCGGTAGCCACCCGCTCGTGGGCTGTCGGCAGGGATCGCCTTCAAGAAGACCCAGCGATGACCGCGTTCGAGTTCGAGCCTCGCGGCGACACCGCCGTCGAATTCCGGGGTCTGCCACAACGAACGGCGCACCGCCGAACCGAGCTCACGCTCCACGGCGTCACGCGTCGCCGACGGCAGGTCATGCCAGCCGAGGCGTGCGGAAACCGGCAACGCCCTACCACCCCCACCGATCTCTCCGAGAAGATCGACTGTACCGAAATCCACCCTTTCGGGTGACGACCGGTCAGGTCGGGATGGGCTTCACGTACCCGCCCCAGCGCTGGAACTCGGTGAACCCGACTCGTTCGTAGACCCCGAGAGCACGGTGGGTGTTGTCCTGGTCGACGTTGAGCGAGGCCCGCTGGAAACCCCGGGCCTTGGCCTGGACGAGCGTGTGCCCGAGCAGCGCGCCCGCGATACCGCGTCCGCGAAGGCTCGCGTCGGTCGCGACGTGACTGACGTACAGGTCCTTCACTCCCGTGGCGGCCTCGTCGGAGGCGAAGAACGCGCTCAGCACCATCGCGACCACCCTGTCCCGCTCAGGGCTCAGCAGCAGGAACGACAGGTCCGGCTGGAAGTCCTTCGCGCCGACGACCAGATGCCGCCACGCTCGCGGGGACTGCTCCGTGCTCCCCCAGTGGTCCGCGAAGGTCTCGTTGCGGGACCGCAGGGTGAGGGCCTCGTACTTGTCCTCGTACGTGACGAGCGGGAACTCTTCGGGTAGCGGCTTGACCGGCGGGATCGAGCCCAGGTCGGCGCGCATGTCGACGAACCATCGGACGTGCTGGTACCCGGCGCCCGCGAGGACGTCGACGAGCCATCGCTGCTCGGCGCCGGCCGCGGCGTGGAGTTCCAGCGGCACGTCCGGGTGGGACGTCGCGTGGAGCTTCTTTCCCGCCTCCTCGAACCAGCCGGTGAGGCGCGCGGCGATCGCCGCGTCGCGGTACGCGGGGTGGACAAGCGTCTCGACCCGCATCATGTGCACCGGATCCGCCGCGTCACGTTTCCGGAGCAGACCGTAGGCGACCAGGGTGTCGCCATCCCAGGCGCTGGTGGACGCCGTCGGCAGGTCGACGGTCGGCGTACCGATCTCTTCGGCGAGATCCTCCGCGCTGTAGTGCTCGTCGATCGGCTCGACGCGCTCCGCCTCGGCGAAGGTCTCGGCCAGTCGCGGCATGTCGTCCAAGGTCAGCGGGCGCCAGGTCAGGCTCATGCGGACGAGGCTAAGCCCGCGCCTCGGGATGACGCACTCCATTTAGTTACGCTTCCGTGGTGCTCGTGCTCCTGCCCCCTTCCGAAACCAAGGCCACCGGCGGCACCGGCGCGCCACTGGACCTCGGCGCCCTGTCGTTCCCGGAACTGAATCCGACCCGGGCGAAGCTGGCCGACGCGCTGGCCGAACTGGCGGGCGACGTCCCGGCCAGTGTCGCCGCGCTCGGGATCACGCCGCGGCAGGCCGACGAGGTCACCCGCAACGCCGAGCTGTGGACCTCGCCCACGATGCCCGCGCTGCGCCGTTACACCGGTGTCCTCTACGACGCGCTCGACGTGAAGTCCTTCACCAAGGCGACGCTGGCGAAGGCCGAGAAGCGCCTCGCCGTCGCTTCGGCGCTGTTCGGGGTGGTCGCGGCGACCGACCCGATCCCCGCGTACCGGCTTTCCGGCGGGAACGCGCTGCCGTCGCTCGGCACCGTCCGCAGCGTGTGGAAACCGGTCCTCGAACCGGTGCTCCAGGGTATCGAGGGGCTCGTCGTCGACCTGCGTTCCGGAACCTACTCGGCGCTGGCGAAGCTCCGCCCGGACGCGGTGACGGTGCGCGTCGTGACCGAGGACGCGAAGGGCAACCGGACCACGGTGAGCCATTTCAACAAGGCCTACAAGGGACGGCTGGCCGCGGAACTGGTGAAGTCCCGCAGCGAACCGTCCACTGTGGAACAGCTGATGCGGGTGCTGTCGAAGGCGGGCCTCGACGTCGAACGCACCGGGGAGCACAGTGTGGAGCTGCTCACCGGGGACGCGGTGCATTAGTTCCGTACCCCTACGGGCTCCTTCCTCGGTTGTTCCGCCAGGCGCAGATGCGGAAAGTGATTTCCAGCCACCTGGAAAGGAACCACCGTGAACAGAAGACAACGGCTACTGGGGATCGCCACCGCCACCCTCGGTTGCCTCTCGGTCCTCCTGCCCGCGCCCGCGGCCGCCGCGAACCTGCCCGCCGTCACCCCGACGGATCAGGCGGTCGTCCCCGGTGGACTGCACACCAACTCCATCGGCGGCACCCCCGCCTCGGTCCGGGACTACCCGTTCATCATCGCGGGCCTGCGCGAAGGCGGGACGCGGCCGCAGGGCCAGACGTGCACCGGGTCGGTCGTCGCGCCGCGCAAGATCCTGATCGCCGCGCACTGCAAGGACGCGGCGGGTGAGAAGTCCTTCCTCTACGGGCTGGACGACCTCAACGCCGGCGGCGGAACGCGGATCGGCGTCGTCAGCTATGAGAAGCACCCGAAGTACGTCAACTTCGACCAGGGTTACGACGTCGCGGTGGTCACCACCGACGCCGACATCCCGGTGCCGGGTGGCCAGTACGCGAAGGTCGCGACCTCGGCCGACACGGAGCTGCACAAGCCGGGCAAGTCCGGGCTCGGGCTCGGTTACGGCAAAAAGGACCACAACGACGACACCCGCAACGTCGAACTGCACAAGTTCACCCTGCCGATCGTCCAGGGCAGCAACTGCAACGGCGTCGGCGCGGGCTTCAAAGACGCGACGATGATCTGCAGCGGTTACAGCGACGGCCGCGTCACCATCCTGCCGGGCGACAGCGGCGGGCCGCTGATCGTGGACGGCAAGGTCGTCGGTGTCGCTTCCTGGAGCCGCAACGACTTCAAGTGGTACAGCGTTTACGGCAGGCTCAACAACGACATGGGCGACTGGGTCAAGCAGCAGATCGGCGAGCCGCAGAACCCGGAGAAGTTCTCGCTCGGGGTGACGCCGTCCGCGCTCAAGGTCGAGCCGGGCAAGTACGTGTCGGCCACGGTGACCAGCAAGCCCGGCAAGAACGGCGCGGAGAAGGTCGACCTCAGCGCTTCGGGACTTCCCGAGGGCGCGACGGCCACGTTCCAGCCCACGTCGATAACCTCGGGTGAGTCGGCGAAGGTGAGCATCGAGGTGCCCGCCGGGACGGCCGAAAAGGACTACGCCGTCACGATCTCGGGCAAGGGCACCACCGACACCGCGACCACGAACCTGACGCTGACCGTCGGCAACGGCGGGCCCCAGCCCGGTGAGCTCAAGGTCGGCCTGAGCCCCACCAGCGGGACCTCGCAGCCCGGTTTCTTCAGCAACGTCACGGTTTCCGCCACCGGTGGCACGGGCGCGATCACGTTGTCCGCGTCCGGGCAGGGGCTGCCGTTCGCACCGTTCTTCAACCCGAAGACGATCTCGAGCGGGGGCAGTTCGACCATGCAGGTGGTCGCGCCGTTCCAGCGTGGCACGTACCCGGTGACCGTCACCGCGACGGATTCGGCGGGCAAGACCTCCACGGCGACCTACACCCTGACCGTGCAGTAATCCAACCCGCGTGAAGGCCTCCTTCCCTCGGCTGAGCCGAGGGAAGGGGGCCTTCACGCGCTTGCCAGCACCGCCATGGCGGCATTGTGCCCGGGGATGCCGGAGACACCGCCGCCCCGCACGGCCCCGGCACCGCAGAGCAGCACTTGGTCATGCGCGGTTTCGACACCCCAAAGTCCCACCTGAGCGGCATCGGCGGCGTACGGCCACGACAGATCGCGGTGGAAGATGTGTCCCGCGGGCAGCCCCAGTTCGGCTTCGAGGTCCAGCGGCGTCTTCGCCTCGACGCACAACCTGCCGTCCGGCGAACGCAGCACGCAGTCCTCGATCGGCTCGGCCAGCACACTGTCCAAAGAGGACAATGTGGCCCGTAGTGCCTCGTCGCGCGCGGCGTCGTTGCGCCCTTCGAAGAGCCGCGCGGGCATGTGCAGCCCGAACAACGTCAGCGTCTGCACCCCGGCGGCCTGTTCGGCCGGGCCGAGGATCGACGGGTCGGTCAGCGAATGGCAGTAGATCTCGCACGGCGGCAGCGACGGGATCCGGCCAGCGGCGGCGTCGGCGTAGGCCGTCGCCAGCTGCTCGTAACCCTCGTTGACATGGAACGTGCCGCCGAACGCCTCACGCGGGTCGACGCCCGAATCCCGCAGCCGAGGCAGCCGTGACAGCACCATGTTCACCTTGAGCTGCGCGCCTTCGGGCGTCTCCGGCGGCTCCTCCCCCAGCAACCGCGCGAGCGTCCGCGGCGCGACGTTCGACAGCACGTGCCCGCCGCGCACGGTGAATTCGTCGTCGCCGAGCCGGTAACGCACCGAGCCACCTGGGTCGATCGACAGCACTTCGGCGCCGGTCAGCAGCCGTGCCCCGGCGGACGACGCGGCCGACGCGAGCGCCCCGGTCACCGCGCCCATCCCACCCACCGGCACGTCCCAATCGCCGGTCTCGTTGCCGATCACGTGGTAGAGCAGGCACAGGTTCTGCCCGAAGTCGCCGGCGCCGGCGAAGGTGCCGATCAGCGCGTCGGTCAGGACGACGCCGCGAACGGTGTCGTCGCCGAACATCCCGGTGAGCGTTTCCGAGATCGGCCGTTCGAACAGCGCGTCCCATGCCTCCGGCTCGATACCCGAGCGCAGTTCGTCCCTGGACACCAACGGTTCGGTCAGGGTGGGGAACGTCCGTTCCGCGACCTGGGTCGTCATCGCGTAGAACCGCCGCCACGCCTCGAAGTCCTTTGTGGACCCGGTGAGCGCGGAGAAAGACGCCGCCGTACGACCGTCGTCGCCCGTGTCGACAAGGAGACCACCGTCGCCGACAGGTGTGTACGACGACATCCGCCGCCGCCGGAGATCGAGCCCGAGCCCGAGGTCCGCGATGATCTTGCGCGGCAGCAGGCTCACCAGATACGAGTACCGCGACAGCCGGACGTCGACGCCGGGGAAGGCCCGGAAGGAGACCGCCGCCCCGCCGACCTCGTCCCGGCGTTCCAGCACCAGCACCGAACGGCCGGCCCTGGCCAGGTAGGCCGCCGCCACCAGGCCGTTGTGCCCGCCACCGACGATCACGGCGTCGAACGACTCCATGCAAGCCTCCCAGCGAAAACGACAGTGCGCCGCGGTCATCGTGACCGCGGCGCACCGCCGTTCGCAAGGACTCAGAAGGTGATGGAGAAGCCTTCGACCGTCCCGCTGTCGAACCGGTAGACGTCACGGACCCGCAGTTTCCAGGTCCCGTTCGCCGGTTCGGAGGAGGCGTTCACCGTGTACGACGTGTGCACGCCGGTCGCCTCGCTCATCCCTCCCGCCTGCTTGAGGCCGAACACCGCACCGCTCGGCCCGATCAGGTCTATCGCCAGGTCACCGGTGTAGGTGTGCGCGATGTCGACCTTGACCGGCAGCGTCGCCGACGCCTTGCCGTCGCAGCCGTCCTGCGTCACCGAACTGGTCACCGCGTCACCCGCGTCCGGAATGGACACCGGTGTCGTATTGGATTTGACCCCGCACGTCGGCGTGGGGCCACCTCCGCCGATGAACGACACGTTCACCAGCTTGTTCGCCGTACCACTCGGCAATCCCTTGAGCACGCCGTCCGAGGCGTTGTTCACCAGCGCGTCCCGCGTCTGCTGCGCGGTGGCACCGGGGTTCGCCGCCAGGTACATCGCCGCCGCGCCCACCACGTGCGGCGTGGCCATCGACGTGCCGTTGTTGACCGCCGTGCCACCGTTCGAAGTGGACAGCGACGTGATGTTGCTGCCAGGGGCGAAGATGTCCACGCACGAACTGTGGTTGGAGAACGAGGATTTGTTGTCGCTCTGGTCCGAGGCGCCGACCGTGATCGCCTCGGGGACCCGAGCGGGACTGACGTTGCAGGCGTTCTGGTTCTCGTTGCCCGCCGCCACCACGTAGACGAAGCCAGCCGCGATGGATTTCTTGATGACGTCGTCGCCGACCCCGGCCTGGTCCATCCGGAGGCTCAGGTTCGCCACCGCCGGTTTGGTGCCGTTCGCGGTGATCCATTCGGCCGCGTCGATGATGCCGGAGTCGGGCCCGTTGCCCGAACAGTCGTTGCCCAGCACCTTCAGCCCGACGAGCTTGACCTTCTTCGCCACGCCGTAGGTCTTGCTGCCGATGGTGCCCGCGGTGTGACTACCGTGCCCGTTGCAGTCCTTCCCGTTGCCGCCGAAGAAGTCCTTGCCGACGGACGCGCGTCCCTCGTACTCCGGGTTCTCCGGGTTGATCCCGGTGTCGAGGTCGTACGCGGTGACGCCCTCGCCCGTGTTCGGGTAGGTGAAACTCTTGTCCAGTGGCAGGTTCTTCTGGTCGACCCGGTCGATGCCCCAGGTGGGGTTGGTCTGCGTGCCGACGGCACGCGCGGTGCCGTCCTGGTAGACCGCCTTGACCGCCGGGTCGGCCGCGAGCCTGCGGGCCTGCCGCTCGGACATCCCCTTCACCGAGAAACCGCGCAGCACGTTCTTGTACGCCGACCGCACCTCGCCGCCGTAGCGGCCGGTCAGCGCGGCCGAGGACTGTTCGACCGCCATCGTGCCGACATCGTGGAGCTCCACGATGTACTGCTCGCCGTAGTGCTGCCTCGCCTGCACGACAACGCCTTCCGCCTCCGCGGCGAGGGCGTTGCCCGCGGCGAGCGCGGCCAGCGCGGTTGCCGCGACGGCCACCACACCGGCTCGCACGCCGCGGCGCATCAGAGACCCGCCACGTTCAGCAGCTTGTTGGTCGAACCGGTGCCCGGGCTCTTGACGACGCCGCTGGTGGCGGCGTTGGCGAGGCCGGAGGCGACGGCGGCGGGGGTGGCCGACGGGTTCGAGGTCAGGTAGATCGCGGCCGCGCCGGCGACGTGCGGCGTCGCCATCGAGGTACCGCTCATCTGCTGGGTGCCGCCACCGTTGCGCAGGGACGTGATGCTGGTGCCCGGCGCGAAGATGTCGGTGCAGCTGCCGTAGTTCGAGAACGAGGACCGGCGGTCGTCGCTCTGGGTGGCATTGACGGTGATGGCCTCACGGACGCGGGCCGGGCTGGTGGAGCAGGCGTCCGTGTTGGAATTGCCGGAGGCCACCGTGTTCGTGATGCCCGCGGACACGGCGCGGCGCACGGCGGCGTCCACACCGGAGTCGGCCGGGCCACCGAGGCTCATGGTGAGCACCGACGGGCCCTTGGCGTTCTTCACGACCCAGTCGATCCCGCTGATGATCTGCGAGTACTGGCCACTGCCCTGGCAGTTCAGCACGCGGACCGCGACGATCTTGGCGCCCTTGGCGACGCCGTAGGTGGCGCTGCCGACCGTTCCGGCGACGTGCGTGCCGTGGCCCTGGCAGTCGCGGGCGTCGCTGTCGTTGTCGATGAAGTCGTACCCGCTCGTCGCGCGGCCGCCGAATTCGGTCTGGCGGTAGTCGACACCGGTGTCGAGGACGTAGACCGTCGCCCCGGATCCGTTGTTCGGGTAGGTGTACTTCTTGTCCAGCGGCAGGTTCTTCTGGTCGATCCGGTCGAGGCCCCAGGTCGGGTTGGTCTGGGTGCCGGTCATATGCGCGACCGCGTCCTGCTGGACGAAGTCGACGTTCGGGTCGGCGGCGAGCCGTTTGGCCTGCGCCTCGGTCATCTTCACCGAGAAGCCGTTCAACGCGGCGGTGTAGGTCGCCTTCACCTGGCCGCCGTACTTGGCCGCGAGGCCGGCGTCGCCGCTCTTCAGCGACACGATGTACCCATCCGTGACGGCTCCCGGCACACCGGCGCCGCGGATCTGTCCCTCGGCGGCCGTGGCCGATCCGGCGAAGGCCAGCGAGGCCGTCACACAGGCCCCGGCGAGTACCGCACCCGCGATCCGGTGACGTCGAAGTTCTCCACGCATTTCCTGAGCTCCGTTCACTCGAACAGGTGGTTCGCGCCGGCAGAAGTCCGGGCCGGCGCCGTGACGTGCAGTCACGCTGCACTCACTTTCGGGTGGCGGGACCTGCGCGAACAAGCGAGGCAACGGTCCGTAGGGCTACGTATCTAATAGGGAAACCCGCCGTCCCTACGAAAGTTCCGTGACGGTCCGAGTGGGTTCCGTGATCACTAAGCAGGCGCTTAAGCTGCGTTCACTCGAACGGTGTGGTTCGTGAAGCGGGGGTGACCCGGCATGGTGATCGGTGACTGCCGACGCAGGACGAGTTCGCCGGTGCTCGTCGGCCGTGAGACGGAACTGAGCGAGCTTCTCGACGGCGCGATGCGCTCGCCGTCGGTGCTCATGCTCGAAGGTGAAGCGGGCGTGGGCAAGACCCGGCTCGCCATCGAACTGCTGGCGCGTCCGGAACTGGCCGGACGGCCGGTGCTCACCGGAATCTGCCAGCCAATGCGCGAGCCCTTCCCGTATGGCGTGATCTTCGACGCGCTGAAGGACGTCCGCCCCGCGCGCGACCTCAACCCGGTGACCGGTGTACTCGCGCCCTATCTGCCGGAACTCGCGGGCTTCCTGCCCCAGCCGCCGCCGAGGCTCGGTGATCCGCGAGCCGATCGGCACCGGCTTTTCCGCGCCGTCCGGGAACTGCTCGGTTCACTGGGCCCGCACGTCCTGCTCATCGAAGACCTGCACTGGGCGGACGACGGTTCCCGGCGGCTGCTGCGGTTCCTGATGACCGAACCGCCCACGGGCCTGACCCTCGTGCTCACGTACCGGCGCGAAGAGACGCCCGGCGGCATCCCGCTCGGCAGTGCCTACCGGCCGGCTCCCGGCACCGCGCACGCGCTCGTCGCCCTTCGCCCGCTGGACCGCGACGGCGTCCAGTCGCTGGTGTCGGCCCTGCTCGGCGAAGCGAACGTCTCGGCCGAGTTCGCCGCGCGGCTGCACGAGCGGACCGCCGGGATCCCGTTCGTGGTCGAGGAGATCGTGCACGCGATCGGCGACACCGAGGCCGCGGTCCACGCCGACGGCGCGACCGCGCGGCGTCTGCTCGACGCGGTCGAGGTCCCGGCGTTGCTGAGAGAGGCGACGGTCGAACGCCTCGTGGCGCTGCCGTCGGCCGCCCGGCGGATCACCGAGGCCGCCGCCGTCCTCGGCACACCGTCCACTTCGGACCTGCTGACCGCCGCGGCCGCGCTCACCCCCGAACGAGCCCGCCGCGCGCTCGTCCTCGCGCTCGAACGCAACGTCCTGGTGGAGATCGGTGAAGGCACCTACGACTTCCGGCACGCGTTCGCCAGGCAAGCCGTCTACCGCACCATCCCCGGCCCTGACCGCCAGGAGCTGCACCGGCGGGCCGCGCGGCTGCTGCGCGACCGGCTCCCGCAGTCGCTGGTGCGGCTCGCCGAACACTGCCGCAAGGCCGGCGACCGGGCCGGAGCGCTGAAGTACGGCGAAGCGGCCGCCGATCAGGCGTCGACGGTCGGTGATCTGGCCACCGCGACCGATCTGCTCCGCACCCTGCTCGACGAACCCGGCCTGCAACCGTCCGATGTGGACAGACTGGCGGTCAAGTTCAGTTCGGTGGCGTGCAACGGCCTCGCGCAGACCGAAGTCGTCCCGGCGCTGGAGCGGCTGCTCACCGACGGCAGGCTGTCCGGACGGCTGAGCGGCGAGGTCCGGCTGGGGCTCGGACTCCTGCTGGTGCGCCAGGCCGGCGGGCTGGAGGCGGCGAGGACCGAGATCGAGATCGCCGTCAACGACCTCGCCGACCGGCCCGACCTGGCCGGACGCGGGATGGGCGTCCTCGCCCAGCCATGGGTCGGCGCGACCCCGCTGCGGGAGCACCGGCGCTGGATGGACCGGGTGGACGAGCTCATCGAGCGGGCCACGGACCGGCGGCTGAAGATCATCCTGCTGGCCAACAACACGGCGTCGCGGCTGCACATCGGGGACGCGCGCGGCTGGGACATGCTGGACCGGGCGCCCACCAGCGTCGGGTCCGCCGACGAACAGCGGCATCTGGCGCGGCTGCACTGCAACAGCGCCGACGCCTGCGCCTGGACCGGCCACCACCGGCGGGCGAAGAGCCTGCTGCGCAGCGGGATGCAGCTGGCAGCCGACTGCGGGGCGCCGTACGTGGTCAGCACCGCCCGCGCGACGGCCGTCCACACCGACTGGCTCACCGGGAACTGGGACGGCCTCGCCGAACGGGCGGGCGCGCTGATCGACGAGTACCGCGACCTCCTGCCGGTGACCAGCGAACTGTGCCTGGTGCTCGGCCTGCTCGCCGCCGCCCGCGGCGAATGGGACGAGGCCGCCGCCCGGTTCGCCGGCACCGCGGCGGACCAGCCGGAGAACGCGTTCACGCCGGTCGCGATCGCCGCGCACGCCGGGATGGCGGGCATGCTGCTCGCGCAGGATCTCGGCGAGGCCGCCGTCGCCCAGGCCGAAAAGGGACTGGAACTCTTGCGTGCCAAGGGTGTCTGGGCCTGGGGCGCCGATCTGCTGATGGCCGCTGTCGACGCGTACTGCGCCACCGGGCGGGACGCCGAGGCGCAGGCGCTGACCGACGAGTTCGAACGCGAGATCGGCGACCTCGACGCGCCGTCGACCCGTGCCGCGCTGGCCGCGAACCGCGGGCTCGTCGCGGCGTCCCGGGGCGACCACGCGGTGGCGATCGAGGCCTTCGAGCAGGCACGGACCCGGTTCGAAGCCCTCCCCGCGCCGTACCACGCGGCGCTGATCGCCGAACGGGCCGCGCGATGCCGCCTGGCCTGCGACGAGGACGTCGCCGAAACGTTCGCGGCACTCGCCGAGACCTTCGACCACCTCGGCGCCACCCGGGACGCCGCCCGCTGCCGCCACGCCTTCCGGTCCACCGGCGCGGTCGCCCCCTCACGCCGCGGCCGCCGGGGTTACGGCGACGAACTGTCCCCACGCGAGCGCGACGTCGCCCGCCTGCTCGCCGCCGGGCACACCAACCGGGAGATCGCCGAAGTGCTGTTCCTGTCCCGGCGCACGGTGGAACAGCACGTCGCGAGCGTGTTGCGCAAGCTGAAGGTGCGGTCGCGGAGCGAGCTGGCCGGGCTGCGGTCGGCGTAGGACGTCGTAGCGATCAACTCACCGCCGAAGCGCCCGATAGCGCTTGAGCAGGGCGGTGATCCGCGAGGGGTCAGCGGAGCCGTTCAGCTCGGCGAGCAAGTCGTCGGGGCACAGCTCGTAGTGGTCGCCCCACCACCGCCGCGCCTTGGTGTCCCAGATCCGGTACCCGCCGGGCACGCCCCTCGCCACATACCGCCGCTTCGCCAACCAGCCCTCCCCGGATCGCCGTCCGCCACCAGGATCGCACCGGACGGCAACCGGGTATCGAGACTCTCGAAATTATTGAGAGGTAAGGCAAACGTGGCGTGCCTCGGGCGAGACGAACGAGGCCCTCACTACCAGGAGAACGCGTACGCAGAAGCGGACGCCGGTCCCGCGCCACAACACGTTCGACCTACCCCTCAATAAATCGGTTGCGCGCGCCTGAGTGCGTCCGTGATGATCGTGCTCGATCCGGCAGGGAGCCGGTGGATGCGACCGGGAGGTGCCTCGTGCTGATGACTGTCCGGGGCCTTGGCCGCCCCCATCCACTCGCCCCTCGCGGCTGAGCCACGACGCTCGCCCGGTGGGGCATCCCTGACTAGGAGAACCCACCAGTGCGCAAGCACGATCTCGAAGAAGAAACCTACGACCGTCCGAGCCGCACCCGTCGTCGCCGTTTCGACGACGAACCCGAACCCGCCCGCGGCGGACGGCTCACCGAAGCCGAACGCGTCCGGCTCGCCCGGCTGCGTGAAGACGCCTACACCGAAACCGCCATCCCCGACGGCGCGGACCGTTGGAGCACCTGGGGAGAAGCGGAGCAGGGGCCGCTTCCGCGACCCGATTGGGTGATCACCGAACTGGCCGCGGTGGACACCGAACTCGGCATCCTCAAAACCGGCAAGGAGGCGGACGTCCACCTCGTCCGGCGCAACCTGCCGGGCACCGAGGGCACCGTGCTCGCGGCCAAGCGGTATCGCAGTGGCGAGCACCGGTTGTTCCATCGCGACGCCGGCTACCTCGAAGGCAGGCGGATGCGGCGGTCGCGGGAGATGCGGGCCATGGAGTCGCGCAGCAGCTTCGGCCGCAACCTCATCGCCGAACAGTGGGCGGTGGCCGAATTCGGCGCGCTGAGCAAGCTGTGGGCGGTCGGTGCGCCGGTGCCGTACCCGGTGCAGCGCGACGGCACCGAGCTGCTGCTGGAATTCCTCGGCGACGGCGGGACGGCGGCGCCGCGCCTGGCGCAGGTCCGGCCGGAGCCGGAACAGTTGCGGGAACTGTGGTTCCAGACGGCGGCGATGCTGGAACTGCTGGCGTCGCAGGGGCTCGCGCACGGCGACCTCTCGGCGTACAACCTGCTGGTCCACCGGGACCGGATCATGGTGATCGACCTGCCGCAGGTGGTCGACATCGTGGCCAATCCCGGCGGGCTCGAGTTCCTCGCGCGGGACGTGCGCAACATCGCCACGTGGTTCCACTCGCGGGGGCTGCCGGAGCAGCTCACGGCCGTCCCGGAGCTGATCGAGGAACTGCGGGAGATCGCCGGTCTCCGCTGACCGTCCACAGTGTCTTGAAAGGGTCGTTCCCGACACAGCACGTCAGGAACGACCCTTTCAAGACACGCCGGGAGAAGCCGTCGTGGAGACCCTGCCCACAATCGGTCCCTCCAATTGGGAGGCCGGATAACGGTCCGGTACAGTAGTGCTAGACCGCAACCGGCGGCGTGGATGAGTGGTGTCCGTCGCCTCCAAAGCCAACCGAATGGCTCGCGGTATCCGTATCAACCAATTGGCGCGCGGTGTCATGCAGACGCGGTGTGCCGGGTTCGTCCCTGTGAACGCCCATCTGTGCACACCATCTTGCCTGCCTGCGTGCGGGCAGCCCCGGGCCTCCTTGCGACGTGCCACGTCCGAGAGGCATTTGTGACAGTCACGTTCAACTCCGGCCACTCTTCACCGTCGGCCCGGCAGCACCGCAAGCCGCGCACCCGCCCCGCGGGTGACTCGATGCTGCACAACGACGCCGTCGAGAGTGTCCAGGCCACCACCTGGGCGGAGCTCGGGCTTCCCGAGCCGCTGCTGCGGGCACTGGCCGACGCCGGTATCACCACCCCGTTCCCGATCCAGTCGGCGACCATCCCCGACGCGCTCGCCGGCCGCGACGTGCTGGGCCGCGCCCAGACCGGTTCCGGCAAGACCCTGGCCTTCGGCCTCGCGATGCTGACCCGGCTCAACGGCGGCCGCGCCCGTCCGAAGCACCCGCGTGCGCTGATCCTGGTCCCGACCCGCGAGCTGGCCATGCAGGTCGCCGACTCGCTGACCCCGCTGGCCAAGTCCCTCGGCCTGTGGTGCCGCACCGCCGTCGGCGGCATGGCCTTCACCCGTCAGGCCGACGCGCTTTCCCGCGGCGTCGACCTGCTGATCGCCACCCCCGGCCGGCTGTCGGACCACGTCCGGCAGGGCACCGCGTCGCTGTCGGACTGCAGCTTCATCGCGCTCGACGAAGCCGACCAGATGGCCGACATGGGCTTCATGCCGCAGGTCCGCGAGATCCTCGACCTGACCCCGCGTGACGGCCAGCGCCTGCTGTTCTCCGCCACCCTCGACGGTGACGTCGACCGCCTGGTCCGCGCGTATCTGACCAACCCGGTCACGCACTCGGTCGCCCCGTCGACCGCCAGCGTCACCACCATGGATCACCACGTGCTCCAGGTGTCGCACCAGGACAAGCAGGACATCATCACCGAGATCGGCGCCCGCGAGGGCCGCACGATCATGTTCGTCCGCACCAAGCACCACGTGGACCGCCTCACCGAGCGCCTGCGCGAGAAGGGCGTCCACGCGGCCGCACTGCACGGCGGCAAGACCCAGGGCCAGCGCAACCGGGTCCTCGCGGACTTCAAGGAAGGCTTCGCCCCGGTCCTCGTCGCCACGGACGTCGCCGCGCGCGGTATCCACGTCGACGACATCTCGCTGGTGCTGCACGTCGACCCGGCCGCCGACCACAAGGACTACCTGCACCGCGCCGGCCGCACCGCGCGCGCCGGGGCGTCCGGTGTCGTGGTCACGCTGGTCACCCACGACCAGCGCCGCATGGTGCGCCGGATGACCGACCGCGCCGGTGTCCGCGCCGAGCAGACCACGGTCCGCCCCGGCGACGCCGAGCTCATCCGCATCACCGGTGCGCAGCAGCCCAGCGGCGAGCCGGTCATCGAGCGTCGTCGTGAATCCCCGCGTCGTGGCGGTGGCCGCGGCTACGGTGGCGGCGACCGCGGCGGTTACCAGGGCTCCCGCGAGGGTCACGGTCACCGCGAAGGCGGCCGTCCCGGCGGTGGCGGCTTCCGCGGCCGCCCGCGTCGTGGCGAGTCCGGTGGCGGCAGCGGCCGTCCGCAGCGTCCGGGCACCGGTCGCCCGCGTCGCAGCTACGACAGCTGAGCGAAGCCGGTTGATCCGGCTTCAAGCTTGAGATGAAGGGGCCTTTCATAGCAAATTTTGCTATGAAAGGCCCCTTCATTGCGTTCGCTGTGGGGACCACCACGCCCAGCGCCGAACGGCGGATGGGAGACTGCGGGACGTGACTTCTCCCGGCCCCGCTCACCAGAACCTCCCGCCCGACCAGGTCTTCGACTGGCTCGACGTGGAGGCGGAGAAGCGGGCCGAGGCCGGGCTGGTGCGCAAGTTGCGCATCCGGCAGGCGCAGGAACCGGAGCTGGACCTCGCGGGCAACGACTACCTCGGGCTCGCCAGGGACAAACGCGTCGCCGGTGCGGCCGCGGCGGCCGCGCTGCGCTGGGGCGCCGGCGCGACGGGCTCCCGGCTTGTCTCCGGCACCACCGAGGTCCACGCCGAACTCGAGCAGGACCTCGCCCGCTTCTGCGGCGCGCAGGCGGCGCTGGTCTTCTCGTCGGGCTTCACCGCGAACCTCGGCGCCGTCACGGCCCTGTCCGGCGCGGATTCCGCGATCGTGACGGACAAGTACATCCACGCCTCGCTGATCGAAGGCTGCCGCCTGTCCCGCTCGGACATCGCCGCCGTCGCGCACAGCGACCCGAACGCCTTCAAACACGCGCTGGCGACCCGCCGCAAACCGCGCGCGCTCGTCGTCACCGATTCCGTCTTCTCCGTCGACGGTGACATCGCCCCGCTGGAGCAGCTCGCCGGTGTTTGCCGGGAGCACGGCGCTTCGCTGCTCATCGACGACGCGCACGGTTTCGGCGTCCTCGGCGAGGGCGGCCGCGGGGCCGTCCACGCGGCGGGGCTCTCCGGCGCGCCGGACGTCGTCACCACCATCACGCTGTCGAAATCCCTTGGGGCACAAGGCGGAGCGGTGCTCGGGCCGCGTCGCGTGATCAAGCATCTGGTGGACACGGCGCGCAGTTTCATCTTCGACACCGGCCTCGCGCCCGCCAGCGCCGCCGCCGCGCTGGCCGCGCTCAACGCGTTGAAGGCCGAGCCGGAGCTGGCCACGAAGGTGACCGAAGCCGCCGGAAACCTTGCGATGCAACTGAAATCGGCGGGTTTCCGGGTCAGCCTCCCGGACGCCGCGGTGATCTCGGTGCAGGCGCCGTCACCGGAATCGGCCGTCGCCTGGGCGGCCGCGTGCGCCGATCAGGGGGTGCGGGTCGGCTGCTTCCGCCCGCCGTCCGTGCCCGACGGCATCTCCCGCCTGCGCCTGACCGCGCGGGCCGACCTCACCGAGGCCGATGTGGACCGCGCGGTCGGGGTGATCACAGCCGCTGCGCCTCCCGGCGCCACATCGTGAGGTGCGGGATCCCGTCTTCCAGGAACTCGTCGCCTTCGACGACGAAGCCGTACTTGGCGTAGAAGTCCTTCGCGTAGGTCTGCGCGTCGAGGACGCATGGCGCTTCCCCGATCCCCGCGAGCGCGGTCTCCATCAGCCGTCCCGCGAGTCCCTTGCCGCGTGAGCGGACCGCCGTGCACACCCGGCCGATGCGGAAGGTTCCGCCGGCGTCCTGCAACACGCGCAGATACGAGTCGACGGCGACCGAACCGCCGATCCAGAGGTGCCGGGTGCCGGGCAGGAGGTCGCGTCCGTCGATCTCGTGATAGGCGCAGTCCTGCTCGACGACGAACACGTCCACGCGCAGGCGGAGGATGCCGTGCAGCTGTGCGGCCGTGATCTCGTCACCGGCGACGGACAGCGGGAACGACGTGGTCTCGGTGATCGGGGTGTCGGTACTCACGCCCACTTGTTAGCACATCGGACGTGAAGAAGGCACCGATCAGCCGATCAGGCCGCGGTTGTTCTGCTTCGAGATCTCGTTCGCGAAGTGCGAGACACGGGTGTAGACGCCCGGCTTGTTCGGCTTCGCGCAGCCTTCGCCGAACGACACGATCCCGATCAGGGTGTCGCCCACCATCAGCGGTCCGCCCGAATCGCCCTGGCAGGCGTCGATCCCGCCTTCGGGGTAACCGGCGCACACCATGTCGCTCGGGTCGTAGCCCGAGTACGCGGTGCGGCAGGTCTTGTCGCTGACCACCGGGACGACGGCGCTGCGCAGATAGTGCGACCGCGCGCCGCCTTCGGCGACCCTGCCCCAGCCGAGCACTGTCGCCTTCGTGCCTTCGCTGTACAGGTCGGCGTTGCCGTTGTCCGCGACCTTCGCGGGCCGGTACGGCAGCTGACCGCTGACCGTCATCACCGCGATGTCGTCGCCCTTGCCCGGATCGCCGCTGTAGTCGGGGCTGACCCAGATCCGCGAAACACGCAGCTCCACGCCGTCCCGTGAGCGCTTGTCCTCGCGTCCGGCGACCACCCGGACATCGGAACGCTTGACCGCGACCGCGCAGTGCGCCGCCGTCGCGACCGTCGTGGAGCTGACGATCACCGCGCCGCAGTACTGGTTGCCGCCGCGATCGGCCAGGTACACCGCGTACGGGTACTGCGAGACCGAAGCCTTGCCGCCGCCGACGATCCTCGGCTGCGCGGCCTTGTCCGGGCCGCTCACCGCGCTGTCGTCCGCCGACGCGCTGTTGACCGCGATCGGGACCATCACGGCCGTCGCGAGGACCGCTCCGACAGCGAGCAGCAGGGTGCGGCGTGACTTCTTGGGCATGTTCTGTCCCTTCACCGGGGCGTACGTACGGTCAGACCCTGGGAAGTCATTCGACTCCAGCGCGTACACGAGCGATCGCGAATACCCTAATCGGAGAAAGCCCGATGCGGTGTCACTGAAACGGGTGGACCTGTGCTCACCGAACGCATCTGTCACCCTGGACCTCGTGCGGGCTACGGCGATGATTCTGGCGGCTACGGCCCTTCTGCTGTTCTCGTGTTCGAGCCCGGTCGTCACCAGTGGTCCGGCGCAAACCCCTTCGGCGACAACGACTCCGAGCACGCCCGCACCGTCACCCGTACCGGCCTGGCGGGTCGGCGCGACGCCACTTCCCTTGCGCGGTGACGGTTTCGGGCAGGTCCTCCCGACACCTCCCGTGCTGGCCGACCGTTCCCTGCCGACCACCGACCTGCTTCCCCCACCCGCCGGAAACCGGTTCGCGGACACGGTGAATCCCGTTCCCGCCGAGGTGCTCGCGCGCAGTACCTGGCAAGCGGGCTGCCCCGTCTCCGCCGGCGAACTGCGCTATCTCACGCTCTCGTTCTGGGGTTTCGACGGTCGCGCGCACACCGGGGAAATGCTCGTGAACGCTTCCGTGGTGAACGCCGTCGTCACCGTATTCGGGCAGTTGTTCGCCGCGAAGTTCCCGATCGAGGAGATGCGTGTGACCGCGCCCGCCGAACTCACCGCTCCACCGACGGGTGACGGGAACAACACCACCGCGTTCGTCTGCCGCCCGGCACGCGGCCAGACGAACTGGTCCTCGCACGCCTACGGGCTCGCGATCGACGTCGACCCCTTCTGCAACCCGTACACCAAGGGTGATCTCGTCCTGCCCGAGCTCGCGTCGGCGTACCTCGACCGAGGGAAGCTTCGGCCCGGGATGATCGTCCCCGGCGACCGGACCGTGGCCGCGTTCTCCGCGATCGGCTGGACCTGGGGCGGCACTTGGACGACGCCGAAGGACCGGATGCACTTCAGCGCCGACGGGCGTTGAACCGGGAACAACCGGCCTTCGTGACAAGTTGGCTAGAGTCGGAACCACCCGCTCCCGCCGCAAAGGAAGACAGCGTGCCCCACTACGACCTGGTGATCGTCGGTACCGGATCGGGCAACTCGATCCTCGACCCGCGTTTCGCGGACTGGAACACGGCGATCGTGGAGAAGGGCACGTTCGGTGGCACCTGCCTGAACGTGGGCTGCATCCCGACGAAGATGTTCGTGCACGCCGCCAATGTCGCGGCCACCCCCGCTTCGTCGTCGAAGTTCGGCGTCGACGAAGAGCTGACCGGGGTCCGCTGGCGCGACGTGCGCGACCGGATCTTCGGCCGGATCGACCCGATCGCCGCCGGTGGGCGCGAGTACCGCGTCGAGCACGAGGACAACAAGAACGTCACCGTGTACGAGGGCGAAGGCCGCTTCACCGGTCACAAGGAACTGCGGGTCAGCTACCCCGACGGCCGCCCCTCGGAAACGATCACCGCCGACAAGTTCGTGCTCGCCGCCGGCGGGCGCCCGGTGATCCCGGACGTCCCCGGTCTCGCCGAAAC
This sequence comes from Amycolatopsis sp. WAC 01375, assembly GCF_003947325.1. Taxonomy (NCBI): domain Bacteria; kingdom Bacillati; phylum Actinomycetota; class Actinomycetes; order Pseudonocardiales; family Pseudonocardiaceae; genus Amycolatopsis; species Amycolatopsis sp. WAC 01375. The sequence continues at coordinate 81,024 of NZ_QHHW01000036.1, forward strand.
CGGCTACCACACCTCCGACACGGTGATGCGGCTCGACGAGCTGCCGTCGAGCATCGTGATCCTCGGCGGCGGATACATCGCCGCCGAGTTCGCGCACGTCTTCGCCTCGTTCGGGGTGAACGTGACCTTGGTCAACCGGTCCGGCGCGCTGCTGCGGTCCGAGGACGACGACGTCAGCGCCCGGTTCACCGAACTGGCCGCGCAGCGGTTCGACGTCCGGCTCGACCGGAAGACCGTCCGCGCGCGCAAAACCGCGTCGGGCGTCGCTCTGGACCTCGAAGGCCCGGAAGGCGCCGAGACCGTCGAAGCCGACGTGCTGCTGGTCGCCACCGGCCGGAAGCCGAACTCCGACCTCCTCGACGTCGCCGCCACCGGGGTGACCACCGGCGAGCGCGGGCACGTCGTGGTCGACGAGTACCAGCAGACCGCGGTCGACGGGATCTACGCGCTCGGCGACATCTCGTCGGTGTTCGAGCTGAAGCACGTCGCGAACCACGAGCAGCGCGTCGTGCAGCACAACCTGCTGCACCCGGACGAGCGAATCGAGGCCGACCACCGGTTCGTCCCGCACGCGGTGTTCACCTCGCCGCAGGTCGCGTCCGTCGGGCTGACCGAACGCGAGGCCCGTGAGCGCGGCGTCTCGTACGTGACGTCGCACCAGGACTACGCGGGCATCGCCTACGGCTGGGCGATGGAAGACACCACCGGCTTCGCGAAGCTGCTCGCCGACCCGGCCACCGGGCAGCTGCTCGGCGCGCACATCATCGGCCCGCAGTCGTCGTCGGTGATCCAGCCGCTGATCCAGGCGATGAGCTTCGGCTTGGACGCGAAGAGCATGGCGCGCGGGCAGTACTGGATCCACCCGGCGATGCCGGAACTGGTCGAGAACGCGCTGTTGAACCTTCCGCTGGACTGACCTTCCGCCGCAATCAGTCACCTACTTGCGGAGGTTCCCTGCCGCAAGTAGGTGACTGATTGCGGGTGTTCAGACGACGCGGTCGCAGTTGCGGGCCCCGTTGCGCGCCGCGAGCGCGCTCACCGCGTTCATCTCGACGTCCGAGGCGCCCATCAAGGCGGGCGAGCGGGCTCCGTCCTGCTGGAACCGCTCCCCCGCCTCGACGTATCGGCGGATCGCCACCAGGAAGTCCTCCCGCGCGGATGCCGCCCCTCCAGGCACCGCGCGGACCCCTGTCGCCCCCTTGAGGACGTCCTTGGCGTCGTCCACCTTCGTCGCGACGTAGTGCTGCCACTTGCGCAGCTCTGTCGCGACGTCCCCCTCCGGGTCCGGCCAGTAGCGCTGGATCGCCGCCCTGCTGTCCTTCCCCACCTGCACGCACACCCGGTCCACGGCGCGATAGAACTCGTGCGGCGAGACCACCGCTTCGGGCCGTTGCGGCGCCAAGGCGACACACACCGCGGCGAAACACGCCAGGGCCGCCCCGTACGCCGTTCCCTCCACCACGCCGACCCCCAGAACCGAGTTTTTGAACAGGTTCAACTCGCTCAGGTTATGGCTCCGCCCCGGCGGGGTCAAGAAGTTTTTTGAACGCGTTCAGACGAAGCGGCGGCGACCGGCGAGGGCGCCGAAGGTCATCTGCGCGACGAAGACCACGAGCATCATGATCCAGGGCACGGTCCAGGCATGGGTGAGATCGTGGAGCAGCCCGAAGAGGAACGGCCCGACGGCCGCCATCAGGTAGCCGATGCCCTGCGCCATCCCCGACAGCCGCGCGGTGTCCTCGCCGGAGCGCGCCCGCAAAGCGATCACCGTGAGCGCGAGCGAGAAGACGCTCATCCCGAGCCCGATGAGGAGGCACCACAGCAAGGGCGAGGCGGCGGGCGCGACCATCATGCCGACCATGCCGACGAAGCCGGGGACACCCAGCCCGACGATCCACGGGCTCTGGCTCTTGTGCCGTGCGGCCATCGGCGCCACCACGAGACTGATCGGGACGGCGATGAGCGAGATCAACCCGAGCAGCAGCCCGGAATCACCCTTGCTCACCCCCGCGTCGATCATCACCTCCGGCAGCCAGCCCATCACGACGTAGGCCAAAAAGGCCTGAGTGCCGAAGAAAAGGGTGACCATCCACGCAAGGGGGCTCCGCAGCAGCGATCGCCCGCTACCCTGCTTGCCTGCCTCCGGAACGGGCACCCGCCCCGCACCGCGGGCTGCGAGAATCCATACGAGGAGTGCCAGCACCGCCAGCACCGACCAGGCGCCTAGACCTTGACGCCAGCCGCCGAACGCGCTCTCCAAGGGAGGGGTGAGCGCGGACCCCAGTGCGCCCCCGCCCTGCAGAGCGGCGGTGTACACGCCGGTCATCATGCCAACACGCGCCGGGAAGGAGTCCTTGATGACGACCGGGATCAGCACGTTCGCCAAGGCGATTCCCGCCGTGGCGACCAGCGTTCCACCGAGCACGACGTACGGTCCGTCGAGCACTCGCAGCACCAGGCCGACGCCCAGCACCGACAGCGCGGCCGCGATGGCCGCGCCGATGCCGAACCGGCGGGCCAGCGCGGGCGCGGCGAATCCGGCGGCGGCGAAACACAGGCCGGGGAGCGTGGTGAGCACGCCGGCCCAGGTCGCCGTGGCACCGAGGTCGTCGCGCATCTCGCCGAGGATCGGGCCGACGCTGGTGATCGCCGGGCGCAGGTTGAGGGCCACCAGGATCACCGCGACACCCAGCAGGACGCCGCCGGTGATCACCCCCGGCCGCCACTCCGTTTCGATCGAGCCTTCGAGTTCAAGACTTTCATCGAACGGGGAAACGGATTCTCGGGAGTCGACACGCACGTCGGCTAGTATCACATACATAGGATGATTGGATGAAGGGACAACGCTGTGCCATTGGCCACCACGCGCCGTGCCGGCCTGGTCGATCAGGTCATCGAGCAGCTGCGTGACGCCGTCACGCAGGGAGAATGGCCTATCGGTCAGCGGATTCCGACCGAGCCGGAGCTGGCAGGACAGCTCGGCGTCGGGCGCAACACCGTCCGCGAGGCCGTTCGCGCGCTCGCGCACACGGGGCTGCTCGAGGTCCGGCAGGGCGACGGGACCTACGTGAGGGCGACGAGCGAGGTCTCGGGCGCCATCCGGCGGTTGTGCGGTTCGGAACTGCGCGAGGTACTGCAGGTGCGGCGCATCCTCGAGGTCGAGGGAGCCCGGCTCGCGGCCGCCTCACGGACCGACGAGGAAGTCGCCGAGCTTCGCTCCCTGCTCGACCGCCGCAACGCCGAACTCCGCCAGGGCCATTGGGAGGATTTCGCCCGCCTCGACGCGGAATTCCACTTCGCCGTCGTCCAAAGTGGACATAACACCCTGCTGACCGAGATGTACCGCGGGCTTACCGAGGTGATAACGGCCAGCGTGGCCGCGACGTCGAACGTGACGCCGGGAGGCGAGTACCTGCCGGAGATAGGGCACGAGGGGCTCGCCGAGGCCATCGCCGACGGCGACGCGGACCGGGCCGCCAGCGAGGCGTGCGGTTTCCTGGACGAACTCCTGGCCAGGGTGGAGCAGGACGAGAGCTGAGCGGCGTGCAGTCTCCCCAACGGCGCCCCGCGCCCGACGGAGACTGCACGTCGCGCGCCCTCTTTTGGGCCGGAGGCCCACGGAAACACGATGAAGGGGCGCCTTCGCACACAACGTGAGTTGCGTACGATACGGCGCCCCTTCGGCGTGTTTCCGTCAGCGCGCGACCTAAGGCACCGTGAGGATTTCAGCGCCGTCCTCGGTCACCACGAGGGTGTGCTCGAACTGGGCCGTCCACTTCTTGTCCTTGGTGGTGACGGTCCAGTCGTCGGCCCAGATGTCGTAGTCGATGGTCCCGAGGGTGATCATCGGCTCGATCGTGAAGGTCATGCCCTGCTCGATGACCGTGTCGACCGACGGTTCCTCGTAGTGCAGGACGGTCGGCGCGGTGTGGAACGCCGGGCCGACGCCGTGGCCGGTGAAGTCGCGGACGACGCCGTAGCCGAACCGCTTCGCGTACGCCTCGATGACGCGGCCGATGACGTTGAGCTGCCTGCCGGGGCGGACGGCCTTGATGGCGCGCATGGTCGCCTCGCGCGTGCGCTCGACCAGCAGCCGCGCCTCCTCCGAGACGTCACCCGCCAGGAACGTCGCGTTCGTGTCGCCGTGGACGCCGCCGATGAACGCGGTGACGTCGATGTTGCAGATGTCGCCGTCCTCGATCACCGTCGAGTCCGGGATGCCGTGGCAGATCACCTCGTTGAGCGAGGTGCAGCACGACTTCGGGAACGCACGGTAGCCCAGCGTCGACGGGTACGCGTGGTTGTCCAGCAGGAACTCGTGGATCACCTTGTCGATGTCGTCGGTGGTCGCGCCGGGTTTGACGGCCTTGCCGCCCTCCTCGAGCGCTTGCGCCGCGATCCGGCTCGCGACGCGCATCGCCTCGATCACCTCGGGCGTGCGGACCCCGTTGCCCGTGTCGCGTTTCGGCGCCGGCCGGTCGACGTACTCGGGACGGGCGATGCTGGCGGGGACGACTCGCCTCGGCGTCTGGACGCCGGGCTTCAAGGGGGATCGAACGGACATGAGCCCAGCCTACGACCTGACGGCTAGCCGAGTCCCGCCAGGAAGCGCTGGGCGGCCTCGACCGCGGGTTTGGACGTCCCCGCGTCGGTGGTGAGCACCGCGAAGGCCAGATCCCCGGTGTAGCCGACGAACCAGCCGTGCGAACGCGTCCCGTCGCCGAACTGGGCCGTCCCGGTCTTGCCCCGCACGTCCGGCAACGGTTTGAGCAGTGTCGCCGTGCCGTCGGTGACGACCTCGCGCATCATCCCGCGCAGCGCGTCGAGCACCTCCGGCCGGATCGGTTTGCCGAGCCCGGACGACGTCGCGGCCATCCCCCGCACCAGCGTCGGCACCGGCACCTTCCCGGACTGGACCGTCGCGGTGGCGACGGCCAGCCCGAACGGGCTCGTCACGACGGTCCCCTGACCGAAACCGTTCTCCGCCCGCTGCGCGACGGTGTTCGCCGGTGGCACCGAACCGGTGATCGTGGTCAGGCCGGGGATCACGAAGTCGGCGCCGACGCCGAGGTCTCGCGCGGCGTCGGTCAGCGCGGCCGGCGGCAGATCGGTCGAGAGTTTCGCGAAGGTCGTGTTGCAGGACTTGGCGAACGCCGTGGACAGCGGGACGACGCCGAGGGCGAACTTGCCCTCGTTCGGCACCGTCCGGTTCTCGAAGGTGGCCGTTCCGGGGCAGTCGACGGGGCTGTCCGCCCGCACCGCGCCCGCGGACAGCGCCGCGACGGCGGTGGCCATCTTGAACGTGGACCCCGGCGGGAACCGGCCGGTGAGCGCGATCGCGCCCTGGGTGTCGGCCGGGGCGTTCTGCGCCACCGCCAGCAGTTCGCCCGTCGACGGCTGGATCGCGACCAGCGCGGAGGCCGTCGGGACCGGGGCGAGTGCCCGTTCCGCCGAACCCTGTGCCTTCACGCTGAGCGTGCTGACGACCGCGGGCGCCGGTTTGGGGTGTTCGGAGTGCAGGTCGATGATCTCGCCGCCGCCCGTGTCGAGCGTGACCACGCGCCAGCCCGCCGAGCCCTCCACCTGGTCCTCGACGAGCGACCGGACCGCGGGAAGCACCTGCTTGCCGAAGTTCTTGTCGTCGGGCAGAAGCCTTTCCTGCTGACTGAACCGGACGCCGGGCAGTTCGTAGATCTCGGGCTTCACCTCTTGGTAGGCGGCGGCCCGCAGGCTCACCACCGGGTAGCCGGAGCCGGGTTTGAGCGTCTTCACCCCGTCGCGGATCGACTGACCGGTCACCGACGCTTCGAACCGGTTGAGCACCGCGCCGAGTTTGTCGGAGACCGCCACCAGGTCTCCCGCCTTCGCCGGGTCGAGCACCACGCTGACGACGGTCTGCGGGCGCAGCAACGGCATCCCGTCGCGGTCCAGCACCGGCGCGAGGTCCGGCGGGTCGGCTTTCAGCGCGATGCTCTGCTGCGCGGCCAGTTGCGGGTGGAGCGCGGTGGGCAGCCAGCGCACCTTCCAGCCGTCTTGGGTGGAATGGACCTGAGCGTCGGCCTTGTACGTCCAGGCGCGGCCGCGCGGGAGATTCCAGGTGAGCTGGTAGGTCGCCGTCCCGTTGTCCGCCCCGGACGAATGCCGGACCTGCTTGTCCACGATCTTGATCGACTCGGGGGAAAGCGCTTTCCGAGCCATCTCCAGTACTGCGCGGGCAGCGTCCGGCGAATCGGTGAAGGAGGCCGCGGCGGCGACGTCACCTGAAGAGAGCCCGCCGAGGAAACCCGTGACGGCGTCTTCGGGTCCGGAATCGGCGAAGAGTCCACACCCGGCGGCCGAGAGGCCCACCACCCCCGCGAGCACGACGACGGCGAAACGACGACCTGCTGGCATGCCCCGGATCCTGCCAGCCCCGGCCCGATCCGGCCGGACGCGACACGGCCTAGAAAAGAACGGTCGCGTACTGCCCGACCTGGTGGAAGCCGATCTTCCGGTAAGCGGCGAGCGCCGGGCTGTTGTAGGCGTTGACATAGAGACTCGCGGTTCGGCCCATCCCGCGGACGAGCCTGTTCACCACGGACGCCGTCCCTGCCGTGCCGAGACCGCCGCTCCGGCGATCCGGATGCACCCAGACCCCCTGGATCTGGCCGACCGTGGAGGACATCGCGCCGATCTCGGCCTTGAAGACGACCTCGCCGTCCTCGAACCGCGCGAACGCCCGGCCGCCGGCGATCAGTTCCGCGACGCGGGCGCGGTAACCGGCGCCACCATCACCGTTGCGGGGGTCGACGCCGACCTCTTCGACGAACATGGCGATCGCGGCCGGGAGATACCTGTCGAGCTCCTCCGGGCGCACCGCGCGGACCAGCGGATCGGCGGCGACGGACGGAACCCCGTCGAGCGCCATCAACGGCTGGTCGTGCCGGACTTCGCGGGCGGGACCCCATTCCGGCTCGAGTTCGTCCCACAGCCCCAGCACCTGCTCGGCCGGGCCGACCAGCGACGAACAGCTCCGCTGGCGGCGCAGGGCGCGATCGGCGAAGGAACGCAAAGCGGAGGCGTTGCCGCGCAACGGGATCAGATTCGGCCCGGAGAAGCACAGCCCCTGGAGCCTGCCCGCCCGGACCGGACGGGAATCGGCGGCCCAAAGCTCACCACCGAGCCGCCAGGGATCGAGACCCGCGGTCTCCACCCTGGCACTGACCATGCAGCTGCCGACCGGGTCTGTCGCGAGCGCGGCACGGACCGCGGGATAGTCCCGATCATCGAGCAGCCGTGCACCTGCAAGCCGCAACACCACTCCAGGGTGCCAGATCGGCGGCATAAACGGAACGCAAGCTTCACGACACGCTGAGAGAACCTGGGCAGGTGGGGGCCATCAAGCGCAATGAAAGGCCCCTTCATAGCAAAATTTGCCATGAAGGGGCCTTTCATTGCGCTTGACTCGACCAGTCAGCCGACGGTGACGGTCGGCTCGCCCTCACCGATCGTCTGGCCCGACTCCTCGGCGATCCGCATGGCCTCTTCGATCAGCGTCTCGACGATCGCGTGCTCGGGCACGGTCTTGATGACCTCGCCCTTGACGAAGATCTGGCCCTTGCCGTTGCCCGAAGCGACGCCGAGGTCCGCCTCGCGGGCTTCGCCGGGCCCGTTGACGACGCAGCCCATGACCGCGACGCGCAGCGGGATCTCCATGCCCTCCAGCCCGGCGGTCACCTGCTCGGCGAGGGTGTACACGTCCACCTGCGCACGGCCGCACGACGGGCAGGACACGATCTCGAGCTTGCGCTCCTTGAGGTTCAGCGACTGCAGGATCTGGATCCCGACCTTGACCTCTTCCACCGGCGGCGCCGACAGCGAAACGCGGATGGTGTCACCGATGCCCTGCCGAAGCAGCGCGCCGAACGCCACAGCCGACTTGATGGTGCCCTGGAACGCCGGGCCCGCCTCGGTCACGCCGAGGTGCAGCGGGTAGTCGCACTGCTCGGCGAGGATCTCGTACGCGCGCACCATGACCACCGGGTCGTTGTGCTTCACGGAGATCTTGACGTCGTGGAAGTCGTGCTCGGCGAACAGCGACGCCTCCCACAGCGCCGACTCGGCCAGCGCCTCCGGGGTCGCCTTGCCGTACTTGTCCATGATCCGCTTGTCCAGCGAACCCGCGTTGACGCCGATCCGGATCGGCGTGCCGTGGTCCTTCGCGGCCCGCGCGATCTCCTTGACCTGGTCGTCGAACTTGCGGATGTTGCCCGGGTTCACCCGGACCGCCGCACAGCCCGCCTCGATCGCGGCGAAGACGTACTTCGGCTGGAAGTGGATGTCGGCGATCACCGGGATCTGCGACTTCCGCGCGATCGCGGGCAGCGCCTCGGCGTCGTCCGCGGACGGGCACGCGACGCGCACGATGTCACAGCCCGCGGCGGTCAGCTCGGCGATCTGCTGCAGGGTCGCGTTGACGTCGGAGGTGAGGGTGGTGGTCATCGACTGCACCGAAATCGGGTGCTCGCTGCCCACGCCGACCGACCCGACCTGCAACTGTCGGGTCTTGCGACGCTCGGAGAGGACGGGAGGAGGAAGCGCTGGCATACCAAGAGCGACAGTCACGCCTTCAAGCGTACCTACCCCGATCGGCGGACATACACGACGTCAGTCGTCACGGTGAGCAGCATTACCCGAGAAGTCCAACGGTGCTGACAGCGCGCTCCGTAACCGTCCTCCCGCGTCACTGAAACAGCTTGACCGGGTTCACGATGTCGGCGGTGACGGTGAGCAGAGTCACCGCGCCGCCGATGAAGACGAGCACCATCGTGACCGCCGACAGCTTCGTGTAGTCGACCGGACCGCCCGCCGCCTTGCCGCGCAGTTTCCGGATCCAGTCCCGCACCCGCTCGTACCAGACGACCGCGATATGCCCGCCGTCGAGCGGGAGCAGCGGCAGCAGGTTGAACACGCCGATGAAGAAGTTCAGGCTCGCCAGCAGGAGGACGAAGATCTCCCACAGGCCACGCTCGGCCGCCTCGCCGCCGATCCGGCTGGCGCCGACCACGCTGACCGGGGTGTTCGGGTCGCGCTCACCGCCGAAGATGGAATCCACCACCGCGGGAATCCGCGACGGGAACTCGATCAGCCGCTTGGCGGTCTCGGAGAACATCGTGCCGGTGAAGCTGACCGTCGCCCCGACCGCGTCGACCGGGCCGTAAGTCGCCACCAGTGTTTTCGGTACCGGTGAGGCGCCGATCATGCCGACGTCCTTGACCGTGGTCTTCTTCTCGCCGTCGGCGACCAGTCGCTGCACGCGCGGCACGTCGACGGTCAGGTTCAGCCGCTGCCCGCCGCGCTCGACCACGAACGGCGTCGGGCCACCGGCGACCTGGACGGCCGCGAGCACGTCGGTCCAGGTCGGCGTCGGCTTGCCGGCGACCGACACGATCTTGTCACCGGCCTGGATTCCGGCGGTCTTCGCCGGAGTGGGCGCGTCCGCCGGACAGGTCGTGTCGTTGAGCTGCTCCATGGTGGTGGCCGTCCGGGCACAGGAAGTGCTGTTGATCACCGGCTGGGTGGGAGCGGCCTGTGCCTCCGGGTTCGGCAGGCCCATGGTGATGGCCATCAGGTACAGAATGATGAACCCGAGGATGAAGTGCATCGCCGAACCCGCCGACATGACGACGGTGCGCTTCCAGGTCTTGAAGCGCCACATCGCGCGCTTCGACTCCTCCGGGGTGACCTCGTCGAGCGCGGTCATGCCCGCGATGTCGCAGAAGCCGCCGAGCGGGATCCACTTCACGCCGTACTCGGTCTCACCTCGGCGGAAGGAGAAGATCGTCGGCCCGAAGCCGATGAAGTAGCGCCGGACCTTCATGCCGAAGGCCTTGGCCGCCCACATGTGACCGGCCTCGTGCAGCGCGACCGACAGGCAGATGCCCAGCGCGAACAGCACGATCCCGAGAATGAAGACCACGCGCTACTTCCCCTTACCGATCAGCGCACCGGCACGCGCGCGAGCCCAGCGCTCGGCAGCTAGTACGTCATCAACGTCGCGAGGTTCGCGACGCCATTCGTCGGCGGCTTCCACCACCTGGGCAATAGTGTCCACAATCGAGGTGAAGCCGGTGTTCTGTGCCAGAAAAGCGGCCACCAGTTCCTCGTTCGCCGCGTTGTACACCGCCGGGATGCACCCTCCGGCGTCTCCGGCGTGCCTCGCGAGCTCGACGGCGGGGAACGCGTCGTTGTCCAGCGGCTCGAAAGTCCAGCTCGCGGGCTTGTCCCAGACGCACGCGGCCGCGGCGCCGGGCACGCGGTCCGGCCAGTGCAGGGCCAGCGCGATCGGCAGCCGCATGTCGGGCGGGCTGGCCTGGGCGATCGTCGAGCCGTCCACGAACGTCACCATCGAGTGGATGATCGACTGCGGGTGGACGACCACGTCGATGCGGTCGGTCTCGATGTCGAACAGGAGCTTCGCCTCGATCAGCTCCAGGCCCTTGTTGACCAAAGTGGACGAGTTGATCGTGATGAGCGGCCCCATCGACCAGGTCGGATGCGCCATCGCCTGCTCGACTGTGACGTCCGCCAACTCCTCGCGTTTTCGGCCGCGGAACGGGCCGCCCGAGGCGGTGAGGACCAGCCGGGCGACCTCCGACTCGCGGCCGGCGCGAAGGGCCTGCGCGATCGCGGAGTGCTCGGAATCGACCGGAACCAGCTGTCCGGGTTCGGCCGCCGCCAGCACGAGCGGTCCGCCCGCGATCAGCGATTCCTTGTTGGCCAGCGCGAGCGTGGCGCCGGTGGCGAGCGCGCGCAGGGTCGGCGGGAGCCCCTGTGAGCCCGGGAGCGCGTTGAGCACGACGTCGACCGGGGTGGCGTCGATCATCTCGACGACCGCGTCGGCTCCGGCGAAGATGCGCGGGAGTTTGAAGTCGCCACGGTTGTAGCCGCGCTTCTGCGCCTCGGCGTACAACGCGAGCTGCAGGTCTTCCACGGCCGTCGGCCTGCTGACGGCGACGGCGTCGACCTGGTGCGCCAGGGCCTGCGCGGCCAGCGCGGCGGGGTCGGAGCCGCCCGCGGCGATCCCGGCGACCCGGAACAGCTCCGGGTTGCGGGCCGCGACGTCGAGGGCCTGGGCGCCGACCGATCCGGTCGAACCGAGCACGAGCACACTTCGCGAGGTAGTCATCGGGTGCCATTGTCGCGCGGGCCCCGTCGGGCGCGTGCAGCCAGGTGTGGGATCATTCGCGGGCAAGCGAACCATCGGGTTTTGAGGAGTTGATCGTGGCGAGCAAGGCGGTCGAAAAGCGCGGCCGGGTGGGCGTCGACACCGTTGACCCCCGCGACGAGCCGTCGGCCGAGTGGGGCTGGCACGGTTCCTTCCCGAAGGCGACGCGGATCGCGGGCTGGCTGACCGCGATCATCCTGCTGGTGATGCTGTACGGCAACCACCACGGCTGGACCGAGAACCTGTGGCTGATCGGCCTGTCGCTGTTCATGATGTTCGGGCTGGTGCTCGACATCCGGAAGCAGCGCACGGCCTGGCGCAAGTAGTTCCTTCACGGCTCACCGGCCCCCGCTCTCCTTCGAGGACGGGGGCCAGTTGCCGTCCTGGGACCACAGCTCGTTGACGATCTTGACCGCGTCGCCCGCCTCGACCCCGTAGCGATGCCGGTACTTCGCGGCCGGCCGCTGGACCGCCGCCGCGACGTCCCCGATGGCGACGTTGTTCCACGTGTCGTTCGGGTAGAACTGCCGCATCACGGCGAGGAATCTGCCGGTCGCCCAGACCGGGTCGGTCCGCTGTTGGAAGGAACCCCAGCTCGCGCGCTGCTGGAAGAGCCCGACCGAGTCGCCGAGGCCGCCGTCGAGGTTGGCGATGCTCGACTCGACGATCACCGTGGCGATCGCGATGGCCGCCGCGCGATCGTTGAGCCCCTGTCTCTGGACGGTCTCGACGATCGCTCTGGCGCACGACGTGTTGTACGGGTTCATGTAGCCGCGCATCTTGGTGCCGAGTTGCTGGTTGAGGCTCTTGGCGGCGTCCGCGTCGTCGGTGGACGCGCCCGTCTGGACGCACGGCAAGGCGACATGATCGACCTGGTCAGGCCGGATCTCGGTCGGCGGGATCAGTGTGAGGGAGACGGCAAGGTACGCGGCGGTGAGTGAGCTCAGCATGTGCGGTGACCGTTCGGTGCAGGTGGTCGTGAGTGGCGATTCGTGTTCTAACCCGAATCGCCACTCACGACCACCCGGACCGATGACTCACCGCCACTCTCACCCGCCCGATGTACATGAAGGCCCACAGGCGCCGCCTCTGTGACTGCTGATACACCTGGGGCGGTTGTGGCGATCACCGAGGTAGTGAGGGCCTCCTTCACTACCCTCAGGGTAGGCAAGGAGGCCTTCACGGACTCGCGACCCGCGATCACCACAGCCAGGTCGCCACTCACGACCACCCGGACAACGCGCCTGCGTGAACTGCTACCCGACGACCACCCGTTTGAGTTAGGTTTCCCCTCATGAAGCTGCGCTGGGGTGTCACCGCTGTCGTTTCCGCTCTCGCCGCCGTGCTCCTGCCCGGTGTCGCTACCGCCGCGCCCGCGTCTTCGGCGCCGATCGTGCGCTGCGAGTTCACGCCGACGCCCGAAAACCCCGCGGCCCGGCCGGTGCTGCGCCCGCTCCCCTTCGCGCTGACCCGCGGCACCGTCGACGTCACGTTCCGCTTCAACTACGGCCCGGTGACCGTGCGCCTGAACCGCGCCGGCGCCGCTCCGTGCGCCGTCCACAACCTGGCGAGCCTGGCCCTGCAGCGCTTCTACGACCGCAGCCAGTGCTGGCGCCTGACGAACTCGTCGCGCCTCGGTGTCCTTCAGTGCGGCGACATCTACGAAGCCGAGAAGGGCGGGCCCGGCTACAAGTTCCCGGACGAGGTCGACGGCACCGAGACCTACGAGCGCGGCACCATCGCCATGGGCAACCAGGGCCCCGGCACCAACGGCAGCGAGTTCTTCATCGTGCACTCGTTCGCGAACATCCCGAAGAACTACTCGGTGATGGGCAAGGTCGTGCGGGGCATGGAGGTGCTGGACCGGATCGTGGCGAACGGCATCATCCCGACCGATCCGAACGGTCCTGCCGACGGGCTGCCCGCGAAGCCGGTGAAGATCCAGAAGGCGACCGTCGGTTTTTGAAAAGTCTGAAACCGGTGGAGCAGCAGCTGTAAGCGCTAAGCACTATGGTCGTGAGCGGCAATTTGACTCCTGAATCCAAACTCCGCTCACGACCGGCTCCCATTCACGAAGCGATCACCGCTCGCCTTTAGCCGCCCTCGCGCCATTGAGTCACTGCCCTCTGACAGAGTTCAAAGGCGAAGGAGCCGAAATTTTCATCAAGAGTCTCCATGCTGCCGCGGTCAGGAACCCCGGGAGTCCAGACTCGAACAGGAAACTCAGCGACCTCGCTTACCTGCGACGAATCGAGGACGACCAAACCACCCATACCGTCGAACATCACCACAATAAGATCTGCTGGCATACCGTACTGATCTCGAGCACTCAAGGTCTCAACAGCCGACCCCAGCAGCTCGTTCCCCGATGCAGGAGTGCGATAAACGCCGAGAAACTCTTCTCCGGCAATATCCCAGGTGCCAAATTCCTCGATCAAACGACGATAAGAGGGAGGAAATGGGATACCGAGCGCACGTTCCGCAGCCGCTATTGCCACCTCATCGCAACCATCAGCGTGGTTCGCCAGGTCCGGGTTGGCGTGAACCAGATCAATCAGCCTCTCACTTGCCTCAACAGCGCTCATTCACCGAACCCCTTCGCTCGATCCTGCCAGTACTGCTTCTTCCAGGCATTGAAGGCATCACGATCGATGCCAGAGGGGATCTTAGTAGCCGCCTTCCAATGCAGCTGGTTGTAGTGCTCGATGTGCATCGAATGCGTCACCTCGGCGATGGCGCCGTCCTGCGCCTGAATGACATGATGAAGATTCAAAGGCCTGCCATCTGGCCCCATTGGCGCTAATCCCTGCTGCATTCGCTTGAGGTTCGTGCGCCCATACTTGTCCACAGGCGACACGTAGGCCGGATTGACCAAATCATCACGCTGATAGACGCGCTGACCATTGTAGTCCACCCCAGACCAGAACTGACAAGATGAGTTGTGAACAAGAAGAGGCGTGCCCGCAGTTACAACATAACATGTATGCAAGCCATCGATCGTCAGATTGTAAACGCACTGGTGCGCCACCGACCACTTTTCAAGCTTGACGATTTCAGCAGTTCTCGCGCCAACATCGGTACGCAAACTGTCGCCCACGTTCAATTCCGCGGCATCAACCCAGCGCTATTGACTTACTGACCAGAATGGATGCCTATCGGTTCCGACAATGCCGTCGGACTTACCGACTTCACCATTCGCGCCGACCGACAGGCGAACAAGGTTCTTCTCCCCTCGCCAATAATGGTTGCCACGACCGGGCGCGACTCAGTACGGCCGCTCTCAGGGTCAGTCGCGACGACCTGGTCCCCGAGTTCGACCTCTTCGATCGGTTTGGTCAGGCCACCGGCCATGAGAACGCGGGTACCTGCGACGAAGCTGTTCTTGCCGACACAAGGCGGATCGACCGGGAAGCCATGCGCCGCACGCTCGGCGACGTTCTCCGCGCCCTTGACCGCTTGCTTACCCGACCTCCATGCAGCTGCTGCCCAGCCAAAGAAAGGAATCGCTGCACCCAGTGAGATTCCTGCATTGAGTTTGTCACCTTCGTTGGCGTACATCGCAGCGCTCGAGAGGTCCGCGGCTTCCCCAAGAACCGGAATGTAGCCAAGGAGATCGAGAACACCGTGGATGGCCTCGGAAGGACTGTCTGCCTTGACTACCTGCCAGATCATCCCGGCTAGGCTCCCGGGTGGGAGGAGCACGTCGAGTACGTCGGAGATCGATGGGAAACCGCCGCTGTTGTTCGACGAGCTAGCTCCACCCAGCTCCGACGGTGGCAACTGGTTGACGTTCTGGACGATCGGACCATCGCCGGTCACCGCGTTGGTGATCTTGTTGACGTTGTTGTCCGCGGCAGCGCTCCCGCCGACGGCGATCGCCGGAAGATGCGGGCTCGGCGACACCGGCGCGATAGCACCACCGCCGCCGTAAACCGGCTGCGCAACACGGATACGTCCGATCCGAAACGACCGGGACAGCGTCTCCTCCCCTGAGCGCCCTACCCCCGTTGCCCGCTGGGCTCACCTCCCGCAAGCCGTCCGATGATCACATCGGCACACTCCGGGCCCTGTTACTGAATCTTTTACAGTTGGACCGTCCGGCCCACATCCGACGGACGTCGTCCCAGCTAGTGGACACGTCCGCCTCGTCGACAGTGGCCGCCGTCACGCCGTGCACGCGCCTGAGCAGGGCACTCGTGGCCGACCTCGCCGCGCGGGCTCGAGCGGCGACTTCGGGTAACGATCGAGGCAGCGGATCCGGTACTCTGGTCGCCAAGGTCGAGAGGCGCTGCAACGGACCACGGGTCCGCCACGCTCGGCCCCGAGCTTGACCAGCAAGGGCGCCTCCCACGACATGGGAGGAGCGCTGGATGGAAACGACCGCCCTGCGAAAGCTGCTGGATGAGCGCATCGTCGTGCTCGACGGCGCGTGGGGGTCGATGCTCCAGAACGCCGGCCTCAAGCCAGAGGATTACCGCACCGAGCGGTTCCAGGACCATCCTCGTGACATCACCGGCGACCCCGACCTGCTGAACCTCACCCGGCCGGACGTCGTCCTCGACATCCACCGCCAGTATCTGGACGCCGGCGCGGACATCACGACGACGAACACGTTCACCGCCACCACCATCGGCCAGGCAGATTACGGGCTCGAGAACCTCGCGTACGAGATGAACCTCCGCGGCGCCCAGATCGCGCGCGAGGCGGCGGACGCGGCGGGCGGGAAGTTCGTCGCCGGGTCGGTCGGGCCGCTGAACGTCACATTGTCGCTGTCGCCGAAGGTCGAGGACCCGGCGTTCCGCGCGGTGACCTTCGACGAGGTGTACGCCGCGTACGCGGATCAGATCAAAGCGCTCGCCGAAGGCGGCGTCGATCTGCTGCTGATCGAGACGATCTTCGACACCCTCAACTGCAAGGCCGCGATCGCCGCCGCCCGCGACGTCGCGCCGCAGCTGCCGCTGTGGATCTCGGTGACGATCGTCGACCTGAGCGGCCGGACGCTGTCGGGGCAGACGGTCGAGGCGTTCTGGAGTTCCATCGAGCACGCCGATCCGCTGCTGGTCGGCGTCAACTGTTCGCTGGGCGCCGAGGAAATGCGCCCGCACATCGCCGAACTTTCCCACCTCGCGGGCACCTACACGGCCTGCCACCCGAACGCCGGACTGCCGAACGCGTTCGGCGGATACGACCAGACGCCCGAGGAGACCGGCGGGCTGCTCGGCGACTTCGCCACGGCCGGGATGGTCAACGTCGTCGGCGGCTGCTGCGGCACGACTCCCGCGCACATCAAGGAGATCGCCGACGCCGTCCGCGGGATGGCGCCGCGGACCGTGCCGGAGCCGAAGGCGAACACCCGCTTCAGCGGGCTGGAGCCGTTCGAGATCGGCAAGGACACCGGTTTCGTCATGATCGGCGAGCGGACCAACGTCACCGGGTCCGCCAAGTTCCGCAAGCTGATCGAGGCCGACGACCACCAGGCCGCCGTCGACGTCGCGCTGGAGCAGGTGCGTGGCGGAGCGAACCTGCTGGACGTCAACATGGACGCCGACCTGCTCGACAGCGAAAAGGCGATGACCACGTTCCTGAACCTCATCGCCACCGAACCCGAGGTCGCCCGGCTGCCGATCATGATCGACAGCTCGCGCTGGACGGTGCTCGAGGCCGGGCTGAAATGCGTGCAGGGCAAGGGAGTCGTCAACTCCATCAGCCTCAAGGAGGGCGAGGAGCAGTTCCTGCAGCAGGCCCGGCGCATCCGCGACTACGGCGCGGGCGTGGTCGTGATGGCCTTCGACGAGCAGGGCCAGGCCGACACCGCCGACCGGAAGGTCGAGATCTGCGGGCGCGCCTACGACCTGCTGACCCAGAAGGCCGGTTTCGTCGCCGAGGACATCATCTTCGACCCGAACGTACTCGCGGTCGCGACCGGTATCTCGGAGCACAACGGGTACGCCAAGGCGTTCATCGACGCGCTGCCGCGGATCAAGGAACGCTGTCCCGGCGTGCACATCAGCGGCGGTATCTCGAACCTGTCGTTCTCCTTCCGCGGCAACAACGTCGTGCGTGAAGCGATGCACTCGGCCTTCCTGCTGCACGCGGTACGCGCCGGGCTGGACATGGGCATCGTCAACGCCGGGCAGCTCGCGGTCTACGAGGACATCCCCAAGGATCTGCTGGAGCTGGTCGAGGACGTGCTCTTCGACCGTCGCGAGGACGCCACCGACAGGTTGGTCACCTTCGCGGAAACGGTCAACGGCAAGGGAACACAGCGCGTCATCGACCTGTCCTGGCGCGAAGGTACGGTCGAGGAGCGCCTCAGCCACGCGCTGGTGCACGGCATCGTCGACTACATCGAAGAGGACACCGAGGAAGCCCGCCAGAAGCTGCCGAAGCCGCTCGAGGTCATCGAAGGCCCGCTGATGGACGGCATGAAGATCGTCGGCGACCTGTTCGGGTCCGGGAAGATGTTCCTGCCGCAGGTGGTCAAGAGCGCGCGCGTGATGAAGCGGTCCGTGGCGTACCTCGAACCGTTCATGGAGGCCGAGAAGGAGAAGGCGCGCCTCGAAGGCCGCGTCGAAACCCGCCAGGGCAACGGAAAGGTCGTCCTGGCGACGGTCAAGGGCGACGTGCACGACATCGGCAAGAACATCGTCGGCGTCGTCCTCGGCTGCAACAACTACGAGGTGATCGACCTCGGCGTGATGGTCCCGGCTTCGGTCATCCTGGACACGGCCGTCTCCGAGGGCGCCGACGCCATCGGGCTCTCCGGCCTGATCACGCCGTCGCTGGACGAAATGGTCAACGTCGCCGCCGAAATGGAGCGGCGCGGGCTGAAGCTGCCCCTGCTGATCGGCGGCGCGACCACGTCACGCCAGCACACCGCGGTCCGCATCGCGCCCGCGTACGAGCACACGACCGTGCACGTCCTGGACGCCTCGCGTGTCGTGGGCGTCGTCGGCGACCTGCTCGACGCGGACCGCGCCGATATCCTCGACAAGAAGAACCGCGAGGACCAGGAAGCGCTGCGCGTGCAGCACGCGAACAAGCAGCGGACGCCGTTGCTGACGGTCGAGCAGGCGAGGGCCAACCCGGAGAAGGTCTCCTTCGACGACATCCCGACGCCCGAGTTCACCGGTGTCCGGTACGTCTCGCCGACGCTCACCGAGCTGCGCGAGATGATCGACTGGACCTTCCTGTTCCTGGCATGGGAGCTGAAGGGCAAGTACCCGGCGATCCTGAACAACCCGGTGGCGCGGGAGCTGTTCGACGACGCGAACACCCTGATGGACCAGATCATCGCCGAGGACCGGTTCCAGGCGAAGGGCGCGTACGCGTTCTGGCCGGCGCACTCCGAGGGCGACGACATCATCCTCGAGTCGGGAGTCAAGTTCCCGATGCTGCGCCAGCAGACCAAGAAACCGCTGTCGCGGCCCAACCGCTGTCTGGCGGACTACATCGCCCCGGCGGGCGCGGGCGACCACCTCGGCGGGTTCGCGGTCACCATCCTCGGTGCCGAGGATTTCGCGGCCGAGTTCGAGGCGAAGCAGGACGACTACCGCGCCATCATGGTGAAGGCGCTCGCGGACCGGCTCGCCGAGGCGTTCGCCGAGTACCTCCACCTCCGGGCGCGGCGGGACTGGTTCGAGCCGGACGCCGATCCGAAGCTGGAAGACCTGCACGCCGAACGCTTCCGCGGCATCCGCCCGGCGCTGGGTTACCCGGCGAGCCCGGACCACAGCGAGAAGCAGGAGCTGTTCGACCTGCTCGACTCGGACCGGCTCGGCATGGCGCTGACGGAGTCGTTCGCGATGATGCCGGCGGCGAGCGTCAGCGGGCTGATCTTCGCCCACCCCGATTCGCGGTACTTCACCGTCGGACGGCTCGGCAAGGACCAGGTCGAGGACTACGCCGCCCGCCGCGGCCTCGAACTGTCCACTATGGAGCAGTGGCTGCGGCCGAACCTCGCCTACGAACCCGAATGACACAATGATCGGGTGACTGCCGAGGGCTCGGACTTCCTGCAGCTGGACATCGGGGACGCACCGCCGGGGCGCCGGTCGGACTGGCTGGCGTCGCGGTTGCGGCACGCCATCTCCGACGGCCGCCTGCCGGTCGGCAGCAGGCTGCCCGCGACCAGGGCGCTGGCCGCGGACCTGCGGGTCTCCCGCGGTGTGGTCACCGAGGCGTACCAGCGCCTCGTCGAGGACGGCCATGTCGCCGGACGTGGCCGGGCGGGCACGGTGGTCGTCGCGGCGCCTGCACGGACGAAGGAGCAGCGGACGTCCGGGCCGCCGTCCGCTGGCACGATCTTCCAGCCCGCTCCCGGGATCGGCGTCTTCGACTCGCTGCGGTCGACCCCGGCGCGGATCGACCTGTCCCCCGGCGTGCCGGATCTGACGGCCTTCCCTCGAACGGCGTGGTTACGCGCCGAGCGCACCGTGCTCAACGACCTTTCGGCGGCGGCCTTCGGCTACGGCGACCCTCGGGGCGCTCCCGCGTTGCGGCTGGCCATCGCGCACTGGATCGCCCGCACCCGGGGCATCACCGCCGACGCGGACGACGTGCTGATCGTCGCCGGTGTCGCGCAGGGCCTCGGCTTGCTGGCGCAGGTGCTCTGCGACAACGGGATCTCCGAGATCGCCGTCGAGGATCCGAGTTCGCTGGGCGCGCGGCAGCATCTGCACGACCGGCGGCTGGCGACCCCGCCGATCCGGGTCGACGACGACGGCATCGACGTCGACGAGCTCGTGCGCAGCGGCGCGCCCGCCGTGCTGCTCACTCCCGCGCACCAGTTCCCGACCGGTGTCGTGCTCGGCGGGGAACGCCGTCGTGAGCTCATGCGCTGGGCCGCGAACGGCGGACTGATCATCGAGGACGACTACGACGCCGAGCACCGCTACGACCGTCCGCCGGTGCCCGCGTTGCGCTCGATGCTCGCCGAACAGGTCTGTTACGCGGGCAGCGTGTCGAAGTGGCTCGCACCCGCGCTCCGGGTGGGCTGGATGCTGGTGCCGCCGCGGTACCGCGACGAGGTGGTCGCGGCCAAACGGTTCGCCGACCTCGGCAACGCCGTCCTCCCGCAGCTGGTGCTCGCGCATCTCATGGAGTCCGGGGAGATGGAGCGGCAGCTGCGGTTCGTGCGCAAACGGCACCGCCGCCGGCGGGACGCGATGATCGACGCGCTCCGGGCGCATCTCCCGGACGCCGTGGTGCATGGCGCCGCCGCCGGGCTGCATCTGACGATCACCTTCGACGCCGAGTTCTCCGATCTCGACTTCGCCGCTGCCGCGCTGGAGCAGGGCGTGAAGGTGCAGCCGCTGTCGTGGCACTGTCAGCGCCCGATGAATCCCGGCCTCGTCCTCGGCTACGGGGCGAGCCCGGCGAGCGACATCGCCGAGGGCATCGCCGTCCTGGGGCGGCTTCGGCGCTAGGCGCGTTCAGAGGGCGAATTGCCTGGGGAAGGGCAGGAGCGAGGACGGGTCTTCGACGTGGGCGTTGTGGCCGAGTCCCCGGAGTACGGCCGAGTGCGGGCTGAGGGCGCGAAGCTGCTCCGGACGGCTCATCGGGTCGTGCTCACCGGCGGCGAGGACGACCGGGCAGCGCGCCGCGCCGAGCAGTCCGCGCATGTCGGGTGCGCCGACGCCGAACGCGCGGGGGTCCAGCGCCAGCCGCCAGCCGCCTTCGGTTTCGGCCACCCCGTCGGGATCCGCCTCGGCGATCCCGACCAGGCCGGCGATCTTGAGGAAGCCGCGTTCGGCGTCCTCACGGGTCGGGAACACCCTCGGCGGCTTGGCCGCCATGGCGGCCGCCCTCGCGAGGTCGTCCTCGCTCCATTCGACCTTGACGCCGACCGTGAACAGCCCGGCGACCTTCACCCCGAACCAGCCGCTGGCCAGCGCCAGCCCGACCACGCCGCCCAGTGAATGCCCGATCACCAGCACCGGACCGCGTTCCGGGAGCGCGTCGGCGACCGCCGCGGCCAGCCCGCCGAACGAGTAGTGCGGCAACCGGGGCGATCCCCCGTGGCCGGGCAGATCCGGCGCGAGCCAGCGATATCCCGGATGCGCCATGAGGCCGTCCCAGACCGCTCCTGTCGCGCCGAGGCCGTGCAGCAGGAGCACGGGCGGGCCTTCGGTTCCGGCGGTGCGCATCTTCAGTGTTTCCACCGGACGGATCTTTCCTCAGTCCCCCGCCCGCGGGCTAGGGTCGACGGCGTGATCACCGATCCGGACGTGTACACGCGGGGCGTGCCGTATGAGCACCTCGCGTCGCTGCGCCGGGAGTCGCCGGTCACGCGGGTGGACGATTTCTGGGCCGTGCTACGGCATTCCGACGTCAAGCACGTGCTGAAGAACCCGAAGCTGTTCTCGTCGCGCCTCGGCGGGACGCAGATCCGGGACCCGGCGACCGAGCAGGACCTCGGCTACGTCCGGCGGATGATGCTCAACATGGATCCGCCCGAGCACGCCCGGCTGCGAGGCCTGCTCACCAAGGCGTTCACGCCGCGTGCGGTCGGCAGGCTGACCGAGCGGATCCACGGCTGGGCGAGGGAGCTGATCGCCGAGGTCGCCGCGGACGGCCGCTGCGACTTCGCCGCCGTCGCCGCCGATCTCCCGCTGCTGACGCTCGCCGAGGTCTTCGGGATCCCCGAACAGGACCGGCGGCTGATGTACGACTGGAGCAACCGCGTGATCGGCTACCAGGACGCCGACTACGCGGTGAGCGCGACCGTCGAGGCCGGCGAGGTCACCGATCTCGCGCGCGCGGCGCTGGCCGTCCGGCCGGTTCCGGGGCCCGACGGGTCGATGCCGGACCCGCGCACCCGCCCGGGGATGCCTGATCTCTACGCGTACGCCACCGCGCTCGGCGAGTACAAACGCCGTCACCCCGGCGACGACGTGATGAGCAATCTGATGGGTCACGTGGGCAGCGACACGGACGGCGGCCGCGTGTCGATCGCGGAGTTCGAGAACCTGTTCTGGCTGTTTTCCGTGGCAGGCAACGAAACCCTGCGCAACGGCATTCCGGGCGGGATGCTCGCGCTGCTGTCACATCCGGATCAGTACCGGCGGCTGCTGGCCGACCGGTCACTGCTTCCCGGCGCGGTGGAAGAGATGCTGCGCTGGTGGACGCCGGTGATGCACTTCCGCCGGACCGCGACCGAGGACGTCGTTCTGTCCGATGTGGACATCCGGGCGGGTGAGAAGGTCGTCGTCTGGTTCTCGGCGGCGAACCGCGACGAGTCCGTTTTCGAGGATCCGGACCGCTTCGACATCGGCCGCACGCCCAACGATCACGTGACCTTCGGGCACGGCCCGCATTTCTGCCTCGGCGCCCAGCTCGCCAGGGTGCAGCTGCGGGCGATGTTCGAAGCGGTGCTCGACCTGCTCGGCGAGGTCGAACTCGCCGGGGAGCCGGTGCGGTTGCGGTCGAACTTCCAGAACGGCCTGAAATCCCTGCCGATTCGCTGGTGAACGCGCGTGAAGGCCCCCTTCCCTCGGCTGACCCGAGGGAAGGGGGCCTTCACGCGCGTTGGCGCGGTGGTCATTCGGCCGCGGCGAACTCCGGTTCGGCGACGGCGGAGCGGGCTTCGGCCTTGCGCAGGCCGACGACTCCGGACAGCGCCACCAGGACGCTGATCACGGCGATGCCGGTGACGACGGTCAGCGCGGGCGCCAACCCGTTCAGCAGCGCGGCCGGGCCGGTGGCACCACCCGAGTTGCCGGTCAGGACCGCGGTCACCACGGCGAGGCCGATCGCGCCGCCGACCTGGATCGACGTGTTCAGCAGCCCGCCGGCGAGCCCCTGCTCGTCGTCGGAGATGCCGTTGGTCGCCTGGATGTTCAGCGAGGAGAACGCCAGCATGAAGCCGATACCCAGCAGGATCATGCTCGGCAGCACCGAACCGGCGTAGCTGGAACTCTCGTCGATCCGCAGGAACAACGCGTACCCGATCACGTGGGCGACGACACCGGCGAGGATCGTGCGCGGCGTGCCGAGCCGGTCGATCAGCGGCTCGATCCTGGGTGAACCGAAGGCGACGATCAGCGCTGCAGGCAGGAATCCGAGCGCCGTCTGCAACGCGGACCAGCCCAGCACGGTCTGCAGGTACAGCATGACCACGAACTGGAAACCGATGTAGGCGCCGAAGAACGTCGCGCCGCCGAGGTTGGCTCGGGCCAGCGGACCGGAACGCAGGATGCCGAGGCGAAGCAGCGGGTGCTTGCTGCGCTTCTCGATGAACACGAACGTGACGAGCAGGGCGAGCGCGAGGGCGAACGAGATCAGGGTCCGCGGGGCGGCCCAGCCGATCTCCGGCGCTTCGACCACGGCGAAGACCAGCAGGAGGGAACCGGCGGCACCGGTGATCGCGCCGGGGAAGTCATAGCCGCCACCGGTTTGCGGCTGGTAGGACGGGATCAGCTTGATCGCGGCGACCAGCGCGGCGAGCGCGATCGGCACCGGCAGCAGGAACGTCCAGCGCCAGCCCACCTCGGTGAGCAGACCGGAGAAGACGAGGCCCGCGGAGTAACCGCTGGCACCGAACACGGCGAAGATG
Organism: Amycolatopsis sp. WAC 01375; assembly: GCF_003947325.1. Classification (NCBI taxonomy): domain Bacteria; kingdom Bacillati; phylum Actinomycetota; class Actinomycetes; order Pseudonocardiales; family Pseudonocardiaceae; genus Amycolatopsis; species Amycolatopsis sp. WAC 01375. The sequence continues at coordinate 104,786 of NZ_QHHW01000036.1, forward strand.
CTGATCGCCCGGTTGCGGGCGGGGCCTTCGTGGAAGGTCGTGGTGATGATGGAAAGGGCCGCCGGCGCGGTGAACGCGGCCGCGAGTCCCTTGATGAACCGGGTGGCGATCAGCAGCGCGCCGTCGTCGACGAGCCCGCCGAGCAGGGAAGCGAGCGCGAAGACCGCGACGGCGACGAGGAAGACCCGGCGCCTGCCGAGCAGGTCGGCGGTGCGGCCGCCGAGGAGCAGCAGGCCGCCGTAGCCGAGCACGTAGGCGCTGATGATCCATTGCAGGGCACCGGTGGAGAGACCGAGTTCGGCCTGGATGGACGGGAGGGCGACGGCGACCATCGACACGTCGAGCGCGTCGAGGCCCACGACGACGGACACAGTGAGCAGGACACCCCAGAGGCGCGCGTCCCACCTGGTCGAGCTGGTGGACAGCTGCACGGAAGAACTCATGATCCGTACAGTACATGCACGCGCATCTAATGCAAGTGCATTTAATGACTTTGCATAAAATTCACGTGCATGCTATCTTGGGCCGCGTGAGCGACGACGCCGAACAAGACCTGCTGCGGGAGTGGCACGACCTGTCCGCCCGGCACGCGGCGGTCTTCGGACGCCTCGAGTGCCGGCTCCAGGAGCGCCACGGCCTCGGCGTCACCGAGTTCGAAGCCCTCGAACGGCTGGTGAACTGCGTCGTCGGCAAATGCCGCGCGGCCGATCTGACCGAGGTCGTCCACTTGAGCCAGAGCGCCACTTCACGTCTCGTCGCCCGCCTGGAACGCGAGGGACTCGTCCAGCGCTCGCTCTGCGAGTCGGACCGGCGCGGGATCTTCGTCATCGTGACCGACGAAGGCCGCCGTCGCTACGAAGAGGCGAAGCCCACGCACCGGGCGACCCTCGAAGAGACTCTCACCGTCGGGGCCTGAATCCCGGCGGTCTCACTTCTCGCCGATTTTGACGGCGGTCAGCGTGATCACCGCGTCCGCGGTCACCTTCGTCCCCGGCGCCGGGTCCTGCCCGGTCTGGACCCAGTTCCGGTCCAGCGCGAGCATCCGGCCTTTCCCTGTTCCGTCGACTTCGCGCAGGTTGTACAGGCCCGCCGCCTGCATCGCGTCCTGCGCGTCCTGATGGTTCATCCCCGAAACATCGGGGACGGAGATGAGGCGAGCGGCGGAAGACGCAGGTCCGCCGGTCTCCGCCGGCGACTGGACACTCACGGACGTCTCGGTCACCGTCGACGGCGCCCCAGGCCGCGTGGCCGGGGCGCCGCAAGCGGTCAGCACGGCGGCACCGGCGACGAGGATCAGTGCGACGGTCTTCGGCATTCGCGAACTCCACTCCGAGACGATGAGACCGAGAGAAGTCGCGCCCGGACCGCGGACCGTTAACACCCGGTCGGGTCGGCTTCGGACGAGTTCGCCCGACGCGGGCGTCGAGGTAAAGAATGTTTGACATGATGTCTAAAACTCTTTACCTTGGCCCTCGTGGCCTTGGAAGAGAAACGCGCATGGATCATGGCGGTGGTGACGGTCTTCGCCTACGCGGCGTACCTGATCGTCGTCTTCGGCCGGGCAAGCTCCGGCATGGTCGTCGATGTCCCTTACGTGGCACCGTTGCTGTGGACCGTCGGGGCGGCCATCGTGGCCTCGATCGTGCTGCACATCGCCGCCGCGATCGCCTCACCGCGTGACGCGGGCCGCAAGGACCAGCGCGACCGCGAGATCGGCCGGTTCGGCGAGCACATCGGGCAGTCGTTCGTCGTGATCGGCGGGGTCGCGGCACTCGTCATGGCGATGGCGGAGCTGGACCACTTCTGGATCGCCAACTCCGTGTACCTCGCCTTCGTCCTGTCCTCCCTGCTCGGCTCGATCGCGAAGATCGCCGCCTACCGCTGGGGATTCCAGGCATGGTGAAACCGACCAAGGTCACGAACTCCATCCGCGCCCTGCGGTTCGCGAAGGGCGAGATGACCCAAGCGGAACTCGCGGACCGGATCGACGTCACCCGCCAGACGGTGATCGCCATCGAACAGGGCCGCTACTCGCCGTCCTTGGAGATGGCCTTCCGGATCGCCCGGGTGTTCGGCGTCGGGCTCGACGACGTTTTCCAGTACCCAGACCAGGAATGAGGCCGCCGTGAAGGCGATCGTCCAGAACGAGTACGGCACCACCGACGTCCTGACCCTGACCGACCTGCCCGAACCCGAAGCCGGACCGGACGGTGTGGTCGTGCGGATCCGGGCGGCGGCGGTCGATCCCGGCGTCTGGCACCTCATGGAGGGCACGCCGTACTTGGTGCGGCTCATGGGATTCGGGGTACGGAGACCGAAGGCCCGGGTCCGCGGGCTGGATTTCGCCGGCGTGGTGCACGCCGTCGGCGGCAACGTGACGCGGTTCCGGCCGGGCGACGAGGTTTTCGGAACCTGCGAAGGTTCTTTCGCCGAGTACGCACTGACCACAGTGGACAGAATCGCCAAAAAGCCCGAGCGGCTCAGCTTCGAAGAAGCGGCGGCGGTCCCCATCTCCGCTTTCACCGCGCTTCAGGCGCTCCGGAACCGAGGGCAGGTCGCGCCGCGGCAGAAGGTCCTGGTCATCGGCGCGGGCGGTGGCGTGGGCACCTTCGCGGTGCAGATCGCCAAGGCGTTCGGCGCCGAGGTGGACGGCGTATGCGGCACGGGCAAGGTGGAGCTCGTCCGTTCACTCGGCGCGACCCGGGTTTTCGACTACACCCGTGAGGATTTCGGCGGCGGCTACGACCTCATCCTTGACACCGCCGGCAACCGGTCGCTGACATCGTTACGCGAATCCCTTACCCCGCAAGGCACTCTCGTCATCGTCGGCGGCGAGGGCAAGGGGAAGTGGATCGGCCCGGTGGGTCGCAATCTGCGGGCACTGCTCCTCGGGCCGTTCGTGAAGCAGAAGCTCCGCGGCCTGTTCTCCACGGAGAACCAGGACGATCTCCAGACGCTGCGGGCGCTCATCGAGGCGGAGAAACTGACACCGGTCATCGACCGTGCCTTCTCGCTCGTCGAAGTGCCCGAAGCCATCAGTCACGTGCGCGAAGGACACGCACGCGGCAAGGTCGTCATCACCATCTGATGTTCTCCCCCACGTCGGCCTCCGGCCATCTTGGGAGTGTTCGCTCTCGGGGAGCGATCCGCCGAAGGCCGAGGGAGAACACCGATGTCCGTCAACCGCCGGGACCTGTTGCGAGGCGCCGCCACCGCCGGGGCGCTGGGGCTGGCCTGGCCGTTGAGTTCGCGGATGACGATCGCGCAGGCCGAGGAGGCCGCGGTGGCGCTGGGCGCGACCTGGGACGAAGCACCGTTCACGCTCGGCGTCGCGTCCGGCGACCCGGTCCCGTACGGCGTCGCCCTCTGGACCAGGCTCGCGCCGAAGCCGATGGAGTTCGAGCAGCCGCTCGACGACACCGTCGAAGTCGCCTGGGAGGTCGCCACCGACCGCGGGTTCCGCCGCCGCGTGGCGCACGGGACGACGGCCGCGACCGCCGGGCTCGGGCACAGCGTGCACGTCCCGGTTTCCGGGCTGGAGCCGGGCTCGCAGTATTACTACCGGTTCCACGCGCTCGGCAAGGTCAGCCGGATCGGCCGCACCCGTACCGCGCCGGTCGGGCCGGTCCGGCGGGTGCGGTTCGCCTCGGCGAACTGCCAGGCGTTCCACGACGGGTTCTACGCGGCGCACGCCGGGATTGCCAGGGAGGAGCTCGATTTCGTCGTCCACCTCGGCGACTACGTCTACGAGCACGGTCAGGTCGGCGGGAATCCGCTGCGCGACCACGAAGGTCCCGAGGTGCTGACGCTGCAGGCGTACCGGCGGCGGCACGCGCTCTACAAGTCCGACCCGTCGCTGCGGGACGCCCACGCGGCCCATCCCTGGTTCGTCACCTGGGACGATCACGAGGTCGTCAACGACTACAGCGGTACCACCCCGTCGCTGCGGGCGCGGCGTTCGGCGGCGTACCAGGCCTGGTTCGAGCACATGCCGGTTCGCCCGGACCATCCGTCGACACCGAGGATCCACCGGCAGCGCCGCTGGGGCGATCTGCTCGATCTGTCCATTTTGGACCTCCGGCAGTACCGGTCGGCGCAGAACCTGCCCGACGGCACGATCCTCGGCGCGGATCAGAAGGCGTGGCTCAAGGACCAGGTGACCGGCTCCGGCGAGGCGTGGCACTGCTGGGTGAACTCGATCATGCTGAGCCAGCTGGCGAAACCCGGTGGCGGCTACATGTTCACGGACCAGTGGGACGGCTTCCTCGCCGAGCGCAAGGAGGTGCTGACCCACGTGGCGAACAGCGGCCTCGAAGACCTCGTGGTGATCACCGGCGATTGGCATTCGGCGTTCGTCGACGACATCCGCCCGGACTTCGCGGATCCGGCCACCCCGGTGATCGGCACGGAGTTCACCGCGCATTCGGTCACCTCCGGCGCCTACTCCCCCGAATGGAACGCCACGAACGGGCCGAAGATGGGCGCGGCGAACCCGCACCTCAAGTACTTCGAGGGTGACCGGTACGGCTACGACGTCTACGAGGTCACCCCGCGCCGCTGGAGCACGCACATGCGGGTGATCGGCGACCGGCGCGACCCGCGTTCTCCGGTGAGCACCCTGACGACGTTCCACGTCGACCGCGGCAGGCCGGGATCCTATGAGGACCGGGCCACGATCACCTCCCCGGCGCAGTACCGGCGACGCTAGGCCAAAAGGGGAGCCGGGGACTCAGAAGGGGGGCCGCGACGCTCTTTCGGAGCAGCGCGGTTCACCGCACGCGATCTCGTTTCACCTGCCCGATGAATTCACGACAATTCTTCCGTGCGGCTAATCTGGGCTTTCCATTGGGAACGAGCCGCGGGAGAAAAGCATGAAGAAGAAAATCGCCGCTTTAGTCATGGCCGCCTTTTCGGCGGCCGGATTCCTGGCCGCCGCACCGGCCTCCGCGGCGACCGAAGGCAAGTTCCCGCCCTACGGCTGCGGCAGCGATCGCTATGGACTTCTCTTCGGCGAAGGCATTTCCCTGACCTGCTTCTCCTTGCCGAGACACTCGGAAACCTATCGAGTGGTCGCTCACTGCGCGTCGGGATCGTCCTATTGGTACACCGTCGGACATTGGGTTCCGGTCGGCTTCGGACCGTCGACGGCGGAATGTCACGGCGCATTGCTTTCAAGTGCCTATGTGGCCGGATATCACGTAGACGACTTCTAATATCCGAATGGAACTATGTTGATCTTGACGGCGCCTTTCAGCGTCCGCTCCCGGCGGATCCCCACCGGTCCACTTCCGCCGTGAGCCACCGATGCAGGGAAAGTGCCAATTCGACCGGTGCGTCGTACTGGATCAGATGCCCGGCATCGGGGATGACGTCCAGGAGGGCGCCGGGAATCGCGCCGGCGAGCTGTTCCGCGCGGTCCACCGGGATCCACGTGTCATCCGCACCCCAGATCACCTTCACCGGCAACGTGAGTTCCGGATAGCGGTCCTGGATCTCGTCGGTGTACCGGACGTCCGCCTCGGCGATCTGCCGGTAGAACGCACGTTGCCCCCGCGCGTCCAGCCAAGGCCCGGTCAGGGTGGCCAGTTGCGCGCCGGTGAGACCACGGTGGGAGGCCGTCGCGATGTAGGACTCCAGCGCGCCCCGGTGCACGGCCGGCGGCTGCGCTTGGAAGACCTCGGCGTTCTCCGCGACGAGCCGGAAGAATTCCGAGCCCCATGGCCGCAGCGCGACGACGTCCACCAAGGCGAGCGAGGCGTACTCGGCACCGTGCAGCAGCTTCGCGCGCAGGGAAACCGCCCCGCCGTAGTCGTGGGCGATCACGTGCGGGGCCGCCAGCCCCCAATGCTCGAGCAGGTCGGCGAAAAGCTCGCCCTGCGTTCCGAGATCGACGGCGTGGCCGGGTTCCTTGGACGAACGGCCGTATCCCGGCATGTCCCAGACGTACACGGCGAACTCTTCGCTGAGCGCTCGCGCGAAAGGCGCCCACAGTTGCGCCGACCACGGTGTCCCGTGGCACAGCACCACCGGGGCGCCTTCGCCGAGGCGTTCCCACGCCACCGAACGGCCACGCCAGTCGAACGTCCGCGACAACTCCAGCTCACCGAAACCCATGATCGCGATCGTAGCCGCAGCCGGACGGTCAGTCGGGCAGCTGCAGTTCGGTATGCCGTTTGGACAGCATCTCCGCCAGCTCCCGGAGTTTGACGTTCATGTTCTGCGACGTGTGCCGCAGCACCTCGAACGCCTCCGCGGCGTCGATTCCGCGCCGCGCCATCAGGATGCCCTTGGCCTGCCCGATCGCGTCCCGGCTGTCCAGCGCCTGCTGGAGCTGTTCCTCCTGGAGCTGACCGCGGGTGACCGCGTGCGTGGTCGCCAAGGCCAGTGACGCGTGCGTCGCCAGGAGCAGCAGCACGTCGCGGTCGGCCCTGGCGATGCCGTGGGGACGCCGCGAGTAGACGTTCAGCGCACCGGAAAGCTGCGAACTCGACGCTTCCGGCAGCAAGGCCGTCGAGACCAGCGAATGGAAGCCGAGCGCCGCGGCTGCCGGGCCGAAGCGCGGCCAGCGGGCGTCCTCCGCGAGGTTGTCGCTGAAGGCCGCGGCCGGTCCCGAAACCCGCGCCGCCTCGACGCAGGCACCCTCGCCGTACTGGTACTGCAGCTGGTCCAGCTCGCCGGCGATCTCGTCGGTCCGCACCGGTGTGTGGAACCCGCCGTCGGGATCGAGGAGGGTGACGCTGACCAGATCAGCGCCCGGCACCAGATCGCGCGTCGCGAAGACCACCCGTTCGAGGACCGCCCCGATCGAACCGGAATCCAGCAACGCCCTGGTCAGGGCTACGAACTGGTTGACCAGTGGCCCGGCTATGAGCCGAACGCCGTTTTCGGAGGTCACCGGCAGTTCGCCGTCGCCGACATCCTCGACGAATCGGTTCTTGTCCTGCTGCCAGTCGAATTCATCGGCCAAAGCCCGCCTCTCCCACTTCTGCACATCGGCGTGATGCACCACGGGAGTCACCGGCGGGAACCGGCGCCGAGCGCGCACCATCAACCGCCGCAACCAACCCGGTTACCGGCGGATCGGCGCTAACTTCTCAACGCTCAGAACCGCTTTCGGAAAACGACCTTAGCCGAATGCGATCACCCGGCCTCCCGCGCCCCATGTTCCGCCCGTCCCGGATCGTCTCGGTCTGTCGCGATGGCCCCGAATCGTTCGTCCACCTGGCCTAACCGTCACCGCGCCGCAACGGTACAGCCGATCATGTGCCCGACTCATGTTTCATCCCGGGTCGTGGTTGGTATCCAGGCCGGTGTCGCCGAGAACAGGGGGTGATCACCGTGTCCGCCCTCAAGGCCGAGGAGCAACGACGGATCGTCGCCGCGTGTTTCGCACGAACCGGGCTCACCGTGGAGCAACTGTGGCTGAGGTATTTCGCCCTGGGCGGCGACGTCAGCGAGGTCGAACTGGACGCGTTCCTGCAGGGCGTGCTCCCCCTGCCCAGAATCCAGCGGGACATGGTGACCCACGCGGTTAACGAGCGGCTCGACGAACTCTCCGGCGTACCGCGGGCGCCCTACAGCCGCGAGACCGGTGAGAGCACCCGCCCGCGCGGTACTCTGGCCGCCCTGCTGGGGCTCCTCGACGGTGCCCACCATGCCGCCCCGGAGCGGTTGCCCGACGTCATCGCCGCCGCGGGGCGTGCGCTGAACGTCGAGATCGCCGTCTATCTCGCCGACTACGACCAGCGTCATCTCCTTCCGATGCGAGGGTCGGTCTCAAGCCGGGCACCGTTGCCCATCGAGACGAGCAGCGCCGGTCACGCTTACCGGCACGTCGACACCCTGCTGGCCGAGGAGCCGGGAGGAACGCGGTTGTGGGCCGTGCTGCTCGACGGCGACGAGCGGATGGGCGTGCTCGAGGTCGAAGCCGGTGCGGACACCGACCTCCACGACCCCGCCCTGCGAACCCAGTGCCGGTGGCTCGCGTCGCTGGCAGGCCATCTCATCGCCGCCGCGATGCGTTATGGCGACGCCCTCGACATGACAAGGCGTGGACGACGACGCGACCCCACCGCGGAGTTGCTCTGGCACAACCTGCCCCCGTTGACGGCGGCGACACGCGACGTGACGGTGGCGGGCGGTGTCGAGCCCGCTTACGACCTTCGCGGTGTCACCTTCGACTACGCCCTTTCCGAAACGACGGCATGGCTGGCCATCTTCGACGCGGGCCGGGAGAGCCCGTCCGCGGGTCTCATGGTCTCGACGGCGCTCGCGGCCTACCGGTCCGCCCGCCGCGAGGGCCAGGACCTGCGCGGCCAGGAGACCGCTGTCGACAAAGCGCTCTCGACGCAGTTCGGTGACGGCGCCGCCGTTCGCGGCACGCTGGCCGAACTGGACCTCGCCCACGGCGACCTGCGCCATCTCGAAGCGGGCGGGCCGCCGCCGATCGTGCTCGGCACCGAGCACGAAGCGGACCGTACGTCCACAGTGGACTGTGTGCCGCGGCCGCCGTTCGGCGCCGGGCCGCCCGGCCGGATCATGACCGCCCACCTCCGGTCCGGAGATCTCTTCGTCCTGCACACCGAAGGCCTCTCGGACGCGCGTGACGCCGACGGCGAGCGGTTCGAGCTCGCCGAATACCTGAACGCCCATGCCGGACGACTACCACCCGAGACCACCCGGCGCGTGCTCCATGCGGCGAAGTCCCACTGCCGCGGCGCTTTCACCGGAGACGCAGGTCTGCTGGTCGCACGCCGGCCATGAAGCGGTTCAGCCGCTGAAATCCACGTCTTCGCTCTTGACCGTCCCTCCTTTCCGGCCCGGCGCGGCCTGATACCGCCAGTACAGATTCGTGTGCGCGATGACCTGCTCCGGTGCGGGCGCTCCCCGCTCCGTTTTGTCCACGGTGGTGTGCGCGTCGCCGACCAGCGTCGCGTCGTATCCGCGGACCATGGCGCCGTGCAGCGTCGAACGGATGCAGGCGTCGGTCTCCGCACCGACGACCACGAGCCGCCCGACCCCGCGCTCGGCAAGGACCTGCTCCAGATCGGTGTCCTCGAACGAGTCCCCATAGGACTTTTCGACGAGCGGCTCGGCGTCCTCCCGGTTCAGTTCGCCGACGATGCGCCATTCTTCGCTGCCACGCACGAGCCCCTCGTCGGAATGCTGCACCCACACGACCGGAACGCCTTCCCGCCGTGCCCTGCCGACGAGCCCGCCGATGTTCGCCACCACCGCGTCGCGCTCGTGGCCCTCGTCTACGACGGCGTTCTGGACGTCGACGACGAGAAGCGCGGTGTTCGGCCGGTTGTCGAGAGTGGTCATGACGTGATGTCCCTCCTGGTCAGGCTGCTGCCGCAGACCTTAACCCGGAGCACCGACAAGAACCGGCGATCAAGCGCCGGGGACAGCCAGGGCCTTCGCGTTGCGCCGGACGTCGGGCTCGGGCGAACGGGTCTTGTGACCGGCCTCAAGGTGGTGTGGTCGGCGCCGGTGGTCGTGAGTGGCGTTTCGGGTTCTAACCCGAAACGCCACTCACGACCCCCTGCCGCCAGGACCCTCTCAACTGTCCGCTGTGGTCGTCACCCGAACGTCGAAAGCCCGTCCAGCAACCTGTCGACGTCCTCGGCGCTGGTGTACGGCGCCAGCCCGACCCGGAGCGCCGGATCTTCCAGCTTCAAGGCCGCGAAGACTTCGTAGGCGTAGAAGGAGCCTGCCGGGGCGACGACGTTCCTCTCGGCGAGATACCGTTGCGCCTCACGCTCGCGGCCGCCGAGGCTCATCAGGACGGTCGGGGTCCGGTCGGCGGCCTTGCCATGGACGGTGACGGCGTCGCCCAGTCCCTTCTCCAGCCTGGCGCGCAACGTGCTTTCGTGCTCGTGCAACGAATTCATCGAGTTCGCGAGGCGCTCCCGCCGTGCTCCGCCCGCTCCGGGGTCGAGCGCGGCGAGGAAGTCCACCGCAGCCGTCGCGCCCGCGAGCAGCTCGTAGGGCAGGGTGCCGAATTCGAACCGTTCCGGCACGGCGTCGGGTGACGGCATGAGTTTGTCCGGCTCGACGGTTTCGAGGAGGGCGGGCGACGCGCCGAGCACCCCGCAGTGCGGGCCGAGGAACTTGTACGGCGAGCAGACGAAGAAGTCCGCCCCCAGCGCGGGAACGTCCACGAGTTCGTGGGCGGCGTAGTGCACGCCGTCCACGAACACCAGCGCCCCGGCGTCGTGGGCGAGATCGGCGATCCGGCGGATCGGCGGCTTGGTGCCGAGGACGTTCGAGGCCGCCGTGACCGCGACCAGCCTCGTCCTCTCGGTGAGGACGAGGGAATCGAGATCGAGTTCGGTGGTTCCGGGATCGATGTCGAGCCAGCGGACGGTCATCCCGGACCGTTCGGCGGCCTGCACCCAGGGCCGGACATTGGCGTCGTGATCGAGACGGCTGACGACGATCTCGTCCCCCTCACGCCAGTCCTTGGCCAGGTGCCGGGAAAAGTCGTACGTCAGCTGCGTGGCGCTGCGGCCGTGGACGACGCCTTCGGCAGGCACGTTCAGGAAGTCGGCGTAGGCGGCGCGGAAGTCCGAGACGGCCCGCTCCGCGTTGAGTTCGGACGGGCTGACCGTGCCCCGGTTCGACAGTGGACCGGTCAGTGTCCCGACGATGGCGTCGGCGACAGGCCGGGGTGTCTGGGTACCCGCGGGTCCGTCGAAGAAGGCGGTTCCGTCGGCGAGGGAGGGGAAGTGAAGCCGGAGAGCGGCGACGTCGATGGCCATGCCCCCGACTCTGACATCCGATGCGGCACCGGGTAAACGCTTCGTGGCCGGAACTTTCGCCTGCCACGAAGCGTCCCGTGCTCAGTACAGGTTCAGCCGGTACGCCCCGGACTGCGCGGTGCCCGCGAACAGGTACCGGCCGTCCGCGCTGATCGCCATGGACAGCACCCTGGTGTCGGGCAGCGCGCCGGGCACGGGCGACCAGGTGCGGCCGAAGTCCGTGCTGCGCAGCACGCCTCCCCCGGTCGAGTCGCTCGCGAACCACACCCGGAAGTCGAACGGATGCGGCAGGATACGGCTGATCCCGAGGGGACTCTCACCGTCGCGGACGCGGCGGAACGTCCGGCCGTCGTCCTCGCTGAGCAGGATGCCCGCGCCACCGGCGAGGACGCGTCCGCCACCCCATCGGCTGACCGAGATCGAACTGACCGGTTCGCCGGAGACATGGGTCCAGGTCTTGCCGCCGTCGTCCGACCGGGACAGGCCCTGAGAGTCGCCGCCCCAGACCCGGTCCGGGTTCCACGGGTCACCGGCGAAGGCGATGAAACCGCTGTCGGTCGCGAGCTTTTCCCAGGTCTTCCCGGCGTCGTCACTGCGGTAGAGCACGTAGCCGCTGGGCGCGAAGGCCGAGACGAAGATCCTGTCCGGGGCGGCCGGATGGGCGAAGATCGCCCGCGGAAGACCTTGTTTCGCCTTCGCCGCGAACTGCCAGGTCCGCCCGCCGTCGCCGCTGCGGAGCACGTCGAGCGCGAAACCGTTCCGGGTGACCTGCCAGACGACGTCCGGGCGGCCGGGTGAAACGGACAGGCGCGCGTCCTCGTGCAGCCGGTCGGTGGGATGCGACTGCCAGACCCGGTCCGCCGCGGAGACCTTGCCGCGCGGGAGCGGGGTGTTGTAGATCTCCTGCACACCGGCCGCGACGACGTGCTCCCGCAGGAGGTTCCCGGTGGTCACGAGGTCGCGAATGGATTCGCCGGGTACGCCGATCTGCCGGTAGCCGCTCTTGCCGGCGTCCGCGTACACACCGCGGTAGAGCGAGGAGATCAGCGTGGTGGCGGATTTGCCCGCCGCGGCGGGGAGATCGATCATGTCGCTGACGCCCTCGCCCGGTGCGGGCACCGGTTTGCGGATCCAGGTGCGGCCGCCGTCCGCGCTGACGTCTATGTCGTTATACGTCGAGACGTACAAACGCCCGCCGACGAAACGCGGTTCGCGCAGAGGCTGCCCGCCGGGATCGCGGCGCAGCACCGTCCAGGTCTTGCCGCCGTCGGTGGAGCCGTGCAGTTCGGGGCCGACCGTGACCACGAGCAGCTTGCCGTCCGAAGCGACCTGCCCGACCTCGCCGTCGGCCCGGTACACGAGTTCGGCCCGCGGCTCCTTGCCGCTGACCCCGCGGACCGCCCAGAGCGCGTACTCCGGGTAGACCGTCGCGAAGTAGGCGTCGTCACCGACCAGCGTGAGTTTGAGCGCGCCGACCGGCGCGGCGATCCCCTCGCGCGGCCAGGTCCTCGGCACGTCGTTCCAGTGCACGCCGCCATCGATGCTGACACTCAGCGAATCGAGGTTCTGCACCACGACGACCCGGCCCGCCGGATCCGTGGCCATGCCGAACGCGCCGTCGGGGTACCACTCGCGCAGGGTTTCCCAGCTCTGGCCGCGGTCGGCGGTGCTCAGCAGGAGGCCGCGCCACTCGCCTTGGAACCCGGCGGTCTTGTTTCCCACCGCGAGCATCCGGTCCGGGTTCACCGGATCGGCGAAGAACCCCTGGATGACGGTTTCCGCGGGCAGGCCCCGGCGCGCGGCCCACGAAGCGCCGCGATCGCCGGAGAGCCACAGCGCGGGCGGGCTCGGCTGCATCATCGCGAGCCCGGCGGGGGAAGCGGCCAGCAACCCGCCGATGCTGTTCGGGCCGACCGGCTCCCAGCCGCCGCGCGGCAGTCCGGTCGCGTTGACGTCCGCGGGCGGTCGCTGGGGTTCGGCGGTGGCCACCGACGTCGCCCCGGTGGTCCCGAGAACCGTCAGCAGCCCGAGAACGAACATGCGTTTGGTGATCGATCTCAGTTTCATGCGGGAGATCTTGGCGCAAGATCCGCAAAAGAGATAGAGGATTCATCGGATCTTTGCCTGGCGATAACCCCTTGCCATGGCGCCGATTCCCTGTCAAGGGCTTGACATCGGCGACACTCATCCGACCACTACCAGACAACGATCGCGATCAATGCGGCGGCGAGGAGGGCGAGGTACGCGATCGCGTGCGCGCGGTCCGGGATCCGGCCGACCACCCGGCGCGTCACGGCGATGGTCGGCAACGAGCCGCACAGGAGCGCGCCCGCGGCCACCAGGTCGATGTAGCCGAGGTGACCGTTGTCCGAAGCCGTGCCCGTCGCCGCGAAGGCGTAGACCGCCGTGCCGATCACCGCCACCGGGAGGCTCAGGGGGTTCGCCAGCGCGGCCGCGTCGGCCATCGGCAGGCCCTTGCGCCGCATGAGCGGGACGGTCAGCACGCTGCCCCCGACGCCGAGAAAGCTCGCCACGGCACCGATCCCGGTCCCGCCGGCGGTGGCTGTGAGCCCGCCGAGCGCACGCGGCCGGATGTCGTCCCGCCTGCTCACGAACCCCTTCCTTGCCAAGCTGTCGGCGATGGTCAGCGCGAGGTAGGCGACGAAGAGCCAGCGCAGGACACTCTCGTCGGCCACGGTGGCGGCGAAAGACCCGAGCACGGCGCCGAGCCCGATGAACGCGACGAGCGGCCACAGATAGTCGCGGCGAAGCCGCCCTGTCCGCAGTTGCATGAGGGTCGCGCTGCCGGCGTTGACCACCATCACCGCGGTCGACGTGGCCACCGCCACGTGCATCGCGCCCAGGGCGTGATCCGGCTCGGCGAGCGCGAAGGCGTAGACGACGGGCACGGTGACGAATCCGCCGCCGAATCCGAAAAGGACGGTGGTGACGCCGCTCAGGCAGCCGAACCCGAGGAGCACCAGGATCTCGATCAGCACTCCTTCGACCGTAGGCGTCTCCGGCGCGGCGGGCATTCGAAAGGGCGCCAGTTTCTTTCGCGGATCGGACACCCGGCGTAGGCTGGGTGAGGTGCGTGACATCCCCATCGACGAGGTCGACCACCTCGACCGCGCGGTGGTGGCGATCCGCACCGATTACCCACCGGGGCACCGGATTCCCCCGCATCGGCACCGTCGCGCGCAGTTCCTCTACAGCGCGACGGGATCGATGCGGGTCGAGACGGCCGACGGCACGTGGACCATCCCGGCCCTGCGCGCGGTGCTCGTCCCGCCGGAGACCACCCATCAGGTCTTCACGACCACCGTGAGCACCCGCAGCCTGTACATCGAGCCGAAGGCGGTGCCGTGGTTCCCGCGGCGCTGCCAGGTCGTCGAAGTCTCCTCATTGCTCCGGGAACTGCTGAACGAGGTCGTCGGCGTGCCGGAGCTGTACACCCCGCGCGGGCGGGACGCCGCGGTCATCGGCCTGACCCTGCACGAGATCCGCCGCTCAGCCCCGGTCCAGCTCGATCTCCCGTTGCCCAAGCACGAACGGCTCCGCGCGCTGTGCGAGTCCTTTTTGGATGATCCGGACATCCATGAGCCAGTGCGCGCCTGGGCGTCCCGGCTGCACGTCAGCGAGCGGACGCTGAACCGGATGTTCACCGCCGAGACCGGGATGGGATTCGCCCGCTGGCGGCAACGGGCCTGCGTCCTGCATTCGCTGTCGCTGCTTTCGGACGGCCGTCCGATCGCCGGCATCGCCGCCTCGCTCGGCTACGAGAGCCCTGCCGCGTTCTCCACCATGTTCACCCGGCTGCTCGGCACGTCGCCGAGGGACTACCGCGCCGCTGTCTCAAAGTGAGACACGACACCCCTCCCCTGACTTCTCCCGCGCCCCTACCTTCCGTTCAAGCCCAGGCGAACAAGGGAGTTCATCGCATGAGCAAGAACGTACTCGTCACCGGTGCGGCACGAGGGATCGGAAAGGGGATCGCGCTCCGGCTCGCCGCCGACGGGCACGACGTCGCGGTCAACGACGTCGCCGCCAACGAGGCGGAACTCGAGGCCGTCGCCAAGGAGATCCGCGAAGCGGGACGACGCTCGGCCGCGGTCACGGCGGACGTTTCCGATCCGGCGTCGGTCACCGCCATGGTCGGCGAGACCGTCGACGCGCTGGATTCCCTGGATGTCATGGTCGCGAACGCGGGGATCGCGCAGGTCCTCCCGCTGCTCGAAGTGACCCCGGAGGACTGGGACCGGATGATGGCCGTCAACGCGCGCGGCATGTTCCTGTGTTACCAGGCCGCGGCCAAGCAGATGATCGAACAGGGCGACGGCGGCAAGATCATCGGCGCGGCGTCCATCGTCGCCCATCGCCCGTTCGCGTTGCTCGGCCACTATTCCGCGTCGAAGTGGGCGGTGCGCGGGCTGACCCAGGCCGCCGCGATGGAATGGGCGAAGCACGGCATCACCGTCAACGCGTACTGCCCGGGTATCGTCGGGACCGCCATGTGGGACCTCATCGACGAGAAACTGGCGGAGTCGGAAGGAATCCGGAAGGGGCAGGCGATCGAGAAGTATTCGAACCTGATCCACCTCGGCCGGGTCTCGGTTCCCGAGGACGTGGCGTCGTACGTGTCGTACCTCGCTTCCCCGGATTCCGATTACATGACCGGCCAGTCGGTGATGATCGACGGAGGAATCCAATTCTCCTGAGCAGGAAGTAGGACGATCATGATCTTCATAACGGCGAAGTTCCGGGTTCGTCCCGAACACGCGGACCGGTGGCCGGAGATCGCGCGCGATTTCACCGAAGCGACCCGCGCCGAACCCGGTTGTCTTTGGTACGACTGGTCTCGCAGCCTCGACGACCCGAACGAATACGTGCTCGTCGAGGCGTTCCGCGACGACGACGCGGGCGCGGCCCATGTCGGTTCGGAGCATTTCCGCACGGCTCAACGTGAACTGCCGCCTTACCTGGCCGAGACACCGCGGATCGTCAACGCGAAGGTCGATCAGGACGGCTGGTCGGAATTGGGCGAACTGGCCGTCGAGTAGATTCCTTCTCCTGCCTCGGTTCCTTGCTGGACCGAGGCGGGAAAGGCCGGTTCTCAGCCCCGTTGTGCCCGTGCCGCCCCGAGGCAGTACGCGCCGAAAGCCGCGACCCCGGCGGCCACCACGATGAGCAGCACAGTGCCGAACGGCTGGGCCGCCAACGTCCGCAGGGCCGCGTCGAGCCCACCGGAACGAGAAGCGTCGTGCGTCAGCGCCGCATATCCCACCAGCACCGCGACCATGCCGAACACGACACCCCTTGCCACATAACCGATCCTCCCGAGCCGCTCCACCCACCGCCGGGTACCCGGCGGCAGGGTCGAGAGATCGAGATCCCGCACGAAGTTCCGGCGCACCCCGTTCACCACCGAAGCCACCGCGACACCGAACACGACGACGGCCACCACGGTCACCAGGAACGGCCCGGCGGGCAACGCCAGCAACCGCGCGGTGAACTCCTGCTGCTTCTGGTCACCGCTGCCCTGCTGCCCCGCGCCCGCGGCGACCCGGGCCGCGTAGACGCCGAGCGAGATCCCCACCAGGCAACGGACTCCGGACGTCACCCGCTTGACGGCGCGGGTCCGCTGCTTGTCGATCCAGGTGTAGCCGACCGCGGCCAGCAGGGCCTGCCACAGGCCGTATGCCACCAGTCCCGCCGCCAGAATCCACAACAGCACGCCGCCTACCGGGGTCGAACCGACCTCGGTGATCGCGCCGCGTCCGTCGGCCTCCTGGCCGCCACCGTCGATGGCGACCCGCATCGCCAGGTACCCGATGAGCAGGTACACCAGGCCGTAGCAGCCCATCCCGATCCGTCCGAGCACCTGGACGGCCTTGTTGTGGCGCACCTGTCTCGCCTTGGTCGCGGACATCCGGTCCACCTCCTTCGCTGTCTTCAACCGAGTGTCACGGCCGAAGGCGAAGAACGCCGGGTGACTGGTCCGTCCGGCCCAGTGCGCCTAAGCGAGGAGCCAGTCGTCCGTGTCGCGGTGCCTGCCGAGCCCGACGGCGTCGAACTCGTCGAAGTGATCTCCCTTGACCACGCCGAGCCACCGAAGCGCCTGAGAAATCGGACTGCCGCCGGACTCGCCCTCAGCCTGATGCTGTGGTCCGAAGACTGTCTCTCCGCTGTCCCACACCTGTGCGGACTGCGTCCCGGTGCCGCCGAAGTACTCGGCTTCGACGTACGCCACGGCACCGCGCCGGGAGCACTCGGCGAGAAGCCGATCAAAGCCCGCGGGCGCGGTCCAGAATTCGCCGAAACCGGGCACTCCGGCGTCGGCCGGCACTTCGGTCAACGGCAGCAGTGACAGGTGCTGTCCGAGCGCGACGAGGCACGCTCCCTGGACCGAATCGAGCAGTTCACCGCGTGCGGACTCGGTGACGATGACGGCTTGCAGGCTGTACACGTCCGCATCCTGTCACTTCGACGACGCCCGGCATGTTTTTTCGCGGCGATGTCGAATACCGCCGGGCCCGTTCGTCGCCAGAGTGAGAGACAACCTCGAAGGAGCATCATGACCGCGACTTACACGTTCGACGTCTTTTCCAGCCTCGACGGCTACGGCTCCACCACCGGCGATTGGGGCGGCTACTGGGGCAAGCAAGGGCCTGAACTGCTCGAACACCGCCTCGCCCTGTACTCCGAGGAGCAGAGGATGGTGTTCGGCGCCACCACCTTCCGGGCGAACCTGGAAATGCTCAACGCGGACGTCGTGGCGACCGAGGCACTGGACCCGTGGGTCATCCGGATGAAGTACCTTCCGGCGACGGTGGTGTCGACCACGCTGCGGGAACCGCTGGACTGGCCGGACGCGACGGTCGTGAGCGGTGACGCCGTCGATGTCGTCGCCCGGCTCAAGAAGGAGTCCGACGTGCCGTTGCGCTCGCACGGCAGCCTGGCGATGAACCGGGCGCTGATGGCCGCCGGTCTGGTGGACCGCCTCCAGGTGACGGTTTTCCCGGTGATCACCGGGAAAACCGGTGCCGGCTCGCTCTTCCGGGGTGCGGCCGACTTCGACCTCGAACTGCTCGAGAGCCGGACGTTCGACGGGCGCGTCCAGCAGCTCGTCTACCGGCCAACCGTGCACGAATCGAGCTGACCGTCCACAGTGGATGGATCAGTCAGCGGCCGAGCCAGGGCGCCAGCAAGGCTTCGAGGTCGGCATCCGAAAGCGCGTACGGCCCGCCGTGGAACTCGTGCCACCGCGAAGCGTCCCGCGCCGCCATGTACTCCACCTCGAACGCCCGCATCAGGACGTACGTGAAGGTCACCGAGCTGAACCGATCGCCGAGCAACGTCCTGGCCTCGCGCGCGACACCGGTCGCGCCATGGCCGATCACGTCCGCGAGCTTCAGCTCCTCCGCAGCCGGGTCCAGCAGGCTGGGGGCATACATCACGACAGTTTCTCCATCACTGAAAGGAAAACTCAGTTCTCGGCGGCGAGCTGACCGCAGGCCGCCGCGATCTCCTGGCCACGCGTGTCACGCACCGTGCACGCCACTCCGCCCGCGTTCACCAGCCGGACGAACTCCCGCTCCACCGGCTTCGGCGAGGCGTCCCACTTCGAACCCGGGGTCGGGTTCAACGGGATCACGTTCACATGTACCAATTGCCCCAGGTGCTGGCGGAGCCGCTTCGCCAGCAGCTCGGCCCGCCAAGGCTGATCGTTGATGTCCCGGATCAACGCGTACTCGATCGACACCCGCCGTCCGGAGGTGTCCGCGTAGTACCGGGCCGCGGACAGCACCTCGTCCACCGACCAACGCTCGTTGACCGGCACCAGCGTGTCCCGCAACTCGTCGTCCGGCGTGTGCAGCGAAACCGCCAGCCGGACCTGCATCTTCTCGTCCGCGAGTTTGCGGATCGCCGGGGCGAGGCCCACCGTCGACACCGTCACCGAACGCTGGCCGATCCCGAGCCCCTCCGGCGAGGGGTCCGTGATCCGCCGGACCGCCGCGACCACCCGCTTGTAGTTCGCCAGCGGCTCGCCCATGCCCATGAAGACGATGTTCGACAGACGGCCGGGGCCGCCGGTCATCAGTCCGTCGCGCATCACGGCGGCGGCGGCGCGGACCTGGTCGACGATCTCCGCGGTCGAGAGGTTCCGGTCGAGGCCGCCCTGCCCGGTCGCGCAGAACGGGCACGCCATGCCGCAGCCCGCCTGGCTCGAGATGCACAGGGTCGCGCGATCCGGGTAGCGCATCAGCACGCTCTCCAAGAGCGTCCCGTCGTGCGCGCGCCACAAGGTCTTGCGAGTGGTGCCGTCGTCGCAGGCGAGCGCCTTGATCTCGGTGAGCAGCGGCGGCATCAGATCGGCGACGAGCTTCTCCCGCGACGCCGCCGGGATGTCGGTCATCTCCTCGGGGTTCACCGTGAGCCGCGAGAAGTAGTGGTTCGACAACTGCTTCGCACGGAACGGCTTCTCACCCAGCTCGGCGACGGCGGCGGCCCGCTCGGCGGCGGTGAGGTCGGCGAGGTGGCGCGGCGGAAGGCCGCGCTTGGGCGCGTCGAAGACGAGAGGGAGGGCAGTCATAGCTCAACCATTGTCCCATGTCCACCTTCGACGCACCCAAGCCGCCCCGGTTCACCGCATCCACACAAGCCTCTGAGACCCAACTCACACAAAAAGGGTTGTCGAGACGACTGGTTCCGATATATCGTGAACATGTCGGAACAGTACGTAGAGAGGATTCACATCATGCGACGACGACCTTTCCCTCCAGAACACGGCCGTCCCGCCTTCGGGCCTTGGGCACGCGGCGGCTTCGGCGAATTCCCCCCGGGGCCGGGCGGTCCGGGACACCGGCACCGGCACGGCCGTCGCGGTGGCCCCGGCGGCAGGCGCGGCAAGCGCGGTGACGTCCGCGCCGCGATCCTCGCGCTGCTTTCCGAGCAGCCGAGGCACGGGTACGAGATCATCCGCGAGATCGGCGAGCGCAGCGGCGGCTTCTGGAAGCCGAGCCCCGGCTCGGTCTACCCGACCCTGCAGATGCTGGCCGACGAAGGCCTGGTGATCAGCAAGGACGAGAGCGGCAAGAAGCTGTTCGAACTCACCGAATCCGGCCGCGCAGCGGCCGAACAGCAGGACGCCGTCCCGCCGTGGGAGCAGATCGCCCACGACGTCGACCCGGCCGAGGTGAACCTGCGCAAGGCGGCCGCGACCCTGGCCGCGGCGGTCGCGCAGGTCATGCACGCCGGCAGTGAAAGCCAGCAGGCCCGCACCGTCGACGTGCTCAACGAGGCACGCCGGACGATCTACGGCATCCTCGGCGAGGCCGAGGACGGCACTCCGGAGGCATCCGCCGAGGACGCGGAGTGACCTGGCACGACGAGGCCGGTGGGCTTGGTGCGCGTGTGCACGCGATAGCCCACCGGCAGCGTCATCCGCTTTTCCCCGGGACCTGACGAAACCTCGTTGAGACGCCGGACCTCCGCAGTCGCCTTCGCCGCGACCGGAGCGCTGAACTCGATCTTCAGCACGGCTTCCATCGCGGCGGCGTCCTCGAACAGCCACCGCGTCGACACCTTGCGGCAGTCGAAACCCTGACGGGCGAAGAACTTCTCGACCCCGGGCGGGTCGTACCGC
This sequence comes from Amycolatopsis sp. WAC 01375, assembly GCF_003947325.1. Classification (NCBI taxonomy): domain Bacteria; kingdom Bacillati; phylum Actinomycetota; class Actinomycetes; order Pseudonocardiales; family Pseudonocardiaceae; genus Amycolatopsis; species Amycolatopsis sp. WAC 01375. The sequence continues at coordinate 125,195 of NZ_QHHW01000036.1, forward strand.
GGCAGATCCAGCCGCATCCAGCGTCCGTAGGGCTCGCTCGCCACATCGAGATCCACGATCATCAAGGTCCCGCCAGGCCGCAGCACGCGCTCCGCTTCGCGAAGACCGGGTTCGCAACCAGGGCCGAAGAAGTACGCGGTGCGCGCGTGGACGACGTCGAAAGCCGCGTCCGGTAAGGGAAGCCGCTGCGCACGACCTTGCCGCACCTCGACGTTCGGCAGTTCCCCCACCCGGTTCCGCGCGTCGCGCACCAGTGGCTCATGGGGTTCGATCCCGACCACCGACCGCGCCGTCGCGGCGAACCGCGGCAGATGGAACCCGTCACCACAGCCGATGTCGAGGACGTCCTCACCGGACCAGTCGCGACACCCGCCGAGCACACGCCAGATCTCGTCGTCGACGTCCTGCGCGCGGTTCTCGACCTCGTAGGCCTTCTGGTAGTACCAGATGTTCGGACTCGGCAGCACCTCGTCGCCGCGGCGGCGGAAGGAGGAGACAGCTCGGGGAAACCAGCGCACGGAAGCTCCAACGACGGGACACCGGGCTGGGTTCCATGCTCATCCGGGTCGAAATCTTTAACGGGAACAATGCGGTCAGCGACTAGACTTTACTCCCACCGGAAAGGGAGAACCGCATGTCGCTCGGCTCGGCCGCCCACACTTCCGTCATCCCTTCAGGAATCCCGTGCTGGATCGAGCTCGCATGCAGAGACGAAGCGGCCGCACAAGCCTTCTACAGTGGGTTATTCGACTGGGAGTTCACCGTCCAGCGTGATCCGGCGACGCCGACCGGCCGGTACTCGATCGCGACACTGAACGGCGTCCCCACCGGTGGTCTGTACCGCGCGGGCACCGACGGGCCGACCGGCTGGAGCGTCCACATCTCGGTTCCCCAGGCGGCCGCGGCCGCCGAATGGGTGGACAGCCTCGGCGGCCGGGTCACCCTCGGCCCGATGGCGATTCCCCATCGTGGCAACATCATCCACGCCATCGACGCGTGCGGCGCACACGTCGTCTTCTGGGAGCCGCCCGCCACCTGGCAGTTCGCGACCGGGGTCCCGAACACCTTCAGCGGCGCGGATCTCAACACCCACGACGGCGCGGCAGCGGATCATTTCTACTGCCGCCTTTTCAACTACACCAGCCACCAGATCGGCGACGGCGCGTCCCTCGACTACGCCGAATGGCTCATCGAGCACGAACCGGTGCTGTACCGGTACGTGATGGGTTCGGAATACCGGCCGGACACTCCCCCGCACTGGATGGTCTACCTCGGACTGGATCCGGCCCGCGGCGCGGACGCCGCGGCGGGGCAGGCCCTGATGCTCGGCGGCGCCGTCGTGGTCCAGCCCTACGACACCCCGTACGGCCGGATGGCGATCCTCGCCGACCCCGACGGTTCGGTGTTCGCGGTGATCGACCACTCCCGGGCCACCGAGGGCTGGGGCACCGCCGAAGTCGACGATCCTTACGACGACTGAAACGAAGAGCCGGGGCGACGACGTCACCCCGGCTCTTTCGTCAGAGTCCCGCCCAGAACCCGCAGTCGTGCACGGCCGCGAGGTCGACCGGGCCGATCCGGCCCGGCGCCAGCGACTGCGTCCGCGGCGAGGGACGCCACTTCGGCAGTTCCCCACCGTTCGGATTCCCGGTTCGCGCGAACGCGGTCCAGTACTGAATCATTTGCGCCGCGAGTTCTTGCTGCGCGGGCGTCAATTTCGCCGGAAAGCCAGCCAAATCAGACAAATAAGCTAATTCGGATCCATGGGCGGCGCCGGAACGCATTCCCGGCGGAGCGGGGACAAGCGGCGGAGCGTCCCGGTCGGCGAACTCGTAGCCGAAGGTTCGCGTGCGCTCGCGCAGCAACCGTTCGGTCCCCACCTGCGGACAGCCCCAGATCCGGTCGGTCATCGCGTCCGCGAACGCCATCGCCGGGCCGCCGTGCTTCGCCGACGGGTACCGGGCGGCGACGAGCGGCGCCTTCTCCTTGAACGCGGTCCGCAGCAGCTCTTGGTAATGCTCCTCGGTGAACGGCTGCCCGGGGAACAGGGAGACGAACAGTCTCGCCTCGTCCCTGGTGACCCCCGTCAGCACCGGGACGCGGGCGAAGTGCCCCGCTTTCAGCGCGTCGGCCGGATGTGCGGGCAGCAGGCCGGTGCCGAACGCGGGGGTCCCGAGCGGCTGGTTCACCAGATCCTTGGCCGGAAGCCGCCGCATGCAGGCGACGTCGGCGCAGCCGAGTTTCCCGGCCCCTTCAGCACCCATCGCTTCGACTTCGGCGCGGGGCAGGTACGGCGAGCCCGCGGGCACACTGGGGAAGAACCCGCCGTCGGGCCAGGTCAGCGTGCACGGACCGCTCTGGACGATCGCGCGGTGGAACAGCCCCGCGGCCGAAGGAGAGGCCAACTGGACGCAAGTGCTCATCGCACCGGCGGATTCGCCGAACAACGTGACATTCCGGGGATCTCCGCCGAAGGCACGCGCGTTGCGCTGCACCCAGCGAAGAGCGGCCTGCTGGTCCTGGAAGCCGAAAGCACCGGAGTCGCGGCCGAGTTCCGGATGCCCGAAGAAGCCGAACACACCCAGCCGGTAGTTCACGGTCACCACCACGACGTCCCCGCCGAGTGCCATGCGCTTGAAGTCGTAGTCGCTGCCCGCACCCGAGGTGAAGCTGCCACCGTGCACCCAGACCATCACCGGACGCGGTTTGCGTGCCGGCCCCGCCGGACTGATCACGTTGAGATACAGGCAATCTTCGGCGTCGCTCGATGGCGAACCGAGGCCCGCCCCCTGCGCGCATCGAGGCCCCGGTTCGGTCGCCTCCCGCACGGCGGTCCACGGCTCGGGGCTCCGCGGCGGCGCCCAGCGCAGGTCGCCCACCGGCGGTGCGGCGAACGGAATGCCTTGGAAACTCCGGTATTCGCCGGTGCTCACGCCGCGAACGGGGCCGGAATCCGTGCGGACGACCGGGCTCGTGCCCGCTTCCGCCACGGTCGTCGTCAGGGCGCCGAGCGTCACCACGCTCAGTGCCATGGCCAGAAGTCGCTTACTCATCCGTTGAGTGCGCATACTCCGACCCTGGCCCAGCGCTCCGGGCTTGTCACCTGCGTTTCCCTAGACGGGGACGAACGCCGAAAGCAGCAACCAGGAGACGACGGCCGAGGGGAGCAACGAGTCGAGGCGGTCCATCAGCCCGCCGTGGCCCGGCAGCATGTTCCCCATGTCCTTGACCCCGAGATCACGTTTGATCAGGGACTCGACGAGATCGCCCAGCGTCGCCGTGCACACGATCGCCGCGCCGAACAGCACACCCTGCCAGGCATGGCCGTCGAGCAGCAGGCTCAGGGTCAGCGCGCCGGCGACCACACCGGCCACGAGCGAACCGGCGAAACCTTCCCAAGTCTTCTTCGGGCTGATGCTCGGCGCCATCGGATGCTTGCCGCCCAGTACACCGGCGATGTAGCCGCCGGTGTCCGAAGCGACGACGCCGATCATGAACGCCAGCACCCGGCCGACGCCGTCCTCCGGCGGGACGAGCATCGCGGCGAAGGCACCGAAAAGCGGGATGTACGCGACGGCGAAAACAGACGCGCTGATGTCGCGCAGATAGCCGTCCGCGCCGCCGGGCAACCGCCACAGCAGGCAGACGAGCACCGTCAGCACGAACGCCGTCAGCGCGCCTTCACGGCCGTACGGCCACGCCAGCCAGATCATCGCCTGACCGCCGACGAGTACCGGGACCAGCGCGATCCGGATGCCCGCCGCGCGCTTCAGTGCCCCGGCCAGCTCGATCGTGCCGACCGCGATCGCGATCGCGATGATGCCGATGAACAAAAAGCGGACGGTGAGCAGGGACGTGACGATCGCCGCCCCCAGCAGCAGCCCGACCCCGATCGCGGCGGGCAGGTTGCGGCCGGCGCGGGAAACCTTTTGCGCCGGTTCCGGCACGGTTTCAAAATCCGGCGCTGTGGCCGGAACCGGTTCCGGGTTTTCCACCCGGTCCTCGCGTTCCTCGCTCACCTGGCTCATCAGACCTCGAGTAGCTCGGCTTCCTTGTGTTTCACCAGCTCGTCGACCTTGTGGCTGTACGTGTCGGTGAGGTTCTGGAGTTCCTTCTCGGCGTGGACGACCTCGTCCTCGCCCGCCTCGCCGTCCTTCTTGATCCGGTCGAGCTCTTCCTTGGCCTTGCGGCGGACGCTGCGGATCGAGACGCGGGCGTCCTCACCCTTGGCCTTGGCGACCTTCACCATCTCCCGGCGGCGCTCTTCGGTGAGCTGCGGGATCACGATGCGGATCACGTTGCCGTCGTTGCTCGGGTTGACGCCGAGGTCCGACTCGCGGATCGCCTTTTCGATGGCGTTGAGCGAGGTCTGGTCGTAGGGCTTGATCAACGCCATCCGGGCTTCGGGGATGTTGACGCCCGCCAACTGGTTCAGTGGGGTCGGCGCGCCGTAGTAGTCGACGACAACGCGCGAGAACATCCCAGGGTGAGCCCGGCCGGTGCGTACCGACGACAGGTCCTCCTTGGCGACGGACACCGCTTTTTCCATCTTCTCCTCGGCGTCGAGGAGGGTCTCGTCGATCACGGCAACTCCCGTAGTTGTGTATTCGTACCGATTGCGAAGGTCAGGGCAGGACTACGCGGGCACCCCGTCGGCGGGGGTGTCGACCAGGGTGCCGATCCTCTCACCACTGACCGCGCGGGCGATGTTCCCCTCGGTGAGCAGATTGAACACGATGATCGGCATGTTGTTGTCCATGCACAGGCTGAACGCGGTGGCGTCGGCGACCTTGAGGTCCCGTTCCAGCACCTCGCGGTGGCTGATCTCGTGGAACATCTCGGCCGTCGGGTCGCTCTTCGGGTCCGCGGTGTAGACGCCGTCGACGGCCTTCGCCATCAAGACGGCTTCGCAGCCGAGTTCGAGCGCGCGCTGCGCGGCGGCGGTGTCCGTCGAGAAGTACGGCATGCCGACCCCGGCGCCGAAGATGACGACACGGCCCTTCTCCAGGTGGCGCTCGGCGCGGCGCGGGATGTACGGCTCGGCGACCTGCCCCATGGTGATGGCGGTCTGCACGCGCGTGGGGAGGCCCTCCTTCTCCAGGAAGTCCTGCAGCGCCAGACAGTTCATGACGGTGCCGAGCATCGCCATGTAGTCCGCGCGGTCGCGGTCCATGCCGCGCTGCGACAGCTCCGCGCCGCGGAAGTAGTTGCCACCGCCGATCACGACGGCGATCTGCACGCCCGTCCGCGCGACGTCGGCGATCTGCTGAGCGACCGAGTGCACCACATCCGGATCAACCCCGATGGAACCGCCGCCGAACATCTCGCCGCCCAGCTTCAGCAGCACCCGCCGGTATCCGCCTTCGACCCGGACACCCATGTCGCCCTCCCTAATGCTCTGAACCCGACTGTGCCCCGTCCCCGATGGACGGAGACGGGGCACAGTGGTGATTCTTGTGTTCCGCGCCTGGATCAGGCCTGGCCGACCTCGAACCGGGCGAACCGGCTCACGGTCACGCCGGCCTCGTCGAGCAGGGCCTTGACGGTCTTCTTGTTGTCCTTGACCGACGGCTGCTCGAGCAGGACGTTGTCCTTGTAGTACGCGTTGACCTTGCCCTCGATGATCTTGGGCATGGCCTGCTCCGGCTTGCCCTCTTCGCGGGCGGTCGCCTCGGCGACGCGACGCTCGTTCTCGACGATCTCGGCCGGGACCTCATCGCGGGTGAGGTACTTGGCCTTGAGCGCGGCGACCTGCATGGCGGCGCCACGAGCGGCCTCGGCGGCGGCCTCGCCCTCACCGGTGTACTCGATGAGCACGCCGACGGCGGGCGGGAGGTCGGCACCGCGACGGTGCAGGTACGTGGTGGTGGTGCCCTCGTAGGCGGCGACACGGCGCAGCTCGAGCTTCTCACCGATGCGGGCGGCCAGCTCCTGGACCTGCTCGTCGACGGTCTTGCCGTCGAGCGAGGCGGCCTTCAGCTTCTCGACGTCGCTGGTCTTCTCGGCCTTCGCGACCTCGACGATCTTCGCGGCGAGGGTCTGGAAGTCCTCGTTCTTCGCGACGAAGTCGGTCTCGGAGTCGAGCTCGATCAGCACGCCGCCTTCACCGGCGACGAGGCCCTCGGCGGTGGCGCGCTCGGCGCGCTTGCCGACGTCCTTCGCGCCCTTGATGCGCAGGAACTCGACGGCCTTGTCGAAGTCGCCGTCGTTCTCTTCCAGCGCCTTCTTGCAGTTCATCATGCCGGAGCCGGTCAGCTCGCGGAGACGCTTCACGTCTGCGGCGGTGTAGTTCGCCATCGTGGGTGTGTCCGTCCTTTTTCAGGTACGAGAAAAGTCTTTGGGGAAGTCACCCGTGGGGCCGCCCGGAGGCGGCCCCACGGGCTGGGTGCATCAGGAGGAGGCGGTGGCCTGCTCGGCCGGAGCCTCGGCGGGCGCCTCGGTCGCGGCGGCCGCTTCCTTGGCGTCCGCGGCGGCGGTCTCGGAGCCGGCGAGCAGCTCCTTCTCCCACTCGGCCAGCGGCTCGTCCGTGGCGACGCCGGCCTCGGGCTTGGCGTCGGCGGAGGAACCGTTGCGGCTGGAGCGGGCCATCAGACCGGCGGCGGCGGCCTCGGCCACGACCTTGGTCAGCAGCGCGGCCGAACGGATTGCGTCGTCGTTACCCGGAATCGGGTAGTCGACCTCGTCCGGGTCGCAGTTGGTGTCCAGGATCGCGACGACCGGGATGTTCAGCTTGCGAGCCTCGCCGACGGCGATGTGCTCCTTCTTCGTGTCGACGATCCACACGATGCTCGGCACCTTGGCCATGTCGCGGATACCGCCGAGGGTCTTCTCGAGCTTGTCCTTCTCACGGGTGAGCGTGAGAATCTCGCGCTTGGTCAGGCCGGCGAAACCACCGGTCTGCTCCTGCGACTCGAGCTCCTTCAGGCGGAGAAGACGCTTGTGCACCGTCTGGAAGTTGGTCAGCATGCCGCCGAGCCAGCGCTGGTTCACGTAGGGCATGCCCACGCGCGAGGCCTCGGAGGCGATGGCTTCCTGAGCCTGCTTCTTCGTGCCGACGAACATGATGGTGCCGCCGTGCGCGACGGTTTCCTTGATGAACTCGTACGCACGGTCGATGTACGTCAGCGTCTGCTGCAGGTCGATGATGTAGATGCCATTGCGCTCGGTGAAGATGTAGCGCTTCATCTTCGGGTTCCACCGACGAGTCTGGTGCCCGAAGTGCACGCCGCTGTCGAGCAGCTGCTTCATGGTGACGACGGCCATTGCCGGAATCAACCTCTTCTGTGTCGTGCGCGCCCGGCTCCGCCGGGACGCGCTTGCTCGGTTCGTCGCTCTCGGCCGGGTGGCCGATCGCCCTGGTGCCGATGCTCGGGCCCGGACCCGGGAGTGAAGTGACCCCAGGGACCGCCGGGCCGTGTGCCCCCGGCTGTCCTGACCCTCCGTGAGGAGATCGGCCATCGGGGGCGCGCACGTGCACGCGAAGTCAGTCCGCTGACGCGGACCGCGCAAAAGAGTCTACTCCCTGTCGCCACCGGGTACCGCACCGGCAGCCCCTGATGAGAGGGGTTGTCCACAACCGCCCCGGTTATCCACAGATTTCCCCGGTCCGCCCCATCCACCCCACCGCTCCCCCAGCCTGGAACACATGACGATGACGAGCTGTTCCCGCCCTGTCACCAGGCATTCCTTCGCGATCGACCGCACCGGCGGCAGGCACCGCCGCCCGGGGCACCCTCGACGCCTTCCCCTCCTCACGATCCTCGCGACCATGCTCGCGATCTTCGCGTCGGCGGCGATGCCGGGGACGGCCAGAGGCGCGCCCACACCGCAAGGACGCCTCTCCTGGCCGCTTTCCCCGGCACCGAGCGTCACCAGGTACTTCGAGCCACCCTCGACGCCGTACGGCCCCGGTCACCGCGGCGTCGACCTCGCCGCGACACCGGGCACGAACGTGCTCGCGGCCGCCGAAGGGGTGGTGATGTTCGCCGGTCAGGTGGCGGGCCGCGGGGTGGTGTCGATCGATCACGACGGAGGTCTGCGCACCACCTACCAACCACTCGCCCCGACCGTCACCGCGGGTGCCCAGGTCTACCGGGGCCAGGTGCTCGGGACACTCGCGGCGGGCCATCCGGGCTGCCCCGAGCCGGCGTGCCTGCATTTCGGCGTCCGGAAGGGCGAGGAGTACGTCGATCCACTCGCCCTGATCGGCGAACCGTCCGAGATCCGCCTCAAACCGTGGGAAGGAGACTGAGCCGACCGCTTCGGAAAGAGTCCGTGCTCGTGGCCTGGCCTCGTCCTGGCCTCGTCCTGGCCTCGTCCTGGCCTCGTCCTGGCGTGGCCCTGCTTGCGCTTGCCGCTTTCTCCGGCAGATGGCGCGATTCGCGTGTCCAGGCGCGGGGACACGCGTCGTCCGGCGGAACACACGTGACGGCCGCCCAAACACACGCGTCGTCCGGCGAGACACACGTGGCGTCCGTCCAAGCACGCGCGTCGTCCGGCGAGACACACGAGTCGTCCGGCGGGACACGCGTCGTCCACCTGCCAGCAGGAGCATCGACGCGACAACGCAAGGAAAGGGGTTTCTTGTAGGCCTTCGCAGCCCACCCGAAGCGAACCGGCGAACCTGAACAGGTGGCGACTCGGCTGAGCGTCGCGGACCAGGACGGTGGCTAGGCTTGCTCGACCAGTTTGGCGCGCAGCCGCATGACGGCGCGGGTGTGCAGCTGGCTGACCCGAGATTCGGTGACGCCGAGGACCTTGCCGATCTCGGCGAGCGTCAGGCTCTCGAAGTAGTAGAGGCCGACCACGATCCGGTCGCGTTCGGTGAGCTGGGCGATGGCCTGCGCCAGCTGGCGGCGGTTGTCCTGGTCGACCAGGACGGCCACCGGGTCGACGGCACCGTCGTCGGGCAGGGTGTCGACCAGCGAGCCGCTGTCCTTGCCCGCGGCGACCAGGTCTTCCAGCGCGATGACGCTGGTCAGTTGCATCTGGCCGTAGAACTCGCGCAGGTCGTCGACGCTGATTTCGAGCTCAGCCGCCAATTCGGCGTCGGTCGGGGTGCGGTTCAGCCGGGCGCCGAGGCGTTCGAGGGCACGCTCGGCCTCACGGGCCTTGCTGCGCACCGCCCGCGGAACCCAGTCCTGGGAGCGCAGGTCGTCGAGGATCGCGCCGCGGATGCGCTGCATGGCGTAGGTCTCGAACCGCAGGCCCCTGGCGGGTTCGAACTTCTCGATCGCGTCGACCAGACCGAAGATCCCGGACTGGATCAGGTCACCGACGTCGACATGGGTCGGCAGCCCGGTGCCGACCCGGCCCGCGACGTACTTGACGAGCGGGGCGTAGTGCAGCACGAGCCTGTCGCGCACCATCTGGTCCGGCGACTCGGTGAACTCCCGCCACAAGGCCTGGATTCCGGCGTCCACTTCGTAGCTGGTCCGCGCTTCGGGCGCGACGGCAGGACCGTCCCCGCCGGGACGGTGTTTCCCGGCGGCTTCGGTGACATGTGGGTCGGCGGTCATCGGACCGCCGTTCTCAGCATGCGACTCAGAGTGGTCTCCGTGCTCGTGCGGATGCGCGTGCGCCGCCGGTTCGGGCCGCCGGGTCTCCTGCCGAGTCCTCCCCGGCATCATCGGGCCCGGGGGTGCGCGCGGTCGTGGATCGCCTTCAGCCGATCGACGGTCACATGAGTGTAGAGCTGCGTTGTGGCCAGCGTAGCGTGACCAAGCAGTTCCTGAACGCTCCGAAGATCGGCGCCGCCTTCGAGCAGATGAGTGGCTGCCGAATGCCTCAGGCCGTGCGGCCCCATGTCGTTCGCGCCCGGCACCGAGCCGACTGCGTCGTGGACGACCCGGCGGGCCGCCCGCGGATCCAGTCTGCCGCCTCGCGCCCCCAGGAAGAGCGCCGCTTGCGCCGGCCCGTTCGTCTCGACTGCGAGCTTTCCCCTGCCCTCGTCCAGCCACAGCCGCAAGGCCGCTTCGGCGGGGACACCGAACGGCACGACACGTTCCTTGCCGCCCTTGCCCAGCACGAGCACGACCCTGCGGGAGAAGTCGACGTCGCCCACATCCAGCCCGCAAAGTTCCGAGACCCGCACACCGGTCGCGTAGAGCAGTTCCACTATGGCACTGTCCCTCAAGGCCACCGGGTCGCGCTGTTCGGCACCGGCGGCTGAGAAGCGCATGACGTCGCTGGCCTGCTCCGCTCGGAGGACCCCGGGAAGCTTGCGGTGCGCGCGCGGCGCCACCAACCGTCCGCCCGGATCCGACGCGAGCGCCCCACCGCGGTGAGCCCAAGCGGTGAAGGTGCGCGCTGCCGCGGCTCGCCTCGCGAGTGTGGTCCGGCTGGCCCCGTCCTCACGTTGCCGGGCGAGCCAGCCACGCAGTGTCCCGATGTCGAAATCGGAGAACCGGCCGCCGCTCCCGTCCACGAAACCCATCAGCGACACCACGTCGCCGAGGTAGGCGCGCACCGTATGCGCGGACAGCCCGCGTTCGAGCGAAAGATGCCGCTCGTAGTCGTCGATCAGCTTCCGGACAGGCTCCGGCAGCGCGGCACGGGCGGCGCGCAGATCGGGTCTGCGGGCGCGTTTCCCCGTGCCGTGAGAACCTTCGGTCGACGGCATGCCGATCACGCTGCGCGATGTACGGCGGATGGTCAAGTATCGCCGCACCCTGTTGCGGTGTCCGTGGTCGGATCGTGCCGGGATGGCGCCTCAGGTGTAGGCCAGTCAGGTCTTGGCGGTCCGTCTTCGCCACCCTGCGTCACCCCTTTCCGCGAAGCCGTCGAGTTCCAGTTCGGGAAGCAGCGAGCGGACGCGCTCGACCGGGATGCCGGACTCGGCCGCGATCCGTTCCTCGAGTCTCGCTGACCGGTCGGACAGCGCGTCGTGCACTCGCAGCGCCTCCGGCCCGAGCCGATCGGTGCGGCGGCGAGGTTTCGACGGATCCGCGCCCGCCGACCCCAGCCGTCCGGCGGTCTCGAGGATCTCGTCGACCGAGGTCACCAACGTGGCCTCACCTTCGCGGATCAGCGCGTGACACCCCGCGGACATCCCCGACGACACCGGCCCCGGCATCGCCATCACGACCTTGCCGAGGACCCCTGCCGTGGTCGCGGTGTTCCGCGCGCCGCTGCGCCTGCCCGCCTCGACCACGACTGTCCCTTCCGTGAGTGCCGCGATGAGCCTGTTCCGCACGAGGAAACGATGCCTCGCGGGTGAGGTGCCCGGCGGGTACTCGCTGACCACCGCGCCGGTCTTCGCGATGGTGCGCAACAAGGTCGCGTGCTGTGCCGGATAGCCGACGTCGACCCCGCAGCCGAGCAGGGCGACCGTCGTCCCGGCCGCGCTCAACGCGCCCCGGTGGGCCGCGCCGTCGATGCCGTACGCCGCCCCCGAGAACACCGGGATCCCCCGGCTCGCGAGGTGATAGCCCACCTCGGCCGCGTTGTGCTCGCCGTACCCGGTCGCCGCTCGGGCACCGACTACCGCGATCGCCTGGTCCACGGCCTCGTCGAGCCTGGCCGGACCGCGTACCCACAGTGCCGGCGGTGGTGCCACACCGGAGATGCCCCTGCGCTGGGCCACCGCCAGGGAAAGCAACGGCCAGGCCGGCCATTCGTCGTCTTCCGGGATGACGAGCCTGGCCTCACCGGCTGCCGCGCGCTCCAGATCCCGCTCGGCGTAGTCGTGCGCCCGCCTCGCGGACGTCTCGTCGCGCACCTTCGGCGGGCACTCGGCACGCCTCACTCGTTCCGCGGCGACGACAGGGCCGTGTTCATCGACGAAGCCTGCCAGGGCGGGCGCCGGAGGCTCGGCGACGCGCAAAAGGTACGACCGCGCGATCCGCTCAGCTTCGAATTCACTCATCCGGATGACCTCTCCCTGAAGTTCAGGGCCGCCGCGACCTCGTCCGCCTCCGGTTTGTCGGCGCCCTTCAAATCGGCGAGGGTCCAAGCGATGCGAAGGCAGCGGTCCGCGCCACGCGCGGTGATCGCCCCACGTTCCAACGCACGGTCCAGCAGCACCGTGACCTGCGGCGGCAGCGCGAATTCGCGACGCAGTGCCGGACCCGGCACCTCCGCGTTCGTCAGCCAGCCCTGTTCCGCCCAGCGTTTTCCGGCCCGCTCGCGTGCTTCCAGGACCCGCTCTCGCACGACCGCCGACGCTTCGGGCGGCTCGCTCAGGTGGGCGCTGAGCGCGGAAAGCGGACGCAGCCCAACCCTCAGATCCACCCGATCGAGTAACGGTCCGGACAGCCGGCCCAAGTACCGCCTTCGCACGGTCGCCGAACACATGCAGTCGGCGTCTTTCGCCGGGGCGCACGGACAAGGATTGGTCGCCAGCACCAGTTGGAAGCGTGCCGGGTACCGCACAGAGCCCTTCACCCGCGCGATGCGCACTTCACCCTCTTCGAGCACCGTGCGCAGCGACTCCAGCCGTTCCGGGCCGAATTCGCACACCTCGTCGAGGAACAGGATCCCCCGGTGTGCCCGGCTGATGGCGCCGGGCACGGCCAGTCCGCTGCCACCGCCGATCAGGGCGGGCACGCTGATCGAATGATGCGGCGCGACGAACGGCGGCACGGTGACCAGCGGTTCGGACCGCGATAGCGATCCGTCGATCGAGTGAACCGCTGTCACCTGCAACGACTCTTCGGCGGACAGGCGCGGGAGAAGGCCGGGAAGGCGTTTCGCGAGCATCGTCTTGCCCACCCCGGGAGGACCGGTCATGAGCAGGTGATGACCGCCCGCCGCGGCCACCTCCAAGGCCCACCGCGCTTCCGGCTGTCCCACGACGTCGGCGAGGTCGGGTACCCGCGGCGGCTCCTGGACGACGGCCGGCTCGGGCCGGGTGAGCTCCCCTTCGCCCTTGAGCCAGTCCACGAACTCACTCAGCCGGGTTACCCCGCCGACCTCCAGCCCGTCCACGAGAGCCGCTTCGAACAGCGACTCGGCGGGGACGACCGCCCGCCGGTACCCGGCGTCGCGCGCCGCCAGCAGCCCCGGCAGCACGCCGCGGACGGCCCGCACCCGGCCGTCGAGGGCGAGTTCGCCGAGCAGCACGGTGTTGAGCAGCTTGGTGGCCGGGACCGACCCCGTCGCGGCCAGGACCGCGGCCGCGATGCCCAGGTCGTAACCGGATCCCACTTTCGGCAGGTTCGCCGGGGAAAGGCCGAGGATCACCCTCTCGTCCGGCCACGTCCGCCCCGAATTCCGGACGGCCGAGCGGACCCTGTCCTTGGCCTCTTTCAGTCCGGTGTCGGGCAGCCCGACCATCGTCACCTTCGGCGAGCCGCCGCCGATGTCGGCCTCGATCTCGATCATCCTGCCCTCGACCCCGAGCAGCGCGACGGACCAGGCTTTCGCCAGCGCCATTCAGAACGCCGCCTTGATATGGCGCACCTGCGGCCGGGCGTCGGGCCGGGCGACGATCGCGACGATGTCGTAGCGGACCGGGCACCAGCGGAGCATGAAAGCGCGCTGCCACTGGTGCGCGAGACGGCGGATGCGGTCGGCCTTGTCCGGGGTCACCGCCTCGGCGGGAGTGCCGAAGCCGACCCCCGTCCTCGTCTTCACCTCGCAGAAGATCAGGCGTTTCTTGTCGGTCGCGACGAGATCCAGCTCGCCGTCACGGCAGCGCCAGTTGCGGCTCAGTACGACATAGCCCGCCTTCTCCAGATGCCGGACCGCGAGTTCCTCGCCCCACCGGCCCAGCTCGATGTGCGGTGCCCCAGTGGACGGCTGTTCGGCCGTGTTCATCATCTCGATCCCCCTCAGCGATCGTCACAGTGCGTGTGCGATCAACGCTGCCAGGGTGAGCGGGTCCCGGACAGGCCCGATTCCGGCACCTGTGGACAACTGGGGTGTTGTGGATGGTTCGGCCGTCGCGGATGCTCATCGGACGGAATCGTCGGTGGTCTGTGCTAGGCGCCCCGCGAATACATGAAGGCCCCCTTCACGTGCCTGAACACGATGAAAGGGGCCTTCAGTAGTTCCGAAGATCAGCCGGAGAACGGCCCGTCCTCCGGCAACCGGAGATCCGGCTTGTCGAGTTCCTCGACGTTGACGTCCTTGAACGTGATGACCCGGACGTGCTTGACGAACCGCGCGGGCCGGTACATGTCCCAGACCCACGCATCGGACATGCGGACCTCGAAGTACACCTCACCGCCGCCGTCGCGCACCTGCACGTCGACGGCGTTGGCCAGATAGAACCGCCGCTCGGTCTCCACCACGTACGAGAATTGGCCGACTATGTCGCGATACTCGCGGTAAAGCGAGAGCTCCATCTCGGTCTCGTACTTCTCGAGATCCTCTGCGCTCATGAAATCCGCGCCCCTCCTCGCGATTTTGCTGCTGCTCCAGCGGCGGAGCGTTCATTGTTACCCACGTACGGGCCGAGGGCACGTATCGGCACGCTCGGGTTTTCCAGTGCCGCGACAGTGAGCACGACCGGGTGAGGCGGCCGCACCCGGTGCGCGGCGGCCGCGGTGGCCACGTTCGCGTACGACCAGCGATGAACCGGACTCGGACCGTGAGTGTTCAGCGCGGCGCTGTGGTCGGTGGTGCTGTACCCCTTGTGCACGTCGAAGCCGTAATGCGGGTGGACGTCGTGCAAATCGCCCATGATCCGGTCGCGGGTGACCTTGGCCAGTACGGACGCCGCCGCCACGCACGCGACGGCCTTGTCCCCCTTGATCACGGGGATGCTCGGGGCGGGCAGCCCGGAGACACGGAATCCGTCGGTCAGGACGTAGCCCGGCGTGGTCCGCAGCGCCGAAACCGCACGTCGCATGCCTTCGAGGTTCATGACGTGGATGCCGAACAGGTCGACCTCGGCCGCCGGGATGACGATGACCGAGTAGTCGACGGCACGCTGGACGACCCGGTCGTAAACCCGGTCGCGGGCCTTGGCCGTGAGGACTTTCGAATCGGTGAGCTCGGGCAGCCGCGCGGCGTCGCCGGGGCGCAGCACGCAGGCGGCCACGACGAGCGGGCCGGCGCAAGCACCGCGCCCTGCCTCGTCGACACCGGCGACGGGCCCGAGGCCCCGCCGGTCCAGCGCACTCTGCAACCCCCAGAAGAGGTCGCCACGCACCACTGCCCGCGGCGGCCGAAGCGGCTCGGCCGGTGTGAGCGGTACAGGAACTCTCAAGGCCTTACCGCCTCCGGTCGACCGCCTTGCGCACTCCGGACGACATTCGCCTGCCGAGGAAGACCACGGGCCACGCCGCGGCGATGCCGACGCCCAGGGGAAGACCCTGCTGCCAGGCGGGCGCACCGAGCGCCAGCGGCTGGGCGTTCGCCTGCGGGTTGTGGTCCGAAACGCCACCCCAACGGCCGGGCGGGAGCACGATGACGCGCGCCTTGCCGATGATGTTGTCGACCGGTACGGCGCCGTTGACGCCACCGCCGCCCTGGAAGCGGGAGTCGCTCGAGTTGTTGCGGTTGTCGCCCATCACCCAGACGTATCCGGCGGGCACCTTGACCGGCTCGAACGTCTTCTCGGTGGGCGCCATGCCCTCTTCCCAGTGGACGTACGGCTCGTCGAGCGCCTTGCCGTCCACGACCACGCGGTTGTTGTCGCAGCACTGCACCGTCTGGCCGCCGACCGCGATGATCCGCTTGACGAAGTCGCGCTCGTCCGGCGGCGCGAACCCGATCAGGGATCCCAGCGCGCGGAAGCCGCTGACGAAGATGTTGCTGGACTCCGGCGCGTCGATCTCGCCCGCCCACGCCGGCGGTCCCTTGAAGACCACCACGTCGCCGGGACCGGGATCGGTGAAGTCGTACGTGATCCGGTCGACCAGGATCCGGTCGCCCGTGCATCCCGCGCAGCCGTGCAGAGTCGACTCCATGGATCCCGAGGGGATCATGTAGACCTTGGCGAGGAACTGCTGGATCAAGATCGTCAGCACGAGCGCGACGACGATCAGGATCGGCAGTTCCTTCCAGAACGACCGCTTCTTGTTGACCTTGCCGAATTTCTTGGACCCGGACCGGCCCCGTCGGGAGGCCCTGGTCGGGCGCTCCTCTTCGGGGCGATCGGGCTCATCTTCGGACGTGTTCTGGGACACGGGTTCGACCACGACGCCAGGCTACCTGTAACCGCGAGGCTACTCAGGAAGCGGAGGTCTTCTCGCGGTTTTCGCGGCGTTCCTTGATCTTGGCGGCCTTGCCGCGCAGCTCGCGGAGGTAGTACAGCTTCGCCCGGCGGACGTCGCCGCGCTTGTGGACCTCGACCTCGGCGATGTTCGGCGAGTGCACCGGGAAGGTGCGCTCCACGCCGATGCCGAACGACACCTTGCGGACCGTGAAGGTCTCGCGGATGCCGCCGCCCTGGCGACGCAGCACGACGCCCTGGAAGATCTGGTTACGCTCGCGGTTGCCCTCGATGACGCGGACGTGAACCTTGAGCGTGTCGCCCGGTCGGAAGTCCGGGATGTCGGAACGCAGTGACTGCGCATCCAGCGCGTCCAGGGTGTTCATCGGTGGTCCGTCCTCGTCTTCGTATGGCTTACGTGCAGCTTGGGCGCGCAGTATCGGGACTGCGACCTACCCGGGGGCTGATGGCGTTCCGGTGTACGGCGCCGGCTCGAAAGCCGCGCGTCCACTCACGCCAACCTGTCAAGTATTGCAGACCAGGACTCAGGTACTTGACCCGGCCTGGCCGGTGTCCTCGTGCAACCGCTCGAGGACCCCGAGATCGTGCTTGTCGAGACTACCTTCCGGCAGTTGCCCGATCAGTTCGGGTCTGCGCCGGACGGTGCGTTCCAGCGCCTGGTCACGGCGCCAGCGGTCGATCAGCGCGTGGTTGCCCGAACGCAGGACGTCCGGCACGGCCAGGTCCCGCCAGACCTCGGGCCGGGTGTAGCTGGGGCCTTCGAGGAGGCCGTCGGAGAACGAGTCCTCCTCGGCGGACCGGGCGTTGCCGAGGACGCCGGGCAGCAGCCGGACGACGGCCTCGACCATCACCAGCACCGCGGCCTCGCCGCCGACCAGCACGTAGTCGCCGATCGAGACCTCGTCGACGGGCATCCGCTTCGCGGCGTCGTCGATCACCCGCTGGTCGATGCCCTCGTAGCGGCCGCAAGCGAACACGAGGTGCTCCTCGGCGGCGTACTGGTGGGCCATGGCCTGGGTGAACGGCCGCCCGGCCGGGGTGGGGACCACGAGGCGGGTGTTCTCGCCGCAGACGTCGTCCAGGGCGGGGCCCCAGATCTGCGGTTTCATCACCATTCCCGGCCCGCCGCCGTACGGCGCGTCATCGACCGCGCGGTGGACGTCGTGCGTCCAGTTCCGCAGGTCGTGCACGCCGACCTCGATGAGGCCGCGGTCGATCGCGCGGCCGAGCAACGCGGCGCGGAGCGGGTCGAGGTATTCGGGGAAGATCGTGACGACGTCGAGGCGCATCAGGCGTCCAGCAGGCCTTCCGGCGGGTCGACGACCACACGGCCGCCCGCGACGTCGACCGCCGGGACGATCGCCTTCACGAACGGCACCAGCACCTCGCGTCCGTCGTGTTCGATCGACAGCAGTTCCCCGGCGGGCGAATGCACGATTTCGAGCACCTTGCCGAGGACGGTGCCGTCGGCGAGTTCGGCCCGCAGGCCTTCGAGTTCGTGGTCGTAGAACTCGTCGGGGTCTTCGGTCGGCGGCAGTGTCGAGGTGTCGGCGATCAGCAGCGCGCCGCGGAGGGTTTCCGCGACGTCCCTGGTCGGCACCTCTTCGAAACGCACCAGCAGCCGCCCGCTGTGTTCGCGGGCGGCTGCGATGGTGAGGTTTCTGCTACTGCCGTCACGCAGCTTCGTCGTGACGGCCGAACCGACCGCGAACCGCTGTTCCGGCGAATCCGTGCGCACGTCCACCGCGAGTTCCCCGCGGATTCCGTGCGCCTTGGCGATCCGGCCTACTACGACGTCCATTGAAGTGTCTCAGCGTCCTTGGTCAGCGATCGGTGTCGACGACGTCCACCCGGACGCCGCGGCCACCGATGCCGCCCATGACGGTGCGCAGGGCGGTCGCGGTACGACCGCCCCGGCCGATCACCTTGCCGAGGTCGTCGGGGTGCACGTGCACCTCGAGCGTGCGGCCACGGCGAGTGGTCAGCAGCTCGACCCGGACCTCGTCCGGGTTGTCGACGATCCCGCGCACCAGGTGCTCGAGGGAGTCAGCGAGGAAGCTCACGCCTCGGCCTTGTCACCCTCGGCGGCCTCGGCCTTGTCGGCTTCGGCCTTGTCGGCTTCGGCCTTCTTGGGGGCGGACTTCTTCTTCGGCGTGGTGGCCTCGGCGGAGGCCGAGTCACCGGCGGCGGCGAGCGCGGCGTTGAACAGGTCCTGCTTCGACGGCTTCGGCTCGGCGACCTTCAGGGTGCCCTCGGCGCCCGGCAGGCCCTTGAACTTCTGCCAGTCACCGGTGATCTCGAGGATGCGCTGGACCGGCTCGGTCGGCTGGGCGCCGACGGACAGCCAGTGCTGGGCACGCTCGGTGTCGACCTCGATGAAGCTGGGCTCTTCCTTCGGGTGGTACTTGCCGATCGTCTCGATGGCCTTGCCATCACGGCGAGTGCGCGCGTCGGCGACGATGATGCGGTAGTACGGCGCACGGATCTTGCCGAGACGCTGCAGCTTGATCTTGACGGCCACGGGTGTGGGTACTCCTCAGTTCTCTCTGATGCAGGTGGAAGGCGTGCGTCGGCCGAGTGGGGAACGGCTGTGCACACCCGAAGGTCCGAAGCTCGGGCGCGGTGAGAGGGTCCGGCCAAAGCAGGCAAGCGTACATTCTGCCAGACGCCGACCGGCCGTCAGAACGCGGCTATCCCGAGCGAGGCGAGCAGGATCGTCACGGCCGGGAGGAAGTTGTTCACCTGATGGGCGACGATGCTGCCGAGCAGCCGTCCGGTGAACACCCTGGCGAGCCCGATCGGAATCGCGATCACCAGCAGCAACGTGGTGCGCAGCGGCTCGAGATGACTCGCCGCGAAAACGGCCGTGGAGACCAGGAACGCCGCGATCCTCCCCCAGCGTTCGGTGCGCCACGTCAGCCGTTCCACCGCGCCCCACAGCAGGCCGCGGTAGATGATCTCCTCGCAGATCGGCCCGACCAGCCACAGGTAGATGAACATGACGACGGCGGCCGAGACCGACATCCGCCGGTCTTCCACGAGCGCGCTGATCGCCGAGGTCGCGTTCTCGTTGCCGACGACCTGCGTCCAGACGTAGGCGGCGAGCGAGGTGAACCCGAGCCCGAGCACACCGAGCTTGAGCCCGATTTTGACGTCGGCCCAGCTCCAGCCGATCCGAAGGTCGACGAACGGGCCGTTGCCACGCAGCCGGGTGATCAGCAGCGCGACTCCGGCGGCGATCATCGTCGGCACCATGGTGCCCAGCAGCACCATGCGCATCGGCAGTGGCTGGCCGGGCTGGACGTCGCCGAGCAGGACGCTGATGAACGCCGCCGACGCCAGGAGGACGGCTTCCACCAAGAGGAAGGCCCCGAATCCCCAGCGATGCGACGGTGGCGTGTCGAGCGCGGCCACCTCACCTCCGGCAGGTAGTTCGTCCGGCGGCGCGGCCTCGGGGATCGGCTCCCTGGGCTGAGATACGGTCACGCCGATCCTCCGGTGATCGTTCGGTTACTCAAAGACTCTAACCGCCTGGACCGGCGATCACCTCGCCGCGAAGAGCAATACAGCCGGTGGGAGGTTGTTGGCCGCGTGCGCGATGACGGACGCGCTCACCCTGCCGGAAAGATAGCGGGCGAGGCCGATGGCGATGCCTTGGCCGAACAGCGCGATCGTGCGCGCGGCTTCCCCGTGCAGCTGGGCGAAAACCAGCGCGGTGACCAGCAAGATCACCCACGAGGGCAGCCGGTGGAAACCCATCGCGTTCCACAAGGTGCCGCGGAAGAGCAGTTCTTCGGTGACCGGGGCGGCGAGGACGACGATGACCGCGGCCAGCACCAGCCAGACCGTGTCGCCTTCGGTGGTGCCCGAAAGCTCGGTGATCGGGCCGGGCGAGACGTCGGAAAAGGTCCGGTCGTCGCTGTCGGTCCCGTAGACGGCGAGCAGCAGCAGATTGAGGAGGTAGCCGGCGGCGAGCGCGGCCGCTCCGCAGGCGAGCCCGATCCGGACGTCGCGCCAGGTGGGTTTGAGCCCGAAGTCTTCGCGAAGCCCCTGCCCCCAAAGGCGAGAGCCGACCGCCGGGCCGAGACCGAGTACGAGGGTCGGCAGGAACGCGAGGATCAGCAGCGGGCCGACGTCACGGAGTTCGAGGGGGTCGTAGCCGCCGAAGCGGCCTGACATCACGAAGCTCATGACGAGCGTGACGAGGTGGTATCCGGCGATGCCCGCGAAGAACGCTACGAAGCCCCAGTGCGCTCCGAGCACCAAACGCTCGCGAGCCTGCCCGTCGTCCACCACGCCTCCACGCTAAGTGCCGCTCCGGTCACCGGTGGAGTCGGGTCAGGCGTAGATCTTGCCACGCAGGACGATCTGGCTCGGATGCCGCAGCACCGCGAGATCCTCGCGCGGGTCCGACGGGTAGACGAGCAGGTCGGCCGAAGCGCCGTCCACGATTCCAGGTACGCCCAGCCATTCGCGGGCCGCCCACGAAGCCGAAGCCAGGGCCTGTTCGGCGGACATGCCCGCCTTGTGGAGTGCCTCGATCTCGTCGACGAGCCTGCCGTGTTCGACCATGCCGCCAGCGTCGCTTCCGGCGTACACCCGCACGCCCGCCTCGATCGCCGTCGACACCATCTCCCCCACGCCGGCGTGCAGTGCCCGCATGTGGTCGGCGTACACCGGGTATTTGCCCGCCTTGTCGGCGATCCCGGGGAAGTTCTCGATGTTGATCAGGGTCGGCACGAGCGCGATCCCGCGTTCGGCGAGGACGTCGAGCTGGTCCGGGAGGAGTTCCGTGCCGTGTTCGAGGCAGTCGATCCCCGCGTCGATCAGGCCCGGCAACGCGGCCTGGCCGAACACGTGCGCCGTCACCTTGGCGCCCGCGGCGTGCGCGACGGCGATGGCCTCGGCGAGGACGTCGTCGGGCCACAGCGGCGCGAGATCGCCGACACCGCGGTCGATCCAGTCGCCGACGAGTTTGACCCAGCCGTCGCCGTCGCGGGCTTGTTCGGCGACCGCCTTCGGCAGTTCGGCCGGGTCTTCGAGTTCGACGCCGAGGCCGGGGATGTAGCGCTTGCGCAGGGCGAGATGCCGTCCGGCGCGGATGATCTGCGGCAGATCGGCACGCTCCTGCAGCGGCCGGACGTCGATCGGCAGCCCGCAGTCGCGGATCAGCAGCGTCCCGGCGTCGCGATCGGTGATCGCCTGTTCGGCGGCCTCTTCGAGGGTGGTCGCGCCGCCGACCCCGATGCCGGGGTGACAGTGCGCGTCGACCAGTCCGGGGACCAGAAAGCCTTCCCGGACCACGGTTTCCGCTCCGGCGACCGGCTCGGTGGTGATCCGGCCGCCGATGACCCACAGCTCACGGTGCTCGCCGTCCGGCAGGACGACGCCCGCCAGGTGCAGCGCGTCCACGGGCTATTTGTCCTTCGGCAGCTTGAACTTCTTCGGGTCGAACCCGGGTACGTCGTTCATGCCGCCGAGCTGGGAGAGGTCGGGCATCCCGCCGCCGCCGGCGCCGCCGGGCATCCCGCCAGGGGGCAGCATCGGCATGCCGCCGGGGAAGCCGCCGCGGACCTTGGGCTGCGTCGGACCGCGCCCCTTGCCCTTCTTCCCCTTCTTGCCCTTGCGGTTCTTGCTGCCGCCTCCGCCGCCGCCGAAGCCGAAGCGGCCCGCCATCTGCGCCATCATCTTGCGCGCTTCGAAGAACCGGTTGACCAGGTCGTTGACGTCGCGGACGGCGACACCGGACCCCTTCGAGATCCGGACGCGGCGCGAGGCGTTGATGATCTTCGGGTCCGCCCGCTCGGCGGGGGTCATGCCGCGGATGATCGCCTGCAGCTTGTCGAGCTGCTTGTCGTCGACCTGCGCGAGCTGGTCCTTCATCTGCCCGGCGCCGGGCAGCATGCCGAGCAGGTTGCCGATCGGGCCCATCTTGCGGACCGCGAGCATCTGCTCGAGGAAGTCCTCGAGGGTGAGCTGCCCGCTGCCGAGCTTGGCCGCGGTCTGCTCGGCCTTCTCCTGGTCGAAGTGCTCTTCGGCCTGCTCGATGAGGCTGAGCACGTCGCCCATGCCGAGGATCCGGCTGGCCATCCGGTCCGGGTGGAAGAGGTCGAAGTCCTCGAGCTTCTCACCGTTCGAGGCGAACAGGATCGGCTGGCCGGTGACCTGGCGGACCGACAGCGCGGCTCCACCGCGGGCGTCACCGTCGAGCTTGGTGAGCACGACACCGGTGAAGCCGACGCCGTCGCGGAACGCTTCGGCCGTGGTGACCGCGTCCTGACCGATCATCGCGTCGACGACGAACAGCGTCTCGTCCGGCGAAACGGCGTCGCGGATGTTCGCGGCCTGCTTCATCAGCTCTTCGTCGACGCCGAGACGGCCGGCGGTGTCGACGAGGACGATGTCGTGCTGGGCGCGCTTGGCCTCGTCGATGGCACGGCGGGCGACGTCGACCGGGTCGCCGACCCCGTTGCCGGGCTCGGGCGCGAAGACCGCGACCCCGGCGCGCTCGCCGACGACCTGCAGCTGCGTGACCGCGTTGGGGCGCTGGAGGTCACAGGCGACCAGCATCGGCGCGTGACCCTGCTTCTTCAGCCACATCGCGAGCTTGCCCGCGAGCGTCGTCTTACCGGCACCCTGCAGACCCGCGAGCATGATGACCGTCGGCGGGTTCTTCGCGAAGGTGAGCCGCCTGGTCTCGCCGCCGAGGATGGTGACGAGTTCCTCGTTGACGATCTTGATGACCTGCTGCGCCGGGTTCAGCGCGCCGTGCACCTCGGCACCCTTGGCGCGCTCCTTGATCCTGGCGATGAAGTCCTTGACCACCGACAGCGCGACATCCGCCTCGAGCAGCGCGATACGGATCTCACGCGCGGTGGCGTCGATGTCGGCGTCGGAGAGCCTGCCCTTGCGAGACAGGGTCTGCAGGGCGGACGTGAGCCGATCGGAGAGGGTGTCGAACACGGGTGTGCACGCTCCAGCTGGGGTCGTCGTGGCTTGCCGGTACGGACCGACGGCTTTCCAGAGTAGTCGGTGTCCGGGGCCGGCGTTTGACGCGGTTGCGGACGAGGCCGCCTATCCGGATTCCCCGGCGAGGTCCCCGGTCGCGTCTTTCCCCGCCATGGTGGTGCGCCGGAGGAAATCGGCGATCAGGTCCAGTTCCGCGTCGGTGTAGCCGGCGCAGACGTCGTCCATCTTCGCGTTCATCCCCGCCAGGTGCCGGTACACGTCGCCGTCGCGATCGCCGGTCGCCGAGACGACGACCGCGCGGCGGTCGGCCGCGTCCGGCGGCCGGTCACGGGCGATCCATCCCGCGCGCTGCAAGCGATCCAGCACCCCGGTCATGGTGGCCGGATGCAGGCCCGCCTGCTTCGCCAGCGCGCTCGGGCTCAACGATCCGTGCAGGTTCAGCAGCTCAAGGCAGTCGAAGTCCACCGGTTTGAGCGCGACCTTGGCGCTGACCTGGTGGTTGAACAGCGAGAGCTGGTTGTTCAGCGCGCGCAGTGCCCCTTTGATCACCGCGACCTTCCGTCGCCGAGGCCTGCCCTCAGGTGTTACGGAAGTCATATCATCTCGTTTCCATGTCCCAAAGTGATACGGTTTCCATATTGTATGACACTCGGCAAAGGAGTGGGTCATGTACCTGATCACTGGGGCGAGCGGGACCGTCGGACGGCCGTTGATCGACAGCCTCACCGACGCGGGCGCACGCGTCCGCGCCCTGACCCGCGACGCCAAAGCCACGTCCGGCTGGCCTTCGGGAGTCGAAGTCGTCGAAGGGGATCCGTCGCGCCCCGACAGCATCGCTCCCTTCATGGCGGGCGTCACCGGGATCTTCCTGCATTCACGGGCCGCGGCCGCCGTGCCCTCCGAAGTGCTCGCACTGGCGAAGGATCACGGCGTACGACGGGTCGTCGCGTTGTCCGCCACCAACGTCGACGAGCCCGCGGACCACCAGCCGTCGCGTTTCCAGGGCGACCGGAACAAAGAAGTCGAAGAGGCCGCCGTCGCGAGCGGCCTGGAGTGGGTGAGCCTGCGGGCGTCCTTCTTCGCGGCCAACACCCGGCTGACCTGGGCGGGCCAGATCAGCGCGGGCGATGTCGTCTTCGGTCCGTTCGCGAACTTCGCCGAGGCGCCGCTGCACGAGCGGGATCTGGCCGACGTCGCGGCCCGCGCCCTGCTGAGCGACGAGTTCGCCGGGCGGAAGCTCGAACTGACCGGCCAACGGTCGCTCACCCACGCGGAAATGGTGGCGGTGATCGGCACGGTACTCGGCAAAACGTTGCGGTACCAGGAAGTTCCGGCCGACGTGGCCGCGAAGGCCATGGTCACGCGAGGCTTCCCCGAAGCGTTCGTCGAGGCGTTGATGAACAGGTACCGGCGGCTCGCCGGCCAGCCCGGCCTCGTCACCGGCGGAGTGGCGGAGGTGCTCGGGCGCCCGCCGCGAAGCTACGCGGACTGGGTCGCGGACAACGCTTCGGCGTTCCGGGCCTGACGCAGAACAGGGCTCCGGGACCGGCCGCCCCTCGCAGACCGGTACCGGAGCCCCTACGGAAGGCTCGCCTCCCCGCGAGCCGACCGTAAGCACACTTGGCGAGTTTCGCGGGAACCGGTTTCGCCAGACCCCCAGTACCAGGCGATTCGCTCCCGCGCTCTCTCCGCGCGATGACATGAGAATGCCCGGTCACCGCGGGGTCACGGCAGCGTGAAGACCCCCAACTATCCCTGGGTAGAACTACTCAACTGGTCTTGGCCGAGGATGCCGACGACACAGACGACGCTGAGGACGAGGCCTTCTTCGCCCGCGTCCGCGCCTGGCGTGCCTTCGCCGCCGCTTCCTTGGCCTTCTCGACCGGAGCGCGATCGGCTTCGACCGCGCTCTGCTGCAAGGCCGCCAGCAGCCGCGTCACGCCCTCCGCCTGTTCGGCCGCGGTCGGCTGCAGGACATCGTCCCCGTCCACCTTGGCCTGGATCAGCGCTTCGAGCGCCTCGCGGTAGCGATCGGTGTACCGGCCGGGTTCGAAATCCCGTGTGAGGTCCTCGATCAGCGAAACCGCGTTCCGCAGTTCCCCACGCCGCAGGTCGACGTCCTCGTGCAGGAACGGGAAGTCGGGCCGCCGGATCTCGTCGGGCCACAGCATCGTCTCGAGCACGATCACCTGATCCCGTACTCGCAGCGCGGCCAGCGTTTCGCGTTGCCGCAGCGTCACCTTCACGATCGCGATCCGCCCGGACTGCTGCAGCGCCTCGCTCAACAGCACGTACGGCTTGGTGCCCGCCGGCTCCGGTTCGAGGTAGTAGCTGCGCGCGAAGTACGTCGAGTCGACCTGTTCGGCCGGGGTGAAACCGACGACGTCCATCGACTGGGTGGTCGGCGCGATCAGCGACGCGAAGTCCGCGGAGGTCAGCAGGACGACGTCACCGTTGGGCACGGGATGCCCTTTGACGATCTCGGCGGCGGGCACCTCGAAGCCGTCGACCTCGCAGACCCACTTCACCCGCACCCGGCCGCCATCCGGCTCGTGCACCTGATGGAGGGGGATGTCGTGCTCTTCGGTCGCGCTGTACGCCTTCACCGGAATGGCATAGGTCCCGAAGCCGATCGTGCCTTTCCACACCGCTCGCATGGCCCACCTCCGCCTGGTCAGCGTATCCACGCCCCGAAGCGGCGGGACAGCTACAAACGGGTGTCAGGGGCGACTGAATCGCTCACACATTCGAATGACGGACGTGATTCGGCGAGTGCTTCGGCCGAACAGTCGACAGCGGTGGCCGCCGCACGGAGTACTTCCGCGACGACCTCGACGTCGATCATCGGGGCGGTGGCCAGTGCACCCTGGCCGCCACCTTCGACCCGGCCCGCCATACCTTCGAGCGCGATGGCGAGCGCCTGCTGGCCCGCGACGAGGTGCCGGACCACTTTGAGCAGTTCGGGCACTGTCGCGGCGGTGCCCGACGCGGTCAGGGAAACGGCGAGGTCGTCCGCGCACGCCCGGAGGTGCGAGGCGACGACGGTCGGCGGCAGCGTGATCCGCTGTGGCCCGGGCGAATTCGGCTCGTGACCGAGCACATGCTCACCGCCCTCCGGATCCTTCGGGTCTCGACGGCGGACATCCTGCCACCATTACCCTCCGCACTTCGCGCGACACCCTGGTCGAGGTCAGCCGAAGCCGAGCAGGACCACCACGGCCGCTCACTCAACGCCACGATGCCGAGCACCACCGGAACGACCGGGTAGAACGACGCGAGGACGACGGCGATCGTGGTCAGTCCCTCCCGGGTGGCGAACAGGCGGCCGTGGGTTCAAACGATCAGCGGGTCAGGACGCGGCGGCCAGCAACGCGGCTTCGATCTTCGACCGCCACACCTGGTCGACCCTGCCGGTCCGTGGCGCGATGGCGAACGAGTCGACGACCGCGCCACCGAGGGTGGCCACCTTCGCCCAGCGCACCTCGGCCTCGCACCGGCGCAGCGCGCCCGCGACCCGGTACAGCAGCCCGATCCGGTTCGCGGCCCGCAGTTCGACCACGACCGTGTCGTGCCCGCTGGTCTCGTCGTCGAACCAGATCACCTTCACGTTCGCCGTGGGAGTCTCGCCGTAGTCCCGTTCCTTCGCCGCGAGCCGCTGGGTGAGCGGGAGCGTCCCGGCCACCGCCCGCGCGAACTGCTCACGCAGCAGGGTGACGTCGGGCAGCGAGCCGAACTTCGGCGACGCCGTGAACACGCCCGCCCGTCCCCCGTCGTGCCCGCGCAGGACCGCCGCGTGCACCTCGAGCGAGTTCAGCGCGAGCACCCCGGCCGCGGGAGCCAGCAGTTCGGCGCGGGCCGGGACCGCGAGAACCACGGTCACGACCTTGCCGGCGGCCGTGATGCGCACTTCACCACGGCCGGACGCGACGGCTTCGGCGACGAGTTCCCGCTGCTCGGCGCCCATCGGCTCCGGCGGTACGAATCCCTTGCCGTGCAACGCTTCCTCGCAACCGGACACGAGTTCGGCGAGCAGCCGCGCCTTCCAGTCGGTCCACACGCCCGGCCCGGTGGCCAGCGAATCGGCCGTCGTCAGCGCGTGC
Source organism: Amycolatopsis sp. WAC 01375 (assembly GCF_003947325.1). Classification (NCBI taxonomy): domain Bacteria; kingdom Bacillati; phylum Actinomycetota; class Actinomycetes; order Pseudonocardiales; family Pseudonocardiaceae; genus Amycolatopsis; species Amycolatopsis sp. WAC 01375. The sequence continues at coordinate 152,387 of NZ_QHHW01000036.1, forward strand.
AGGAGTTCCAGCAGGACCAAGTTCTCGTCGAGCGTCTTCGTCACCCGCTGGATCGTGGCGGGATCGCTGATGTCCCGCCGCGTCGCGGTATGCGGCAACAACAGGTGATGCCGGACCATCGCCGACACCAGCGCGGAATCCGCGGGCGACAACCCGAGCCGCGCCGCCACCTGGGCACTGATCTTCGCACCGAGTTCGGAATGGTCCGCGTCGCGTCCCTTGCCGATGTCGTGCAGCAGCGCGCCGATCAGCAACAGATCCGGCCGCGAAACGGTGGTCGTCAGTTTCGACGCCTCGACAGCGGCACGCACGAGATGCCGGTCGACGGTCCACGAATGCACCGGCGACCTCGGCGGGAGATCCCGCACGGCACCCCATTCGGGGAACAGCCGCGCCCACAACCCGGTGCGATCCAGCGCCTCCACGGCGTCGACGAGCCCTTCGCCCGCGCCGAGCAGCTCCACCAGCGCCTTGAGGGCGTCGGCAGGCCACGGCGCACGCAGTTCCGGCGCGGTCTCGGCGAGCGCCCGCAAGGTCCCGTGCGAGATGGGCTTCCGGATCCGGGCCGAAGCCGCGGCGACCCGCAGCAGCAGCGCCGGATCCTTGGCGGGCACCGCGTCCCGCGCCAGCGCGACCTCGTTCCCGTGCAGGACGACACCTTCGTCGAGCGGCGTCCGCACCGGCCGCCGCCCGAACCGGGCCTTCGGCGGTTCCACAGTGGACCGAAGCGCAACGTCGACCGCGTACGCGATCGTCCGTCCGACACCGGAAAGCTTGCGCGCCAAGGTGAACCGGTCGCCGAACCCGAGTTCACCCGCGACCGTCTCGGCCTCCGGCGCGCTCAGGATGTCCCGCTCCCGGCGCAGTTCGCGGCGTAACTCCGTCCGGACGTCCAGCAGCAGGCTCTTGGCCGCCAGCAGTTCCTCGCCGGGCCTCGCCGTCAGCTGAGCCGCCGCCAACGCCTCCAGGATGGCGAAGTCGCGAAGCCCGCCACGGCCGTGTTTGAGATCCGGCTCGGCGGACTGCGCGATCTCACCACTGCGAGCCCAGCGCTGACGCACCGCGTCCGACAGTTCGCCGAGCCGTTTCCTGGCGGTCCGCCGCCACTGGTCCCGTGCCGCGGCGGCCAGCCTGGCGGTGATCTCGGCGTCCCCGGCGATGGGCCGGATGTCGAGCAGTCCCATCGCGGTCCGCAGATCCTCGGACGCCACCTTCAGCGCCTCACCCGGCGTGCGGACCGAGTGATCGAGGCCGATCTTGGCGTCCCACAACGGATACCAGATCGCGTCGGCGATCTCGCCGACCTTCGAGTTGCCGTTGTGCAGCAACAACAGGTCGAGGTCGGAGAAGGGCACCAGTTCGCTGCGCCCGAGGCCACCGACGGCGGCCAGCGCGACACCGGGTTCAGCGGTGTCGACGCCGGCCGCCGCGGCGCCCTTGCCCAGCCAGAATTCGTAGAGGTCGACCAGGGCCGCCCGCAAAGCGGACGCCCCCAGCCTCCCGTGCCTGCCCTCGAGCAAACGCTCGGTGGCCTTGACCAGTTCACCCCCGTCGGCCATCCGTGACGCCTATAGCGCGTCCGAGCCGCGTTCGCCGGTGCGTACCCGGATCACCGTCTCGACCGACGTCACCCAGATCTTGCCGTCGCCGATCTTGCCGGTGTGGGCGGCCGTGGTGATCGCGTCGAGGACCTTCTCCACGTTGGAATCGTCGGTGACGACCTCGACCCTCAGCTTCGCCACGAAGTCCACGGAGTACTCCGCGCCCCGGTAGACCTCGGTGTGGCCCTTCTGCCTGCCGTAGCCCTGTACCTCGCTGACCGTCATGCCGAGCACACCCAGCTGCTCCAGCGCGGAACGGACGTCGTCGAGCGTGAACGGCTTGACGATCGCGGTGATCAGCTTCATGCCTTGCTCTCCTCGAGTTTCGTGGCCGCGTTGCCGGTGGACGACTTGACCGGGATGGAGGTCGGCTGGCCGAGGCCGCCGCCCGATCCGGTGAAGTCGTACGCGCTCTCCGCGTGCTGGGCCTCATCGATACCACTGACCTCGTCCTCCGCGCTGACGCGGAATCCGCCGAGCTTCTTGATCACCCAGCCGATGACGAAGGTGAGCACGAACGAGTACACGAGGACCGCGGCCGCCGCGAGCGCCTGCTTGCCGAGCTGGCCGAGGCCACCGCCGTAGAAGAGGCCGTCGACGCCGAGCGAGTTGACGCTGGTGGTGCCGAAGAAACCGATGAGCAGCGTACCGACGAGACCACCCACGAGGTGGACGCCGACGACGTCGAGGGAGTCGTCGAAACCGAAGCGGAACTTGAGGCCGATCGCCAGAGCGCACAGGGCACCGGCGATGAGACCGATGGCGATGGCACCGAGCGGGCTGACGAACCCGGCCGCCGGGGTGATCGCGACGAGACCCGCGACGGCACCGGAAGCGGCGCCGAGAGTCGTCGGTTTGCCGACCTTGATCTGCTCGATGATCAGCCAGCCGAGGATGGCGGCCGCGGTCGCGACGGTGGTGTTGGTGAACGCGACGGCGGCGAGGTCGTTGGCGGCCAACGCCGAACCGGCGTTGAAGCCGTACCAGCCGAACCACAGCAACGCGGCGCCCAGCAGCACGAACGGCACGTTGTGCGGGCGTCCGGTGCCCTTCGGCCAGCCCTTGCGCTTGCCGAGCACGATCGCGAGCGCCAAGCCCGCCGCGCCGGCGTTGATGTGGACCGCGGTACCACCGGCGAAGTCGAGCGCCTTGAGCTGGTTGGCGATCCAGCCGCCGACCGAATCGGCGCTGATGAAGCCGTTGAACGAGAAAACCCAGTGCGCGACCGGGAAGTACACGACCGTCACCCACACCGCGACGAACAGCGTCCAGCCCCAGAACTTGGCGCGGTCGGCGATGGCACCGGAGATCAGCGCGGGCGTGATGATCGCGAACATCAGCTGGAACATCACGAAGGCGAACAGCGGCAGCGCGTCCGCGCCGGGCCACGCGACCTCGGGTGTACTACTGGTCGCGGCGGTCGCGAATCCGGCGAGTTTGCCGGAAATGGTCGAGAGACCCGCGAAGTCGAAATTACCGAGCAACCCGCCGCCCACGTCGTTGCCGAACGCCATCGTGAAACCGTAAAGCGTCCAGAGGACGCCGACCACGGCGAGCGCGATGAAGTTCATCATCAACATGTTCAGGACGCTCTTCGCGCGGACCATGCCGCCGTAGAAGAACGCCAATCCCGGTGTCATGAGCATGACCAGCGCGGCGCTGATCAGTACCCATGCCGTGTCTCCTGCGTTCAGCACAATCTTCCTCCCGTGCCTGGGGTGTACTGCGCAGGAATTTTTGGACCGCGGTGTTTCCTCGGGCGGCGATTCAGGTTTCACCCGCGTGAACTGTCGGTGCGGCGTTGTTACGTCCAGGTTTCCGGAAACCTGGTGCCTTCTGTCCGGTTGCGAAACCTCGTGGTCGAATAGGGCCATGAACGCACGTGTATCCGGCCATGACCCGCTGCCACCGGAGATCGTCCGGTCGCTGCGGTGTTCGGTCTGCGGTGACCCGGTCGGGGCAATCGACCGCACGGTGCGTTGCGGGAGAGGCCACTCGTTCGACGTAGCGAAGCAGGGTTACGTCAATCTTCTGCACGCGCGCATCCCGGCCGGCACCGCGGACACGGCGCCGATGGTCGCGGCTCGCGTCGACCTCCTCTCCTCGGGTGCTTATCTACCTCTCGCCGACGCCCTCGCGAAGGTGGCTTCGGACCATGTCGAGAGCGGGATGGTCATCGACGCCGGCGCGGGCACGGGGTACTACCTCGCGCATGTGCTCGACGCCGTCCCCGCCGCGCACGGACTGGCGCTCGACGTCTCGGCCGTCGCCCTGCGCCGGGCCGCTCGCGCACACACACGCGCGGGCGCGGCCGTGTGGAACCTGTGGGAACCCTGGCCGGTGGCGGATTCGAGCGCGTCACTGATCCTCAACGTCTTCGCGCCCCGCAACGCCCCGCAGTTCCACCGCGTCCTGACCGCGGACGGCCTGCTGGTCGTCGCGACGCCGAACCCCGGGCACCTCCGGGAACTGGGCGACCTGGTGATCTCCGTCGACGGCGGCAAGGACGCGCGGCTGGAAGACACTCTTGGCGAGCACTTCACCCGGGTGGACAGGCACGATGTCACCCAGCGCGTGACGCTGTCGCCCGCGCGGATCCGCCAGGTCGTCGAGATGGGCCCGAGCGCGCATCACCTCCACCGTGACGGACGCCGTGAACGGCTCGACGCGATCAGCGAACCGGTCGACGTCACCACGTCGTTCAGCGTCACGCTGTACCGGCCGGTGCCCTGATGGAGGCGCCCGCGACCCTGCTCGCCGACACCGCGTGGGTCGGCGCCCGCATCGGCGGCGCGGCGAAGCTCTACGGCTGCTCCCGGCCCGAGGTGCTCGGCACGATCTGGTGGTACTCGCTGTCTTCGGTCCTCGTCGCCCCCTCCATCGAATCGCTCGTCCGTGGTGAACCGCTGGATCCTTCACTCGACGCCGTCACCATCGAATTAGTCCCGGACGGGCGCTTCACCGGTGCCCGATCGTCACGGGTCCTCCCCGGCGGTCTGGCCGAACTCGGCGCCGCGTTCGCCGGAACGCTGGACACGGCGATCGGCACGATCTCGGCCGTCACCGGGGCGAATCCGCGCGCGCTGGGCGCGATCGCGACGGATTCGATCGGCAACCGCCTGCTGTGGACCGGCGACACCGAACGGGCGGTCGCGCTGGCGGCGCCGCTCGTGGCCGCGATCGGACTCGGCATGCCGGAGCCGCGGTTCAGCCGGATCGGGCGGAACACCGTGGTGCGCCGTGCTTCCTGCTGCCTGATCTACGAGGCGGGCAACCCGAAGTGCACCAGTTGCCCCCGGCAGACCCCGGAAGAACGAGACCGGCGACTTCGCGGAGCCCTCGGCTAGGTCTCGTGAGTGGTAAGGGTGGTTCTATTGAGAAGAAAGTCTCCCCGGTCGGGCGCGAGGGGGTCGTGAGTGGCGATTCGGGTTCTAACCCGAATCGCCACTCACGACCCCCGGCACCGACCACGCCACCTTTGCCTTGCGACGAAAGGTCCCTTCGTCGCATCAAACGCGGAAAGTCGCCTCAACCCCGGTCCGCTCACACCGCCGCGAGATTCTCCCCCGTCAACGCGGCCACCATCGCCGCCCGGGTGCCGACCCCCAGTTTCGTGAAGATCCGCCGCATATGCGCGGAAACCGTGTTCAGGCTGATTTCCAGTACGCCGGCGATCTGCTTGTTCGTATAGCCCCGGCTCACCATGCGCGCCACTTCGTGTTCGCGCGGGCTGAGCAGGTCGTGCGCCTCCGGCGTCACTGGTACGAGCAGGCATCTGACGCCGTGCTCGGTGAGGTCGAGCAACGGTCTCCGCATCGCGGCGTCCCCGTCGCACAGTTCCGTGACCCGCCGGACGAGTGATCTCGCCAGGCTTCGCACGGTTTCGTCGTCCGAAACGACCTTCCTCCGCTGCCGCGCGAGATCGTGTATCGGTGCCGCAGGAAATCCCACCGCCGGGCTCGTGGACATAGACCGGCCTCCCCCCTCTTGGTTTCCCTCCCTCTCTAGCAAACCCCTCCGACAGGAAAAGCGCATCGTCGATTTGTGTGACAAGTCCGCACTAGTCGATTCATGTCACACAGGAACGTGTGACTACCGGTGTGCCCCGGTTCGCGGGCAGTGTCGGGTCCGTGCTCACCGACGCGCCGCGCCGGGGACCGCGGGATTTTCACCGGAGCAGAGGAGAACGGTTATGAGCCGTGGCTATGCGGCAGTGGACGGCGAGTTGGAAGACGAGCTGAGCCGTGAGTTCGAGGACGAGTTCGAGGACGAGCTGGAGGGCGCGCTCGGCGAACTGGCCTATGAGCTGGAGGACGAGCTCGAAGACGAGGACGAGGCGCTCTACGAGTTCGAGGACGAAGACGAACTGGGTGAACTGGCCCAGGAACTCGAAGACGAACTCGAGGACGAGGACGAAGCGCTCTACGAGTTCGAGTTCGAGGACGAGGCCGAATTCGAAGCGGAGTTCGAGAACTTGGTCCGCGAGCTCGAGGCGGAGTTCGAGTTCGAGGACGAGTTCGAAGGAGAGGACTTCGTCAATCCGCTGCGTCGCCTCTATCCCGACGCCGATCAGCTGGCCCGGCTGGCCTTCCAGGCGGAACAGGCCGAGACCGAGGAGGAGGCCGAGGCGTTCATCGGACCGCTGGCGGCGCTGGCCGTCCGCGCGTTGCCCCGGCTCGCCCCGATCGTGCGCTCGGTGGCCCCGAAGATCGTCCGCGGCGCGGCCAGCCTCGGCCGCAAGCTCTGGCGCAATCCCGGCACGCGGCACCTCGTCCGGCGTATTCCGCAGATCGTCAAGCGCACCGCGGGGAAGGTCAAGGCCGGCCTCCGCAAGGGCATGCAGATGACGCCCGGCTGGCTGTCGAACGCGTTGATCGGTGGCGCTGTCAGCTTCGGTGCGGACAAGCTGCTGAAACGGCCGAACAAGAAGAGCACGCGACGCAAGCAGCCCGCTCGACGGCGTGCGGCGGCACAGCGGCCGGGCTCACAGCGTCGCCGGACCGCGCGGCGTGTCCCGGCGCGGACCGCTGCCCAGCGCAACCGGCGCCGTGCCGCACAGAGCAAGCGGGCGCGCGGCCGTGCGCGCCGCCGTTAGGGCGCTCCCCGCGGCATCCGGTGCCCCGGTCCCTCCCGCCGGAGCGCGGCGGGCGAGGCCATCCGGCGGGAGGGAGCTGGAGGCATGGGTCCTCTCCCAGGCCACCAACGTGGAGCGGCATCTGGACGCGTTGCGGCCGTTCCGCTGGTCGGAGTTCGGCGATCCGGCGACCGGGCCGAGCCGGGCCCATCTGGCGGCGGTCAACCGCATGATGGCGACCCTGCGGGGGCCGTTGTCCACCGCGACGCGCGTGGCCCGCGAGAGCGCGCAGGAGGCGGTGGCGCGGCCGGAACAGGCCGAGCTCGCCCGGCTCCTGCTGGCGAAGTCCCGCGCCCAGCGCTGGGTCCGGACCACCGAACGGGTCTGGGACTTCTACCTCGACCTGTTCAACCAGCGGCAGGGCGCGTTCGCCCCGTGGCTGGTGGCCTGCGACCGGGTGGCGCTCGACTGCTACCAGTACGCGTACCTCGGGATCGGGCACTGGCGGTCGATCCCGACCCCGCCGCCGTTCTGCTACCTGCGCACCGGTTCCGGCCCGGCCACCTCGCGCCGCGGGATCCCCTTGCGGCGGCTGGGAAACCGGCTGAACCCGTTCCCGCTGATCCAGCTTCCGTACCACCGGCTGGTGAACCCGTGGACGCTCGGCGCGGTCCTGCACGAGGTGAGCCACAACCTGCAGAACGACCTGGGCCTCGCCAGGGCGATTCCGCTGCAGGTCGCGGCGAGGCTCGTCGAGGCGGGGGTGCCACGGGCGGTGACCGGTACGTGGGTCAGGTGGAACCGCGAGACCTTCGCCGACCTGTCCGCGCTGTTGCTGGGCGGTCCGGCGGTCGCCGGTTCGCTGTTCGACGTCATCGGGCGCACCGAACTCGAAACGACGGTGTTCTCCCCACGCGCGGTGCACCCGGTGCCGTACCTGCGGGCGAAGATCTCGGTCGAGTTGTTGCGCCGCATGGGTTTCACCCAGCACGCGGATGCCTACGCGGCGTTGTGGCGGAAGCTGTACCCGAGGGCGAAGCTGATCAACGCACCGCCGGCACTGCTGAAAACGGCGGACAAGGCGATCCCCGTGGTGGTGGACGCGATGTGCTTCACCTCGTTCCCCTCACTGGGCCATCGTCCCCTCGCGAAGGCGCTGCGGTTCGAAGCCAAGGAACAGGCGATGATCGAGGAAGCGGCGGAAAGACTGGCCGACGGCGTGTCCCCGGGTGTGGTGCCGGAACGGTTCCTGATCGGCGCGGTCCGGTACGCGCTCGAAGAGGGAATGGCCCCGCCGAAGCGGCTTTCCGGTTTCTTCATGGAAGAGCTCGGCAGGAGGTCGAGATGACCATCCACACCGAATTCTCCCGGCTGGGCAAGGAAGTGAACCAGGTGGCCGCGTGCTGGCGGGCACTGGAGATCAGCGTCTCCGAGGACAGGCCCGACGGCGTCGGGCTCGCCGCCGCGGATCATCTCGCCGAAGTCGTCCTCGACGGCACCGGCGAGGTCGAAGCGGCCACACGTGCGACACGGCGCCCGGTGAGCGCCGAGTCGTTGCACACCACGGCGTCGTCGCTGCTGAAGCTGCGGCGCCGGGTGGACGGGCAGTGCCGTTCGCACCACGCGGTTTCCGGGCTGCTGCGCGCGGTGCACGGACGGGAACAGGAATGGCGGGGCTGGGCGAAGAGCTTCCACGCCGGGGTGGACCAATGCGCCATCGCCTTGTCCTCGGCGGAGGACGTGATGGTGCGGTGCTGGCGTGAAGCAGTGGAACTGGCCGAATTCAAGGGATGTGGGGCGACCCGATGACGATCAACGACGACCGCGGCGCGACGTTGCCGCGTGCACAGGACATCGACAGCGCGTATCCGCTGTCGACCGGGCAGTACCCACCGCCGTCGGCGGCACCCGGCGCACTCGCCGAACAGACGATCAGCGACACGCTCGGCTGGAAGTGGCGCGAGGGTGACACGAAAGGCTTCGTGGCGGCGCTGACCGGCAGCTTCGAGCTGAAAGAGGTCCAAGGGCGCACCGAGGCCAAGTGGACACCGCGCGGGTACGCGATCCAAGCCGACCTCGGCGCCGTCACCGGCGGACAGGCCTCGCTCGCGGCGAGGGCCCGGAGCGCGGTCAAGGACTCGCTCGCGCTGCTCGACTCGCTCCGTCCACTGAGGACGGATTCGGACCCCGAGAACGCCGAAGGCTTCCGTGCGCTCGTCCGGCACGATCTCGAACAGATCCGGCAGGAGCTCGAGAGCCCGCTGCTCCGCGTGGCACGGGTCGATCAGCTCTTCCTGCTGCTACTCGGAGACGGGACGCGAGGGCACCTCGGCCAGTTGCGGGACGAGCTCGGCCTGGTCTCGGGCAAGGTCAACACGATCGAGGAGGAACGGATCCAGACCTCCTTCATCACGCTGACGGATTGGGTGGTCTCGTTGTTCAGGGGCTGGCAGGACGCACGCGACAAGATCGATCCGTTCTCGCAGCCGGCAGGTGGTCAGCCGTTCTTCGGCCCCGCCGTTGTCGCTCTTTCCCGGCTGTTGTCCGCGGCGGCGTCCCAGGTCGACGAGGTCGTCGCGATGCTGCGATCGGTCTTCATCCAGCAGGAAGATCTGGAAGTGCTCCGTGTCCCCGACCCGGAGGGCGGGACCATGTCGCTCGGCGGGCTGCTGCGCTGGATCCGCGAATTCGCCACCTTCGAGGGCGGCAAGCTGATCGAGTCGGCGGGCAAGGAGGGTGTCGGCACGTCGTTCATCCAGATCGCGAGGCGGCTTCAGCGCATCGTGGCGAACCTGCCCCGGCAGAGCACCGGCGGCCCCAACGGGGACGTCCCCGGCAACTTCCGCGCGTCACTTCCCCCGGGCTTCTTCAGCTCCCGTGTGCAACGGGCCATCGACGAACTCGACGACCATCTGCAGGAGGTCGTCCGGATCGCCGAGCCGATCGGGCGGCCCGGCACGCCGTCGTCGCCGTCCGACCCGAACCCACCGGCCCCGCCCACCCCGCAGCTCATGCCGCAGCCGACGTCCCCTCCGCCTCCGCTGCCCCCGCCCTCGTCCGGGCGGACGCCGGCGGTGCCGTCGGTCGCCGAGCTGCGCGAAGGGCACGCCCTCCAGGAAGAGCAGACACCACCCGAGGCGGAGGAACCGCCGAAACCCCGGACCACGCGCAAGCGGACCGGGCAGTAGCCGGACCCGTACGGGAGGACGACGATGGGCACGGAAAAGGAATACCGGGAACTGTTCGACCGGGTCGCGGCACTTCGCGGCCAGGTCGCCGGGAAGCTCGCCAACGAACTGGGCAGCGATCCGAAGCTCGGCGACGCGGTCCTCAAACAGCTGGACGACATGCTCACCGCGGTCGAGGCCGAACAGCGGGGCAGACCAGGTCCGGCGGACGGCGGGATCGCGCAACTCGTCGGTCTCGGCGACAGCTCGGCCGCGGACCTCGGGGCGACGGCGATGCCGCCTGGCGTCGACGCCTACGACGAGACGGTCGCTTCGGAGCGGGTCATCGCGGTCGGCGATCTGTACTACCTGTACCAGCACGAGCGGATCGGCGTGTTCCGTGTGGTGCAGAAACTGCAGGAGCTGTTCCAGGGCGGCGCGATCCGGCTTTCCGATGGCCCCGGCGCCTTCGGCCTGTACCGGTTCGACCGGCGGGACGTGCTGCGTTACACCCGGCGGGATCGCATCAGCGCGTACCGGCGAGTGCTCGGCTACGGCAAGGGGCTCGGTTCGGCGAACTCGCGGCCGAACACCGACTTCCACCAGCTGTTCACGCAGTTCAGCAACCAGGTGGCGTTGTTCTGGCGGGACAAGCGGATCTCCGACGTCGTCCGGGAACGCGCGTACGACCCGAGCTTCGGCAGTGTCGCGGTGGTGCGGCGCAGCGGGCTGGACCTGCGGAACAACCTGAAGTTCACCTCGTACGGCCATCTGAACGTGCTGCGGGTCGAGGTCATGCAGCTGTTGACGGAGGCGTTCAAGATCCTCGGCTCGGAGGATGTGCTGGATCTGTTCGGCGCCGCCAACGCGTGGGACACCGTGGACGAGGTGCTGATCCGCCACTTCGACCAGCGACTGGTGTCCTCGCCTCGGCAGCGGATGGCGGTCACCGGACGTCAGGTGCTGCGCTGGCTCGCGGCGCCGCACATCCTCGAGACCACCCGGTCGGAGTTCGAGGCTTTACTGCTCGAGATCGCCGAGCCCGCCGAAGAGTGGCTGACGTCGGCGCAGTCCCTGCGGCTGGCGGATCGGACGAACTCGCGCGAGGTGCTGCCCGCCGACCGGCAGCGGCCGGCCGGGGTCGCGGTGTCCCGCGCCGAATCGCGGCCGGTCACCCCGCGGCGGAACGGTCACCGCCCTGGCACGGTGATCACCCTCGACCGCCAGTAGGACGGGTGGCCACGGGATGGGATGGATGGTCACCGGGTGGGACGAGCGGTAGCGTCGGGCGCGATGAGTGAACGCACCTGGGGCTTCCGCACCCGCGCCCTGCACGCGGGCGGGACGCCCGACCCGGCGACCGGCGCCCGCGCCGTGCCCATCTACCAGACCACGAGCTTCGTCTTCGAGGACGCGGCCGACGCGGCGAACCTGTTCGCGTTGCAGAAGTACGGCAACATCTACAGCCGCATCGGCAACCCGACGGTCGCGGCCTTCGAGGAACGCTTGGCCAGCCTCGAAGGCGCGATCGGCGGGGTCGCGACCAGCAGTGGCCAGGCGGCCGAGTTCCTGACCTTCTCCGCGCTCGCCGAGGCGGGAGACCACATCGTCTCCGCCGGTGGGCTCTACGGCGGGACGGTCACGCAGCTCACCGGGACGCTGCGCCGCTTCGGGATCGAGACCACCTTCGTCAGCGGTGACCGCATCGAGGACTACGCGGCCGCCATCACCGAGCGGACGAAGCTGATCTTCACCGAGGTCATCGGCAATCCCGGCGGCGCGATCGCCGACCTCGCCGGGCTGGCCGAGCTCGCGCACGCGCATGACATCCCGCTGGTCGTCGACGCCACGCTGGCGACGCCGTACCTGTGCCGCCCGATCGAGCACGGCGCCGACATCGTGCTGCATTCGGCCACGAAATTCCTCGGCGGGCACGGCACCACGCTGGGCGGGGTGGTCGTCGAATCCGGGAAGTTCGACTGGGGGAACGGGAAGTTCCCGCGGATGACGGAGACCGTCGAAAGCTACGGCGGCCTGAAGTACTGGGAGAACTTCGGCGAATACGCCTTCTGCACCCGGCTCCGTGCCGAGCAGTTGCGCGACATCGGCGCCGTCCTCTCCCCGCACTCGGCCTTCCTCCTGCTGCAAGGCGTCGAGACGCTGCCGCAGCGGATGGACGCCCACGTCGCCAACGCGCGTGCCGTCGCGGAGTACCTCGCGAACGACAGCAGGGTGGCCTGGGTGAACTACGCGGGCCTGCCGGAGCATCCGCACCACGACCGCGCGAAGAAGTACCTGCCCGCCGGACCGGGCGCCGTGTTCTCCTTCGGTGTCGACGGGGGCCGCACGGCCGGGGAGACGTTCGTGAACTCCGTCGAACTGCTGTCGCATCTGGCGAACGTCGGGGACGCGCGGACGCTGGTCATCCATCCGGCGTCCACCACCCATCAGCAGCTTTCGGAGGACCGGTTGCGCGCGGCGGGTGTCGGCCCGGACCTGATCCGCCTGTCGGTCGGGCTGGAGGACGTCGACGACATCCTGTGGGATCTCGATCAGGCACTCGGCAAGGCGGTGGCGGGATGAGCCACGACGTCGGCGCGGTCGAGCGCCGCCGCATCCTTTCGCGGACGAAGTCGGTGACCATCGTCGGCGCCTCGAACAACCCGGCGCGGCCGAGCTACTTCGTCGCGACGTACCTGCTCTCCTCCAGCAAGTACCAGGTCAACTTCGTGAACCCGCGGCTGGACGAACTCCTCGGACAGCCGGTGTACCCGTCGCTTGCCGACGTTCCCGGCGAAGTCGACCTGGTCAGCGTGTTCCGCAAGCACGACGACCTCCCCGGCGTCGCCGAGGAGGTCGTCAGGGCCGGAGCGCGCACGCTCTGGCTGCAACTGGGCCTGTGGCACGAACCCGTCGCCGACAGTGCGCTCGAGGCCGGACTGGACGTGGTGATGAACCGCTGCGTCAAGATCGAGCACGCCCGGTTCGCCGGTGGGCTCCACCTCGCCGGTTTCAACACCGGCGTGATCAGCTCACGACGCCAGTCCGCCCCCTGAGGCGTTACTCCGCCGCGGTGTTCACCGTGAACGGCAGCCACTGCACGGTGGCCCCGTTCGCGGGCGAGACCGGCATCCGCCAGTTCTGGCAGCCACGACCGGGGATCCGGTCCCAGATGAACAGCGGTGCTCCCTGGCCCGCGGTGCAGCCCTGGTCCAGCAGCTTGCCCGCGTTCTGGACGGCGTACCGGTAAACCCCCGTGCCGACCGTCTGCGGTTCGATCGTCCACTTCTGGCACGCGCCCGCGACGCGGTCGTAGGTGGTCACCGGGTTTCCGCTGGCCGTATGGCAGCCGGTGTTGTCCAAAACCTGCCCGGAATGCTTGGCACGGAACTGGTAGTAGCCGTCACCGGTGCCCCACGGGAAGAACTTCTGGCAGTCCGCGCCGTTCGACGGCCACTGCTGCACCTTGGTCCCGTTGTTCCAGCCGCATGCGGCGACATCGGCGTAGAGCCCGCTCGACACCGCTTGCAGTGAGACCCAGGCGTCGTCGGCGAACTCTTCACCGGGATCGAACGTGGTGGCCCGGAACCGGTAGCTGTGGTTCTCCTGCAACAGTCCCGGCGGCACCGTCCAGGTCGCGGTGGTGCCGGAGGGGACGTCCCACTTCCAGAAGTCCCCGATCATCGTTTCGCCTTCGTAGACGTAGAAGACCGCGGTGACGTTGCCGCCGTCGGGGTCCGTCGGCGTAAAGCGCAGCGTCGGGGTGAGGGATTTCGTGTGGGTGACGCCGCCGATGTCGACGCGGTCCGAGATGTCGTGCCCGGCGGCGGGATTCGGCCGCTGGTTCCGGTAGGTCACCTCGATGTACGGCGACTTGCCGCCCTCGCCGGACGAGAACTTCTTCCAGCCGAAGGAATCCGACTCGTTCTCCGCCTTCAGCACCATCGAGCCGGTGGTGACCCCCGAACCGGCCCAGGCACCGACCAGGTTCCCGATCGGGGTCCGGACCCAGTCGGCCGCGCAGGCCGCGCTGTAGCCACGGGTCGCGTTCGTCGTCGCCCATCGCGTGCGGGGCGGCGGCTGGTTCGCCCAGCGAGTGCCCGTGTCGGCAGGCAGGGAGTCCCAGATCTCCCAGTTGCGCGGCGAGCAGGAGTAGGAATGGTTGCCCCACAACGACAACGTGGCCGACTCGATGGCGGCGCCGCGGAACCGCGCCACGTCGAAGTGGAGATACGACCGGGCCTTCGTGGCTCCGCCGTCATAGGTGCCGATGCGGAGTTCGGTGGCACCCGACTGGTCGGTGGTCGCGATGTTCGACTGCGTGAAGGTGTCGAAGTTCGTCCACACCGACACACCCGGATCGACGATGACCGGATAGGACCGCGCCGGGTCGGCGAAGTAGCCCGCGTCCGGCGTCACGTTCAGGCCGAGTGTTCCGCGTTCCTTGGCGGACACCACTTTCCCGACCTTCACCTTGGCGACGGGGTCGCCACTGCGCTGGTCGATCCGCGAGTCCCACATCTCGGCGGCGGGCACGCTGCCCACCACCGCGCCGGACGCCGTGACCAGCTGCGTGTTCCCGTCCGCGTCGGTGCGCGGCGTGAGCCCGGTCGCCCGGAGCGGCAGCGCGAACGTCAACGCGCGATCGGGACGGCGCTTGACGACGAAGAACTGCTCGAAACCGGTCCGCGTGGCCTTGACCTGCAGGTCGACGCCGGGCTGGATCTCCGGGTACGTGGCGGTCTCGCCGGTCAGCACCGGCTCGGGCAGCGCGCCCGGGTACTGCAGGGCGACCTTCCCGTCCCGGCTCTGCACGGTGGCGAGATCACCGCTCTTGGCGCTCGCGCCCGCCAGCACGAGTTCGCGTGGATGCGCCTTCGGCCGGACGAGCCCGTCCGCGCTCTTCTCCAGTGTCAGGTCGACAGGCACCCAGTCACCACCGCGGCGGACGTGGACCGGACCGCCGTGCACCTGGGTGGTGCGGGAACCGTCGGGATTGGCGAACGTGGACGAGTTCTCGGTGCGTTCCGAGCGCATCTCGACCGGCTTCTGCTGCGAACGCGCCACGGTTTCGGGCGACGTCGCTTGCGCGGGGGCGGCGAACACGGCGCTCCCGGCCAGGCAAGCGGCGAAAAGCACGAGGCCCCGCCGCGGAATTCTTCGGATTTCAGCTTGCACTTCGGTCTCCCCGGGAAGTGGATGAAGTTGACATGTCGGTTACGCATGTCACACCCACGAGGGTTGCCCGCCGCTCGAAAAAATCCGGACGCGTGAGAAGGTGGCGGTATGGCCAAACCGACGCCGCTGCAGATCAGGAACATCGTCATGGCACTGCTCATGGCGGGTGCCCTGGTGTGGAACCTGTCCATCGGCGGCGCTTGGTGGCTCACCGCGATCTTCTCGGTCGGAATCGTCCTCTCGCTGTTCTCCGCCTACCTGAACCGGCCGGGCGCGCGCCCCTGACCCCGCGTTTCAGGAGCGCGCGGCCTCGAAGCGCGAAGTGAGGTCAGCGCGGCCCCGATCGGTCAGCGCACCGAAGAGACGCAGGCGCGCCATCCCGCCGTCGGGATAGATGTCGAGACGCACTTCGGTCACCTCGGGTCCCTCGGCGAGTGCGAACCGGTGCCGGGTGTCCGGTTGCAGACGCGTCTTCGGCAGCAACTCGACCCACTCGCCATCGCCGTCTCGGCCGCTCAGTGCCGCCCAGCCCGGCGCGTTGCCCTTGAGGTTGCTGTTGTCCAGTTCGGCGAACCGGACGACGCCCGCGCCGGCGAGCCGCACCGTGACCCAGTCGTTCCCGTCGTCCCGGCGCCGCGCGGTCTCCCAGCCTTCGGCCTGATGCGCGGCGAGCCCTGGCGAGAAGAGGTTGTTGGGCGAGGAATAGAACATGTCGCTGCATCCGGTGACCACCGCGCCGTTCTCCAGCGCGGCGAGGTCGAGCGCGCCGGGATCGAGCAGACGAGGGTCCGGGATCGGCGTGCCGTGCACACGCAGCCGGGCCACGCCGCCGTCCGGATGCATGGTCAGCCGGACGTGCGTGTAGCGCTTGCTCCCGCCGATCTCGAAGAAGTTCTCCGTGTGCCCCGCCGCCGCGCCGCGTTTCACCAGCACGTCCCAGTCCACTTCGGACAGTTCGGCGGTGTTGGGATAGCCGTCGACGGCGCACGCCTCCACCGAGACGAACGGCGGGTAGTTGCCCTTGAAGAATGCGGTGTCCACGACGACCCCGGTGATCGCGCCAGCCAGACCGAGCCGGACGACGGCCTGGTCGTCGCCGGGCTCACGGTGCCGCCGGGTCTCCCAGCCGTCGTAGACCTGCCCCTTGGGCCCGAAGGTCTCCGTCTGATGCGCGGGCACCCACGGGTTGACCAGGTTTTCCTTCTCGGCGAACAACTCGTCCGTCGCCCACATCACGGTCCCGCCGAACTTGCGCGAGGCCAGATCGGGCCGGGCTGTCCACTCAGGACGGTCGTTCACGGCATCCTCCATCTCAGCAGTCACCCCGGGTCAGCAGAACGCCTGCCGGGTCTTCACCGGTGATCTCCTCGCCCCGCAGCCACGTGCTCCGGACGACACCGGCGAGCGGCCGTCCGTGGTAAGCGCTGACCGGGTTGCGGTGTTTCAACTTCGCGACGTCGACGACGAAAGCCTCGTCGGGTGCGAACACGCTGAAATCCGCGTCGTAGCCCGGCGCGAGATGACCTTTGCGGCGCATGCCCGCCTGCGCGGCCGGATGCTCGGCCATCCAGCGGACGACGTCGGTGAGCGCGAACCCGCGCTGCCGCGCCTGGGTCCAGACGGCGGGCAGGCCGAGTTGCAGACCGGCGATCCCGCCCCAGGCGAGCCCGAAATCGCCGCTGTCGAAGCGTTTCAGCTCCGGGGTGCACGGCGAATGGTCGGTCACCACGCAGTCGATGACGCCGTCCGCGAGGCCCTGCCACAACAGTTCGCGGTTCCCTGCCTCACGGATCGGCGGGCAGCACTTGAACTGCGTGGCGCCGTCGCCGATCTCCTCCGCGGTGAAACTCAGGTAGTGCGGACAGGTCTCGGCGGTCAGCCGGACACCGTCGCGCCGCGCGCTCTCGACCATCGGCAGCGCGTCCGAAGAGGACAGATGCAGGATGTGCGCGCGGACACCGGTCTTCCTCGCGAGCTCGATGACCTGCGCGATCGCCACGTTCTCCGCGCCGCGCGGACGCGAGTGCAGGAAGTCCTCATACTTCTCGCCGTGCGGGTCGGGGGCGTGATCGATCGCGTCGGAGTCCTCCGCGTGCACGATGATCATGCCGTCGAAGGTCCGCAGTTCGGTCATCGCCTCTTCGAGTCCTCGCGCGTCCAGCGGCGGGAACTCGTCCACTCCGGAATGCAGCAGGAAGGACTTGAAACCGAACACCCCGGCCTCGTGCAGGCCGCGCAGCTCCGCGAGGTTGCCGGGGATCGCACCGCCCCAGAACCCGACGTCGACGTGCACCCGGCCCTCGGCGGTCTTGCGCTTCACCTCCAGCGCCGCGACGTCCACCGTCGGCGGCAGGCTGTTCAGCGGCATGTCCACGATGGTGGTGACCCCGCCGGCCGCGGCCGCGCGCGTCGCCGACGCGAAACCCTCCCATTCGGTCCGGCCCGGGTCGTTGACGTGCACATGGGTGTCCACGAGCCCCGGCAGCAGGACGACGTCCTCGCCGAGTTCGAGCACCCGATCGCCGTCCAGGTCGGCGCCGGCGGGCTCGACCGCGACGATGCGGCCGTCGTCGACACCGATGGTCGCGGGTACCTCTCCGGCAGCCGTCACGGCTCGCGCGGCCTTGATCACCAAGTCCATCTAAAGCCTCCAGCTTCCACTCAGTGGAATCGAGGTTTCGCTCTCCGACATTAACTCCGGCCATCCTGCTCGTCAACGAGCCCTGGCGGCGCTACCTTCGCTGGGTGCAGTTAGAAGCCGAGTTCACCAGCGAACCGTTCCACGGCGAGGGCCCGCCACCCGAACACGCCGTCAAAGCCCGCGACACCGCGGAGGACGCGGGTCTGTCCGCCGACTTCGGCCCGCTCGGCACCCTCGTCCGCGGCGATGCCGACACCCTCCTCGACGCGCTTCCCGCCATCGCCAGGGCGGCGCTGAACGGCGGCGCCACCCGCGTGACCCTCCAGCTCCGGCAGGTCGGCGACGACAAGAGCGAGCCCGCGGTCGAACTGCACAGTGCGCTCGCCCGGCTCATCGGCGACGTCGAACGCGAACTCGGCGGCAAACTCGACACCCTCGACCGCGCCACCAAGCAGCGCGCGGTGCGACTGCTCAAGGAACGCGGCGCGTTCGGCCTCCGCAAATCGGTGTCGACCGTCGCCGAAGCACTGGGGGTCACGAGGTTCACGGTCTACAACTACCTCAACCGAGACCAAGAATGAAGAGCTGTTTCAACAAAATGTTGACGGCGGTGGAAGCACCGCCGTACCGTCGGTTCCCGTGCCGCTCACCATTCGAGAGTTCAACCAGGCTCCCGCTCAGGACGTCCGGCCGGCGCTGACAGCCTGCCTCGACGTCCCGCGCTGGGTGGAAACCCTGCTGGCCAGGCGTCCGTACGCCGACCTCGCCGCGCTGCTCGCCACGGCGGAGACGCTCACCCCGTTGCGTCCCGAAGAGGTCCGGCGCGCCATGGCCGCCCATCCCCGGATCGGGGAGAAAGCGGGGGGCGCGAGCACCGAGGCAGGCTGGTCACGCTCGGAACAGTCCGGTGTGGACGGTGACGCGGCGCGCGAGTTCGCCGCGGCCAACGCCGAGTACGAGGCGACGTTCGGGCACGTCTTCCTGGTCTGCGCGAGCGGCCGGAGCGGCGCCGAACTGCTGGAAAACCTGCGTTCGAGGCTCTCGAACGACCCCGAGAAGGAACTCGAAGTGGCCGGCCAAGAGCTGGCCAGGATCGCCGCGCTGCGGCTGGAGAAGGCGGTGACGGCATGAGCCTCGTGACCACGCACATCCTCGACACCGCCGCGGGACGGCCCGCGGCGGGGGTCGGGGTCCGCCTCGAAACCGGCGCGGGCGAACCCGTCGCCGAAGGGCGGACCGACGCCGACGGCCGGATCCGCGACCTCGGCCCGGAAACCCTGGAACCCGGGGTGTACCGGCTGGTCTTCGACACCGGCGCCCACCTAGGCCCGGACTCCTTCTTCCCCGAAGTCACCCTGACCTTCCGCATCGCCGACGGGACCGAGCACCACCACGTGCCGTTGCTGCTGAGCCCGTTCGCCTATTCCACCTATCGAGGGAGCTGATCGCCCGTGGCCATCACCCTGGGCCCCAACCAGTACGGCAAGGCCGAAGTCCGGCTCGTCACCGTCCGGCGCGAAGGCACCGTCCACCACCTCAAAGACCTCACCGTTTCGACGTCGCTGCGCGGCGACCTCGCGGCCCCACACCTCACCGGCGACAACGCCGACGTCGTCGCGACCGACACCCAGAAGAACACCGTGTACGCCTTCGCCAAGGAGGCGCCCGTCGGCGAGATCGAGGACTTCGCGCTGCGACTCGGGCGGCATTTCGTCGGCTCGAATCAGCACATCACCGGCGCCCGGATCCTGATCGACGAACACGGCTGGAACCGCATCTCCGGCCACGACCACGCGTTCTCCGAGGCGGGCGGCGAAAAGCGCACGACCGCGGTGACCGTTCAGGGCGACCAGGCCTGGGTGGTGTCCGGTTTGGACGATCTCGTGGTGCTCAAGTCGACCGGCTCGGAGTTCCACGGCTTCCCTCGCGACGAGTACACGACGCTGGCCGAGACGAACGACCGGATCCTCGCCACCGCCGTGACCGCGCGCTGGCGCTACCAGGGCGACGGGATCGACTGGGCCACGAGCCACGCCGAAGTGCGGAGGATCCTGCTGGAGACCTTCGCGGACAAGCACAGCCTCTCCCTGCAGCAGACGCTGTACGCGATGGGAGAGGCTGTGCTCAAGGAACGCGAAGAGGTCGCCGAAGTCCGGCTCTCACTGCCGAACAAGCACCACTTCCTGGTGGACCTGTCGCCGTTCGGGCTGAAGAACGACAACGAGGTCTTTTACGCCGCCGACCGTCCGTACGGCCTCATCGAGGGTGTCGTCCTCCGCGATGACGCGGAGGACCCAGGCCTGGCCTGGCACACCCTCGCCACCTTCTAGGGCACGGGCAGCGGCATACCGGGGACGCTCTGGTCGGCGGGGACGATCCCGTCGACCAGGTACGCGTTCACGATCTCGTCCAGCTTGGGGTTCCCGTCGGCGTAGAGCCCGTGGTCACCCTCACCGGTCACGGTCAGCATCCGCGAGTTCGCGAACCCCGCGTGCGCCTTCCGGGCGCCCTCGATCGCCGTGGCCGGATCGTGCTCGGAGTGCACGATCAGCACCGGCGGGACCCCCTTGCCGTCCATTTTCGGCAGCGGACGGGGTTCCTTGTCCCAGAACAGGCAGACCGAGGCGTTCAGCGTGCCGCCACCCGCCAGGAGCAGACCTCGGTCGAGGTTCCGCTGCGAAGCGCGGATCAGCGACTCGCGGGTGCCGATGAAACGTCCCTCACCACAGAGGGTGTTCCAGAAGGTGGCGTCTTGCGCGTCGGGGTGGTCACCCGCCGCCTCGACGGCGGCCTTGGCCTCGGCCTTCGCCCCCGGGTTCTCCATCGCGTCCCGGATCTTGACCAGCAGGTCGGCCAGCGCCGGGAAGGTCGCCTTCTTGTACAGCATGTAGATGATGGCGGTGTCGAGTTCCATCGGCCCGCTCCCGTTCAGCGGGTTGCGGGACAAGGCGTAGCGGACCCGCTCGTAGGTCTGCCGGACCTCTTCGCCGTTGGTGCCGAAGTGGTACTTCGCGTCGTACCGCGCCATCCACGGCAGGAAGTCCTGCCGCCAGCGCCGCTCGAAGCCGACCGGCTGCCGGTCGAACGTCTTCTGCCAGTCCGTGGTGAACTCCGTCGAGGAGTCCAGCACGAATCGCCCGGTCCGCTGCGGGAACTGCTGCGCGTAGTGCGCGCCCAGCCAGGTGCCGCCCGAATACCCGACCCAGTTGATCTTCTCCCGGCCGAGCAGGTCGCGGAGCAGATCGAAGTCCCTGATCGTCTGGTACGTGGTGATCAGCGGCCCGAGTTCGCCGCCGGCGCTCTGGCAGGACCTGGCCACGTGTTCGGCGTTGGCCAGGATCTGGTTCAGATTGCGCGGATCCCGGTCGCGAGGATCCAGCTGCCGGATCAGTCCGGCCGTGCCCCGGCAGGTGACGTTCGTGCTCTTGCCGGTCCCGCGCACGTCGATACCGATGATGTCCTGGTGCTCGCGCAGCTTCTCCTGCCCGCGGAACATCGTCGGCTGCCAGCGGCCGGCGCCGCCCGGCCCGCCCGGGTTGGTGAGCAGCGAGGCCGTCGAGGTCCCGGTGGCCTTCAGCCTGCTGACCGCGATGGTCAGGTCCTGCCGCTCGTCCGCACGATCCCAGTCCCGGGGCGTGCGGAACGTCGAGCATTCGAGCCCGCTGATGTCGGTGCCCGGCGGCAACGAGATCAGGTCCGATTCGGCGCAGGGGACCCACGCCAGCTTCTGGTCGGCGTAGTGAGCCGGGACGCCCGCCGAAGCCGGTGTGGCTCCGGCGAGCAGCCCGCCCACGATCACCGGGAGCAACCCGGCGACCAAGAACCGCTTCATGCACTTCCCCCTTCTTCCTTGGTTTCCCAACGGCTCACGACGCTAGGGCCGGGCACACCGGGCGAACATCGACCGCAGGTAGCGCCGGAAGGTGAACCAAGGATCGAGGGACGGCTAGGTCCGAGGCACAAGTCCCGCCGCGGCGGCCTTGCGCTGGAGTTCGTCCGCGGTGGTCACGTTCCGCGCGTCGGGGGCCTTCGTGGACACCGCGGTGGTTCCGCCTAGCGCTTTGAAGATCAGGTCGGCTTCGGCCTTCATGCCCGCCGCGTACGGGTGGTAGGCCACCGCCCGGAACAGATCGGTGGTCTTGCCGCTCACCCAGGCCGCATCACCCGAACAGGCGTCGTGCCCGAGGCTCGGCCCGTAGGTGTCGACGTAGCGGGCGCCCTGTTTGCGGGCGGCCGTCGACACGGCCTTGTTGAGCGCGCGCTCAACCTCGTCGGCCCAGGCGTAGTCACCGTCGGCGAACGGGACCACGCTGGGGCAGTAACCCGTCGGCGGCACGATCCGCGGGTACCCGACCAGCACGATCGTGGCGGCGGGCGAACGTTCCCGGACGCCCTTGACGACGCGTTCGAGGTTCCGCCGGGTGTTCTCGATCGCCGCGAGCAGGGTGTCGGTCCCGTTGATCGTGAAGTGGTCCTTGCACGGCGAGCCGGTCGGATCGCTGTCGCGCAGCTCAGGACATTTGCCGATGAGGCTGCCGAAGACGCCGTAGTCGTTGCCGCCGATGCCGATGGTCACCAGGTCGGTGTCCAGGGTCAGCGCGTCGAACTGCGGCGGCGCGCTGGCGAGCGCCAGGCTCGGCGAAGGCACCACCTGCGGTTTCGTCATGTTCGTGGTGTCCGCCGACGAGCAGCTGACGTCGGTGAAGGCGCCCGATTCGTGGTAAAGCCCGAGCTTGGTGGCGAGCCAGGCCGGATAGTTGTTGTTCGACCGGAAACACCAGCTCGCCTGCTGCCACGGGATCAGCGGGCCCGCGGTGTAGGAGTCGCCGAGAGCGACGTACTTGCGGAAGGACGGGGTCTCGGCGGCGCTCGCGGGTGTGCCCAAACTCGCTAGCGAGAGGACAGCCAGCAGCGTGGCGAGGACAAGTCGGGCGGTACGGCGCATGGCGACCTCGTGATCCGTCGTTGGACTACCGGCCGATCCTGGCAAGTTCCCACCGCCGTCCACAATAGATGTGAGCATCTTTCACGTTTCAGGGGTTAGATAGAACGCTCTATCATGGAGACGTGACTGGAACGCGGGAACGCATCGTGAACGCCGGCGCCGAACTGCTCCGCCGGAACGGGTACACCGGCACCGGGGTGAAGCAGATCGTCGAAGCCGCGAAAGCGCCCTTCGGCTCGCTCTACCACTTCTTCCCCGGCGGCAAGGAACAGCTCGGCGAAGAGGTCATCCGCACCTCGGGGATGATGTACCTCGCGCTGTTCGAGATCTTCTTCGCCGACGAACCGGACCTCGTCCACGGCATCGAGGCGTGCTTCGCCAGCGCGGCCGAGACACTGAAAGCGACCGACTACGCCGACGCGTGCCCCATCGCGACGGTCGCGCTCGAGGTCGCCAGCACCAACGAGAAGCTGCGGATCGCGACGGCCGACGTGTTCACGGCGTGGATCGAGACCGGGGCCGAGAAGCTGGGCAAGTACGGCCTCGAACCCGCGGCCGCCCGGCAGCTCACGATCGCTTTGGTGAACAGCCTCGAAGGCGCGTTCGTGCTGAGCCGATCGCTGCGTGACACCGAAGCGCTCGAGGTCGCGGGGCTGTCGTCCGTCGCCTTGGCGCGCACATTGCTCCCGGCTGCGTGAAGCACCGACGGCGGACTGCTGAACACCGGGTTCTTCCCGCAACGGGCAACGACTTCCGGCCGACCTAGCGGTCACAGAAGCCGAAATCCGTTTGGGGAGCACATGATCATCAGAAAGCTCGTGATCGGCACCATCGCCGCCGCCGCACTGCTCACCGCGGGCGCCGTACCCGCGTCCGCCACCGAAGTCCAGCCGTCCACCCTCACCACGACCACCGGCAGCACGCGGATCGACGCCGGGGAGAGCGTCACGATCTCCGGGAAGCTCACCAAGGCCGACGCCACGCCGATCGCGGGCGCCGAGGTGGGGATCTCGTTCTGTTTCAACGGCTTCTGCGGCGAGGCTCAGGCCAAGCCGGTCACCGACGCCACCGGTGTCTACAGCGCGACGCTGACGCCGATCCGCACCGGCAACTACCACGCCGACTTCTTCTCCACCGACCCGTCGATCGCGAGCTCGCGCGCCGACACCTCGAAGATCGTCGTGCTCCATCCCTCGGCGATCACGTCGTTCGCGGCGGGCCGTGGCGCGGACAAGGCCGTGACCGCGTCCGGCACGATCGAGTTCCCCGGCCGCTACACCGCGAACCCGATCCCGGTCGACCTCCAGTACTTCTCACTCGCCACCTACCGCTGGACCACGGCGGCGACGGTCGAGGCCACGTGGAACGGCACCACCTGGGCTTTCGCGACTTCGGCCGAGCACCGCAAACCCGGTGTCTGGCGGGCCTTCTACGCGGGTGCGCCCGAGATGTTCCACCCGGCGGCGAGCAATCTCGTCTTCGTGCTGTGACGTTCCGTGAAGGCCTCCTTCCCTACTCTCAAGGTAGGGAAGGAGGCCTTCACGGACCGCTAGCGGGACGCGAGATACGCCCGCCAGTCCCCCACCGCGGAGATGTCCGTCAGCTCGGCGGAGTCCACATAGGACGAACGCAGGACGGTCGCGAGACAGGCCGCGCCGTCCGCCAGTTCGACGACGCCGAGCTCCAGTTCCGGCGGCTCGGCGGGGACCAGGTGGTCCCGCAACACCGAAAGCGGCAGGTCGTAGACCTCGCCGACCACGGAGGCGGAGCCGCCTTCGTACATCGCCGGGAACCGGTCGCCCACGGAGAAGTAGCGGTATTTGGGCGCGGACCGGGCCACGCAGCACAACGGCGCGCCCTGCAACTGTTCGTGCAGCGGTCCGCCGCGCATCCCGCCGCCGTTGAGGAACATCAGAACCACGACATGATCCCTTCGATCCCGAAGTACACCCCGAACACCGCGGCCAGGATCCCGAGGATCCAGCCGATCTCGCGGATCTTGCCCTTGCAGATCTTGATCAGCACGTACGCGACCAGTCCGGCGCCGATCCCGTTGGTGATCGAGTAGGTGAACGGGATCAACGCGATGGTCAGGAACACCGGGATCGCGAAGTCCAGGTCCTGCCATGGGATCCGGCGGCATTGCGCCATCATCATGCCGCCGATGACCACCAGCGCGGGTGCCGCGGCCTGCGCCGGGACGACGGCCGCGATCGGGGTCAGGAACAGCGTGGCGGTGAACAGCCCGCCGGTGACGATGCTCGCCAGTCCGGTCCGCGCGCCTTCGCCGACACCGGCGGCCGATTCGAGGAACACCGTGTTCGGCGCCGATCCGGTGACGCCGCCGGCGAGCGCGCCCGCGCCGTCGACCAGCAGGATCCGGCCCATCCCCTCGACCTTGCCGTTCTTGACCAGCCCCGCCTCCTCCGAGACGGACGTGATCGTGCCCATCGCGTCGAAGAATCCGGAAAGCACCAGCGTGAACAGGAACACCGCCGCCGTCACCGCGCCCGCCGACCCGAATCCGCCGAAGAGATCGATGTCGCCCAGCAGGCTGAAATCGGGATGCGCCACGACCTGGTCGGGCACCTTGGGTTCGACGAGTCCCCAGCCCTCGACGTGGAACACGCTGTTGACCAGCACCGCGAGCCCGGTCGCGACCGCGATGCTGATCAGCACCGCGCCCGGTACGCCGCGGCTCACGAGCACGATCATCAGCAGCAGCCCGAGGCAGAAGATCGCGATCGGCCAGCCCTCCAGATGGCCGGCGATCCCCATCCGCACCGGCACCGTCGACTGGGCGGCGTCCGGTGTGCGGGTCACGAAGCCGGCACTGACCAGGCCGACCAGCGCGATGTAGAGCCCGATGCCGACGGTGATCGCGACCTTGAGCGCCATCGGGATCGCGTTGATGATCCGTTCCCGGATACCGGAAACGGCCATCAACACGATGCAGAAGCCTTCGAGGACGACGAGCCCGAAGGCCTGCGCCCACGTCATGGCCGGAGCCATCTGGAAGGCGACGACCCCGTTGACACCGAGGCCCGCCGCGAGGGCCAGCGGCGCGTTGCCGACCAGTCCCATCAGGATCGTGGTGACCCCCGCCGCCAGCGCGGTCGCGGTCGTGATCGCCTCGGTGCTCAGCCGGGCGCCGGTGATGTCGGCCGACGCGCCGAGGATGAGCGGGTTGAGCAACACGATGTAGCACATCGCGACGAAGGTGGTGATCCCGCCGCGCACCTCGCGGCCGATCGTGCTGCCGCGGTGGGAGATCTTGAACCAGCGGTCGAGCCCGGACAGCCGCCCCGGCTCGGGCGAGGGCAGCGGGGGACGCTCTGTACCTAATTGGGTCATGCCTACTCCACAACGTTGTGGGGCGGGAAGATTTGCTCAGTAGGCCTTCTTGTCGGGTTTCGACAGCCAGGCCTGGAAGGGCGCGAAAGAGTCCGGAAGGGACAGCTGGCCGACGGGTAGTGACCAGGTCTCGCGCGGGCGGGAAAAGAGGTCGTAGAACTCGCGGTCGTCGAAGCCCGCCTCGGCCGCGTCGTGGCGGTCCGCGGCGTAGACGACCTTGCCGACACGCGCCCAGAGCGCGGCGGAAAGGCAGAGCGGGCAGGGCTCGCAGGAGGTCACGAGGACACAGCCGTCGAGTTTGTAGTCGCCGATCGCCTGGCAGGCCGCGCGGATCGCAACCACCTCGGCGTGCGCCGTCGGGTCCAGCGTCGGCGTCACCTGGTTGGTGCCGGTGGCCAGCACCGAACCGTCACGGACGATCATCGCGCCGAACGGGCCGCCGCCGCGTTCGACGTTCGTGGTGGCCAGCTGGACGGCTTCGGCGAGCCATTTCTGCTCGTCGGACTCCGAAATGGACAGACGGGTACCCACGGATGTGCTCCTAGTTCGAAAAAGTACGGATTGTCAGGTGCCGGTGAGGTGTTCCGGGCGCACCGGAACGCGGGGCAGCGCCAGCCCGGTGGCCGCGCGGATGGCCGCGACGATCGCCGGGGTGGACGAGATCGTCGGCGGTTCACCGACCCCGCGCAGACCATACGGCGCGTTGGGGTCGGGCCGTTCCAGCACGTCGATGTCCATCGGCGGCATGTCCAGCACGGTCGGGATCAGGTAGTCGGTGAACGACGGGTTGCGGATCTTCCCGCCGTCGATCTGGATCTCCTCCATCACCGCGAGCCCGAGCCCCTGCGCGGAGCCGCCCTGGATCTGGCCGAGCACCGCCTGCGGGTTGAGCGCCTTGCCGACGTCCTGCGCGCAGTCGAGCGCGACGACCTTGATCAGCCCGAGTTCGGTGTCGACGTCCACGACCGCGCGGTGTGCCGCGAAGCCGTACTGGACGTGCGCGTTCCCTTGTCCCGTCTCGGGATCGATGGGCGCGGTCGGACGGTGGCGCCATTCCACGGTCTCGTCGAAGACCTCGTCGCCGAGGATGTCGGCGAGGTCCGCGAGCACACTGCCGTCGGCCGAAACGACCTTGTTCCCGACGACGTTCAGCTTCCCGTTCGCGTCGAGCCTGCCCGCGAGATGCTTGTGCAGCCCGGATCGCACCGCGACGCAAGCGGCCTGGACGGCGCCACCGGTGACGTAACTCTGCCGGGAGGCCGACGTCGAACCGCCGTTGCCGATGGTGGTGTCCATCGGCAGGATCGTCACCTGCTCGATGCCGAGTTCGGTCCGCACGATCTGCTGCATGATCGTGACCAGGCCCTGGCCGACCTCGCAGGCCGCGGTGTGCACGGTCGCCGCGGGTTCGCCGCCGACGAGTTGCAGCCGGACGCGGGCCGTCGAGTAGTCGTCGAAGCCCTCGGAGAAGCAGATGTTCTTGATGCCGACCGCGTATCCGACACCGCGAACGACGCCCTCGCCGTGGGTGGTGTTGGAAACGCCGCCGGGCATGCGGCGCAGGTCGAGAACCTTGTCCTGGACAGGAAGCGGTTTCGCGCGCAGACGTTCCAGCAGTTCGGCGACCGGGGCGGCCGAGTCGACGATCTGACCGGTCGGCATGACGCTGCCTTCGGCCATCGCGTTGCGGATCCGGATGTCGACCGGGTCGATCCCGCACGCCTCGGCGAGCTTGTCCATCTGAGACTCGTAGGCGAAACCCGCCTGCACGGCGCCGAAACCACGCATCGCGCCACAAGGCGGGTTGTTGGTGTACACGCCCCAGCAGTCGACCGAAGCACTGTCCACATTGTACGGACCGACACCGAGCGTGGCGGCGTTCGCCACCACCGCGCCGGTCGACGAGGCGTACGCGCCACCGTCCAGGTACAGCTTCGCCTTCACGTAGACGAGACGGCCGTCCTTGTCCGCGCCGTGCTCGTAGTACATCTTCGCCGGGTGGCGGTGCACGTGGCCGTAGAAGGATTCCTCGCGGTTGTAGACCATCTTGACCGGCTTGCCGGTGTGCAACGCCAGCAGACACGCGTGAACCTGGATCGAGAGGTCCTCGCGGCCACCGAACGCGCCGCCGACCCCGCCGAGCGTCAGCCGCACCTTGTCCTTGGGCAGCCCCAGCGCGGCGACGATCTGCTGCTGGTCGACGTGAAGCCACTGCGTGGCAACGTAAAGGTCGACACCGCCTTCGGTGTCCGGGATCGCCATACCGGACTCGGGGCCGAGGAAGGCCTGGTCCTGCATGCCGACCTCGTAGACCCCGGACACCACGACGTCGGCCTTCACCGACTGGTCGCCGTGCCGGATCTTCGCGTACCGCACGACGTTCCCGCCGGGGTGCAGCTCGGCGCCTTCGCCGGCGGCGGCCTTCTCGGAATCCGTCACCGGTTCGAGGACCTCGTAGGAGACCTTGATCCGCTTCATCGCTCGGCGAGCGGTCTCGGGGTGGTCCGCGGCGACGAGCGCGACGGGCTCGCCCTCATACCGCACGACGTCGACGGCGAGCACCGGCTGGTCGGAGTGCTCCAGGCCGTACTTGTTCACGCCGGGCACGTCTTCATGGGTCAGCACCGCGTAGACACCTTGCACGGCAAGGGCTTCGGTGATGTCGATCCCGGTGATCCGCGCGTACGGATGCGGGCTGCGCAGCGTCGCGCCCCACAGCATGTCCTCGTGCCACAGATCCGAGGAGTAGGCGAATTCGCCGCGCACCTTGACCGTGCCGTCGGGCCGCTGCGGACTCGTCCCCACCCCGTTGCCGGTGGTCTGCTTGGAGACTTCAGTGGTGGTCATACCGTCTCCCTCAGCCGCGCGCTGGCCACGGCCAGCTCGCGTGCGATCTCGTCTTCGGATTCCTCGCGCAGCGTTCCCCCGTCGACGACGGTCGCGCCGCCGACGTACAGCCGCTCGACCGGCGGAGTCGTGCCGAGCACCAAGGCGGCGACCGGGTCGGTGATCCCGGCGTAGTTCAGGCCGTTCAGGTTCCAGACAGCGAGGTCCGCGAGCTTGCCGGTCTCGATCGAGCCCAAGTCCTTCTCGCGGCCCAGGCAGCGCGCGCCGCCCATCGTGCCCATCCACAGCGCTTCCCGCGTGGTCAGCCCGCGTGGTCCTCCGCGCTGCCGCGCCTGCAACAGCGCCTGGTGCAGTTCCTCGCCGAGACCACCGGATTCGTTGGAGGCGGCGCCGTCTACGCCCAGCCCGACCGCGACCCCGGCGTCGAGCAGTTGCCGGACCGGCGCGATCCCGGCGCCGATCCGCCCGTTCGACGTCGGGCAGTGCGCCGCGCCGGTGCCGGTGGCGCCCAGCCGCCGGATCGCGTCCGGGGCGAGGTGGATCGAGTGCGCGAGCCAGACGTCACTGGCGAGCCAGCCGAGTTTGTCGGCGTACTCCGCGGGCGTGCAGCCGACTTCGGCGAGGCACTGCTTCTCCTCGTCGACCGTCTCGGCGAGGTGCGTGTGGAGCCGGACTCCCTTGCGGCGCGCCAATTCCGCCGCGCCGGTCATCAGCCGCTCGCTCACCGAGAACGGCGAGCACGGACCGGCCGCGATCTGCAGATGCGCGCCGGCGGACCTGTCGTGGAACCGGTCGATCGCGGCTTCGGTGCCGAGCAGCGCGGCCTCGGTCTCCTCGACGAGGTTGTCCGGCGGGAGCCCGCCCTGGGACTCGCCCCGGTCCATCGAGCCGCGCACCACGTGCAGTCGCACCCCGACGCGGATCCGGGCGGCGGCGAGCGCTTCGACCTGGTCGCCGCCGTCACGCGGGAAGACGTAGTGGTGGTCGGCGACGGTGGTGCAGCCGGTGGTCGCGAGGCGCGTGAGACCCGCCGTGGCGGCGGCGTGCGTGATCTCGGCGTCGAGCCTGCCCCAGATCGGGTACAGCGCGACGAGCCATTCGAAGAGGGTGTGGTCGGCGGCGAGGCCGCGCGTGGCCCACTGGTAGAGATGATGATGGGTGTTGATCAGACCGGGCGTGACCAGGCATCCGGAGCCGTCGACGCGTTCGTCGTACTCGCCGTCGGGCGCCTTCCCCGCGCCGACCGCCGCGATGCGGTCGTTCTCGATGACGACGTGACCCGAGGCGTGCTCGGTGCCCGCTCCGTCGACGGTGGCGATCGCGGCGTTCTCGATGACGGTCTTCACGTGGTCTCTCCCCTGGTCGCGGCCAGCCGGACGGCGTCGAGGATCTTCTCGTAGCCGGTACACCGGCAGAGGTTCCCCGCCAGCGCCTCGCGAATCTCCTCATCCGCGGGGTTCTCGACGCGGTTGAGCAGATCGTGCGCGGCCACCACGAGGCCGGGGGTGCAGAAACCACATTGGACGGCCCCCGCGTCCACAAAGGACTGTTGGACGCGGTCCAGCTTGTCGCCGTCGGCGAGTCCTTCGACCGTGCGGACCTCGCGGCCCTCGACCTGACCGGCCGCGACCAGGCACGAACACACCGGGACGTCGTCGAGGTACACCGTGCACGAACCGCATTCGCCCTGTTCACAGGCGTTCTTGGAGCCAGGGAGCCCGAGCCGCTCGCGGAGCACGTAGAGCAGGCTCTCGCCCTCCCAGACGTCGTCGGCCTGGCGGGACTCACCGTTGATCGTCACGTTCACGCGCACTCGCGTTCACCCTTCTGGAAGTCGTTCCACGCCCAGGTCAGCGTTCGCCGCGCCAGGACGGACAGCGCGTGCTTGCGGTAGTCGGCACTGCCGCGGACGTCGTCGATCGGCGACGCCGCCTGTGAGACCAGCTCGCCGAACCGGCGTTTGACCGAATCCGTGAGGGAAGTCTTGGTGGACCACGGAAGTTCGGCGGCGAGGAACTCCTCGGCGGCGGTCGCGCGACGCGGCGTCGGCGCCGCCGAACCGACGGCGGCGCGGATCTCGCGAGAGTCGAGGTGCAGCGCCAGCGCGAACGAGCACACCGCGATGACCATCGCGTTGCGCGTCCCGACCTTGGCGAACTGCTGCGGGCCGATTCCGGCGGGCAGATGTACCGCGGTGATCAGCTCGTCGGGTTCGAGGGCGTTGCGTTTGACGCCGAGGTAGAACTCCTCGGCCGGGATCCTCCGCGTGCCGCGCACCGACGCGGCCTCGACCTCGGCGCCGAGTACGAGCAGCACGGGATGGGTGTCACCGGCGGGCGAGGCTGCGCCCAGGTTGCCGCCGACGGTGCCACGATTGCGGATCTGCGGCGAGCCGACCGTGCGCGAGGCCATGGCCAGCGCGGGCAGAACTTCACCCAGCTCAGCGATCACCCGGACGTAGGGCACCGAGGCGCCGAGGCGGATCCTGCCGTCGGTCTCGGTCCACTCGGCGAGTTCGGTGACGCGGTTGAGGTCGAGCAGCGCGCCGGGGCGGCGGTGGTCGAAGTTGAGCTCCACCATGACGTCCGTGCCGCCCGCGATGGGCACCGCGTCGGGTCGCTCGGCCTTGACGGCGAGCGCCTCGGTCAGCGAGCTGGGGCGCAGGAAATCCACTCTCGGGCTCCTCGGTTCGGCGGTGTTCTGTGACGGCTGCCTCAGTAGACGCCCTGCGCCCGTATGGCGGCAACGGTGCCGAAGCATGAAATCTCCCCTGCACACACCTGTCGTTTTGTGCTTTCCTACAAACCTGATGACGACCGTGAAAACTCTGCTCGCGCTCCCCGGGCTGCGCTTGCGCGTCCGCGCCGGGACGGCTTTGCTCGACCGTCCGGTGTCCCGGATCTACGTCACGGAACTGCCCGATCCCGGGCGGTACGTGTCGGCGGGCGAGTTCGTCCTGAGCGGGTTGCTGTGGTGGCGCGGGCCGGGTGATTCGGAGGCTTTCGTCGCCGCGCTGGCGAAAGCCGGGGCTGCGGCGCTCGCGGCTTCCGGAGCCGATTCCGACGGAATTCCCGAAGACCTCGTCGAAGCCTGTACGCGGCACGGGATTCCGTTGCTGGAGGTGCCGGCGGATCTGTCGTTCTCCGTGGTCACCGAACGGGTGGTGCTGGCGTTGGCCGCGGCCGCGGACGGTGCTCGCAAACGTTTGCTTTCAGCCGCGACGGAAGACGCGTCGGTGGAAACGCTGCTGGAGCGGGCACACGCGGAGATCGGCCTCCCGTGCCGAGTGGTGCCCGCCGGGACGCCGTCGGATCTGGTGCGGCGGTTCGTCGCGGCGGGCGGACGTTCCCTGGAGGCGGACGACGTCACCGTGCGGCCGATCGGCGGCAGGCACGCGCTGCCGTGGCTGCTCGCGATCGGCGGGCCGCTGACCGCCGCGCAGGCGGAGATCGCCGAGGAGCTCGCCGGACTGATCGGGCTCGCGCGCACGCGGGCGGACGAGGTCCGCGCCGTCACCGACAGGGTGCTCGAACCGTTGCTCGCCGCACTCGACGAGGGAAGCGATCCGCACGCGGCGCTGACCGCGACCGGGCTGCGCGGCGATCTGCGCGTCGTCGTCGCACGCACCGAGGGATCCGAAGCGGCACGCGGGATCCTCACCGAACTACTGCCGCCGGGCGCCCTCGTCGGGCCCGCGGGGGAAACGACCTGGGCCGTGGCCGAGGACGACGGCGAATGGCCGGAGGACTGGCCCGCGACAGTGACCACCACACTCGAAGAAGTGGCGTCACTGCTGCCGTGCCGCCGGGTGCTGATCGGGATCAGCGACCGCTCCCCGGTCTCCATGCTGCGAGGCGCGAAGGAGGTCGCGCGCTACGCGTTGGCCGTCGCGACGGAACGGCCCGGCACGATCGAAGTCGTCCCCGGCGGCGAGATCGGCATGCACCGGCTGCTGCTGGCGGGCGCGCCCGACGATCTCCGGGCGGCGTTGCGGCGACGGGTACTGGGCCCGCTGCTGAGCTACGACGCCGAACAGGGCACCGATCTGGTGCACACCCTGCGCGTCTTCCTGGAATGCTCCGGCTCCCCGACGCGGGCCGCGCGGGCGCTGCACGTCCACGTCAACACCTTGCGGTACCGGATCGGCCGGGCGAGCGAACTGCTCGGCACCGACCTGACCGAGTTCACCGAACAGCTCGACGTCTATTTGGCCTTGTCGGCAGGGAGCTGAAATGGGCATCACCACGGCGAAAGAAGCCGCCTACGACCCGCGAGTCGTCGCCTTCGGGCGGATGATGGGCGCGGCGAACCGGCTCGAATACCTGCTCGGCCGCGCACTGGAGGCCGAATGCGGGATCTCGCACCTGATGTTCGAAGTCCTGCTGATCGTCGGCAGGTCCGGCGAGGCAGGGATGAGCATGCGCGCGATCGCGCAGGAGCAGGTGCTGACCACCGGCGGCGCGACCCGGCTGGTCGACCGGATGACGACGCTCGGCCTCGTCGTCCGCGCCAACGATCCCGAAGACCGCCGCGTGCAACTCGTCCGGCTGACGGGCAAGGGCGAGGAGACGACCGTGCGGGCCGCGCGAGTGCACGTCGAAAACATCCAGCGGCAGTTCCTCGACCCACTGCCCGCCGATCATCGCGAACAGTTCACCCAGGATCTGCGGACGCTGAGCCATTCGGCACGTGACGCACTCCCCAAGCTCCGGTAGGAATACCTGACTGGTCAGGCATCGTTGAAGCTCGACATGAGACTCATCTATGTCTTCGACGCGTACTGCGGCTGGTCCTACGGCTTCGCCAGGACCATGGCCGACGTCGCACACCGGCATCCGGACCTGCCGGTCGAAGTGGTGTCCGGCGGCCTGTTCCTCGGCGGGCGCCGCGTACCGATCCGGCAATTCGGCTACGTCCGAGGAGCCAACGCCGAGATCACCCGCCGGACCGGCGCGCCGTTCGGGGAAAGCTACGAACGGCTCATCGCGGACGGCGACTTCGTCATGGACTCCGAGGCCGCCGCCTGCGGGATGGCGGCACTGCGCGAGGTCGCGCCGGACCGCGCGGTACGGCTCGCGGCCTTGCTACAGGAGGCTTTCTACCTCGACGGCCTGAGCCTGTCCGAGGTCTCGACCTACCGCGTGGTCGCGCAGCGGGCGGGCCTGGACGGCGACGCCGTCGAGGCCGCGCTGGACCGGGTCTCCGCGGCGGACGATTTCCGGCGGGCGCGAGAACTGGGTGTCACCGGATACCCGACCTTGCTCGCCGACCTTCCTGGGGAACGAGTGGTAACGCTGGTCGCCGGGAACGCGAGCGCGGACGAGGTGGAGCGGCGGATCGGCGCGCTGGTTTCCTAAACTCCGAGCATGCCTTCGACACTTCGACCGGCGACACCCGCGGACGCCGACGCCGTCGCGAAGATCTGGTACCACGGCTGGCAGGACGGCCACCTCGGCAACGTGCCCGACGAGCTCGTCCGCATCCGCACCCGTGAGTCGTTCTGGAAACGGGCCGCGGAACGGGTCGGCGACACGACCATGGCTTTGGTGAGCGGCGAGGTGGCGGGATTCGTCATGGTCGTCGGCGACGAGGTCGAACAGGTCTACGTCTCGTCGGACCATCGCGGGAGCGGCGTGGCGGGCGTGCTGCTCGCGGAAGCCGAACGACTGGTGAGCACGGGCGGCCATTCGCGCGCTTGGCTCGCGGTGGCGCCGGGGAATGCCCGAGCGCGGCGGTTTTACGAGCGGTGCGGGTGGAGTGACGAGGGCGAGTTCGACAACCGGATTTCCGGCCCGGATGGGCTGATTTCAGTACCCTGTCGGCGTTACGTGAAGAGTTTCGCAATTAGGTGACTAATTGCGCCGCTGCGCGCGGTAGTGAGTAATTCCTGATGGTTCACTCTTCAGTGGTGAATGCGTCGTTTCGGCGGTTGCGTAAAATTACGAACGCTTGTTCGATTGTTTTGCGGTATTCTTGAGGGGTGTCCGAGACTTTTCTTCCCGAGTTGCCGCAGGAACTGTGGCGCGCCGGCAAGCTGGAGCTTGCCCACGGTGTGCAGCAGTCGTTGCAGGTGATCAGGATGGCTACCGCCGGGTTGGGGCAGTTCTTGGCGGAGGTCGAGTCTCGGGGCGTCAAAGACCTGTACGGCTATGGCCGCACGGCCAACTGGTTCGCCGATATAGCAGGATTATCGGTCGGTGAGGCGCGTGCGGTAGTAAACCGGGCCATCGCCCTGAACCCCACGCGTGCTCTGGACGGCACCGAAGTTCCTGCTGTCGCGCCCGCCACCGCCGCGGTGGCCGCCGAGGGTTTGGTCGGGGATGAGCGGATCGATCAGATCCTGGAGATCTTGAAGAAGCTCCCGGCCGAGACTTCTGTTGAGGATCGGGTGAGTGCGGAGAAGATCCTCGCCACCCTCGCCCGCGACGCCGGTCCCCGCCAGCTGGTGGACGCCGAAGCGAACCTGCTCGCGTGGCTGGACCCGGACGGTAACGAACCGAAAGATCCCGAACCTACTGAGCCGCGCCGGGAGATCACGCTGGAGCGCCGTAAGGACGGGTTCTGGAAACTGACCGGTCTTCTCGATGATGAGACGGGTGCCCGCACCGCGGCGGCTTTGGAGGCGTATGCGCAACCACGCCCGGTGGACGAGTTCGGCCAAGCCGATCTGCGGATGAAATGCGAACGCATGGGTGATGCGTGGGTCGACATCCTGGGCTTGGCGATCGCCTGCCCGGACCAGCCCGGGACCAGCGGCTACCGCACCCTGCTGCAGGTCACCATCGGACTCGACGCACTCAAAACCGGCCTCGGCACCGCCTGCCTGGACTTCGTCGGGACGATGACCGCCCGCGAAGCCCGACTTGCCGCCTGCGACTGCCTCATGCTCCCGATCGTCATGAGCGCCGCCGGGGAACCCCTCGATGTGGGACGGTTGCGACGGTTCGTCACCCCAGGCCAACGCCGAGCCTTGAACATCCGGGACGGTGGCTGCGCGTTCCCTGGGTGTCACCGGCGGCCCAGGAACTGCCACGCTCACCACATTCATCACTGGGCAGACGGAGGTCCCACCGATCTCCGGAACCTGGTGCTGCTGTGCGGTTTTCATCACCGGCTGATCCACCACGGTGACTGGCAAGTCCGGATGGCCGCCGACGGGTTACCCGAGTTCATCCCGCCCCAATACCGAGATCCGCTCCGAAAACCCCGGCGCAACACCCTCCACCACGTGTAACCCGAGGAGCCCGCCAGCCAGCCACACCGGCGACGGGCCCCTCGCCATGCCCAGCGGACTTGAAGTACATGAAGGACCCCTTCCTTGCGCCTAGGTACAGGAAGGGGTCCTTCACGTACCCGGGAGCGCGTAAAGGCCTCCTTCACGCGCTCAAGTTGTGACTGCCGGTGCCACCGAGATTTCCCGTTCCGTGGCCAGCAGAACGCCCCGACCGAAGCCCCACGTGACCGGACCGATCACGCAAGACCGCGTGGATTCCGGTCATCCAACGCACCAAAATCCACACAGTCCGCTTCTCACCTCCGCGTCACACGGTCCGCCGCGCGTAACCGTCCAATTCGGACCGGGTGAACGAAAGCTCCCCCACGTCCACGGCCCCGCAATCCAGACCCCGCAACAGGAAACTCGCCAGAGCCTGAGCGGTCGCAGGTTCGTCCAGGACCCCGCGCCCGGTCTGGTCCGCGTAGTCCCGCAATCGGCCCAGTGCCGCTGGGAAACCCTCGCGGAAGAACGCGTAGGTGGCGGCGAACCGGGTCGGCAGCTGGTGCGGGTGCAGGTCCCAGCCCTGGTAGAAGCCGCGTTCCAGGGATCGCCGCACCAGCCGCAGATGTTCGCGCCAGGCGGGGAGGATCGCGTCGCCGACGGGCAGCTTGTTCGTCGAGCCGTCCGAGAGCCGGACGCCGGTCCCCGCGGCCGAGACCTGCATGAGCTGCTTGGCGAAATCGGCGGCCGGATGCTCCATGCTCTGGTACTCGGCGCTGATCCCGAGTCCGGCGCTGTAGTCGTAGGTCCCGTAGTGCAGGCCCGAACAGCGGCCGCGAGCGGCTTCGATGATCCGCGGCACCGCCACCGTCCCGTCGAGGTCCACAATGGACTGCGCGGTCTCGATCTGGACTTCGAATCGCAGCGTGCCGTCGGGCAGGCCGTACGCGGATTCGAGGCGCTCCAAGATATCCGCCGCCACTTCGACCTGCTCGACAGCGGTCACCTTCGGCAGTGTGACGACGAAACCGTCCGGCAGTGGCCCGCTTTCCAGCAACCCGGCAAGGAAGAGGTCGAGCGTGCGGATGCCGCGACGGCGGGTCGCCTGTTCGAAGCTCTTGAACCGGATGCCGACGAACGGTGTCCCGCCCGTGACGGCGAGGGTCCGTCCCGCGGCGAGCGCGGTGGCGTCCTCCTCGTCGTCGCCCGGCCTGCCGAGGCCGTCTTCGAAGTCGATCCGCAGATCCTCGATCGGCTCGGTCAGGAGTTTGGTCCGGACCCGGTCGGCGATGTCCGCGTCCAAGTTCAGTTGATCGGCGTGCTCGCCGAAGACCCGCAGTGCCTGCTTGCCCCAGTCCGCCACGAGCCGCGTCTTGTACTGCGACGCCGGCACGTACACGGTGTGCACGGGCTGGCGGCCGGGCGGCTCACCGGGATATTTGGCCGCGACGCGCGCATCGGCCTCGGCGAGGCGCGCGTCAGCGGCGGTGTAAACGTCTTCGGTGAGCCGCCCGTTCCCCATCTGTCTACTTGATCCGTTCGTAGGCGGGCAGGGTCAGGAAGTCCGGGAACTCGTCGGCGAGCGCGACCTGCTCGAACAGCTCGACGGCGGGCTCCAGCAGTTCCGGCTTGATCTCGGCGGCCAGTTCTTGACGAACTTCAGTCAAAACGCCGCGCACCAGCTCTTCGGTGACCTTGTCGCCGGTGTCGAGCCGGGTGCCGTTGCGCACCCACTGCCACACCTGCGAACGCGAGATCTCCGCGGTCGCCGCGTCCTCCATCAGGTTGTGGATGGCGGCCGCGCCGTTCCCGCCAAGCCAGGAGGCGATGTAGCGGATGCCGACGTCGACGGCGGCGCGCAGACCGGCAGCGGTGGCGCCACCCGGCGTCGAAGCCGCGTCGAGCAGCTGGTCGGCGGTGACGGACACCTCGTCGCGGGTGCGGTCGAGCTGGTTCGGCTTGTCGCCGAGGACCTTGTCGAACTCCTCGCGGCAGATGTCCACCATGCCGGGGTGCGCGACCCAGGAACCGTCGAAGCCGTCGCCAGCCTCACGGCTCTTGTCGGCGCGGACCTTGTCGAGCGCGGCCGCGGTGACCTCCGGGTCCTTGCGGTTCGGGATGAACGCGGCCATGCCGCCGATCGCGAACGCACCCCGCTTGTGGCAGGTGCGCACCAGCAGTTCGGTGTACGCGCGCATGAACGGCGCGGTCATGGTGACCGAGTTCCGGTCCGGCAGCACGAACTTCTCGCCCGCGTCGCGGAAGTACTTGATGACGCTGAACAGGTAGTCCCAGCGGCCGGCGTTCAGGCCGGAGGCGTGCTCGCGCAGTTCGTAGAGGATCTCCTCCATCTCGAACGCGGCCGGGATGGTCTCGATCAGCACGGTCGCGCGGACGGTGCCGTGGGAGATGCCGAGCGTCTTCTCCGCGTGGGTGAAGACGTCGTTCCAGAGCCGCGCTTCGAGGTGGCTCTCCATCTTCGGCAGGTAGAAGTACGGGCCCTTGCCGCGGTTGAGCAGCTCCTGCGCGTTGTGGAAGAAGTACAGGCCGAAGTCGACCAGCGCGCCGACGGCCTGGCGTCCGCCGAAGGACAGGCCACGCTCGTCGAGGTGCCAGCCGCGCGGGCGGACGACGATGGTCGCGTGCTCGACGTCGTCCTTCAGCGAATAGCTCTTGCCGCCACTTTCCAGCGTGATGGTCTCGCGGACCGCGTCGTACAGGTTGACCTGGCCGGAGACGACGTTCGCCCAGTGCGGTGTGTTGGCGTCCTCGAGGTCGGCGAGCCAGACCTTGGCGCCGGAGTTCAGCGCGTTGATGGTCATCTTGCGGTCGGTCGGACCGGTGATCTCGACGCGGCGATCGCGCAGCGCGGGCGGGGCCTCGGCCACCTGCCAGTCGCCTTCGCGGATCTCCTTGGTCTCGGGCAGGAAGTCGAGTTTGCCGGTGGTCCTTGCCTCCTCGCGGCGCTTGCCCCTGGCCTGCAGCAGCTCGTCGCGGCGGGCGGCGAAGGCCTCGTGCAGGCCGGCGAGGAAGGCGAGTGCCTCCGGCGTGAGGATTTCGTCCCCGCGCTCGACCGGATCGCCGAGCACCTGAGCTTCAGACATGAGTAACACCCCGAGTTCGGATAAACAGTGACATCCCTAATACAAGACGTCCCTACGGTTTTACATGACGGACTATAGTTTCTGCATAGCGGAACCTCAACGCAGACGTAAGGAGTACCACGGTGGCAGCGGAGAAGAACGGGCGCGACGGCGGCGTCCAGTCCCTTCAGCGGGCCTTCGAGCTCCTCGAGCATCTCGCGGACACCGGTGGCGAGGCCAGCCTTTCGGAGCTGGCGACGCTGTCCGGACTGCCGATGCCGACCATCCACCGGCTGATCAGGACGCTGGTGGACCTGGGCTACGTCCGGCAGAACACCAACCGCCGGTACGCGCTGGGCGCCCGGCTCATCCGGCTGGGTGAGAACGCCAGCATGCAGTTCGGCTCGTGGGCCCGGCCGCTGCTCGCGGAACTGGTCGACGAGGTCGGCGAGACCGCGAACCTCGCGGTCCTGGAGCGCGACGAGGTCGTCTACGTCGCGCAGGTGCCCTCGAAGCACTCGATGCGGATGTTCACCGAGGTCGGACGGCGTCTCCTGCCGCACGGCACCGGCGTCGGGAAGGCGATGCTCGCGCACCTGCCGTCCGACGACGTCACGGCGCTGCTCGCCAGGACGGGCATGCCCTCCTACACCGAGCACACCTTCACCGATCAGGACGCGCTCCTGCGCGAGCTGGCGAAAATCGCCCAGCAGGGTTACGCGCTCGACGAAGCGGAGCAGGAACTGGGCGTCCGTTGCGTGGCCGTCGCGGTCCCGGGCGCGCCGGTGCCGGCGGCGGTCTCGGTGTCCGGGCCTTCGGGACGGCTCACGATGGAGGCCGTCGAGCGGATCGCGCCGGTCGTCCAGCGGATCGCGAACTCGCTCGGCTCGACCCTTTCGCGGGACGGGGTCACCGTTTGAGCCCGGCGCACGCGACATGAAAGGCCCCTTCATTGCAAATTTCGCAATGAAGGGGCCTTTCATGTCACATGACTAGCTGCTGAGCAGGGCCTCGACGAACGCGCCCGGCTCGAACGGCGCCAGGTCGTCCGGACCCTCGCCGAGACCGACCAGCTTGACCGGCACGCCGAGTTCGCGCTGCACCTGGAAGACGATTCCACCCTTCGCCGTGCCGTCCAACTTGGTGAGCACGATGCCGGTGACGTCGATGACCTCCGAGAACACGCGGGCCTGCATCAGCCCGTTCTGCCCGGTGGTGGCGTCGAGCACCAGCAGCACCTCGTCGACCTTCGCCTGCTTCTCGACGACTCGCTTGACCTTGCCGAGCTCGTCCATCAGGCCGGTCTTGGTGTGCAGACGGCCGGCGGTGTCGACCAGGACCGCGTCCACCCCGGCTTCGATACCGCGTTTGACGGCGTCGAACGCGACCGCCGCCGGGTCCGCGCCTTCCTTGCCGCGGACGACCTCCGCGCCCACGCGCTCGGCCCACGTCTGCAACTGGTCCGCCGCGGCGGCGCGGAAGGTGTCGGCCGCACCGAGCACCACGGTGCTCCCCTGCGCGACGAGCACGCGGGCGAGCTTGCCGGTGGTGGTGGTCTTGCCGGTGCCGTTGACGCCGGCGACCAGCACGACTGCGGGCTGCTTCACGCCGTCGACGGTGTGCGGCAGCGCGCGGACGGCCCGGACCGCGTCGGTCGACAGGGCGGAGGTCAGCACCTCCTGCAACACCGTGCGCGCTTCCTCGGAGGTCCGCACGGCGCGGCGCTTCAGTTCCTCGCGGAGACGCTCGACGATCTCGGTGGTCGTCGCGGCGCCCAGGTCCGCCATGAGCAGTGTGTCTTCGACGTCCTGCCAGGAGTCCTCGTCGAGGTCGCCGGCGCCCAGCAGGCCGAGCAGGCTCTGCCCGAACATCGAACGGGATTTGCCGAGCCTGCCGCGCAGCCGCTCCAGCCGTCCGGCGGCCGGGGCGATCTCCTCGGCGGGCACGGGGGCGGGAGCGGGCGCCGCTTCCTCGGCCGGTTCGGGAAGTTCGATGTCGCGCACCGTGCGCTGCGCGGAATCCCTCGGCACCGACGCGTCGTCCCCGACGGCGGGCTGGCCGTCGGTCTCCGGGCGATCCTCGACCGGGTGCCCGGGTTCCTCGGCCACCTCGGCTTCTTCGGTCTTCTCGCCGCCGGGAGCGAGTGCGATCCCGCCTGTCGCGGTATAGCCGCCACCCTTCGGCTTCTCGACGACATCGGCAGCCTTGGACTCGTCCAGGCTGATCCGGCGGCGGCGCGCGATGAACAGCCCGGCCACCAGAACGGCGACCAGGACCACGACGGCAACGACAACGATCCAGAACCAGGGGGTACTCGACACGGCGCCATCCTCGCATCCGCATACCGTCGCGTTCAGACGCCCCACGGGAAGGAAGCCGATCTTGTCAAGCATCCACTGGATAGGACTCATTTCGGACAAGAAGAAACGGTCCGGCTTGCGCGATCTCAGGACCGACGGCTAGACCACTCCGAATGACGGTTTTCTCCGGCACTGGGGTCCGGGTGATCGGGCTCATCTCCGGCACATCGATCGACGGGATCGACGTGGCGGCCGCCGAACTGCGCGCCGACGGGGACACTGTGGTGCTCTCCCCGCTCGGCAGGCTCGAAGTCCCGTATCCCGAAACGCTCCGCGACGCCTTGCTCGACGCCCTGCCGCCGAATCCCTGCAGCGCCGAACAGCTCACGAAACTCGACACCCTGGTGGGCCAGGCCTTCGCCGAGGCCGCCGCGCGCGGGGTCGAGGAACTGGCAGACGGCACCGCGGACGTCGTCGCCTCGCTGGGCCAGACGGTGTTCCACTGGGTCGAGGACGGCGCCGCCCGCGGCACGCTGCAACTGGGGAATCCGGCGTGGATCGCCGAGCGCACCGGCCTGCCGGTGGTGGCCGACCTGCGTGTCCGCGACGTCGCCGCCGGTGGGCACGGCGCGCCGCTCGCCAGCACGCTGGACGCGTTGTGGTTACGGGAAATGGCCGCTTCCGGCCCGGTCGCGGCGCTCAACATCGGCGGGATCGCGAATATCACCGTGGTGCCTGCCGACGGTGCCGTGCTGGCGTACGACACCGGCCCCGGCAACGCGCTGATGGACATCGCCGCGCACCGTGTCACCGGACTGCGTGCCGACATCGACGGAGCGCTCGCCCTGCGCGGGCACGTCCGGCCCGACCTGCTGGCGAAACTCCTGCTCGACCCGTACTACGCGGCAGCGCCGCCGAAGTCCACCGGCAAGGAACTGTTCCACGGCGCGTATCTCGACGCGGCGGTCGACGGGCTTCCGCCGGTCGACGCGGAAGACCTCCTGGCGACGCTGACCGAACTGACCGCGGTGACGATCGCCGCGGAATGCCGTCGCCACGCCATCGTCACGGTGATCGTCTCCGGCGGCGGCGCCGACAACCCGGCGCTGATGGCCGCGCTCGCCAGGAACCTGCCGGGTGCGGCGCTGAAGACCAGCGACGACCACGGGCTGCCACGCGCGGGCAAAGAGGCATACCTGACCATTCTGCTGGGCTGGTTGACCTGGTCCGGTGTGCCGGGGAACCTCCCGTCGGCGACCGGTGCCCGCGGCGACCGGCTGCTCGGCAGCATCACCCCGGGCGCGGGGCCCCTGCGACTCCCCGCCCCGCACAGCTCAACCGTGACCCGGCTACGGGTAGCGGCGACGACCGGCGAGCGATAGGAGATACGGATGCGCGCACTTGACCTCGCGATCATCGGGCTTTTTCTGGTCGGCATGCCCTTGCTGGGCGTCTGGATCGGCGGCAAACAGAAATCCGGCTCCGACTACTTCGTCGGTGAAGGCAAGATCTCCTGGTGGGTGGCCTGCCTCTCGGTGGTCTCCGCGGAGACGTCCACCCTCACCGTGCTCTCCGTGCCGACGGTGGCCTACATCGCCACCCCCGGCGACGGCGGGATGACCTACCTGGCACTGGCGATCGGGTACATCGCCGGCCGGATCGTGGTGTCGATGGTGCTGTTGCCGCGCTACGTGGCGGGCAACCTGGTCACCGCCTATGCCTTCCTCGGCAAACGCTTCGGCGGCGGGTTGCAGGGCACCGCGTCGGTGACGTTCCTGCTCACCCGCACGCTGGCCGACGGCATCCGGCTGTTCGCCACCGCGATCCCGATCAAGGTGGTGATGGCTGCCTACGGCCTGAACGTCTCGTACTGGACCATCGTGATCGGCCTCGGCATCGCGATGGTGCTCTACAGCTTCTTCGGCGGGGTCCGCGCGGTCGTCTGGGTCGACGCGATCCAGATGCTCTGGTACGTCCTCGGCGCGGTCGTGGTGATCTGGGCGATCTCCAGCAGGCTGCCGGACGGCTGGTTCGACAAGGCCGTCGACGCCAACAAGTTCCAGATCTTCGACTTCTCCTCGAACATGCTCACCGGGCAGTACGCGTTCTTCACCGCGTTGATCGGTGGCGCCGTGCTCTCGATGGCTTCGCACGGCTCGGACCAGCTGATCGTGCAGCGCCTCCAGTCCACCAACGACCTGCGTGCGGCGCGGAAGGCCTTGGTCGCCAGCGGTTTCGTGGTGTTCATCCAGTTCGCGCTGTTCCTGTTCATCGGCGTGCTGCTGTGGGCGCTGTACAACGGCCTGGCCCCGACGAAGCCGAAGCCGGAAGGCCTCGGGCTGGCCAACAAGGACGAACTGTTCGCGAACTTCATCGTGAACGACCTGCCGAGCGGCCTGTCCGGTTTCGTGATCGCCGGGATCCTCGCCGCCGCACTGAGTTCTTCGCTCGGCGCGCTGGCATCCTCGACGGTGACCGACGTCTACGAACGGGTGATCGGCAGGCAGTTGCCGGAAGCCGACCGGCTGAAGCACGGCCGGATCTGGAC
Source organism: Amycolatopsis sp. WAC 01375 (assembly GCF_003947325.1). Taxonomy (NCBI): domain Bacteria; kingdom Bacillati; phylum Actinomycetota; class Actinomycetes; order Pseudonocardiales; family Pseudonocardiaceae; genus Amycolatopsis; species Amycolatopsis sp. WAC 01375. The sequence continues at coordinate 196,341 of NZ_QHHW01000036.1, forward strand.
GATCGTCTGGGCGGGCGCGCTGATCCTGTGCGCGGGCTTCTTCGCCTCCTCCAACAAGACTTCGGCCGACCCGATCGTGGTGCAGGCGCTCGGCATCACCGGCTACACCTACGGCGCGCTGCTCGGCGCGTTCCTGCTGGGCCTGCTGTTCAAGCGGGCGAGGCAGGTCGACGCGATCGTGGCGTTCGTGTCGACGGTGATCGTGATGGCGTTCCTCATCCTCGGCGTCAAGTTCAACAAACCGGACGGCAGCCTGATCGGCGTCGACTTCAGCAAGTCTTCGGGGAACACGGTGGCGCTGGCGTGGCCCTGGTACACGCTGTGCGGGGTGGTGATCACGCTCGTGGTGGGCGGGTTGCTGTCGCTGCGGCACGGGAGCGTCGACCCGCTGGCGGAGCCGGACGTGAAGGAGTCGACGCCGGTTTAGCCGCTCCGAGGACGACATGAAAGGCCCCTTCATTGCAAATTTTGCAATGAAGGGGCCTTTCATTGCACGCGCTAAGCGGAAACCGGCTCGTCTTCGGCTGTCCGCAGCCGCTGCGAAATCACCTTCGTGATGCCGTCGCCCTGCATCGAAACGCCGTACAGCGCGTCCGCGATCTCCATGGTCGGCTTCTGGTGGGTGATGATGATCAGCTGCGAAGAGTCCCGCAACTGCTCGAGCAGCCCGATCAGCCGTCGCATGTTGGTGTCGTCGAGCGCGGCCTCGACCTCGTCCATGACGTAGAAGGGCGAAGGCCGGGCGCGGAAGATCGCCACCAGCATGCCGACGGCGACGAGCGACTTCTCGCCACCGGAGAGCAGTGAGAGCCGCTTGACCTTCTTGCCCGGCGGCCGCGCTTCGACGTCGACGCCGGTGGACAGCAGGTCGTTGGGCTGTGTGAGCACCATGCGCCCCTCGCCACCCGGGAACAGCACGCTGAACACCGTCTCGAACTCGCGCGCGACGTCCTCGTACGCCGACGCGAAGACCTCGAGGATCTTCTCGTCGACCTGCTTGATGACGGCTTCGAGATCCTTGCGGGTGTCCTTGAGGTCTTCGAGCTGGGTCGAGAGGAACTTGTACCGCTCCTCCAGCGCCGCGAACTCCTCCAGCGCCAGCGGGTTGACCTTGCCCAGCAGGCTCAGGTCCTTCTCCGCGCGCTTCGCCCGGCGGGCCTGGGTGTCGCGGTCGAACGGCATGGGCGGCGGCGGGGTGACGTCCTCGCCGCGTTCCTTGGCGGCTTCGTACTCGGCCATCTCGCCCGCGCTCGGCGGCACGGGAACGTCCGGGCCGTATTCGGTGACGAGGTCCTCGAGGCCGATCCCGAAGTCCTCGGCGATCTTGGTTTCGAGCTGTTCCAGCCGCAACCGCTGCTCGGCGCGCAGCACCTCGTCGCGGTGGACGGCGTCGGTGAGCTTCTCCAGTTCGCCGGTCAGCTCGCGGACCTTGCTGCGGACCTGGGTCAGCGCGGTCTCCCGCGACTGCCGCTGCGCCTGCGCCTCGTCCCGTTCGCGGGCGGCGCGCTGCACGGAGACCTCGATGCGCTCCAACGCGATCTCGCCGCCGTTGACCACCGCGTTGGCGATCTCGGCGCCGCGTTTCCGTGCGGCCCTGGACTTCTCGGCGCGTTCGCGTGCCTGCCGCTCGGCATGCGCTGCCCGGCGGAGCGATTCGGCCTTGCCCTGGATGCTCCGCGCGCGCTCCTCGGCGGTGCGCAGCGCGAGCCGGGACTCCATCTCCTCCTGGCGGACCGTGCCGAGGTCTTCGGCTGCCTGGTCGCGCTCGGCGGTGTCCGGATCCTCGTCGACTTCCTGTTCGGCGACGGCGGCCAGCCGCTCTTCGAGTTCGGCGAGTTGCCGCAACGCCTCTTCGCGGCTCTGCTCGACCTTGGCGCGCTGGCTGCTCAGCCGATCCATCTCGGCCTGCGCGGCACGCGCGGCCTGCTCCATCCGGTTCAAGCGCTCGGACGAGCGGGCCTTGCGAACCTTCGCGTCCCCGAGCGCTTCCTTCGCCCTGCCGACCTCTTCACGCCGGGCGGCCTGCCCCGCGCGGGCGCCTTCGAGTTCCGCGGCGGTGCGTTCCAGCGCGCGCTCGGCGGCGTTCAGCCGATCGCCTGCCTCGTCGACCGCGGCCTGCACCTCGATGACGCTCTCGCTGCGCGCCGAACCGCCGACCGCCCAGCGGGCCCCGAAAACGTCGCCCTCCGGCGTGACCGTGCTGACCTCGGGATGGACCTCGACGAGACGGCGCGCGGATTCCAGACCGTCCACAATGGCCACCCGGTCGAGCGCGTGCTCGACGGCCGAGCGCAGCGCGGGCGGCGCCGTGACGACTTCGCGCGCCCAGCGCGCGCCCTCGGGCAGCGACGGCCACGCACTCGTGTCCACAGTGGACTCCAGCCCGCCGAGCAGGATACCCGCGCGGCCGGAGTCGTTGTCCTTCAAGAACTTCAGCGCGGCGAGCGCGTCTTCGCCGCCGTTGACGGCGACCGCGTCGGCGACCGGGCCGAGCGCGGCGGCCAGCGCGACCTCGTGGCCCGCTTCGACGGTGAGCAGCGCGGCCACCGAACCGAGCAGGCCCGGCAGTTCGTGCTGCGCGCCGAGCAGCGCGCCGGCGCCGTCCTTGCGCCGCAGGCCCATCGAGAGCGCCTCGACACGGGCCTTCTCCGACGCGATCTCGCGTTCGGCGGCCCGCTCGGCCTTGACCAGCTCTTCGACCCGCGCCTTGGCGGCGTTGTTGGCCTCCACCGCGCGGTCGTGGTGGGCCTGGAGGTCGGAGTCGTCGGATTCCTCGACCCCGCCCGCGGCCTTGGCCTCTTCGAGTTCCTCGACGGCGATCTCCGCCCGCTCGGCGGCCTCTTCGAGTGACACGGTGAGCCGGTCGATCTCGTCGGAGGTGGCGCCGTTCTTGCTGCGCAGCGCCTCGACCTGACCGGAGAGCTTCGCGAGCCCTTCCCGGCGGTCGGCGATCGCCCGGACCGCGGCCATATGCGCCCGCTCGGCCGCCTGGACGAGATGTTCGAGCTGCTCACGCCGCTGGACGGTCTCCGAAAGCAGCATGCGGGCCTCGGCGACGGCCTCGTTGAGCTCCTGCTCCCGCTCGGCGACCTGCTCCGCCTCGGCGAGCAGCTCCTCGGGGTCGCGGCCGGTGCTCGCCTGCTGCACGTCGGACGACAGATGCCGCTGACGCTCCAATGCGAGCCGCACGGTGCCGCGCAACCGCTCCGTCAAGGCCGAGAGCTTGTACCAGGTCTCCTGCGCGGCGGCCAGCTTCGGCGCGTCCTCGGCGAGCGACGCTTCGAGCTCGGCCTCCTCCGCGGCGACGATCTCCAGCGCCTGCTCGACCTCGGCGCGCCGCTGACGGGCGACACGCTCGTCGGCCTCTTCCTTGGCGATGCCTTCGCGCTGGGAGACCAGGTCGTGGGCGAACAACCGCAGCCGCGCGTCGCGCAGCTCGGACTGCACCCACTGCGCCTTGCGGGCGATCTCGGCCTGTTTGCCCAGCGGTTTGAGCTGGCGGCGGAGTTCGGTGGTGAGGTCGCCGAGGCGGTCGAGGTTGCCCTGCATGTTCGCGAGCTTGCGCAGGGTCTGTTCCTTGCGCTTGCGGTGCTTGAGGACGCCGGCGGCCTCTTCGATGAAGGCGCGGCGCTCCTCGGGCTTGGATTCGAGGATCGCCGAAAGCTGCCCCTGCCCGACGATGACGTGCATCTCGCGGCCGATACCGGAGTCCGACAGCAGTTCCTGCACGTCCATCAGGCGGCAGCGGTCGCCGTTGATCTCGTATTCGCTCGCGCCGTCGCGGAACATCCGGCGGGTGATCGACACCTCGGAGTATTCGATGGGCAGCGCGCCGTCGGCGTTGTCGATGGTCAGGGTGACCTCGGCGCGCCCGAGCGGGGCACGACCGGCGGTCCCGGCGAAGATGACGTCCTCCATCTTGCCGCCGCGCAGATCCTTCGCGCCCTGGGTGCCCATGACCCACCGGAGCGCGTCGAGGACGTTCGACTTGCCGGAGCCGTTCGGTCCGACCACACAGGTGATGCCCGGCTCGAAACGCAACGTCGTCGCCGAGGCGAAGGACTTGAAGCCCTTGAGCGTCAGGCTCTTCAGGTGCACGTCGTGCTGACCCCTCTGGCTGCGGGAACCGGTCTTTCAATCGACCCAGGCTACCTGTGTGCTCACGGTGATCGTGGGACGCGGGGCCTCAGCGCTCCACGAACCCGCGAAGCCCGCCTTTCGCGGGCGACCACCGCTCGACGACGTGATCCACACTTCCGGGTGATTCCCCGGAGCGCAAAGCCGTCAAAAGCCGCTCACAGTGTTCACGAACACCCTCCGCTATCACCTCGACACGCCCGTCGGCCAGATTGGCCGCGCTGCCTGTCAACCCCACCTCAAGCGCCTTACTACGGGTCCACCAGCGGAAACCGACACCCTGCACGCGACCGTGCACCCACGCGGTCAGCCTGATGTGCGTTACTTCTTCACTCACGGTCCCCATCGTGCACCATGCGGATGAACGCGGAGGGTGAACACGACGTTCGCTGTGGTTCGCAGACGGTTGAGCAGCGGTGATAATCTCCGCGCCGGGTCCCCACTTGGGCTACCTCGCCCGGGTAGCCGGAGCCGGCTCGGCATACTTGTCTGCCGTCTCGAACTCCCCGAAGTCCCCCATCCGAGGAGCCAGCACATGCCCCGTCCCGACGGGTCTGATTCGAGCGCACGCGTGTCCGTGGCACCCCCACGCGGCGCCACCGGCAAGCTCAACCGCGCCGGCTACGCCGTACTCGGCGTCAGCGGCCTCGTGGTGGCGACGGCTTTCGCCGCGATCGCCGAACTCGCGGGTCCCGGCGTCTCCTCCACCGCGGGCGGCACCGGCGTCCCCGGCGGCGGACAGGGCATCGCCCCCGCCGGCGTGCAGGTGGTCCCGGGCAACGCCGTCCCCGGCGGCCCGATGACCGTCAGCGGCTCGCCGACCCCCGGCGCGCCCTCCAGCTCGACGGCGCCGCCGACCACGGTGACCTCGGTCGGCCCGGACGGCAAGGAGACGACGAGCGTCGTCGCGCCGCCTCCGCCGGTCGTACCGCCGGACCCGGGTGGCGGTGAGCCGACGCGTACGGTCCTGCCGCCGTCGTCGACGACGCCGAAGCCCACACCGACGAAGACGACGACGCCCACACCGACACCGACGACCACGCCCCCGTCGGAGACCACGCCCACCACCACGGGTGGCGGCTCCAGCTCCAGCGGCGCCCCCAGCGAGTCGACCCCGGGCCGGTCCAGCACCTCCGGCGCCACCGACACCTCCACGAGCAGCGCTCAGTAAGCCTTTGGTCCGTGAAGGCCTCCTTGCCTACCTTGAGGGTAGGGAAGGAGGCCTTCACTACTTCGCGGCGGTGAGCTGGGCAGCAGGCTCGCGGTAAGGGGGTTGCGAAAGCCACTTTCGCAACCTTCAACGTTGCGAAAGTGGCTTTCGCAACGCACTTCCCTCCCCACGTGCCATGAAAGGTCCTTTCCTTGCAAATTTCGCAAGGAAAGGACCTTTCATGGCGTCCCGCGGGTTCGTGGCGGCCGGGTGCGCCGGATGTCCTGAACGACCCTTTCATGGCACTCGATCCGGACCGAAAGAGCTCACACTTCGAAGCGGTACCCCATCCCCGGTTCCGTCAGCAGGTGCCGCGGCCGCGAGGGTTCCGGTTCCAGCTTCCGCCGCAGCTGCGCCAGATACACCCGCAGGTAGTGCGATTCGGTCTCGTACGTCGGTCCCCACACCTCGTGCAGCAGCTGTTTCTGCGCCACCAGACGGCCGCGGTTGCGCACCAGCAGTTCCAGCACACCCCATTCGGTCTTGGTGAGGTGCACTTCCTTGCCGTCCCGGCGCACCTTCTTCGCCGCCAGGTCGATGCAAAAGGATCCCGTGTCCACCACCGCGTCCGCACCGTCCACACCGGACGACGCCGATCGGCGCACGGCGGCGCGGAGGCGCGCCAGCAGTTCGTCCATGCCGAAGGGTTTGGTGACGTAGTCGTCGGCGCCGGCGTCGAGGGCCTCGACCTTGTCGGCCGAGTCGCCGCGCGCGGACAGCACGATGATCGGCACGGTCGTCCAGCCGCGCAGGCCGGCGATCACCTCGGTGCCGTCGAGGTCGGGCAGGCCGAGGTCGAGGACGACGACGTCGGGTTTCGTCTCGGCGACGGCCTTCAGCGCGGCCGTCCCGTCGTGCGCGGTGATCACCTTGTAGCCGCGGGCGGACAGGTTGATCCGCAGGGCTCGCACGATCTGCGGTTCGTCGTCGACGACCAGGACGGTCGCCGACGCGGTGTCTGCGCTCATCGCACTCGCTCCTCCTCTTCGTTCTCCAGTCCCTCGTCGTCGAACGCGAGGAGGCTCTTTTCCGGATCCTGACCAACATATGCGGGCAGCGAGATGACGACGGTGAGTCCGCCGCCGGGCGTGTCCTCCGCCCGGATCCGCCCGCCCATCGCCTCGGTGAACCCCTTGGCGACCGACAGCCCCAGTCCCACGCCGGGCACACTGTCCCGGTCTCCCCCAAGCCGTTGGAACGGCGCGAACGCCGAGTCCGCGGTGCCTTTCTTGAGCCCGCGCCCGTGGTCGACGATGCGCAGTTCGACATGGTCCGAATGCGTGCTGGCGCGGGCCGAGATCGGCTCGCGCGACCTCCCGTGCCGCAGCGCGTTGTCGATCACGTTCGCCACGACCCGTTCCAGCAGGCCGGGATCGGCGCACACCGACGGCAGCCGCGAGTCGATCGCGACCACGACCGAATCCGAGTTGTCCACATTGGACAAGGCGTGCGAGACCACCTCGTCGTAGCCGACCGGGCGCAGGTGCGGGCGCACCGCGCCGGTCGCCAGCCGCGACGAGTCGAGCAGGTTGTCGATCAGCCCGGCCAGCCGGTCCGCCGATTCCTCGATCGCTTCGAGCAGCTCGTCGGTGTCCTCTTCGGACAGTGAGATGTCGGTCGCGCGCAGGCTGCCGATGGACGCCTTGATCGACGTCAGCGGCGTACGGAGGTCGTGGCCGACGGCCGACAGCAGGGCCGTGCGCAGTTCGGTCGCCTCGGCCTTGCGTTCGGCGCGGATGGCCGCCTTCGCCGTCCGCTGCTGCCGCAGGGCCAGCAACGCCTGCCCCGCGACGGCTTCCAGCACTCCCCGGTCCGACGCGGGCAGCGCGCGGCCCCGCAGGGTCAGGTGGACGTCGGCGGTGACCGCGATGTCGGCGTCGGCCTGGTCGGGATCGGCGCAGGGATCCGTGCCGGCGTTCGCCACCCGTTTCCACTTCCCGTCCCGCTTTTCCAGCAGGGACACCGAAGTCAGGCCGAAGTTCTCGCGGACCTTCTCCAGCAGCCGCTCGATCGGGTTGGTGTGCGTGAGCACCGTCCGCGCGTACGAAGCGAGCAGCGCGGCCTCGGTCCGCGCCCGCGCGGCCTGCGTCGCGCGCCGGGCGGCGGTGTCGACGACCGCCGCGACGAGGACCGCCACCAGCACCATCGCGACCAGCGTGATCACGTTCCGCGGCTCGTGGACGGTCAGGTTGTACAGCGGCGGGGTGAAGAAGAAGTTCAGCAGCCCGGCCGAGAACACCGCCGCGAGCAGCGCGGGCCCGAGCCCACCCGCGAGCGCGACCAGCACCGTCGCGAGGACGTAGTCGATCACGTCGGTGGAGAAGTCGAGCTGATCCCTCAGCAGGACACCGAGCAGCGTGGCCAGCGCGGGCAGCACCAGCGAAAGCACCCAGCCGGTCAGCCGCCGCGAAGGCGCGAGCGGGCTCCGGTTGAAGCGGGCGCGCAGCCGCCCGCCCGCTTCGTCGTGCGTGACCATGTGGACGTCGATCGGACCGGACCGCTGGACCACGGCCGCGCCGATGCCTTCGTCGAACAACCGCGCCACGCGTGACCGCCGCGAGGTCCCGACCACCAGCTGGGTCGCGTTCACCCCGCGCGCGAAGTCGAGCAGAGCCGTCGGCACGTCGTCGCCGACGACGGTGTGGAAGGTCGCGCCGACCTCTTCGGCCAGCTTCCGGTACTTGCCGACCGCCGTCGGCCCCATCCCGGCGAGCCCGTCGCCGCGCAGGATGTGCAGTACCTGCAGTTCGGCGCCCGCGCGGTTCGCGATGCGGCTCGCGCGGCGGATCAGCGTCTCGCTTTCCGGGCCGCCGGTGATGGACACGACCACCCGTTCGCGTGCTTCCCACGTGTCGGTGATCTTCTGCTCGGCCCGGTACCGCTGCAACGCCACGTCGACCTGGTCGGCGACCCACAGCAACGCGAGCTCCCGCAGCGCGGTGAGGTTGCCGGGCCGGAAGTAGTTGCCCAGCGCCGCGTCGATCCGCTCGGCCGGGTAGACGTTGCCGTGCGCCAGCCGCCTGCGCAGTGCCTCGGGCGTGATGTCGACCAGCTCCAGCTGCTCGGCCCGCCGCACGACCTCGTCGGGCACCGTCTCCTGCTGGGTGACGCCGGTGATCCGCTCGACGACGTCGTTGAGGCTCTGCAGATGCTGCACGTTGACCGTGGAGAGCACGTCGATCCCGGCGGCGAGCAGTTCGTCGATGTCCTGCCAGCGCTTTTCGTTGCGCGATCCCGGCACGTTGGTGTGCGCGAGTTCGTCGACCACGGCGACCTCGGGGGCGCGGGCGAGCAGCGCGTCGAGGTCCATCTCCTCGAACTCGTGGTCCCGGTGCGCGGACCGGCGGCGCGGCACCGTCTCGAGCCCGTCGACGAGCTCCGCGGTCTTCTTCCGCCCGTGCGTCTCGACCAGGCCGATGACCACGTCGGTGCCCCGGTCGAGGCGGCGTCGCGCCTCGCCGAGCATCGCGTAGGTCTTGCCGACGCCCGGGGCCGCGCCGAGGTAGATCCTCAGCTCACCCCGGCGCGGCTTGGTCGTGTTCTCGTCCACGTCTGTCAGTGTGCTCCTCCGGCCGCGTCGCGCACGGCCAAGTTGACCTTCAGCACAGCGACGCCCGGCACACCGATCCCGGCGCCGCTCGTGTTGTCGGCCACGAGCTGCCGGACCTTCTCCTCGGACAGGCCCGTGTTCCTGGCCACTCGCGGGATCTGGAGGTCGGCGTAGGCGACGCTGATCGCCGGATCCATCCCGGAGCTCGACGCCGTCACCGCGTCGGCGGGCACCTGAGACTCCTGGACACCCTCGCGGGCGGCGATGAGCTTCTTGCGCTCACCGATCGCGGCGACCAGGTCCTCGTTGTACGGGCCCTTGTTCGACGCGCCGGACGACGACGGGTCGCCGGGGCCGAGGGCGTCCTTCGAGCCCGCGGACGGGCGGTTGTGGAACCACGGATCCTTGGCCGGGTCGGCCGCGACCGGGTCGATGCCGATCAGCGAGGACCCGACGGCCTGCCCGTCCTGGGTGACGATCGAGCCTTCCGCGTTGCCTTCGAGGCCGGGGATCCGGGAGACCGCCCAAACACCCAGGGGGTAGATCACACCCAGCAGGACCGTGAAGACGAGCAGGACACGCAGCCCGGCGAGGGTCTGTTTCAACAGTGCGTTCATGGGTCACCCGATTCCAGGGATGAGACGGACGAGCAGGTCGATCAGCCAGATCCCGATGAACGGGCTGACGATGCCGCCGAGGCCGTAGACCAGCAGGTTCCGGCGCAGCAGCGCCGACGCCGAGGACGGTTTGTACCGGACGCCGCGCAGGGCGAGCGGGATCAGCCCGACGATGATCAGGGCGTTGAAGATGACCGCCGACAGGATCGCCGACTTCGGCGTCGCCAGCTGCATGACGTTGAGCGCGCCGAGCTGGGCGAAGATGCCGGTGAACATCGCGGGCAGGATGGCGAAGTACTTCGCGAGGTCGTTGGCGACGCTGAACGTGGTCAGCGCGCCACGCGTGATCAGCAGCTGCTTGCCGATCTCGACGATCTCGATCAGCTTCGTCGGGTCGGAGTCGAGGTCCACCATGTTCCCCGCCTCCTTGGCGGCGGAGGTCCCGGTGTTCATCGCGACACCGACGTCCGATTGCGCGAGCGCCGGGGCGTCGTTGGTGCCGTCGCCGGTCATCGCGACCAGCCGCCCGCCCTCCTGCTCCTTCTTGATCAGCGCCATCTTGTCTTCGGGTTTGGCCTCGGCGAGGTAGTCGTCGACGCCCGCGTCCCGCGCGATGGCCTTGGCGGTCAGCGGGTTGTCGCCGGTGATCATGACGGTCTTGATCCCCATCGCGCGGAGCTGGACGAACCGCTCCTTCATCCCGGGTTTGACCACATCGGACAGCCGGATCACGCCGCGCACGAACGCTTTCGCACCGTCGTACTCCGCGACCACGAGCGGCGTGCCACCCTGCCCGCTGATCTCGTCGACGACGCGTTCGGTCTCGTCCGGCATGTCGCCGCCGCGTTCGCGGACCCACTCGCGCACGGCCGCGGTGGCGCCCTTGCGGACCTGACGTTCGCCGATGTCGATGCCGCTCATCCGGGTCTGCGCGGTGAACTCGACGAAGTCCGCGCGTTTCTCACCGTCGGACGCGGTCTCCGCGAGCCCGTGTTCCCTCGCGACGAGTTCGACGATGCTGCGGCCTTCGGGCGTGCCGTCGGCGAGGCTCGAGAGCCGGGCGGCCTTGGCGATGTCGTCCATGGTGGACTGTCCGACCGGGATCAGTTCGGTGGCCTTGCGGTTGCCGAAGGTGATCGTGCCCGTCTTGTCCAGCAGCAGCGTCGAGACGTCGCCGGCGGCTTCCACCGCGCGACCGCTCGTCGCGAGGACATTGCGCTGCACCAGCCGGTCCATCCCGGCGATACCGATCGCGGACAGCAGCGCGCCGATCGTCGTCGGGATCAGGCAGACCAGCAACGCGGTCAGCACGATCACGGACTGCTGGCTGCCGGAATAGCCCGCCATCGGCTGCAACGCCACGACGGCGAGCAGGAAGATGATCGTCAGCGTCGAGAGCAGGATCGTCAGCGCGATCTCGTTCGGCGTCTTCTGCCGGGAAGCGCCTTCCACCAAGGCGATCATGCGGTCCACAAAGGACTCGCCGGGTTTGGTGGTGATCTTCACGACGACGCGGTCCGAAAGCACCGTGGTGCCGCCGGTGACCGCGCACCGGTCGCCGCCCGATTCGCGGATGACCGGGGCCGACTCGCCGGTGATGGCCGATTCGTCGACGGTCGCGATGCCCTCGACGACGTCGCCGTCACCCGGGATGACCTGCCCGGCCTCGACGACCACGAGATCACCGACGCGCAGGTCGGCACCCGGCACGGTCTCCTCGTCGCCGTCCTCGGTGAGGCGGCGGGCGACCGTCTCCTTCTTGCTGCGACGCAGGGTTTCCGCCTGCGCCTTGCCCCGGCCCTCCGCGACGGCCTCGGCGAGGTTCGCGAACAGGACGGTGAACCACAGCCAGATCGTGATGAGGATGGTGAACACGCTCGGGTCGGTGATCGCGAAGACCGTGGTCAGCGCCGAGCCGATCCACACCACGAACATGACCGGGTTGGCCAGCTGGTGCTTCGGATTGAGCTTGCGCAGCGCTTCCGGGAGCGAGGTCAGCAGCTGTCGTGGGCTGAAGATCCCCGCACCGACCCGGCCCGTGTTCTCCACGTGGTGCTGGGTCGTTTCTTCGGGAGTGCGTTCTTCTGTGACGGTCATGCGAGTGCCTCTGCGATGGGCCCGAGCGCGAGCGCCGGGATGAAGGTGAGGGCCGCGACGAGCACGATCGTGCCCGCGAGCATCGTGCCGAAAAGCGGTCCGGTGGTGGGCAGCGTGCCGGCGGTCTCCGGGACCTTCCGTTGCGAGGCAAGGGATCCGGCCAGGCACAGCACGGCGAGGATCGGGATGAACCGGCCGAGCAGCATCGCCACCGACAACGAGGACTGGAACCAGTCGTTCGTCACGGTGAGCCCGCCGAACGCGCTGCCGTTGTTGTTGCCCGCCGAGGCGTAGGCGTAGAGGACTTCAGAGAGGCCGTGCGCGCCCGAGTTGGTCATGGCGGCCGGGGTGTCGGCCAGCATGAGCGCGACACCGGAGCCGAGCAGCACCACGGTCGGCATCGCCAGCATCGAGACGGCCGCGCAGGTGACCTCGCGTTTGCCGAGCTTCTTCCCCAGGTACTCCGGCGTCCGGCCGACCATCAGCCCGGCGAGGAACATCGCGATCACGGCCATCACGAGGATGCCGTAGAGACCGGTGCCCACCCCGCCCGGCGAGATCTCGCCCAGCAGCATGTTGAGCAGCGCTCCGCCGCCGCCGAGTCCGCTGTAGCTGTCGTGCATGCTGTTGACCGCGCCGGTCGACGTGCCGGTGGTGGCGTTGGCGAACAGCGAACTCAGGCCGATGCCGAACCGCTGTTCCTTGCCCTCCAGGTTCGCCCCGGCGGCCAGCGACGCAGGCCCGCTCGCGTTGGCCTCGGACAGCCAGGTCACCGTGAGCATCGCGGTGAACAGCCCGGCCATCACCGAAAGCAGGACGTAACCCTGGCGCGTGTTGCCGACGAGCTTGCCGAACGTCCGGGTGAGCGAGACGGGGATGACCAGGATCAGGAAGATCTCGATCAGGTTGGTCCAGGCGTTCGGGTTCTCGAACGGATGCGAAGAGTTGGCGTTGAAGATGCCGCCGCCGTTGGTGCCGAGTTCCTTGATGGCTTCCTGGCTCGCGGCGGGCGCGAGCGCGATCTTGCTCGTGCTGCCGTCCGGGTTGAGGACGTCGACGCCGCTCTTGAGACTCTGGACGACGCCGAGCGCGATCAGCACGATCGCCGCCACGAACGCGATCGGCAGCAGGATCCGGATCGTGCCGCGCGTCAGGTCCACCCAGAAGTTGCCGAGGCGGTCGGTCTTCGAGCGGACGAAGCCGCGGACGACCGCGATGGCGACCGAAAGGCCGACGGCGGCGGACAGGAAATTCTGCACGGTCAGGCCGGCCATCTGCACGAAGTGACCCATGGTCGCTTCGGGGCTGTAGGACTGCCAGTTCGTGTTGGTCACGAAGCTGACGGCGGTGTTGAAGGCGACCGCCGGCGAGACCGGTTCCTTGCCCAGGCTCCACGGCAGGATCGCCTGGAGCCGCTGAAGCAGGTACAGGAAGACGACGGAGACGAACGAGAAGCCGATCACGGCGGACGCGTAGGTCTTCCAGTGCTGTTCCGATCCGGGGTTCACCCGGAACAGGCGGTACAGGCCGCGTTCGGCCTTGGTGTGCTTCTCCGAAGAGGAAACAGAGAAGACGCGCGCCATGTAGTCGCCGAGTGGCCGGTAGACCACCGCGAGCGCGACGAGGAGGAGGCCGGCCTGCAAGAGGCCGGCCATCGTGTCTGACATCAGAATTTCTCCGGCCTGACCAGTGCGATGAACAAATAGACGATCAGCCCCAGCGCCAGCAGTCCGCCGACGACGTTGGCCACGGTTCCCGTGCCGGTCACAGCTTTTCCAGACCGCGAAGGGTCAGGGCGAGAACCACGAATACGCCGATCAGGAGCACGGCGTAGAGCAAGTCGGCCACTAGGCACCTCTCAGGACAGGTCACCCCATCGGTGACCAGGACCCCGCAACACTGCGCCTGGTACAGACCGACGCGGCCGCTGCCTGACGGCCTCTTGATGCCCCGATCGGGTGCCTTTACGACTTCTTGACGCCCGGTGACGTGGCCCACAGACCGTGACGTACTGCGGACGGAGCGTGCAATTCGGGCAGACAAGCCCGCCTAAGCGTGTTACACCAGTGTTACAGGTAGTTGTATGTGCTAACTAATCACCAGGAGGTAGCGATGTGCGGAATCGCAGGGTGGGTCTCCTTCGACACGGATCTCACGCAGCGCCGGGAAATTGTCGACGCGATGACCGCGACCATGGCGTGCCGCGGTCCTGACGACTCGGGTACCTGGATCCGGCCCAAGGTGGCGCTGGGCCACCGCCGTCTCGCGATCATCGACCTGCCTGGCGGCAGGCAGCCGATGGCCGAGGCAGGCCTGGCGGCCATGGTCTACAGCGGTGAGGCGTACAACTTCACCGAGCTGCGAGCCGAACTTTCCCAGCGGGGCCACAAATTCGAGACCGACAGCGACACCGAGGTCGTGCTCCACGGCTACCTGGAGTGGGGCGACGAGGTCGTCGATCACCTCAACGGCATGTACGCCTTCGCGATCTGGGACGAACGCGACGAGAAGCTCGTGATGATCCGCGACCGCATGGGCATCAAGCCGTTCTACTACTACCCGACCCCGGACGGCGTCCTCTTCGGCTCCGAACCGAAGGCGATCCTCGCGAACCCCTTGGCGCGCAAGGTGGTCGACACCGACGGCCTGCGCGAGTTGATGTCCATGACCAAGACCCCCGGCTGGTCGCTGTGGAAGGGCATGCACGAGGTCGGACCGGGCACGATCGTCACCGTCGACCGCTCCGGGATCCGCACGCGGACGTACTGGAAGCTCGACGCGAAGCAGCACACGGACGACCAGGAGACCACGGTCGAGCGGGTGCGCGAGCTGATGACCGACATCGTGCACCGCCAGCTCATCGCCGACGTGCCCCGCTGCGTCCTGCTGTCCGGCGGCCTCGATTCCAGCGCCGTCACCGGTCTCGCCGCCGCGCGCCTGGCCGAACAGGGCGAGCGGCTGCGCACGTTCTCCGTCGACTTCCAGGGCCAGGAAGAGAACTTCCAGCCGGACGAGGTCCGCGACACCCCGGACTCGCCGTACATCCGCGATGTCGCGAGGCTGGTCGGCTCCGACCACAAGGACGTCGTGCTGAACCCGGCCGAGCTCAGCGACCCCGAGGTCCGCCGCAAGGTGCTGGCCGCACGGGACATCCCGGCCGGGCTCGGGGATATGGACACCTCGCTGTACCTGCTGTTCAAGGCGATCCGCGCCGAGTCGACGGTGGCGCTGTCGGGTGAGTCCGCCGACGAGGTCTTCGGCGGGTACCGCTGGTTCCACGACGAAGCCGCGGTGAACTCGGGGACGTTCCCCTGGCTCGCCTTCCGGATGGGGCTCACCAGCGAGCGGGGCACCCTCCTGCGCGGCGAGGTCCAGGAGAAACTGGACCTGCCCGGCTACATCGCCGACCAGTACAGCACCGCCGTCGCCCAGGTCGAGCACCTCGACGGCGAGAGCGAGCAGGACCGCAAGATGCGCACGATCTGCAACCTGCACCTGACCCGGTTCGTGCGGATGCTGCTGGACCGCAAGGACCGGGCGTCGATGGCCGTCGGGCTCGAGGTGCGCGTGCCGTTCTGCGATCACCGCCTCGTCGAGTACGTGTACAACACGCCGTGGTCGCTGAAGACGTTCGACGGCAGGGAAAAGAGCCTGCTGCGGCACGCGACCGAACACGTGCTGCCGACGTCGGTGCGGGACAGGGTCAAGAGCCCGTATCCGTCCACTCAGGACCCCGGCTACGCGGCCGCGTTGCAGCAGCAGGCCAAGGAGGCCTTGACCGAACGGGACAACCCGGTGTTCGAACTGGTCGACCGTGACTGGCTGCACCGGGTGTCCGAAGTGGACCCGGCCACGATGTCCTCGGCCCAGCGCTCCGGGATCGACCGGGCGCTGGACCTCTACCACTGGTTCGACCTGTACTCCCCCGAGCTCCAGCTCGACTGAGCACCCGGTCCGCCGCCGTCTCAGCGACGGCGGCGGACCGTGCCCCCTACCGCGACTCCCCCGAACACCGCGGTCGCGGCCAGCAGAATGCCCGCCTCGGTCCATTGGAACCGCCAGAACCGGTCGACGGGCTGGTAGACGGTGAAGTCCTGATACCCCGCCGCCTGAGCGCACGCGCTCTTCCCGACCCCCACCGGGCAACCGGGCACGTCGTCCAGCGAACTCATCTCACGGCCGTCCGGCGTGACCCTGCCCAGCTTGACGATCAGCGCCCCTTTCGCGGCCGCGTCCGGGCCGAGCGTGCGCACCGGCTCGGCGTAATGCGGCCTCAGGAAAAGCAAGACGATCGATGCCGCGAGGAACACCGCGACCGTGATCGCGATGGCGGGCAAGGTCTTGCGCACGAGCGCCCCGGCCGCCGCACCGAGAGCGAACGCGAACAGCCACCAGGCGGCGGGCGCGACCCCGAGCGCGCCGAAGTAGGACGTCTCGGCGAAGCTCTCCGCCTTGCCAGGAAACATTTCCAGCCACGCGCCGAACATCTGCCCCGAAGCGAGCCCGGCCAGCATCGCGCACCCGGCGAGTACGCCGAACTTGACGGCCAGCCAGTGCCCGCGGCCGACCGACTGCGTCCACGCGAGCTGATGGGTGTTGCGCTCGTACTCCCTGGAGAGCAGCGGCGCACCCCAGAAGACGCCTGCCAGCAAGGGAACGAACGGCACCATCGCGACCAGCGGGTAGATCTTCTGATAGAGATCCTCCAGTCCCGCGTCGTACTCACGGCACGGGACGCCGCCGCCGTGACAGTACAAGGAGGTCTCGCCATTCGAGGCGTCGACGGCGACCTGCACGGAGAGGAGCAGGACGCCGCCGAGCACGGCCAGGAATCCCAGGGTGACCAGCAGCTGGGTACGGTGCTGCCGCCAGGTGAGCCAAAGCAAGTAGGTGCGCCTTTCTAGGAACGACGTCGGATGGCGAAGGTCGCGGCGACGGTGAGCAGGAGCGAGACACCCGCGAGGATCGCGGCTTCGGTCCATTGGAAACGCCAGTAGAAGTCCGCGGGCAGGACCTTGAGCGCGGTGACCTCGCCGGCGGCGTCCGTGACCATGTCCAGCACCCGGCCCCCGGGGCCTTGGTCGCCGAAGCCCATGGAGACGAGTTTCGGTTCGGCGTAGAGGTCGCGGAAGTTCCCCACGCCGATCATCAGGCCGACGGTCACCGCGATGGTGACGGCGATGGCGGGCAGCATCTTGCGGATGAACGCTCCCGCTGCGGTGCCGAGCACGAACCCGAAGAGCCACCACGCGCCGGGCGCGACGCCGGTCATCGCGAACAGGACCGGATTGTCGAAACGGCTGGTGAAGGTGGTGTCGCCGCGATCGGTGGGGAAGACCTCCACCCAGCGCTGCATCATCGTGCCGAACGCGAGACCACCGAGGGTGGCGAGCACGGCGAGGAAACCCAGTTTCACGCCGAGCCAGCGGAATCGTGAGATCGACTGTGTCCAGGCGAGTTTCGTGGTACCGCGTTCGTATTCCGCCGCGACCAGCGGGGCGCCCCAGAAGACCCCGATCGCCACCGGGACGACCTGCAACCAGGAGAGGTAGGTGTACAGATCGGCGAACAGCTTCGCCGGGTCCGGGCTGTCCGCCGCGGCGTTTCCGTTGACCAGCAACAGGATCCCGACGACGACGAGCAGACCGGCGGTGATCAGCAGCTGCATCCGGTGCTGACGGTAGGTGAGCCAGATCATCGTTCCCCCTTACGCCGAAGCCAGTGTCGGACGAGGCAGGCTCGCGGATTCGGGCCGCCGCAGGTAGGCGAGCACCAGTTCCTCCAGGGTCGACGGCCGCTCGGTCCACTGTGGACCCAGCGGGACCGGTTCGGTGCGGGCGAACACGGTCGCCTGCCTGCCCGCCCTCGCCTCGTCCACGATCGCGACGCGCCTGGCCAGCGCGTCGGCCTCCTCCACCGGCCCGGAAAGGATCCGGTGCCCGGCGACGAGTTCGTCGATGTCGCCGCTGACCTGCACCCGGCCGCCGTTGAGGACGATCAGCCAGTCGCAGGTGTTCTCCAGGTCGGAGACGACGTGGGACGAGAGCAGGACGGTCATCCCGGTCTCGGCGACGGCCTCCATCAGGCCGCGCATGACCTCGTGACGGGCCAGCGGGTCGAGGTTCGCGAGCGGTTCGTCGAGCACCAGGAGGTCCGGGCGTTTGGCGAGCGCGAGGGTGAGCGCGACCTGCGCGCGCTGGCCGCCGGAAAGCTTGCCGACCTTGTGCTTCAAGGGAAGTCCGAGCGAATCGATGCGCTTGAGCGCGAACTCGTCGTCCCAGCCGGGGTTGAGGCGTCTGCCGAACTTGAGCATCTCGGCGATGCTGAAACCCGGGTACAACGGCTTGTCCTGGGCGAGGAAGGCCGTGGTCCCCTGGATCGAGACCGAGCCGAGGGTCGCGTCCAGCAGCCCGACGGCCAGGTGCAGGAAGGTCGTCTTGCCCGCGCCGTTGGGCCCGACAAGGGCGACGACGCGTCCTTTCGGGACGGAGAGGGAGCAGTCGCGCAGCGCCCACTTGCGGCGGTAGCGCTTGCCGAGTCCGGTCGCCTCGATGACGGGTTTATCGGTCATGCCGTCCGCTCCCCTCGAAAGCCATCGACCACCACCGAGGTGAACAACGCCTCGACGTCTTCCTGATCGAGCCCCGATTCCCGCGCGTCGCGGACCCAGATGCCGAGGCTCTTCCTCAAGCGCGTGCGCTCCGCGAACGAAGCGCCTCCGAGCGTCTTCTGGACGAAGGTGCCGAGGCCCGGCTTCCCCTCGACGAGCCCTTCGCGCTCCAGCTCGCGGTACGCCTTGAGGACCGTGTTGGGATTGATCGCGAGTTCCGCGACCACTTCCTTCGCCGTCGGCAGCCGGTCTCCCGGCTCCAGCAATCCCAGGCGCAGGGCGTTCTTGACCTGCTGGACGAGCTGAACGTACGTCGCGACGCCCGAGCCCTTGTCCAAGTGGAAGGTGACCACCGGCAACACCCTTTCACTAATTAAGTAGTGAAAGGGTGCAGGCAGACGCCCGCCCTTGTCAAGCGATCAAGGTTGCTCGCCGCGAAACGCCGAAAACCGTGAAGGCCACCTTGAGGGACTCTGAGTCCCTCAAGGTGGCCTTCACGGAAAACCCCCAGCCCCAGTCAAGAAGAAGCGCCAGTTCGACGACACGGGGGGAAGACGTCGAGCTGGCACTACCCCCAACCCCCACCGCCACTGGAGAAGGCGGTGCCTGTGAAAGGTGTAGGTGTCCACCGTCGTACCGGAACCGAATGGGGGGTCCTGCCCGTCTTGTTGGTTGGGCACGGTTCCGGCGACGGGTCCTCGGTGGACACTCGGCAAGGATCACGCGGGCCGGATGCAGCGCGCTTGCACTACGCTTGCAGGCTCTGACGACGGTGAGCGGAGGTGGCCGGGTGGAGTTCCGCGTCCTCGGCGCCGTCGAGGCGTGGGCCGGTGGCGATCCGGTCGATCTCGGCTCGCCCAAACAACGGCTCGTGCTGGCGGTTCTGCTGCTGGAAGCGGGCAAACCGGTACCGCGCGACCGGATCATCGACCTGCTCTGGCCCGAAGAACCACCCGCCAGTGCACGAAACACCGTTCAAGCGCTGGTGTCCAGGCTGCGTGCGGTGTTCCGCGGCGCGGGCGGGCCGGAGATCGTCTCCGAGGGGACCCGGTACCTGCTCAAGCTCGATCCGCGCCAGGTCGACCTGCACCGCTTCACCGAGCTGACCGCGCAGGCCCGTGACGCCGACGACGAAACCGCTGTGGAGCTCCTGGACGAGGCGCTCGGTCTGTGGCGCGGCGAGGCGTTGTCCGACGTGGTGAACGGCGAGGTCGCCCAGCGGCTTCGCGGCGGCATCAACGAAGAACGCTGGACGGCGTTGGAGGATCGGGCCGAAGCGCAGCTGCGGCTCGGCCGCGGCAGGCAGGTCCTCGCGGAACTGACCGAACTGGTCGCCGCGCATCCCCTGCGGCAGCGGTTCGTCGGGCAGCTCATGCTCGCGCTGCACCGCGAAAGCCGCACTGACGACGCCCTTGAGGCTTTCCGCGCCTTGAGGGCCAGGCTCGGTAGCGAACTGGGTCTCGATCCGTCCCCGGAACTGCGGCGGCTGGAATCCGCGATCCTCGGCGCCGATCCCGCCCTCGAACCCGCGACCAGGCCCGAGCCGGTCCGCCCCGCGCAGCTGCCGCACGACGTCCGAGGGTTCGCCGGACGGGCGAACGAGCTGGAGCGCCTCGACGAGGCGACCCGCCATGCGGCCGAGGGCACAGACATCTGGGTCATCAGCGGCACCGCCGGTGTCGGCAAGACCGCGCTCGCGGTCCGCTGGGCCCACCGCGTCCGCGACGCTTTCCCCGACGGCCAGCTGTACCTCGACCTGCGTGGTTTCGACCCGGACCACGAACCGCTCACCCCGGCCGTCGCGCTCACCCAGCTCCTGCAGGCACTCGGCACCGCGCCCAAGGCCATCCCACCGGACATCGACACACGCGCCGCGCTGCTCCGGTCACTCCTCGCCGACAAACGGGTCCTCCTCGTCCTAGACAACGTGCGCGATACCGGCCAGGTACTCCCGCTGCTGCCGCCGTCCGGCACCGTCCTGGTCACCAGCCGCCAGCGGCTCGGCGACCTCATCGCCCGCACCGGCGCCCGCGCGCTCCCGCTGCCCGTGCTGCCCGCCGAAGACGCGCGGCATCTGCTGGAAGCCGTGCTCGGCAGCGAAACCGTCGCAGCCGAAGCCGTCGCGGCCGCGGAACTGGCGCGGCTGTGCGGGCATCTCCCGCTCGCACTCCGGATCGCGGCGGCCAACCTCGGCGCGAGCGGCGAACCCGAGATCGCCGAACTCGCCCGCGAGCTCGCCGGTGGCGATCCGCTGGCCGAGCTCACCGTCGACGGTGCCGAGGAAAGTGCCGTGACCACGGCGTTCGGCGTCTCCTACCGGACGCTTCCCGAGGAGCACCGGCAACTGTTCCGCCGGCTCGCGCTCGTGCCCGGCCAGACGTTCACCGCCCCCGCCGCGCAGGCGCTGACCGGCGTCCCGCATTCGAAGGCGAACCAGCAGCTCAAGGCGCTCACGGCGGCGCATCTCGTCGAGCGCTACACCCCTGGGCGCTACCGATTCCACGACCTCCTCCGCAGTTTCGCGGCGGGCCGCACGCTGGCGGAGGACACGAAACCCGAACGCGACGCCGCGGCGAGGCGGCTCTTCGAGAGCTACCTGACCTCCGCCGACGCCGCGGGCCGCACCCTCATCCCGCACTTCCTGCGCCTGCCACGCGAGGAACCGGCGGACAAACCCTTCGCCGACACCGAAGAGGCGCTGGCGTGGCTGGACGCCGAGTGGCCGAATCTCGCCGCCGCCGTCGAGCACAGCGCCGAACACGGCCCGCCCGAGTTCTCCTGGCACCTCGCCGACGCGCTCCGCGCCTTCTTCCACCAGCGCGGTCATCACGCGGAATGGATCGACACCGCCTCGACCGCGCTCAAAGCCGCCCGCCGCGGCGGGGCCGGGCAGGCGCAGGCGGCGATGCACCTGAGTATCGCGCTCGCCTGCGTCAACAGCGGACGCTACGACGAAGCACGCGAGCACCTCACCAGCGCCCTGCGCGGAGACCTCCTCGACGGCTGGGACGCCGGCCGCGCGGCCGTGCTCAACAACCTGAGCGCGGTGCACCAACGCCTCGGCGATCCGCAGGAGGCGATCCGCTGTGGGCTGGAATCCCTGCGGCTGTGCGAAGAACTGAACATGCCGGCCGTCTCGATGGCACTGGCGAACCTCGGTTTCCCGTACTGGCAGACAGGTCAGCTCGACGAGGCGCTCACCAACTTCACCCGCGCGCTGAAGGTCGCCGAACGGGACGGCGCCCGGTTCAGCGTCGCGGTGCTACTGGTGGATCTCGGCAACGTGCACCGCGACCTCGGCCTCCTCGACGACGCCTACGACTTCTACACCCGCGCGCTCGCGGCCAACCGCGAACTGGGTTACACCTACGGCGAGGCGACCGCGCAGTCCGGCAGGGCGGTACTCGAAAGCAGGCGAGACCCGAGCGATCAGAACCGCACGGACGCGCTCGAAGCCGTCGAACTGACGCGCAAGATCGGCGACCGGGGCACCGAGGCCTGGACCCTCGCCGGACTCGGCGAGGTCTGCCTGCGGCTCGACTTGCCCGAGGAGGCCGCCGAGCACTATCGGCTCGCGTTGTCGATCGCGCGGACGACCAGCTTCTTCTGGTGCGAGGCCGCCGCCCGGACCGGACTCGCGGAAACCCTGCTACGGCTGGGAAAACACCCGGAAGCCCGGACACACGGCGAGCTGGCACAGGACCTCGCCGCACGCTCCGGCTACCGGCTCGTCGAGGAACGCGCGAAACTGATCCTGGACGAACTCTAGACGCGTGTCTTGGTGTCGTACGACTTCACTCCGGCGGCGATCGCCGAAGTGATCGCCGTCAGGACAGCGAGGAAGATCGTCAGCGCCATGGCGGTGCTGTCGCTGTCGTCGAAGCTGAAGAGCCACTTGACCTGCGCGCCGAAGGGCGTGCCCCACACCAGCGGTGTCCCCACGAAGACCGCCACCACGTAGAACACGCAAAGCCCGAACAGAGTCCACGCACCGGGAATCCTGCGGGCGAACGTGAATCCCGCCGCGATCACCAGCACTACGGCGGAGATGACGCCGCTGGCCATGTTCTGCACCGTGATACCCGACAAGCGGCCGTCCGCCTCTACGGCTACGACGACGTTGTAGAGCGCGAACCAGACGAGCATGCCGGCGGCGAGCAGCGCCAGGACGCCGGCGATCACCGCGGCCACTGCGTTCGCCCTCGGCTTGGGCGGCGCGCCGACCCACTGCGTGGGGGCGCCAGGCGGCTGCCCGTACTGAGGGGAACCGGGCTGCGGCGGGTGGGGCCGCGGCGGGTTGGGCTGCATCCGCACTCCTCGCGCGTCCGGCGACACGAATCTTCCACCTGTCATGGTTCGCGGTCACCGTAGCGAATGGTGGCTCATGGTGTCCGGTCTTTGGCAGCAAGCTGCCTTCGCGCGCCAGCGGCCGTGAGCGGTACGGCGCAGGTGGCGAGATCGGCCCCGTGGCGTGTCGCGAGTATTCGGGTACGCCGGTGATTCCCCAGTACATGAAGGCCCCCTTCCTGTACCTAGACGCAAGGAAGGGGCCTTCATGTACTCCCAAGGCCACCGGCGGCAAGCCCTCGTGAGCGTCGGGCAGGCCGGAATCGCAGGTCCGTGAAGGACTCCTTACCTACCTTGAGAGTAGGGAAGGGGCCCTTCACGTCACGCCGGGCTGTGGCCTTCGCGCAGGGGTCGTGGGAACGCCACTTCAGACGCGAACCTCGTCCACACGGACCGGGCGGCGTTCGCGGCGGGAGAGCTCGCACGCCTCGGCGATGTAGAAAGCCTCCAGTGCGTCCGCCGCTCCGCACGGGCTCGGCGCGCGACCGGCGGCGACGTCGAGGAACGCCTTCAACTCACTGGTGTACGCGGGCCGGAAGCGTTCCATGAACCCGGGGTAGGCCGGGCCGGGTAACGGCTGGACGCCGGGTTCGACCGAGGTCAGCGGCGCACGGTCGTCCAGGCCCACCACGGCGTTGCCCGCCGAGCCGAGCACTTCGAGCCGGACGTCGTAGCCCGCGCCGTTGTACCGGGTCAGCGAGACCACCGCCAGCGTTCCGTCGTCCAGTGTCAGGGTCGCGGCCGCGGTATCGACGTCACCGGCGTCGGCGAAGAACCGCTCGCCCTTGTTCGTTCCGACGGCGTAGACCTCGACGACCTCGCGGCCACTGACGAACCGGACGACGTCGAAGTCGTGCACCCCGCAGTCGCGGAACAGACCGCCGGAATGCGCGACGTACTCGGCGGGCGGCGGTGCCGGGTCGAGTGTGGTCGCGCGCAAGGTGTGCAGCCAGCCGAGCTCGCCCGAAGCCACCGCGGCCCGGGCGGCCGCGTAGCCCGCGTCGAACCTGCGCTGGAAGCCGATCTGCACCGGTACGTCCGAACCGGAGATCTTGTCGATCACCGCGAGCGTGCCGGGGATGTCGGCGGCGACCGGCTTCTCGCAGAACACCGGGATCCCCGCGTCGACGGCCTTGAGGATCAGTTCCGGATGGGCGTCCGTGGCCGCGGCGATCACGAGACCGTCCAAAGAGGACGCGAACAGCGAGGGAATGTCCGTTGCCGCTTCGACGCCGAGTTTGACCGCGGCCGCCTGGGCGCGTGCGGCGTCCACGTCGGCGACGACCACGGACGAGACCGTGTCGAAGCTCTTCAAGGTCTCGGCGTGCGAAGTGCCGATCCGGCCGGCGCCGGCGAGTCCCAACCTCATGTGGTTACCTTTCTGGAGCGGCGGTGGTCGAACGGACCACCAGCGAGGGGTGCAGCAGATGCCGGACCGGTTCGGCACGTTCGCCCCGGACCCGTTCGAGCAGTGCCTCGACGGCCAGCCGCCCCATTTCGGTCCGCGGCTGGTCCACAGTGGTCAGTGAGAGATGGCGCAGCGCGGCGAGCGAGGTGTTGTCGTAGCCGACCACGGAAACGTCTTCGGGGACTCGCAGACCCGCCTCCTCCAGCGCGGAGATCGCGCCGACGGCGTTGAAGTCGTTGCCCGCCACCAACGCTGTCGGCAGTCCGCCCTGTGGCGGATCGCCGAGCAGTTCGAGCACGGCCTTCTCCCCGGCGGTGTCGGTGTGCTCGCTGCGCACGATGATCGGATGCAGCCGATGCCGCCGCATGGCCTGCTGGTAACCCCGGCGCCGGGCCGCGGCACCGGCCGCCAGGCCACCGTCCAGATGGGCGATCCTCCGGTGCCCCAAGGAAACCAGATGGTCGACGGCGAGCGCGGAACCCGCCTCCCCGTCGTCGTTGACCGTGTCCACTCCCGGCGCGCGCGAAGTGCGCGACACCAGGACGACGGGGCCCTGGGCGGCCGCTTCCTCGATCGCCGACGCGGGCACCACCGGCGACAGCAGGATCACCCCGGCCGGACGGAAGGACAACAGGCTCTTCAACGCGGCCCGCTCGCGCGCGGGACTGCGGCCGCCGGTGTTGAGGATCAAATGGAATCCGGCCGCTTCGGCCGCCGCGTCGAGCCCCTCGACGACGTCGGCGAAGAACGCGTTGCGAAGGTCGGAGACCATCACTCCGAGGACGGTCGACGTGCGGCTCGCCAGCGATCGGGCCATCGCGTGCGGTTCGTACCCCAGTTCGTGCGCCGCGCACAGCACGCGCGTCCGCCGTTCGTCGGACACGTTCGGCGCGTTGCGCATCACCAGCGACACGAGCGCACGGGACACCCCCGCTTTCGCGGCGACGTCCTCCATCGTCGGTCGCGCCATTTCCATCCTCCCCCTGCCCTTGACTTTACTGTGACGGACGCTACATGATTAGAGCGCTCTAATCAATAGAGCGCTCTAACCCGATCCCCGACCCCGAACCGCTGAATCTTCAGGAGGCCGCCGATGCCAGTGACGACATCCCGGATCCGCGTCGCCGCCGCCCCGATCTCCTGGGGCGTGTGCGAAGTCCCCGGCTGGGGCCGCGTGCTCGACGCGGGGACCGTACTGGGCGAAATGGCGGAGCTGGGAGTGCGCGCCACCGAGCTCGGCCCGCCCGGATATCTGCCGCGAGACCCGGCCGAGCTGCGCGGATTGCTCGGCGGATACGAGCTCGACCTGGTCGGCGGGTTCCTCGCCGTCGTACTGCACGAGAACCCCGAAGCCGCGTTGGCGGCGGCCGAGGAGTCGGCGGCGCTGTTCGCCGCCTGCGGTGGCGACGTGCTCGTGCTCGCCGCCGCCACCGGTCTCGACGGCTACGACGACCGGCCGAAGCTGAGCGACACCGAATGGGCGACCCTCGTCGAAACCTCCGGCGAGATCGGGGAAATCGCCGCGCGCCATGGACTTCGTACCGTGCTGCATCCGCACGTCGGGACGCACACGGAAACCGAGGAAGAGGTCGAGCGCTTCCTCGCCGATTCCACTCTGCCGCTGTGCCTGGACACCGGGCATCTCCTCATCGGCGGGACCGATCCGGTGGCGCTGGCCGAACGGTACCCCGAACGGGTCGGGCACCTGCACCTCAAGGACGTGCGCGGCGAACTCGCCGAAGATGTCCGTGCCGGAAGGCTTCCCTATACCGAAGCGGTGGGCAAAGGTCTGTATGTCCCGCTCGGCGACGGGGACGTCGACATCGAAACGATGGTCAGGTCCGTCCACGAGGCGGGCTACGACGGGTGGTACGTGCTCGAACAGGACACCGCGCTGAGCGAGGGGAGCCCGGAGGATCTACCGAAGCGGGATGTGGCCAGGAGTCTGGCGCATCTCGACGGAATCGTCAGCCGGCTCCCGGCTGCCAGGTAACGGAAGAAGCGAGGAGAGACGACGATGTCCCATCGCTTGAGGAAGGCTTTGGTGGTCGTGGCGGGGCTGGTGCTCCTGTCCGCGTGCACCGGGCCGAAGGCCGAGGAGAAACCCGCCGAAGGTGCGGGCCCGGCGACGACGACGCAGCCAAGCGGTCCGCTGCGGGTCGCGGTCATCTCGCACGGCACGGCGGGTGACGCGTTCTGGAACGTGGTCAAGAACGGCGCCGAGGAGGCGGGCAGGCAGCTCGACGTCCAGGTCGAGTACAACTCCGACGGGGACCCCGGCAACCAAGCCAAGCTGATCGACAACGCGGTCGCCCAGCGGGTCGGCGGGCTGGTGGTGTCGATGGCGAATCCGGAGGCGCTCAAGACCTCGATCGAGAACGCGGTCCGCGCGGGGATCCCGGTCATCACCATCAACTCCGGCGAGGACAAGAGCGCGGGCTACGGCGCGCTCACCCATGTCGGGCAGAACGAGACCATCGCCGGCGAGGAAGCCGGAAAGAAGTTCCGGGAGCTCGGCAAGAAGAAGCTGCTCTGCGTGGTGCACGAAGCCGGCAACGTGGGGCAAGCCCAGCGGTGCGACGGCGCCAAGACCGGTTTCGCGGGCGACGTGCAGACCCTGCAGGTCGACATCAGCAACCCCACCGACGCCGAATCCCGGATCAGGGGCGCGGTACAGACCGACTCTTCGCTCGACGCCGTTCTGACGTTGAACTCACAGGTCGCGGCCCGGGCGGTGAGCGCGATCAAGGCGGTGGGCTCGACGGCCCAGGTCGGCACCTTCGACCTGAACACCGACGTGGTCGGTGCGATCAAGGCGGGTGACGTGCTGTTCGCGGTCGATCAGCAGCAGTACGAGCAGGGCTACCTCCCGGTGCAGTTCCTCAAGCTCTACCGGGACAACGCGAACGTCGTCGGCGGCGGGAAGCCGGTGCTCACCGGGCCCGACCTGGTCGACAAATCCACTGTGGACACCGTCGGCCAGTACGTGCAAAGGGGCACGCGATGACAACCACCATGCTCGACGAACGGATCGCGAAACCCCGGCTGCTCGATCGGCTGGTCGTCCGCCCCGAGATCGGCGCGCTGCTCGGCGCCGTCGTCGTCTTCCTGTTCTTCACCCTCGTCACCGACCAGTTCTTCAGCGGCAGCGGCGTGGCGACCTGGCTGGACGACGCCTCGACGCTCGGCATCATGGCGGTCGCCGTGTCCCTGCTGATGATCGGCGGTGAGTTCGACCTCTCGGCGGGCGTGATGACGGCGTCCACCGCGCTCGTCACCGCGACACTGGCGACGCAGGCGGGCTGGAACGTCTGGCTCGCGCTGTTCGCGTCGCTGGTCTTCGCTCTCGCGGTGGGCGCGTTCAACGGCTGGCTGGTGATGCGCACCGGCCTGCCCAGTTTCATCGTCACCCTGGGCACGTTCCTGGCGCTGCAAGGGCTCAACCTCGGCGTGACCCGCCTGGTCACCGGCACCGTCCAGGTGTCGGGGATGCGGTCGACCGACGGCTACGAGTCCGCCGGTTTCGTCTTCGCGTCCACAGTGGACATCGGCGGGACGGCGTTCCAGATCTCCATCGTGTGGTGGATCGGGTTCGCCGTGCTGGCGGCCTGGCTGCTGGTCCGGACCCGGTTCGGCAACTGGATCTTCGCCGTCGGCGGTTCCGCGCAGAGTTCGCGCGCGGTCGGGGTCCCGGTGGTGCGCACCAAGATCATGCTGTTCATGACCACCGCGCTCGCCGCGTGGCTGGTCGGCTCGATCAACATCCTGCGGTTCGCGAGCGTCCAGGCGAACCAGGGCATCGGGCTGGAGTTCCAGTACATCATCGCGGCCGTGATCGGCGGCTGCCTGCTGACCGGCGGGTTCGGTTCGGCGATCGGCGCCGCGATCGGCGCGCTGATCTTCGGGATGGCGAGGCAGGGCATCGTGTTCGCCCGCTGGGACAGCGACTGGTTCATGCTGTTCCTCGGGGTCATGCTGCTGTCCGCGGTCCTGGTCAACAACGCCTTCCGGCGGCGCGCGGAAAGGGTGCGACGATGAGCCATCTTCTCGAGGTCAAGGAAGTCGGCAAGACCTACGGCAGCGTGATCGCGTTGCGCGACGTGTCCACGGTGGTCAACGCGGGCGAGGTCACCTGTGTGCTCGGCGACAACGGCGCCGGCAAGTCCACCCTGATCAAGATCCTGGCCGGGGTCCACCAGCACGACAGGGGCGAATTCCTGGTCGAGGGCGAGCCGGTCAAGTTCGCTTCGCCGCGTGAGGCGCTCGATCGCGGCATCGCGACGGTGTACCAGGATCTGGCGGTCGTACCCCTGATGAGCGTGTGGCGGAACTTCTTCCTCGGCTCCGAACCGACGGTCGGCTTCGGCCCGTTCCGCGCGCTCGACCGGAAGAAGGGCCGGGAGACGACCAAGAAGGCGTTGTCCGACATGGGCATCGACCTGCGCGACGTCGAACAGCCGGTCGGCACGCTGTCCGGCGGCGAGCGGCAGTGCGTGGCCATCGCGCGGGCGGTGTACTTCGGGGCGAAAGTGCTGATCCTCGACGAGCCGACGGCCGCGTTGGGTGTCAAGCAGGCCGGTGTCGTGCTCAAGTACGTCGCGCAGGCCCGTGACCGCGGGCTCGGCGTCGTGCTGATCACGCACAACCCGCACCACGCGTTCCCGGTGGCCGATCGCTTCCTGCTGCTCAAACGGGGCGTGTCCCTCGGCGCCTACGAGAAGTCCGAGATCGACCTGGCCGAACTGACCCGGCAGATGGCGGGCGGCGCGGAACTGGAAGCCCTCGAACACGAATTGCGAGCTGTGGAGTCCCCTTCATGACCGCTCTCGAAGCACTGACCGTCGGCCGGGTCGGGGTGGACCTCTATCCCGAGCAGAGCGGCGTGCCGCTGGCCGGGGTCAGCACCTTCGCCAAATCGCTCGGCGGCACCGCGACCAACGTCGCGGTCGCCGCCGCGCGGCTCGGCCGCTCGACGTCGGTGCTGACGAAGGTCGGCCCGGACGGCTTCGGTGACTACGTGCGGCAAGCATTGCGGGAGTTCGGTGTGTCCCCGGATCACGTGGGGACGTCGGCGGGGTTGCAGACACCGGTGGTGTTCTGCGCGCTGAACCCGCCCGCGGATCCGCCGCTGTTGTTCTACCGGTCCCCCATCGCGCCGGATCTGACCCTCACCGAGACCGACGTGCCCTGGGACGTCGTGGAAACGGTGCCGCTGCTGTGGGTCACCGGAACCGGCGTCTCCGTCGAACCGGCGCGCGGCACCCAGCGCAAGATGCTCGAGCGGCGCGGACGCCGGTCGCACACGGTGCTGGACCTCGACTTCCGGCCGATGTTCTGGCCCGACACCGAGATAGCGCGCGAAGAGATCGGCTGGATGCTCGACCACGTCACGGTCGCCGTCGGCAACCGCACCGAGGCGGAGGTGGCCGTCGGCACGGCGGATCCCGACGAGGCCGCGTCCCGCATGCTGGCCAGGGGCGTCGAACTGGCGGTGATCAAGAAGGGCGCGGAGGGTGTGCTGGTGGCCACCGCCGAGGGCCGCTGGACCGTGCCACCCCTGCGGGTCGAGGTCGTGTGCGGGCTCGGCGCGGGTGACGGGTTCGGCGGTGCGCTGATCCACGGTCTGCTTTCCGGTTGGGATCCGGTGCGCATCGCCACGTACGCCAACGCGGCGGGCGCGCTCGTCGCCTCCCGGCTCGCCTGTGCCGACGCCATGCCCACCGCCGACGAGATCGAGGAGTTGCTGTGAGCAAGCTGCACCGTCCACTCGGGACGCTTTCGGACGAGCGGGATCCCGTCCGGCTCGGCCCGGATTCGGCGGGCTGGACGTACAGCGGCCTGCGGGTGCTCTCGCTGGCCGCCGGTGAGACGAGGCCGGTGCGCACCGGCGAGTTCGAAGCGTTCGTCCTGCCGCTGTCCGGCGGGTGCACCGTCCGGGTCGACGGGCAGGTCTTCGAACTCGCGGGGCGGGACTCGGTGTTCACCCGTGTCACGGATTTCGCGTACGTGCCACGCGATGCCGAAGTCGAGTTGTCGACACAGGAAGGAATCGAGGTCGCGCTTCCGATGGCGCGCTGCACCCGTCGTCTCGAACCGCGCTACGGACCTGCCGAGAACGTGCCGGTGGAGGTGCGCGGCGCGGGGCAGGCGACGAGACAGGTCACCAATTTCGGGGTGCCCGGTGTCTGGGACCACGCGGACAAGCTGAACGCGTGCGAGCTGATCACCCCCGGCGGCAACTGGTCCTCGTACCCGCCGCACAAACACGACGAGGCGTCCGAATGCCAGGTCGTCAACGAGGAGATCTACTACTTCCGCATCGCGGGCCGCGACGGAGTGACACCTTCGCGCGAAGGGTTCGGTCTCCATCGGACGTACACCGCCGACGGTGAACTGGACGAGGACGTCGCGGTCCGGGACGGCGACGTCTTCCTGATCCCGCGCGGCTACCACGGTCCCTGTGTCGCCGCGCCGGGCTACCCGATGTACTACCTGAACGTCCTGGCCGGGCCGGCCGATGAGCGTTCGATGGCGTTCTGCGACGACCCCGCGCACGGCTGGGTCCGCGAGACCTGGAGCGACCAGGAACTCGACCCACGCTGCCCGGTCACGAGCCACGAAGGACGGGTGTCATGAAGCTGACCACGGCACAGGCCCTGGTGCGCTGGCTGCTCGCGCAGCGGTCGGAAACCCTGGACGGACGGGAAGTCCCCTTGTTCCCGGGTGTCTTCGCGATCTTCGGGCACGGCAACGTCCTCGGTCTCGGTACCGCGCTGGAGGAGCACCGCGACGAACTCCCCTTGTGGCGCGGGCAGACCGAGCAGGGCATGGCGCTCGCGGCGGTCGGCTACGCCAAGGCGACGCATCGGCGCCAGGTCGGCGTGGTGACGTCGTCGATCGGGCCCGGCGCGCTGAACATGGTCACCGCGGCCGGGGTCGCGCACGCGAACCGGCTGCCGATCCTGCTGCTCCCCGGTGACACCTTCACCAGCCGCGCGCCGGATCCGGTGCTGCAGCAGGTGGAGCATTTCGGCGACCCGACGGCCACGGTCAACGACGCGTTCCGCCCGGTGAGCCGATATTTCGACCGGATCGTCCGGCCGGAGCAGCTGCTCTCGACGCTGCCCCAGGTCGCCAGGGTGCTGACCGATCCGGCGGACGCGGGCCCGGTGACGCTGGCCCTCCCTCAGGACGTCCAGGCGGAGACGTACGACTTCCCGGACGCGCTCTTCTCACCGGTGACCCACCGCCCGCCGCGTCCGCGGCCCGATCGCCGAGCACTCACCGAAGCGGCCGGCGCGCTGCGGGCGTCCCGGAAACCGTTGCTGGTGCTGGGCGGCGGCGTCCGCTACTCCGGCGCCGGTGAACGTGCGCTGGCCTTCGCCGAGCGGCACGGCATCCCCATCACCGAAACGACGGCCGGGCGCACCCTGGTGCCGCACGGCCATCCGCTGCACGCCGGTCCGCTGGGCGTCACCGGTTCAACGTCGGCGAACGTCCTGGCCGCCGAGGCCGATGTCGTACTCGCCGTCGGCACCCGCTTGCAGGACTTCACCACGGCGTCCTGGACGGTGTTCTCCCCCGACGTCCGGCTGATCACCCTGAACGCCGCCCGGTTCGACGCCGTCAAGCACGGTGCGCTGGCCGTCGTGAGTGACGCCGACGCGGGTCTCACGGACCTGGCCGCCCAGCTGGAAAGCTGGCAGGTCGATCCTTTGTGGACAGAGCGGGCGGCGGCGGAACGCGGCCGATGGGACGCGCATATCGACGTGCTGCGCGGTGCCGCCGGCGAAGTGCCGACCTACGCCCAGGTCGTCGGCGCGGTCAACGACCTCTCCGAGCCGCACGACTACGTGATGACCGCGTCCGGCGGGATGCCGGGAGAACTGATCGGCGGCTGGCGCGGATCGGGATCGGTCAGCATGGACGTCGAGTACGGCTTCTCGTGCATGGGGTACGAGCTCGCGGGCGCGTGGGGTGCCGCGATGGCGCACACCGGCGGCCTGGTCACCACGATGCTCGGCGACGGTTCGTACCTGATGCTGAACTCCGAACTGTTCTCGGCGGCCTTCGCCGGACATCCTTTCGTGGCGGTGGTCTGCGACAACGACGGCTTCGCGGTCATCGCCCGGCTACAGGAGGGGCAAGGCGGCAAACCGTTCAACAACTTCCTCGCCGACTGCCGGAGCGCGCATGCCACTCCCCCGCGGGTCGACTTCGCGCGACATGCGGAGTCACTGGGCTGCGCGGTGTTCACGGCGTCCTCTTTGGACGATGTGCGCGCGTCGTACGCGAAGGCACGGGAAGCCGCGGTGGCCGAGAACCGTCCGGCGGTGGTCGTGGTGCGGACCCAGCCGAACTCCTGGACCGAGGCCGGTGCCTGGTGGGAGGTCGGCGTCCCGGAGCACCTCGCCGGCAGGGAGGGATTCGAAGCCGGAAAAGCGACGCAGGTGCGCTACGTGAACCGCAAGTAGGTGACTACTTGCGGTCGAAGGAGGCGAAGTAACCGGCGGCCATGTCCTCGTCGCCGTGTCCGGCTTCGGACGCGCGAGCGAAGCGGGCTCGCCCCGCTTCGACCGCGTCCATCCGGACACCGGCGCGAGCCGCGGCTTCCAGCACCAGCCGGGCGTCCTTCTCGGCGTTGTCGACCGAGAAGGCGGTGGTGTAGTCGTTCTTGAGGATCGCGGCCGATTTCGCCTGGAAGTAGCCGTTGTCCATCGGGCCGCCGGTGACGACGTCGACGAAGTGCCGCGGGTCGACACCGAGTCCTTCGGCCAGCGCCAATGCCTCGCCGACGCCGTGGGTCAGCGCGATCACCCAGGTGTTCAGCACCAGTTTGAGCCTGCTCGCCGCACCGGAGCGGCCGTCTTCGCCGACCCACAGCGTGCGCTTGCCGATCGCGTCGAACAACGGCTGGACGGTCTCCCGCGCCTCGGCCGTGCCCGCCGCGAGCACGACCAGCTGGCCCTGTTCGGCGGGCTGGCGGGTGCCCTGCACCGGAGCGTCGACGAAGACGAGACCCTGCTCGTCGGCGTACGCGACCAGTTCGTCGACCGCGTCGCCGACGGTGCTGAGCTGCACCCAGATCGTGCCGGCGGCGGGGGCGGCCGCGCGGATCGCCTCCAGCACCGCCGGGCCGTCGGTGAGGACCGTGATCACGACGGACGCTTCCTCGACGGCGTCCGCGGCGCTCGCCGCGACCTGGACACCGTCCCCGGAGAGCGCTTCGGCCTTGGCCGCGGTGCGGTTCCAGGCCCGGACCGCGAACCCGGCCTTGCTCAGGTTCCGGGCGACCGGGGCGCCGATGATTCCGGTGCCGAGCACCGCGACCGTCTCCGTCATGACTGGCTTTCACTCCTCGAGATAGTGGAATGTTCGTTAAAGAATGAGAACACAGGAAAACCGCGCGAGCGCGGGGTCCTGTCACGAAACCTGGAACATCACAACGCCTGGATGGTGGTTTCGACTACTTGGGTGAGCGCCTGCCGGTCCGCGGTCTTTCCGAGCACTCGCAAGCCGTACATCGCGGCGAGAGTGAACTGCGCCAGTGCCCGCGGATCCCGGCCCTCGCCGATCTCGCCCTCCTGCCGCGCGGCGGCGAACTCGGCGTGGAACGCGTTCTCCACCCGCTCGAAGTTGTGACGGACGCGGGCGGTGACCTCGTCGTCCATCCCGCCGAGTTCGAGGGCGGCGTTGACGGCGAGACAGCCGCGATGTCCGGCCGAGGAGTCCAGCTCGTCGTCGACCACGTCCATCAGGACGCGTCTGATCCGCGCGCGGATGGTCCCCGGCGCGGCCAGCATCTCCTCGACCCGGGTGGCAGACGTCTCCTCGTAGCGGCGCAGCGCCTCGCTGAACAGCTGCCGCTTGCCGGAAAACGTGTTGTACAGGCTTCCCCGCCCCAGGCCGGTGCCGTCGACGAGGTCCTGCGCCGACGTGGCCGAGTACCCCTTGCGCCAGAACGTTCCGACCGCGGCGTCGAGCACCTCGGTGGTATCGAATCCCTTGGGACGGGGCATGCCGCCAGCATCCCACGTTCTGTAACGACCAGTCAAATACCGGTCGTTCAGTGCTCCGACAGCAGGGAGCCGAAGCCGCGTACACGGTCGGCGATGCCGTTCTGGCGCAGGGCATGCCAGTACAGGACGACGTTGTTCGAAAGGACCGGTTTGCCGAGCCAGAATTCGGCGGCCGCCGCGACCCGCGCCATGGCGACGTTGGTGCCGACCTGGACGATGGCTTCGACGTCGGCGCCGTCGACCTCCTTGACCGCGTCCCGGAGTTCCGTCTCGGAGACGTGCGAGATCTTGGCCGGGCTGGGCATGCCGAGGCCGTGGAGGTTCAGCAGGTCGTAGCCGCTGTCGCCGAAGAACCGGCGCACCGAGTCGTCGCCGACCGGCAGGTACGGCGTGATGACCGCGATTCGGCGGACGTCGTGCGCCGCGAGCGCGGCGTTGATCGCGTCCGGGCTCATCGTCACCGGACGGCCGCCCGCCGCTTCCCGCATCGCGGCGTGGACACGCCCGTGCGCGGGCGTTCCCTCCCAATGACTCTCCGGTGAGACGCCGATGATCACGCAGCCGGGGTCGCAGCCGATGACGCTGCGGACCGCCGGCCGCGTCGACCGCCGGATACCGGCCATGACGTGGCCGAAGCCGGGTTCGTCGACCATCGGGTCGTCGTCGATGACCATCCGGCCGGTGTGGTTGGTGACGCCGTCGGGGCGCAGCGCGTCCAGTTCCGGCTGGGCCGAGGTGTTGGTGGACGGGACGACGACGCCGACCTTGAGGCGGGGACCGAGAGAGTCGGGCACTGGTTCTCCTTCGCTGGTCAGAGCCGGGCGCGGATCGCAGACACCAGTTCCGCGACCCCGTCTTCCTTGAGGACGCTGTAGTGATCGCCTTCGAGCGTGACCACCTCCGGTGGCGTGGCCGAATACCCGGAGCTGTTCTCGACGAACGAGTAGTCGTCGCCGTCGGCCTTGAACAGCGTCACCCTGGCGGCGATCCGCCGCCGCGCGAGTTCACGAAAGCTGTAGTCGAACTCGTAGGTCTCCTCGACGATCCGGACGATCCTCCGGATCAGCTGCTCGCCGAGGGCGGGCATCAACTTCGCCACGAAGGCCACGAAGCCGTCTTCGTCGCGGACGGTCTCCCGGCAGGCCAGCGGTTCCGGTCCGGAGATCGTCCCGAGGAACACCGACAGCAGGATTGTCAGGTACGCCGGGTTCGTGTAGCTCGCCACCCTGTCCCCGCTATCCCCGACCTCGGGGTTGCCCGGGCAGATCAACAGCAGGTCGTCCACACGCTGCCCCAGCCTCTCCAGCTGCCAAGCCGTTTCGAAGGCGACCCGCGCGCCGAACGAGTAGCCCCAGAGCGTGTACGGACCCTCCGGCTGGACGCGCCGGATCTCGGCGACGTCGGCCTTCGCCATCTCCTCGACAGTGGCGTACGGCGTCTCGTCGGCGTTGATCCCGTGAGCCTGCACGCCGTGGAACGGCCGTCCCAAGCCGCTTTCCGAAGCCAGCGGCCGCAGGTTCATCGGATAACCGCCGAGTCCCGGCCAGCAGAACACCGGGCGGCCGCCGCCCGTGGCCAAGGGGACCAGTCGTGACGAGGGTCGAGCGGAGTGCTCGCCGATGCGGGCGGCCAGCTCGGCGAGCTTCGGGCGTTCGAAGACGACCTGCAGCGGCAACCGGGTGCCGTACTCGCGATTGATCCGGTTCACCAGGGAGACCGCGGTCAGCGAGTTGCCGCCCGCGGCGAAGAAGTCGTCGCGGACCGAGACGTCGTCATAGTTCAGCGTCTTGCCCCACACCTCGGCCAGCCACCGTTCGTGGCTCGTCGAGGGCGCGACGTACGGCGCGCCGCTGCTCGCGGAGCGGACGGCGCCGGTCTCCGCCAGCGCGTTCGCGTCGACCTTTCCGTTCGCTGTCAACGGCAACGTGTCCAGCACCAGCACCCGGTTGGGGAGCATGTAGCCGGGCAGGGTGGTCGCGAGCTCGTCGCGGATGATCTCCGCCGGGCCCTTCATGTGCACGGCGTCTTCCCGCATGCCCTCGCTGCGTATCTGCTCCGGGCTCACCTTGCCGCCGAGGAAGAAGTACGACGGTCCGGGGGCGATGCCCTGCCCGGTGAGGATGTCGTCGATCCGCCGGGCGGCGGGCAGCGGGTGACCGCTCTTCGAGCTGTAGCCCGACGACATGAAGCCGAATCCGGAACCGTTGCGCTGCAAGCGATGCAGCTTGGCGCCGAGACCGGCGTACTCGAGCCGCTCGTCGGCGGTGCGGCTGACCGCGGTGATGCCGAAGGCCGCGCGCCCGTACACCTGCTGGTTGATCGCGATCACGCGCTTGGACTCGATCAGCTCGGCGGAGATCCGTTCGAAGTCGCCGTCCCGCCAGCGGTAGGTGCCGGCGGGGAGCCCCTCGACGCGCCCCGGATGGGTTTGCACGAACAGCTCGATGTCGTCCCGTCGTGGCTCGCCGTCGTCGGCGTGCAAGGAGAACGTGCCGAGATAGTGGTCGCCTGCGGCGGCCTCGGCGCGGACGGCGACCGCGGGGTCGAACGCCGCCGGGGTGATCGTGAGGCCGTATCCGGGGAGGATCTCCTCGAACACCCCGACCATATGGCCTGCCTCGAATTCGAGAACCTCGCGGATGTTGTTCCGGTAGACCGGCTCGATGGCGCCGGTGTGGCCGATGAAATGCACCGAATGCCCGGTGCCCGCGCTCGCGCCGATCCGGACCAAGGTGTGGCCGATCGGGTGGTAGTAGTACATCCCTGCGCCGAGGCCGTCGAGACCGCTGGTCTCCAGGTACAACTGCGTCGCGTAAAGCGCGCCCGGCGAGGCGTAGGAGTACTTCGGGAGCAGCCGCTCGTCGCTACGGAACCGGCCGAACCACCGCAGGAGCTCGCCCAGTTCGGCGAACGCGAGCTCGCCGGGTTCACGAGAGTACGTGCCGACGGGGCCCGGCGTCAGGAGCGCAGCGAGGTCGTCGCGGGTGACGGCGCCACCCTCGTAGTGGCGATAAGTCTTGCGGGCGAAGACCTCCCGGCGCTGATGAGCGGTTTCCCGCTTGCCCGGCAACGCGATCACCGGACGATCCCCGGCGTCGCGCACGCCTGGATTCGACAGCTGTGCCTTGACCTGCAGCTTGTCGGCCTTCGACTGGTGGTGCCCGCCGTGGTTGCCCTGATCCATCACCGCGGCCTCGCGCGGATTCAGCTCCACGCACGCGACGAGCGCCTTCGACCCGGTCCGCGGGTCGTCGGTCACCACCGCCGCGGCCCGGCGCACCCAGGTGTGCTCCTCGATCGCCACCGCGATCTCGTCGAGCTCGACGCGGTAACCGCGCAGCTTGACCTGGTTGTCGGCGCGGCCGACGAACTGGAGGGTGCCGTCCGCGTTCCAGCGGACGAGATCTCCGGTGCGGTACAACCGTTCGGTCGGGATGAACGGGTTCGGCACGAAGTTCTCGCTCATCTGCTCGGGCCGGTTCAGGTAGCCACGGGCCAGCTGGACGCCTCCGATGTACAGCTCGCCCGTCTCCCCGATGTCGACCGGGGCGAGGTCGGCGTCGAGCACGAAGCACTGGGTGTTGTCGACAGGCACGCCGATCGGGACCGTCGCGGCGCTGTCGTCGAGCGTGTCCGGGTCGACGACGTGGGCGGTCGCGTTGATCGTGCATTCGGTCGGCCCGTAGAGGTTGACCAGTCGCGCCGACGGCAGCTCGCGGGCGAGTTCCTTGGCGAGCCGTCGCGAAAGCGCCTCACCGCCGGAGAACAGCTTCCGCAAGGAGGTGCAGCCGCCGAGGCGTTCCGTGTCGAGCAACGCCTGCAGCGATGTCGGCACGCACTGCAAGGTGGTGACGTCGTGCTTCACCACCGTGTCGATCAGGGCTTCGGGATCCCGGAAACTCCCCGGCGCGCCCAGCACCACGCGGGCACCCGCGGCGGGCGCCAGGATCTCCCATTGCGCGGCGTCGAAACTCATCGGTGTCTTCTGCAGCACCGTGACGTTCGTGTCCAGATGTCCGCAGGCCTGGAGCCAGCGCAGCTGCGACACGACACTGTGGTGCTCGATCATCACGCCCTTCGGTTTCCCGGTGCTGCCGGAGGTGTAGATGACGTAGGCGAGCGAGTCCGGCGAAGGCCCGCGCGGGATCCCGCCGCGGGCATCGGCCACCGACACGATCCGTGTCCCGTCGGGCACCCATCCGGCGAGCCGCCCGGCGAGACGCGGCTGCGTGACGACAACGCCGGTGTGGCTGTCTTCGAGCATGTACCGCAACCGATCTTCCGGATACTCGGGGGACAACGGCAGATAAGCCGCCCCGGAAAAGAGAATGCCCCAGACGCCGACCATCAGGTCCGCGGAAGGCTCGACGTACAGGCCGACGGTGTCGTTCGCGCCGATTCCCAGCCCGGCGAGGTGCGCGGCGAGTCCCGTACTTGCTTCTTCGAGTCCACGAAAAGTCATTTCGCGGTCACCGTCGACGACGGCGACCGCCTCCGGCCGCGTTCCCGACCAGTGTCCGAGCAGCTCCGGAAGGCAGGTACCGGAACGGACGCGGTCAGGCGGCGCGGCGTGGTGAATCGAAGACATGTTCATCCCCCATGGCGAATATCGCGGTTTTGTTCCCCTGTCGGAAAGTGTGGGTGTGACCTTCCGGAGATACCGGACAGAGAACAAGACGCCCCGCCGACCATTCTTTGCCACCCTTTGGGGCGACCGAGCTCGACGGGCGCCGGGGATCATCGCGCCGGCAAGGACCGTTCGATGCCGCTCGCCGCGCGGCGGCCAGCCGAGCTGGCCGGGATCCTCGACGACGTCAGCGTCCGAGCAGGCGCCGGATCTCGGTGACGGCCGCTCGCCCCGCCCGGTTCGCGCCGACGGTGCTGGCGGACGGGCCGTAGCCGACCAGATGCAGCCGCGGTTCGGCGACGACCCTGGTGCCGTCCATCCGGATCCCGCCGCCCTGCGCGCGCAGGCGCAACGGCGCGAGATGGTCGATCGCGGCACGGAATCCGGTGGCCCACAGGATGATGTCGGCGGGTTCGAAGGTGCCGTCCGCCCACTCCACCCCGTCCGGCGCGATCCGCTGGAACATCGGACGCCGGTCGAGGATGCCCGCGTCGAGCCCCGCCCGCACCTCGGGCGTCACCGCCAGATCGGTCACGCTCACGACGCTTTTCGGCGGCAGGCCCTCCCGGACCCGCCGGTCGACCTTGGCGACGGCCTCCCGGCCCCAGTCCTCACTGAACGGCTCGTCGCGCCAGACCGGCGGACGCCGCGTCACCCAGCGCGTCGAGCGCGTGAAGGGCGCCATCTCCAGCAGCAGCTGGACGGCCGACGCGCCACCGCCGACCACGACGACGCGTTTGCCGCGGAAGTCGCCGACGCCGGTGTAGTCCGCGGTGTGCAGCTGGCGGCCGCGGAAGGTCTCCTGCCCCGGGTAGTACGGCCAGAACGGGCGGTCCCAGGTGCCGGTCGCGCTGATCACCGCACGCGCGGCCCAGGTTTCCGCAGCGCTCGCCACGACCAGCCTCTCGTCCTCGGCGCTCACCGACAGGACGTCGACGGGCCGATGGACTGGAAGGTCGTAGGTGCGCTCGAAACGGCCGAAGTACTCGGCGACGGCCTCGGCCGCGGGCTGTTTCGGATCCGGAGTGCCGAAGGACATGCCCGGAAGGTCGTGGACGCCGTGGACCTTCTCCATCACCAGCGAAGGCCAGCGATACTGCCAGGCACCACCGGGTCGTTTGCCGTGGTCGAGCACGACGAAACCCGCCTCGTTGGCGAATCCCGCGCGGCGCAGGTGATACGCCGCCGACAGACCGGCCTGACCGGCCCCGACCACCACCACGTCGACTTCGTGATCCGCCTTCATACCGGGTTCAACGGCTGACGGAAGCCGCTATTTCGTCCGTTGCGTCACAGCCCGCACGATGGCGACGACCAGGAGCACCCCGGCGAGCACCACCAGCACCGGAGCCGCGCGTTTCACCACGGATCCGCCCACGTACTCCATCAGGTCGATGGCTTCGCCCTCCGTCACCGGCTTGACCGCTTGCAACGGCGGGCGTTCCTGGGGTTTCTCGGGCTCGGGCGTGCCGAGTTTGCCGGACAGGCAATCCGCGAAGGAGTCGAGGATCTTGCCGCCGACCTCGGAGATCATCCCGCGCCCGAACTGCGCGGGCTTACCGGTGACCGCCAGCTCCGTGGCGACGGCGCCATGGGTGACACCGTCCTTCTCGGTCAAGGTGAGCGTCACCGTCGCCGACGCCGTGCCCGCTCCCCGCGCGTCCTTGCCCGCGGCCTTGATCACGACCTTCTTGGTGTCGGCGTCCTTCTCGACGAAGTGTCCGGTTCCCTTGTAGAGCAGGGAGATCGGCCCGAGCTTGACCTTCACCGTGCCTTTGAAGGCGTCTCCGTCGACTTCGGTGACGGTGGCGCCCGGCATGCACGGCGCCACTCGTTCCGGGTCGATGACGGCCTTCCAGACCTCGTCGACCGGGGCGGGAACGGTGAATTCGTGGTCGAGCCGCACGGGCCGACCTCCCTTCTGTGTCTTTTACGAACCTGCCGCGGCGAGAACCGCCCTGCCGGTCAGCACCCTGGCGAGGTGCTGCCGGTATTCGACATCGGAATTGCCGTCGGCCGTGGGGTTCGTGCCCTCGGCCGCGCGTTCGGCCGCGCCGCGGATCGCCTCGGCGGTGGCCGCGCAGCCGACCAGCGCCTCCTCGACCCCGGCCGCCCGCACCGGTGTCGAGCCCATGT
The DNA here is from genome assembly GCF_003947325.1 of Amycolatopsis sp. WAC 01375. Taxonomy (NCBI): domain Bacteria; kingdom Bacillati; phylum Actinomycetota; class Actinomycetes; order Pseudonocardiales; family Pseudonocardiaceae; genus Amycolatopsis; species Amycolatopsis sp. WAC 01375. Next base: position 237,099 of record NZ_QHHW01000036.1, read on the forward strand.
TGGTCAGCGCGACCCGCGCTTCCTCGATGGTGCCCGCCTCGGTGCGGACGCAGGCCGCGACCGCGACCATCGACCACGCCTGGGCGACCCGGTTGAACTTCTCGTAGTGGGCGCGCCAGCCGGTGTGTTTCGGCACGCGGACCTCGATCAGGAGCTCGTCCGCGGCGAGCGCGGTGGTGAACATGTCCTGGAAGAAGTCCGCCGCGGCGACCGTCCGCCGTCCGCCCGGCCCGGCGACGACGAGTTCGCAACCGAGCGCGAGCACGGGGGCGAGCAGGTCACCGGCGGGATCGGCGTGCGCGATGGCGCCGCCGAACGTGCCTCGATGGCGGATCTGCGGATCGGCCACCGTGTCGGTGGCGGCCTTGAGCAACGCGGCGTGCTCGGCGACCAGCGCGTCCCGCTGGACGTCGTAATGCGTGGTCATCGCGCCGATCACCAGCGCGTCGCCGTCGTCGCGGACACCACGGAGTTCGGCGACCTTCCCGAGGTCGACCAGTGTGGTCGGCGTGGCGAGCCGCATTCGCAGCACCGGAAGCAGGCTTTGCCCGCCCGCCAGTACCTTGGCGTCCTCACCCGCTTCGGCGAGCGCGCTGATCGCTTCGTCCACTGTGGACGGAGCGACGTAGTCGAACGGGGCCGGGATCACTGGGCACCTCCGGTGGCGTCGATCGAACCGAGACCGCCACCGGCTTCGGAGCCCAGCCCGCCCGCGGCGGCCGACCCGTGCTGGACGGCGTGCCAGACCCGCATCGGGGTCAACGGCATTTCGATGTCGTTCACCCCGAAGTGCCGGACGGCGTCGACCACGGCGTTGACCACCGCCGGGGTCGAGGCGATCGTGCCCGCCTCGCCGACTCCCTTGGCGCCCAACGGGTTCGTCGTCGACGGTGTCTCGGTGCGGTCGGTGGTGAAGCTGGGCAGGTCCGCCGCCGACGGGAGCAGGTAGTCGGCGAACGTCCCGGTGGTCAGCGTGCCGCCTTCGTCGTGGACGGCCTCCTCGAACAACGCCTGCGCGATGCCCTGCGCGAGCCCGCCGTGCACCTGGCCTTCGACGATCAGCGGATTGACGGCCACGCCGACGTCGTCGACGCAGACGTAGGAGCGCAACCGCACACGCCCGGTTTCGGTGTCGACCTCGGCCGCGCACAGATGCGTGCCGTGCGGGAAGGAGAAGTTCTCCGGATCGAACGTGTCCGACGAATCCAGCGACGGTTCGACGCCGTCCGGCAGGTTGTGCGCCGAGAACACGGCCCACGCGATGTCCTGGATGGACGTCGAGGAATCCGTGCCCTTGACCGAGAACTTGCCCGCCGAGAATTCGAGGTCGTCCTCGGCGCACTCCATCAGATGTGCCGCGATCGGCTTGGCCTTGGCGAGCACCTTGTCCGCCGCCTTGACCACCGCGATCCCGCCGACCACCAGCGACCGCGAGCCGTAGGTGTCCATGCCCTTGTGCGAGGACTGGGTGTCGCCGTGGATGACCTCGATGTCCTCGAACGGGATGCCGAGTTTGTCGGCGACGATCTGGCTCCACGCCGTCTCGTGGCCCTGGCCGTGCGCGGAGGCGCCGGTGATGACCTCGATCTTGCCGGTCGGCAGCACCCGGATCTCCGCGTGCTCCCAGCCGCCTGCCGCGTAGTCCAGCGAACCGAGCACCCGCGACGGCGCGAGACCGCACATCTCGGTGAACGTCGAGATGCCGATACCGAGCTGGACCGGGTCGCCCGATTCCCGTCGCTCCTTCTGCTCGCGGCGAAGCCCGTCGTAGTCGAAGAGTTCCTTGGCCTTGGCGGTCGCGGCCTCGTAGTTGCCCGAGTCGTAGGTCAGCCCGGCCACCGTGGTGAACGGGAACTCCTCGTGCTTGATCCAGTTCTTCTCGCGGATCTCCATCGGGTCCATGCCCAGCTCGACGGCGAGTTCGTCCATCATCCGCTCGATCCCGAAGGTGGCCTCCGGCCGCCCGGCGCCGCGATACGCGTCGGTGAGCGTGGTGTTGGTGAACACGTTGGTGCAGGCGAAGTGGTACGCCGGGAACTTGTAGATGGCGTTGAACATGAACGCGCCGAGGATCGGCACGCCAGGGCCGACGAGGCCGAGGTACGCGCCCATGTCGGCGAGCAGTTCGACCTTGAGGCCGGTCACCGTGCCGTCGCGGTTCGCGGTGATGGTGAGGTCCTGGATCTGGTCGCGGCCGTGGTGCGCGGCGACCATCGTCTCCGACCGGGACTCGTTCCACTTGACCGGTTTGCCGAGCCGCTGGGCGATGAGCGTCGACATCATCTCTTCGGGCAGCACGGCGATCTTGCCGCCGAACCCGCCGCCGACGTCGGGCGCGATCACCCGCACCTTGTGCTCGGGCAGGCCGAGCGTGGCCGCGGTCATCGTCTTGAGGATGTGCGGGACCTGGGTGGCCGACCACATGACCAGCTGGCTGCCCGTCGGGTCGACGACGCACGCCCGCGGTTCCATGAACGCCGGCACCAGGCGCTGCTGACGGAAGCGTCGTTTGAGCACGACCTCGGAGTTCGAGATGGCGTCCTCGACGCTGGAACCCGTTCCCGCGTCGGCGGAGTCGAAGACCCAGACCGCGTTCTGGTTGGTGCCGAGGTCCTCGTGCACCAGCGGCGCGCCCTCGGCGAGCGCGTTTTCGAGCCCGAGAACGACCGGCAGTTCGTCGTACTCGACGTCGATCGACTCGAGCGCGTCGTGTGCTTCGGCCGACGTCCGGGCGACGACCACCGCGACACCCTCACCGGCGAAGTTCACCGTGTCCGAAGCGAGGATGGGCCGCCTCGGCGACTTCATGTCCGGGGTGATCGGCCACGCGCACGGCATGCCGATGGCGCTTTCCGGGTCGAGGTCCTTCCCGGTGAACACCGCGACCACACCCGGCGCGGACTTCGCCTCGGTGACGTCGATCGAGACGATCTTGGCGTGCGCGAACGGACTGCGGAGCACCGCGAGATGCAGCATGCCGGGCAAGGTCAGGTTGTCGGTCCAGCGGGTCCTGCCGGTGATGAGGCGCTCGTCCTCCTTGCGGCGACGGGACTTGCCCACCTCCGGTTCGATCGTGGAGGTCATCACTCACCACCCGCGCCGACACGGGAAGCGGTGTCCGAGGCGAGCCGCTCGGCCTCCGGACCGGCACCGGGCCGCATCTGGTGGGCGGCGTCGCGGACCGCGCGGACGATGTTCTGATAGCCCGTGCACCGGCAAAGGTTGCCTTCGAGACCTTCCCGGACGGCCTTCTCGTCCGGATCGGGATTGTCGGCGAGCAGGTCGATCGACTGCATGATCATGCCGGGCGTGCAGAAACCGCACTGGAGCGCGTGATTCTCGTGGAAGGCCTTCTGCACCGGATGCAGTTCGCCGTCGCGGGCGAGTCCCTCGATCGTGGTGACCTCGCAGCCGTCGGCCTGGACCGCGAGTACCGAACAGGATTTCACGCTGTGCCCGTCGAGGTGGACGGTGCAGGCTCCGCAGTTGCTGGTGTCGCAACCGACCACGGTGCCTACCTTCCCGACCCGTTCGCGCAGATGGTGCACGAGGAGGGTTCGGGGCTCGACGTCGTCTGTGTAGGTGGTTCCGTCGACGGTGACGGTGATGCGCATCAGGCCTCCAAAAGCAAGAGAAACCCCGCGCTGGTCCGGGGTCGTTCGGGAGCGGCCGGTCATTCGGTTGTCACGGACCGACCCCGGGGCGACCGTGATCGGACTCACAGTCGAGCGTGCTACTCAGGTCCGGCCAGGGCAACCCCCACCAGGGGGTGACTCCTCGACGGTGGCGCAGATGCGTTGAAAGAGCAGGGTTATCGCCGCAGGCGCGGAGATGCGGCGAGTGTCCATTCGGTACTGACTCATAAGTGGTAAGGACGGTCATCGAGAGGAAGGCAAGAGAACCGTCCTCACCATTCATGAGGCCAGGCGGCGTTCGCCCCGGTGACCACGGTGGCGACCCGGTCGCCGGGGATGTCGTGCAAGGTCAGCGCGGCCAGGCCGGCGGCCCCCGCCGGTTCCGGGAGGATGCCGAGGGTTTCCGCGCCCAGCCGCATGGCCGCGCGCAGATCGTCGTCTTCGACCAGCACGAAGTCGTCCACGAGCGAGCGCAGGCGCCGGATGGATTCGGGTTCCGGGGTGCGGATCGAGATGCCACCGGCGAACGAGTTCACCCGGTCGACGGTGACCGGCTCACCGGCCCGCCAGCTCGTCACCATCGCCTGAGCCGACGTGGTCCCGACACCGACGATCCGGACGTCCGGCGTCTGCGCCTTGAGCCAGAGCGCGACGCCGGCGATCAGCGCGCCGTCGCCGACCGGCAGCACGACCGTGTCGATCCCGCCCGCTTCCGCCAGTTCCAGCCCGATCGTGCCCGCCCCTTCGGAGATCGCCGGCTCACGGCCGTCGACCACGAAGACGCGATCCGGGGCTTCGGCGGCAAAGATGGCCGCGGCGACCTTCGCCTCGCCGTCGACCCGGCGCACCCGCGCGCCCAAGGTCTTCATCCGCCGCAGTTTGACCGGGGAGATGTCGGCGGGGACGAACACCTCGGCCCGCAGACCGTGTTCGCGGGCGGCGTACGCGACGGCCTGCCCGAAGTTGCCGCTGGTGCCGCACACCATCGTGGTGCCGGGTTCCAGCCCGGCCGCGAAGTAGTCCGCGCCCCGGCCTTTGAAGCTGCGCAACGGATTCAGCGTCTCGATCTTCACCAGCACGTTTCTGCCGAGCCGTTCGTTCAGCTGTTCGTCGCTGTACTGCGGGGAATTCAGGAAAACGGGATCGATCACCTTCGCCGCCTCGGCGACGTTGTCCAGCTTCAGGTCCATGACGCTCAAGCTAGGCCCGGAGCCGATCATGGCGATTGTAAATTTTCCCGCCCGCGTGCAAAAATCTTGCGTGCCTCTCGACGAGATCGACCACCTGCTGCTCGACCTCGTCCAGGCCGACGCGGCCCGTCCCCTGCACGATCTGGGTGATGCCGTCGGCCTCTCCCCCAGTGCGGTCCAGCGACGGCTGACCCGGCTGCGCGCCACGGGCGTGATCCGCGCCGAGGTCGCCGTGCTCGATCCGGACGAGCTCGGCGCGGGGATGACGTCGGTCGTCCTCGTGGCGCTGACCGACGACGACGAAAAGCACCACACGGCCTTCCGCGAGCGGATGCTGGCCGAGCGTCGCGTCCAGCACTGCTACAGCATCGTCGGGCAGTGGGATTACGTTGTCGTCCTGCTCAGCCCGGATCTCAAGGCGAGCCGGTACCTGTCCAGGAAGCTGTTCGACGAGCACGTCAAACGGTTCGAGACGCTGCCCGCCTTCGAGGTGGTCAAGTCGAGCCAGTCGGTGCCGGTGCCCGGCGTCAGCCGTGGATCCGGCCGCTGAGTTCGGCGAGCCGCGAGCCCGAACCGCTCCACCGCAGCGCGATGATCTCCGCCGCGATCGACACCGCCGTCTCCTCGGGGGTCCGCGCGCCGAGATCGAGGCCGATCGGCGAGGACAGCCGTTCGAGTTCCGCCTCGGTGACCCCGGCCTCGCGCAGCCGCGCGAACCGGTCGTCGTGGGTCTTGCGCGAACCCATCGCGCCGACGTAGCCGACGTCGAGGCGCAACGCGACCTCCAGCAACGGCACGTCGAACTTCGGGTCGTGGGTGAGCACGGCGATCGCGGTCCGGCCGTCGATCCGGCCGGCGTCGGCTTCGGCCTCGAGATAGCGATGCGGCCAGTCGACGACGACCTCGTGCGCGTCGGGGAACCGGCTCTTCGTCGCGAACACGGGCCGCGCGTCGCAGACCGTGACCTGATAGCCGAGGTACGCGCCCATCTTCGCCATCGCGGCCGCGAAGTCGATCGCGCCGAAGACCAGCAGGCGCGCGGGCGGTTCGAAGGAATTGACGAAGACCGTCATCCCTTCGCCGCGGCGCTGCCCGTCCGGCCCGTAGCGCAGGGTTCCGGTGCGGCCGCCGGCGAGCATGCCGCGCGCGTCGTCGACGACGGCGTCGTCCATCCGCGACGAACCGAGCGAACCGGCGACCCGGTCCGGCCAGACGATCAGATGCTCGCCGACCAGGCCCTCCCGTTCGTGCTCGGTCACCGTGACCACGGCGACCGGCTGTCCACTGTGGACCGATTCGACGACATCGCCGAGCTCCGGCATCGAGTCGCGGTCGATGTGCTGGACGTAGATGTCGATGATCCCGCCGCAGGTCAGCCCGACGGCGAACGCGTCGTCGTCGCTGACGCCGTAGCGCTGCAGCACGGGCGCGCGGTCGGCGACCACCTGCTGCGCGAGCTCGTAGACGGCGCCTTCGACGCAGCCGCCGGAGACACTGCCGGTGACCGTGCCGTCCGGGGCCACGAGCATCGCCGCCCCAGGGCTCCGCGGCGCCGACGAGAACGTCGCCACCACGGTGCCGACCCCCACCGTCTCGCCTGCCGCCCAGCGGCGGTGCAGTTCGTCCAGTACGTCACGCATCGGCGATCTCCACCAGCAGTCGTTCCAATGTGGCCAAGCTGTGCCCGGCGAGCAGCCGATCGAGGTACGGGAGCGCGGCCACGATGCCGGACTGCACGGGAGCGTAACCCGCCCGCCCCGCGTGCGGATTCACCCAGAATACGACGTGCGCGAGCCGCCGCAGCCTGGCGAGCTGCTCGCCGAGCAGGCCGGGGTCGCCCCGTTCCCAGCCGTCCGAGAACACGGTGACCACGGATCGCCTGGCCACGCCACGTTGTCCCCAGCGGTCGAGGAACGCCCGCAGGGTCTCGCCGAGCCTGGTCCCGCCCGCGAAATCGGGGACCGCGGCGGCCGCGGCGAGCATGGCGTGCTCGGGATCGCGCAGCCGGAGCTGGCGAGAGACCCTGGTGAGCCGGGTGCCAAGGGTGAACACCTCGACCCGGCCCGGAGCGCGCCGCGTCACGACGTGCGCGAACCGCAACAGGGAGTCGGCGTACGGCCCCATCGAGCCGGAGACGTCGATCAGGAAGACGACGCGGCGTGGTTTGACGCCCTTCCGCCGGTACGCCAGGCGCACGGGCTCGCCGCCGCCTGCCAGCATCGCCCGGAGCGTGCGTGACGGATCTAGAGTGCCCCGCCGGGCGGCGCGACGGCGGGGCGACGACCGCAGCGGGAGGGCCGGGCGCAGTTTCGCGAGCAGTTCCCGCAGGTGAGCGCGTTCGGCGACGCTCAGTTCGGCGAGATCGCGATGGCGCAGGATCTCTTCGTCACTCGCCGCCACGCGGAGTTCGTCGGGCTCCGCGCCGGACTCGCCCTGTCCCGGCGCCTGCGCGAGGGTGGCGATCCTGGCCCGCTTCGGGGCCGCTTCCCGGCCTCGCCGTCGTGGTCCGGCTTCCTTTTCGGTGAACCAGCCGTCGAACGCGGCGTCGTAGCGCGGGAGGTCGTCGGGGTCGGCGCACAACGTCAGCCGTCCGGCCCAGTAGAGCTGCTCGGGATCGGCTAGGTCGATCGCGTCGACGGCTCCGAGGTACGCCTGCACTCGGTGCGCGTCGCACGGCAAACCGGCTTCGCGCAAAGCCTCCGCGAAGCCGACGAAACTCGCCAGTGGGTCGCTCACCCCTCCATTGTGCGCGCAATTCGGCACCTGGTTGCGGTACTTGCGCGCGCAAGTACCGCAACCAGGTGCCGAATTGCGAGGTCAGCGGCGGGCGAAGACCGGGGTTTTCTCGCGCAGGGGGCCGATGCCGCCCATGAAGGCCCCGAAGGCGGTGAGCTGCGGGAAGCGGTCCGATATCCGGAGTGGCAGCGGCACGGTCCGCTCGTTCAGGGTCCCGTCGAGGGCGGGCTCGATGAGCATCTTGTGCTCCACCAGTTGCTGCTTCTGGGCGAGCGTGACGGCCACCGACCGACGGCGCTGCACCCGGGCGAGATCCCGCGCGGTCAGCGTGCCGCGCAGCAGCGGGGCCGCGAGGATCCGAGCGGCCGCGACGGCGTCCTGCACCGCGATGTTGACACCCATCCCGCCGACCGGCGACATCGCGTGCGCGGCGTCGCCGATGCAGAGCACCCGGCCCGAGTACCAGTGCGGCAGCTTCGACATCCGGACCTTCAGCAGTTTGACGTCGTCCCAGTCGCGGATCTCGCTCACCTGCTCGTCGTTCCAGCCGAACAGGCCGCCGATGCGGGCACGGAACTTGTCGATCCCTTCGGCCCGCCGCGCGGTGTCCTGCCCCTTCCGGATCAGATACGAGGTCTGGAAGTAGTCGCCGCGGTCCATGGTCACGCCGGCGAGCCCGCCCTCGAACCGGCCGAACACCTGGGCCTCTTTGCCGGTGTCTTCGAGTTTGGGCACCCGGACCCACCAGACGTCCATCGGCACCTCGTACTCCTTCGGCACGAGTCCCGCTTCCGCGCGGATCAAGGAATCCCGGCCGTCGCAGCCGACCACGAGCGGCGCGGCCAGTTCCCGCTCCTCGCCGTCGGAATCGCGGTAGCGCACGCCGCCTCCGTCGCGCAGGCCGAGCACCTCGGCCCCCATCCGCAGGGTGAACGTCGGTTCCCCGGCCGCGGCTTCGGCGAGCAGGTTCAGGAAATCCCATTGCGGGACCATGGCGATGTACTTGTGCGGCCCGGGAACGCGGCTGAAATCGGCGGCGACGATCGTCCTGTCGCCGATCAGCATCCGCATCTTCTCGAGCCGTTTCGACGGCAGTTCCGCGAACCGCTCGCCGAGGCCGAGTTCGTCGAGCAGCATCAGCGTCGGCGGATGCACCGTGTCGCCGCGGAAATCGCGGAAGAAATCCTTGTGCTTCTCGAGAACGGTGACTTCGACCCCGGCTCGCGCCAACAGGAGCCCGAGCACCATCCCCGCCGGACCGCCCCCCACCACACAACACTGTGTACGTTCCATAGTCGAGTTTTAGCGTGCCTCGTGGACCATTACCACGTATTCGGCTCCGAAGAGGACCTAGGTCCCGAGTCCCGCGATGAGGATCCCGACCATCTTGCGCGCGTTGTAGCGCGGATCGCTTTCGGCACCGATGCAGAGGTTCCCGACCCCGCGCATGACTTCCATCGCCTGGAGATCGGAGCGGATCTCGCCCGCCTCCGCGGCGGCGTCGAGCAATCGGGCGCACACCGGCAAGAGGGTGTCGAGGAAGTAGGCGTGCAGCGTCTCGAATCCGGCGTTGTCGGACTGCAGGACCGCCGCCAGGCCGTGTTTGGTGACCAGGAAATCGACGAAGAGGTCGATCCAGCGCCGCAACGCCTCGTACGGGGAATCGCTCGACGCCAGCAGTTCCGGTCCGGCTTCGGCGCACGCGTCGACCTGGTGCCGGTAGACGGCGATGATGAGGTCGGCCCTGGTCGGGAAGTGCCGGTAGATCGTGCCCATCCCGACGCCCGCCTTGGCCGCGATGTCGCGGACCGGCGCCTCGACCCCCGAGGTGACGAAGACGGCGGCGGCCGCGTCGAGCAACGTCTTCTCGTTGCGCCGGGCATCCGCGCGTTTGGCCTTGGTGCCTTCTTGAGCCATCACGCCACTCCTCCACCGCCGAGCCGGGTTGCCAAACGGAACATTGCTCCGTATGGTTAGCGGAGCAAGGTTCCGCTTGCTCATCTTGCCATGGAGGACACCGTCATGCAGTACCGCACCTTGGGCAGGACCGGTGTGCAGGTCAGCACCCTCGCGCTGGGCGCGATGAACTTCGGCGCGATCGGGCGCACCACCCAGGACGAGGCCACCGCCCTCGTCGACACCGCGCTGGCGGCCGGGATCAACCTCGTCGACACCGCCGACATGTACAGCGACGGCGAGTCGGAGAAGATGGTCGGGAAGGCCATCGCGGGCCGCCGCGAAGACGTCGTGCTGGCCACGAAGGCGAGCATGCCGATGGGCGACGAGCGCAACCATCAGGGTGCTTCACGCCGCTGGCTGGTCACCGAACTGGACAACAGCCTGCGTCGCCTCGATGTCGACCACGTCGATCTCTACCAGATCCACCGCTGGGATCCGAAGACCGGCGACGAGGAGACGCTCTCGGCGCTGACCGATCTGCAGCGCGCGGGGAAGATCCGCTACTTCGGTTCGTCGACGTTCCCGGCGTACCGCATCGTGCAGGCCCAGTGGGCCGCACGCGAACACCGGCTGAGCCGGTACGTCACCGAACAGCCCGGCTATTCGATCCTGCAGCGCGGAATCGAAACCCATGTGCTGCCCGTGACCGAGGAATACGGGATGGGGGTGCTGGCGTGGAGCCCGCTGGCGTCCGGCTGGCTGTCCGGTGCGGTCCGGGAAGGCCGCGAGATCAGCACGAACCGTTCCGCGGTGCTGCCGCAACGTTTCGATCTGTCCCGGCCCGGCAACCGGGTCCGGCTGGAAGCCGTCGAGCGGCTGGTCAAGGTGGCCGACCAGGCAGGGTTGAGCCTCATCCAGCTCGCGCTCGGCTTCGTCGTCGCGCATCCGGGCGTGACCAGCGCGCTCATCGGGCCCCGCACACTGGAGCACCTGGAGTCTCAGCTCGCCGCCGCGGACACGGTGCTTTCCGCCGACGTCCTCGACGCGATCGACGAGATCGTCGCCCCTGGCACCGATCTCGCCCCGGAGGAGAAGCACGACACCCCGCCTTCCCTGCTCGACGCTTCGCTGCGGCGCCGCTGACGCTCAGGCGAGCAGGTTGTCCAGCTTGGCCCGGACACGGGTGAGGTCTTCGCTGTACTTGAGCACCGAGCCGAGCGTCCGCGCGGCGGCCGCGGCGTCCAATTCGGACATTCCGAGGGCGAGGAGCGCCTGAGCCCAGTCGAGCGATTCCGCCACGCCGGGCGGCTTCAGCAACTCCATCGCCCGGAGCCGCTGTACCGCCGTCGCGACCTGCGCGGCGAGCGCTTCGCCGAGGCCCGGGATCTTGCGGCGCAGGATCTCGATCTCACGGCCGAGGCCCGGATGTTCGAGCCAGTGATAGAGACAGCGGCGCTTCAGCGCGTCGTGCACCTCCCGCGTCCGATTGGAGGTGAGCACCACGAGCGGCGGATGTTCGGCACGCACCTCGCCGAACTCGGGGATCGTCACCGCGTTCTCGTCGAGGAGTTGCAGCAGGAAGGCTTCGAACTCGTCGTCCGCCCGGTCGATCTCGTCGACCAGCAGCACACACGGCGCGGTCTGCAACGCCTTCAGCAGCGGCCGGGCCAGCAGGAAACGTTCGGTGTAGAGGGACTGTTCGGCGGCCTCGACGTCGAGGCCGCCGTCACCGGAGGCTTCCAGTGCCCGCAAATGCAGCAGCTGACGGGGAAAGTCCCATTCGTACAGCGCCTGCGCCGCATCGATCCCCTCGTGACACTGGAGCCGGATGAGCGGCACGCCGAGCGCTTCGGCCAGCCCCAAGGCGAGCGAGGTCTTGCCGGTACCCGGCTCGCCCTCGCAGAACAGCGGGCGGCCGAGTGCCACGGCGAGGAATCCGGCTGTGGCGATGCCGTCGTCGGCGAGATAGCCGACCGATTCGAGGGCTTCGGCCAGTTTCTCGGGCGATTCGACGGTCACTTGCCGATCGTAAGCCTCGCCGAGCCGGAGATCAGCCTGAAAGATCCTCGCGGCGGTCCACGTCGTGGCCGGTGCCGAGGTCGCCGCATTCGACGAGCCGCAGGTCCTGACGTCCCTTCAGCCAGTCTCGGGCGCCCCTGTCCCCGGAAGCGCTCGCCACGATCTCCGGCCACCAGCAGCGGCCGAGCACGACAGGATGACCGGGAACGCCTTCGTAGGCGGCACGCGCGACCGTGTCCTCACCCGCCCCGGCGGCGACCCGGCGGACCACGTCGGCGCCGACCCCGGGCAGATCCACGAGATGCACGACAACGGCTTCGACGTCGGTTCCGGTGAGCGCGCTCAGACCCGCCCGCAGTGACGCACCCATTCCGGATTCCCAGTCGTCGGCCACAACGGCGGCTTCGGGAGCGGGCAAGAGCGCGCGGACCTCCGCGGCCGAGGCACCCAGCACCACCCGGACCGGCGCGCAGCCCGCGTCGGTGAGCACCCGCAGCGCCCGGACGACGAACGGCTCGCCGTCGAGGACGGCCAGCGCCTTCGGCCCGCCGAAGCGGCGCCCGGCCCCCGCCGCGAGCAGCAACCCGGCGAGCTCAGCCATGCCGCGCTCTGGTCGGCGGCGCCGACGCCAGGTCGGTCTCGATGGCGCGCGCCGCCGCGAGCAGGGGCGGCAGCAGTTCCTGTTCGACCGACTCGCGTGTGGTGCGGCTGGCGTGCGTGGAGAGGTTGACCGCGGCCACGACCTTGCCCTGCCGGTCGCGGATCGGCGCGGCGATCGAGCGGAGGCCCTCTTCGAGTTCCTGGTCGACCATCGCGTAGCCCTGCTCATAGACCCTGACCAGCTCGGCGAGCAGTTCCTCCGGCCGGCTTTTGGTGCGCACGGTGAGCTTGTCGAGCTTCGCCCCGGCGAGGTAGTCCCGCAGGTCGGCGTCATCGAGGCCGGCCAGCAGTACGTGTCCCATCGAGGTCGCGTGGGCCGGGAAGCGGGTGCCGACGTTGATGCTCACGGTCATGATCCGCGAAACGGCTACGCGTGCGACGTACACGATGTCCATGCCTTCGAGCACGGAGACCGAACTCGACTCGTGCACCTCGGCGGAGAGCCGTTCCAGATGCGGCTGGGCGACCTCCGGCAGCGACAGGCTCGACAGATACGAGTAGCCGAGTTCGAGGACCCGCGCGGTCAGCGAGAAGTACTTGCCGTCGGTGCGCACGTACCCGAGGTCGACGAGGGTGAGCAGGAACCGGCGGGCGGCCGCCCTGGTCAGCCCGGTGGACCGGGCGACGTCGCTCAGCGTGAGTTCCGCCGCGTCCGCGTTGAACGCCTTGATCACCGCCAGCCCGCGCTCGAGCGACTGGACATGATGCGCTCCGCGCTCGGTGACCTCGCCTTCGTCCATATGAGAACCCTAAGGCGTATCTGGCAAGTCTGTTCGATGGGCTTCGTGATCCAGGCCGCCACGTTCCGTCAGGGGCTGCCTGGGCACGGAGACCGCGAACAGACTTTGCCGGGCACGCCTTAGCCTTCACCTTCTTCCTGGGCGGCAGGCTCACCGAGTTCGGCCAGTACCCGCTGGGCGACGGCGAACGCGGTGTTGGCGGCCGGGGCACCCGTGTAGACGGCGGTGTGGAGCAGGACCTCGGAGATCTCCTGCGCGGTAAGTCCATTGTGGACAGCGGCACGGACGTGCATCGCGAGCTCGTCGTGGGCGTGCAGCGCGGTGAGCGCGGCCAGGGTGACGCAGCTGCGGGTCTTGCGGTCGAGCCCGTCACGCGACCAGACCGATCCCCAGGCACCCTTGGTGATGTAGTCCTGGAACGGGCGGCTGAACTCGGTGGTGCGGGCGACCGCCCGGTCGACGTGCGCGTCCCCGAGGACTTCGCGGCGCACCTTCATACCGGTCTCGTAGGTGTCGTCGGTCATCGGGCGGCCTCCAGGTGTTCGAGGATCAACGCGGTGAACCGCTCCGGCTGTTCGAAACTCCCCAGATGCGCGGCGCCTTCGACGACCTCCAGCCGCGCGTCCGGGATGCCATCCGCGATCACCTGGGCGTGCTCGACCGGGGTGGCCGGATCCTCGGCCCCGGCGACGACCAGGGTCCGCGCCGCGATCTTGGGTAGTTCGTCGACGAGGTCCATCCGTTCGATGGCCTCACAGGACGCCGCGTATCCCTCGGCGGGAACGCTCGCGATCATCTCGCGCAGATATCCGGCCTGCTCGGGGTGGGCGGCGGTGTGACCGGCGGTCAGCCAGCGGCCGACCCCGGCCTCGGCGATCGCGGCGGTGCCGTTCTCCCGGACCTTCTTCGCCCTGTCCGCCCACATGCTCGGCGGCCCGAGCTTCGCGGACGTGCAGCACAGCACGAGGCTTCGGATCCGGTCCGGCTTGTTCACGCCCAACCACATCCCGGTCATCCCGCCGAGTGAGAGACCGACGACGTGGGCGCGCTCGGCATCGTGCTCGTCGAGCAGCGCGAGCAGATCACCACCGAGATCCGCGAGCGTGTACGGCCCCGGCGGGACCGGGGAGGCTCCGTGCCCGCGGGTGTCGTAGCGGATCACTCGGAAACCCTGCTCCACCAACGGTTTCACCTGCGGTTCCCACATGCGGTGGTCGCTGCCGAGCGATCCGCTGAACACCACGACAGGGCCGTCCGCGGGCCCTTCCGCAACGCTGTGGACTTTCACCGGCTCAGACATCGAAGAACACCGTCTCCCCCTCGCCCTGCAACCGGATGTCGAACCGGTAGCCGTCGCCGGTCTTGGTGGCGACCAAGGTGCTCTGGCGGGCTTCCGGGACCGAGGCCAGCACCGGATCCCCGGAGTTGTCGTTGTCCTCGAAGTAGATCCGGGTGACCACCCGGTGCAGGAGTCCTCGTGCGAGCACCGAGACGTCGATGTGCGGCGACTGCGTGCTGCCCGCCGGACCGGGCAGCGGACCGGGCATGATCGTCCGGATCTCGTAGTTGCCGCCGGGATCGGTGGGACAGCGCCCGAAACCCCGGAACCCGCTCGCGACCGCCCCGCGCGGGTCGTCGGGGTGGTCGAACCGGCCGTCGGCGTCGGCCTGCCACGTCTCGATCATCGCGTCCGGGACCGGTTCGCCCGCACCGTCGAGGACACGGCCGTGGATGCGGATCGCGGCCGGTTCGTCCGCGGGGACGACGTCCGGCCCGTCCGGCCAGGGCAGGCCGATGGACAGGTACGGGCCGACGGTCTGGGAAGGCGTCGTCTCCGGCATCAGTGCTCGTCCTCCTCGTCTTCGAAGACCGAAGCCTCGCGGCCGCGCACGACGATGTCGAACTGGAAGGCCAGCGCCCACTCGGCTTCCGTGCGGTCGAGGTCGAAGCGGGCGATCATCCGCTGCCGCGCCTTCTCGTCCGGGATGGAGTTGAAGATCGGATCCTGCGAGAACAGCGGGTCTTCCGGGAAGTACATCTGGGTGACCAGCCGCTGGGTGAACGCGGTGCCGAACACGGAGAAGTGGATGTGCGCCGGCCGCCAGGCGTTGTCGTGGTTCTTCCACGGGTACGCGCCCGGTTTGATGGTGGTGAACGTGTAGCGCCCTTCGGAGTCGGTGAGCGTCCGGCCCGCGCCGTCGAAGTTCGGGTCGAGCGGCGACGGCCAGCGGTCGCCGGTGTGCCGGTACCGGCCGCCCGCGTTCGCCTGCCAGATCTCCACGAGCGAATCCCGGATCGGCCGCCCGTCGCCGTCGAGCAGCCGCCCGGTGACGATGATGCGCTGGCCCTGCGGCTCCCCCGCGTGCCCCTTGGTGAGGTCGTTGTCGAACTCGCCGATCCGCCCCTGCCCCAGCGCCGGTCCGGTGACCTCGGTCAGCAGATGCGGGAGCACGATCAGCGGTTGTTTGGGGTGCCGCAACGCCGTCGACCGGTAATCGGCGTGGTCGAGCGGCGGATGAGTGCCCTCCGGATCGCGCCGGTAGCGCGGGAGCCTCAGTTCTGCGGGTGCGGACATAGCTGTTCCCTCCAGCGCGGGTCAGTGGATCACTGGGCTTCGAGGACGACGGCCAGCCCCTGGCCGACGCCGATGCAGATGGCCGCCAGCCCCCACCGGCCACCGGTGCGGCGCAGGTGATGGGCCAGGGTGCCGAGGATGCGACCGCCGGAGGCGCCCAGCGGATGCCCGATCGCGATCGCGCCGCCGTTCACGTTGACGATCTCCGGGTCTAGCTTCGACCAGTCCCGCAGGCAGGCCAGCGACTGCGCGGCGAAGGCCTCGTTCAGTTCGACCGCCGCCAGGTCTTCCCAGCCGATCCCGGCCCGTTCCAGTGCGATCTCGGCTGCGCGCACCGGGCCGATGCCGAAGACGTCGGGGTCTACGCCCGCCGCGCCACGGCCGGCGATCCGGGCCAGCGGCGCCTTGCCGAGCCGTTTCCCTGCCGCCGCGTCACCGAGCAGCAGCGCGGAGGCGCCGTCGTTCAGCGGCGACGCGTTCGCGGCCGTGACCGTCCCTTGTGGACGGAAGACGGGCTTGAGCTTCGCGAGCTTCTCCGGACTGGATTCCGGCCGGATGCCTTCGTCGCGGGTGAGTTCGACACCCTCGACGGGGACGACGTGGTCGTCGTAGAACCCCTCGTCCCAGGCGCGGGCGGCGTTGACGTGACTGCGGACGGCGAACGCGTCCTGCTCGTCGCGGCCGATGCCGTAGCGCTCGGCGAGCTGTTCGGTGGACTCGCCGAGCGAGACCGTCCACTGCTCGGGCATCTTCGGGTTGACCATGCGCCAGCCCAGCGCGGTGGAGTGCAGCGTCTGGTTGCCCGCCGGGAAGGCCTTCTCCGGTTTCTGCATGACCAGCGGCGAGCGGCTCATCGACTCGACCCCGCCCGCGACGGCGAGCGACGCGTCGCCGACCTGGACCGACCGGCTGGCCTGCATGACGGCGTCAAGACCGGATCCGCACAGGCGGTTGACCGTGGCACCGGGCACGCTCGTCGGCCAGCCCGCGAGCAGTGCCGCCATCCGCGCGACGTTGCGGTTGTCCTCGCCGGCGCCGTTGGCGTCGCCGAGCACGACCTCGTCGACGGTGGCCGGGTCGAGGTCGTTGCGCTCGGCCAGCGCCCGCAGCACGGTGGCGGCGAGGTCGTCCGGGCGAACCCGGGACAGGGCGCCGCCGTATTTGCCGAACGGGGTACGGATGGCGTCGAACAGGAAGACGTCGGTCATGCGCTCGCCCTTGTGAGGTCTCGGAGGATGCGGAGTTGTGCCTCGGTCGGCGCCGGACTGGTCGCCAGGTCGCCGGACACCTTCAGTTTCCACCCGGTCGCCTCGACGACCTGATCGACCTCGACGCCGGGGTGCACTTCGGTGAGGGTGAGCTCGGCGGTCTCCGGGTCGGGCCGCAGCAGGCCGAGGTCGGTGACCACCAGCGTCGGCCCGGCGCCGGGGAGGCCGAGGCGCTCGCGGTCGCCCTTGCCGGTGCCGTGGCCGAACGAGGTCACGAAGTCGACCTTCTCGACGAAGGTGCGGGTGCTCTGCCGGAGCACCACGAACACCTCGCGGCAGGAAGCGGCGATCTCCGGCGCGCCGCCCGCGCCGGGGAGACGCACCTTGGGGTTGGCGTAGTCGGGGCCGATGACGGTGGTGTTGATGTTGCCGAACTTGTCCAGCTGGGCGGCGCCGAGGAAGCCGACGTCGATCCGGCCCGGCTGGAGCCAGTAGTTGAAGACCTCGGGAACGCTGACCACCGCGTCCGCGGTGTCGGCCAGTTCGCCGTCGCCGATGGACAACGGGAGCCTGCTCGGCTTGGCGCCGAGGCAACCGGATTCGTAGATGAGCGTCAGGTTCGGCGCGTGCCCGCGGCGGGCCAGGTTGGCGGCCGTGCTCGGCAGGCCGATGCCCACGAAACAGGACATCCCGTCGCCGAGCGCGCGAGCGGCGGCGACGCTCATCATCTCGTCTGAGGTGTACTCGGTCATGCCTTCACTCCCGTCAGCTCGTCGAGCCAGCGGGTGAAGCTCTCCCTGTCCCGGCCGATCGCGTCCCATGCCTGGTAGGCGTCGTTGTCCCGCTCGTAGTAGCCCGCCGCGTACGACGGCCTCGCGCCGCCGGGCACCTCGGCCACGGCGGTGACGGCCCACGACGGCAGCACGATCGCGCCCGGCCGGGGCTCCAGCTCGTCCACGATCTCCTCGACGGTGACCAAGGATCGCTTCGCCGCGAGCACCGCCTCCTTCTGCACGCCGGTGATCCCCCAGATCTGGACGTTGCCGGACCTGTCCGCGCGCTGGGCGTGGACGATCGTGACGTCCGGGTTGAGGGCGGGCACGGCGGCCAGCCGCTCACCGGTGAACGGGCAGGTGATGGGTTTGATCGTGTCGGTGTGCGCGGCGAGATCGGTGCCGGTGTACCCGCGCAGGACGGCGAACGGCAGGCCCGAAGCGCCGGCGACGTACCGATTCGCCATGCCCGCGTGACTGTGTTCCTCTATCTCCAGCGGTACCGGCCAGGAGTGCTGGACGGCGTCACGGAACCGGTGCAGCGAGCCGACTCCAGGGTTGCCGCCCCACGAGAAGACCAGCTTGCTCGCGCAGCCCGCGCCGATGAGCTGGTCGTAGACGATGTCCGGGGTCATGCGGACCAGCGTCAGGCCGGTGCGGCGCTGACGGATGATCTCGTGACCGGCGGCTACGGGGATGAGGTGCGTAAAGCCCTCGAGCGCGACGGTGTCCCCGTCGTGCACCAGCCGTGCCACGGCCTCCTTCAACGACAGCAGCTCAGCCATCCCCACTCCCGGCTCGCCCGAAGCGCTTGTTCGTATCGCGCACACATGTTCTGCATATGAACATAGCACAGGCGAGCCGGGCATGGCACTGCTTCGACCCGGCGAATCCGGATCAGCCTGCGCGACCGCGCAGCCAGGTGCGGTACCGGCGAAGCGCGACGGCCCGCAGCACCGTTTCCACGACCAGCGCCAGTTTCGGGTCGACTCCGGGCTTCGTCGGCCGTCCCGCGCCGAGGCGCCGCAACTGCCGCCGGACGCGGGCCATGCTCGCGGCGGACGCGACGGCCTTGTCACCGATCCGGACCGGCTCGAGGTCCACCTTTCGCTTGCTGTTCTTGCCGACGTCGACACGGCTCGTCACCGGCCAGATCCCGGGATCCGCGAAGGAGACCGCGAAGAAGGTGGCCGACCTCCTCTGATCAGCTGATCCCGCTGCCGGGCGGGAACCATTCGACGGCCTTGTAGTCCCCCGTCTCGACCGTCTCGAACGGAACACTGCTCAGACAGGGCGGCACGACAAACTTGTGCCCGGGATCAGGACCCCAGCTGTAGCCGACCCGGTCGCGCCTGCCGTCGTCGTACACCGTCATCCCGATCCGGCGGTCCTTGAGGCCGGGCACGTCCGTGTCCTCGACGATGCCGGTTACCACGGCGACGGGGCCGCCGACGACCAGGCAATCGACCCTGCCCTGAAAGTAGGCGGAAAACCCCTCGCCCGCGTGGCTCACCCGGAACGTCCCCCTGCTGTCCGGGAAGAGACCGTGCGCGTCGAAGGCGAACCGGACGTCCTGGCCGTCCTTGCGAAGCATCTTCGCGGCGCCGACCAGACTCGGTTCGGACGGTTTCCCCTTGCCCTCTTCGGCGGCGGACACCGGGCCTGCCGCGACGAGTGTCGCGGCGAGGACCATCGCGGCGCCGACGGCGGCCAGTTCTCGTGATCGTTTCATGTTCCCACCCCTGGAATCCCCTGCTCGCGGACCCTTTCCGCACTCATCACCATCCCGGCGTGCCCGGCGGTGACGACTCCCCCGCGCAGGGGAAGCGCCTCCCTCATAGCGGGGATTTCCATGTTTGGGATACCAACCGTCGCACACTAGGCTGACGTCGTGACCTCGAAGATCGCGGTGACCCGGTGGATTCCCGACGAAGCGCTGAAAGTGCTCGCCGAAGCCGGGGAGGTGAAACTGTCGCGCGCCGACCGGCCGCTGACGCGGGACGAACTGCTCGAGTTCGTCCGTGGCGCGTCCGCGATCGTCGGCATGCTGCACGACCGGCTCGACGGCGAGGTCGCCGACGCGGCGGGCCCCGGACTGAAGGTCGTGGCGAACGTGGCCGTCGGCTACGACAACGTCGACGTCGCGGCGCTGTCGGAGCGCGGGGTCACCGTCACGAACACCCCCGGCGTGCTCACCGATGCCACCGCTGATCTGGCGTTCGGGCTGATCCTCGCGGTCACGCGGCGGCTCGGCGAGGGCGAAAGGCTGATCCGCTCGCGTACCCCGTGGTCGTTCCATCTGGGTTTCCTGCTCGGTTCCTCACTGCAGGACAAGACGCTCGGGATCGTCGGGCTCGGCCAGATCGGGCAGGCGGTCGCGCGGCGGGCGCTCGGTTTCGGCATGCGGATCGTCTACTCGGGACGATCGCGGGCCGCCGAGGACGTCGAGAAGACCCTGGGCGCGAAGTACATGTCCTTCGGCGACCTGCTGCGGAGTTCCGACGTCGTGTCGCTGCACTGCCCTCTCACACCGCAGACCCGGCACCTCATCGACGCGGACGCGCTGAAGTCGATGAAGCCGGGCGCGTACCTGATCAACACCACCCGAGGCCCCGTCGTCCATGAGGCCGCGCTGGCGGACGCGCTCGAAACAGGCGAGATCGCCGGAGCGGGCCTCGACGTTTTCGAGGCCGAACCCGAGGTCGAACCGCGCCTGCTGAACCGTGAAAACGTCGTCTTGACGCCGCATCTGGGATCGGCGACGGTCGAGACCCGTACCGCCATGGCCGTGCTCGCGGCCGAGAACGTCGCGTCGGTGCTCACCGGCGGAAACCCGCTGACGGAGGTTCGTCCATGACTCGTGTGGTCATCGCGCCCGACAAGTTCAAGGGAAGCTTGACCGCGGTCGAGGCCGCTGAGGCGATCGCCCACGGCGTCCGCGACGCGCTGCCCGAGGCCGAGGTCTCCTCCTGCCCCGTCGCCGACGGCGGCGAAGGAACGCTCGACGTCCTCGTCGCGGCGGGCGGCCGCCTGGTGGAACTCCCGGTCCGCGGGCCGCTCGACGAAACCGTCGCTGCGCGATACGTGACGCTCGACGGAACGGCCTACATCGAATCGGCCCGCGCGTGCGGTATCGAATTCGTGGAGCCGAGCCCGGAAGTGGCGCTGGCCGCCCACACCTGGGGCGTCGGCGAACTCCTCGCGCACGCCCTCGACAACGGCGCGCGGCGCCTGGTGCTGACCGTCGGCGGAACGGCGAGCACCGACGGCGGCGCCGGAATGCTGGCGGCACTGGGCGCCGGGGTCTTCGACGCCTTCGGCGCGCCGGTCGGGCTCGGCGGCGGCACGCTGAGCCGCGTCGCACTGGCCGAACTCGGCCCGGTGCGCGAACGGCTCGGCTCCGTCGAGGTCGCCGTCGCCACCGACGTGACGAATCCCTTGCTCGGCCCCCGTGGCGCGGCCGCGATCTTCGGCCCGCAGAAGGGAGCGGGCCCGCGCGAGGTCGAGCAACTGGACGCGTCCCTGTCCCGCTGGGCGCAGGCGTTGCGGAACGCCGGGACCCCCGATGTCTCCGATCTTCCCGGGGCGGGCGCGGGCGGCGGAGTCGCCGCGGGCGCGATCGCGGGGCTCGGCGCGAGCGTCGAATCCGGGTTCCAGCTCATCGCCGGGCTCACCGGCGTCGCCGACGCCATCGAACGCGCCGACCTCGTCATCACCGGCGAGGGCTCATTGGACGAACAGAGCCTCGATGGCAAGGCCCCGGCCGGCATCGCGGCCCGCGCACAGGAGCACGCGGTGCCGCTGATGGTGCTGGCCGGACGGATCCAGCTGGACCAGAGCCAGCTCGCCGGCCTCGGGGTCGTGGGCAGCGCCGCCCTGATCGACCACGCGCCTTCGCTCGACCACGCCCGTGCGCACGCGGCGGAACTCCTACGCGAACGCGCCGGCGAGCTGGTCCGCATCTGGGCCCGAGGCTAAGCACGCGCGTAGCGGCAGTTATTCGGACGTCGCGAAAGCCACTTTCGCGACGTCCGACGTCCCGAAAGTGGCTTTCGCGACATCATCGTCGGAGGTCGACCAGGCGCCTTGCCCGACTCGGCAAGCCTGAACCCGCCGGGCTCAGCTGCCAGGCTGGGGCTGAGCCTGCGGGAGTACGGCGAAGGCGACTTCGCCGGTTTCGTCCTGCTGGACGTCGAGCACCTTGTCGTCGAGCAACGCGGCCGCTTCCGGCTCCAAGAACACCTTCGGGCCGCCGTCGGCGCCGAGGACCTTGTCTCCGGTTTCCGGTTCAGGGGCGACGGAAACCGCGAGCTGGGGACTGTCCCCCTGCTGGGAATGCATCGCGAACCGCAGGCCGCCTCCGTCCTGGCCGTTCTCCTGGCCGGTCAGTGCGGTGATCGCCTCGGCGGCGGCTTCGGTGACTGTCAGCATCTCTGCCCTTCCTTCGTCGCGGTCTTGCACTTGACCGACCACGCTAGGGGCTGTCGGCATGGCCCGCCGTCTGAGTGAAGATCACTTCTCGCCGACGTCGGGCTCCTCCTCGGCCAGCCGCATGGCGTGCGACTCCCCTTCACGGATCTCCGCGGGCGTTGTCCCGAAACGGTCTGCCCCGCTCCAGTGCTCGGGTGGTTCGACACCCTCTTCGAGCGGGTCGACGCGGAGTTCGTCCTCGTCGAGCGCCTCGCTGGGATCCAACGTTTCCGGCTCCGCGGTCTCACGGTCGCTCATCGGCCGCTCCCTCCTGGTCGGACGTCGGCCGGGACGTGCTGTACTCGACCCGGCTCCTGTGGCTTACCCGGCGTCTCCGCAGGCCAAACAGGGGCGCTGTCGTGGGGATCACAGTTTCTCAGGTAGTTCATTAGCTTCACAAGTTTGTGAAACAAGGAGTAGCGTCGTCGGTATGACCACCACCAGGTGGGCGCCAGGGCACCGGATCATCCGGCGCGCGCCGGAGCGGCATCACGAACTCGGCAACCATGCCGCTTGGTACGTCGTCGCCGGCGTCGCCGCCACCGGCCTGCAGGCGGTGCTGTTCCTCGTCCTGCAGCCGATCCTCGGCCCCCAGTTCGCCAATCTGGTCGCGCTCGCGGTCACGACCGTCGGGAACACCGAGTTCCACCGCAGGGTCACCTTCGCTGCCCGGAAGAGCAACGCGGGCAAGCGGCACTTCCAGGACTTGGTGACCTTCGCCTTCTACGCCGCGTACGGCTCGATCGTGCTCGCGTCGCTCGACGCGGTGATCACCGAGCCGACCGCGCTGGAACAGACAGGCGCCCTGCTCGCTGCCAGCGTCGTGGGCGGCATCGCGCGCTTCGCGGTCCTTCGTTGGTGGGTCTTCGCGCGCCGGAACGCCTAGGCCGTGTCAGGCTTGCCGGACACCGCCTAGTGTCCTTCAAGTGGCAGAGATCAGCGGCCCGCACGACGGCGGCTCCGAACCCGATTACCGATTCACGCTCGCCAACGAACGGACCTTCCTCGCCTGGCTCCGGACGGCGCTGGGCCTGCTGGCCGGCGGCGTCGCCGTCCATCAGCTGGTTCCCGATCCGAACGCGCTGAGCACCGTCCTGGCGGGACTGTGCGTCCTGCTGGCCGCCGTCGTCGCGGCGAGCGCGTATCCACGCTGGCGGCAGGTGCAGAGCGCGATGCGCGCCGGACGGCCGCTGCCGAAGAGCGGGATGCTGGTCCTGCTGACCGCCGGGATCCTCGCGATCACCCTGACGGCGGGGGCACTGGTGATCTTTTCGTGAGCCAACGCGATCACGGAGCGCAAGCGGAACGGACCGGGCTGGCCTGGCGCCGGACCGCGCTCGCGGCTACTGCCTGCACACTCCTGCTCTTGCACGCCGCCGCCCGGCGAGACTGGGGGACGGCGGTCGTCCCGGTCGCGTTCGCGGGCGCCATGGTGATCACCTTCGTCGTCGCCGGCGCGATCCGTGAACGAGCACTGCGCCGTCCGGGAACCCCGAAACCTCTTAACAGAGTCCTTGCTGTCACGGCATCGGCACTCGTCGTAGCGACGGCGGTCGCGCTGATCGCGGTGCGCTAACCGCCGCGCACATCCTGCGACGCCGAAGTCCCTTTTCCCGACGCGGAGTCTCGGTTGTATTAAGCCGACTCCGGCGAATGGGCTATCTCTAGTTGAAATCTTTACTGCCGTCCGATCGGCGCCTACGATTACGCTGCGTCGCAACGGCGGCAGATGGATCTGATCTTACGGAGCATCTGCCGCCCTCAATCGTTACGGAGTGTTGACCCCTCGACTGCGACGGTCGCAGGGTCGGCCGGGGAGGACGACCATGCAAGCAATCTCCAGCGCGTCCAGAACCGTCACCGCCGATGCGGTCCCCGGATACACGACTCCGGAGAACCTGCCTCGACCGGGCGGACGGCTGACGAAGGAGGATCTCGATCCTCTGGTCAAGGACGCGGGCGACGGGAATCCCGCCGCGATCCAGTCACTGCTGCGGATGATCGGGCCGGTCGTGGTCCGGTACTGCCGGGCCAGAATGGGTGGCCGCGACCTGTCCTACCTGTCGGCGGACGACGTCGCGCAGGAAGTGTGCATGGCCGTGCTGAAGGCACTGCCCGGCTACCAGGATCGCGGTGGTTCGTTCCTCTACCTCGTCCACGCCATCGCCGCCAACAAGGTCGCGGACGCCTACCGCGCGGTCTCCCGCGACCGGTCGGAACCGGTCCCGGAACTGCCGGAACGGCCCATCGGCGACAACGAACCCGAAACGCACGCCCTGCACCTGGACCTCGGTGCCCGGCTCAGCCGCCTGCTCTCCACCCTCCCGCGGGTGCAGCAGGAGATCCTCGCCCTCCGCATCGCCGTCGGCCTTTCCGCCGCCGAAACCGCCGAGGCGCTCGGGATTTCCGCCGGCAACGTGCGCGTGACGCAGCACCGCGCACTGGCCCGCCTGCGGACGATGGTCAAGCAGGACGAATTCTGAGCTTTTCTCCCCTGCCGAAGATCGTTGACCGGCGGCTCTCAGGCGCCAGGACCCCGCGCCTCCCACCTTTTCTTTCTCCGAGCCCGGCGGCTCGACGCCGCGACTCGATGAGGCCGACCGCGCGCGACTCACCCTCCCGCCGCGGGAAGCCGGTAAGCGCGCTTCGCAGTGCCGTCGAAGAACTCGAGCCGCTCGGCGTCGCTCAACGAGCCTGTCAACGAGAACGCCGTGTCCACGACGACTTCGTACGCGGCCGCGAGCTCGCAGACCGGCCAGTCCGAGCCGAACATCAGCCGCGAAGCCCCGAAGGACTCCAGAACGTGCTCGGCCCAGCGCGCCAGCTGCCCGACCTTCCACCGCGCCCAGTCCGCCTCGGTCACCAGCCCCGAAAGCTTGCAGTACACGTTGTCCAGCTCCCCCAAAGCCGCGACACCGTCCGCCCACGGCTGCCATTCGCCCGTGGCGATCGGCGGCTTCGCGGCGTGGTCGAGCACGAAAACCTGGTCCGGCAACGCTTTCGCGGCGGCGAGCGCGGCGGGGAGTTGCGGTGGTTTCACCAGCAAGTCGTACGCCAGCCCGGCCTCGCCGAGGGCGGCGAGACCGCGCAGGACCTCGGGCCGCGTCAGCCACGACGGATCCGGCTCGTCCTCCACCTGATGCCGGATCCCCACCAACGGCCCCGAAAACGAAGCCACGCGCTCGGCGACGGCGGGCGCGGTGAGGTCGGTCCAGCCGACGACGCCCACGATGAGCGGTTCGGCCCGAGCCGCCGCGAGGAACTCGCGCGTCTCCTCTTCCGACGAGACCGTCTGCACCAGCACGGTCCCCTTCACCCCGGTCGCCTTGGTCACCGCGCGGAGATCGTCCACTGTGTACGGACGGCGGATCGGATCCAATGCCGAACCGGTCATCCACGGGTAGTCCCGCCGTGACGGATCCCAAAGGTGATGGTGCGCGTCGATCACGCCCGTTCCTCCTGTCGCAGCACGGTGTCCTCACGCAACAGTCCCGCACGGATCAGGTCCGTCCACAACTCGCGCGGCACCGGACGCCGGAACCGTTCGGCGTTGAGCCGGACCTGGCCGGGATCGTGCGCGCCGACGACGACGGACACCACCGACGGATGCGCCGCGGGCAACGCCAGCGCGGCTTGCGGGAGTTCGACGCCGTGCCGCGCGCAGACGTCGGCGATCCGCTGGGCGCGCTCGACCAGTTCGGCCGGCGCCTCGGCGTAGTCGTACATCGTGCCCGGCGACGCGGTGGCGAGGATCCCGGCGTTGAACGCCCCGCCTGCCACCACGTCCACGCCGCGTTCCGCGCACAGCGGGAGGAGGTCGTCGAGCGCGGGCTGGTTGAGCAGGGTGTACCGGCCCGCCAGCAGGATCACGTCAAGATCGAACCGGCGGACGAACTCCGTGAGCATCGGCGCCTGGTTCATCCCGGCCCCGATGGCGTCGACGACACCCTGCTCCCGCAGTTCGAGCAGCGCGGGGAACGCGCCGCCGACGGTGTCCTCGAAGTGTTCGTCCGGGTCGTGCACGTAGACGACGTCGACGCGGTCGAGCCCCAGCCGCTCCAGACTGTCCTCAAGCGACCGGAGGATCCCGTCGCGGCTGAAGTCCCAGCGGCGTTTGTACGCGGCGGGAACGACGAAACCCTGCGAGTCGGTGCGCGAAGCGCCGGCGGGATCGGGTTCCAGCACGCGGCCGACCTTGGTCGACACCACGAAGTCAGGGCGGTCGTACGCCGAAAGTGCCGCGCCCAGCCGCCGTTCCGACAGCCCGAGACCGTAGTGCGGGGCGGTGTCGAAGTACCGGATGCCTTCGTCCCACGCCTGCCGGACGGTCGCTTCGGCCGTCTCGTCGGCGATGGCGTGGTACAGGTTGCCCAGCTGCGCGCAGCCGAGCCCCAGCGGGGACAGGGGGATCTTCACGGAAGCTCCCACACCAGGCCGAGGCCCGAATCGTTGCCCGAGTAGTCGTCTTCGACGTCGAGCAGTTCCGCCATCCGTGCCTGCCACGGGATGTTGGCCGGATGATCACGCAGGACCGCGCGCATCTTCGCGTAGTCCTCGACCTCCACGACGTGGAAAAGGTCGAGACCGTCCCGCCAGATCCGCCACGAACGCACGCCCGCACCGCGCAGGGCTTCGTCCAGTTCAGGCGGGATGACGGCGTGGACCGACTCGTATTCGGCCTCCTTGCCCGGCTTCAGCCGGGTGTGGAGTGCCACTCTTTGTAGTGCGACACCGTGGGTCACCGCGCCTCCTCAGTTCGAAACATGGCACTCTGTCAATTGACACTCAAACATCCGAGGTCTTCGGGGAGGGCGGTGGAACATGCCGGTCACCGATGTCGCGATCGACAAGATCAAGGACATGATCATCACCGGTGAGCTTGCTCCGGGCGACAGGCTGCCGAAAGAGGCCGAACTGGCCCAGCGGCTCGGCCTGTCCCGCAGCTCGCTGCGCGAAGCGGTGAAGGCGTTGTGCCTGATCCGCGTGCTCGACGTCCGCCAGGGCGACGGAACGTACGTCACCAGCCTCGAACCGAATCTCCTCCTCGACGCGATGACGTTCGTGGTGGACTTCCACCGGGACGACACCGTGCTGGACTTCCTCGCCGTCCGCCGGATCCTCGAACCGGCGGCGACGGCGATGGCCGCGATGCATATGAACGACGAGGACATCGCGGAGCTAGGCCGCCTGCTCGACGAACTGGCCGACTCGCCGACGGTGGAGGCGCTGGTCGCGAACGACCTGCAGTTCCACCGCAAGATCGCCGACGGCTCCGGTAATCCGGTGCTGTGCTCGCTGCTGGACAGCCTGTCCGGCCCCACCGCGCGCGCCCGCATCTGGCGCGGCCTCACGCAGGAGGGCGCGGTCGCGAAGACCCGCGAGCAGCACACGGCGATCTACGAGGCCATCGCCGCCCGAGAACCCGAACTCGCGCGTTCGTGGGCGACCGTGCACGTGGCGGGGGTGGAGCAGTGGCTCCGCAACGCTCTCGGCACCGCCGACGACCCCACCACGGCCGCCGAAGCTTCCTGACACAGCACCCTCCCGAGGCTTCCGATAGCTCTTGCGGCGTGCAATGAAGGGGCCTTTCATCGCAAAATTTGCAATGAAAGGCCCCTTCATTGCATCGGTGTACTAGGTCTGCGCCTTCCCGCCGGCATAGCGGGAGATGATCAACGCGACCAGGATGATCACGCCGTAGATCGCCTTCAGCCATTCCGGCGGCACCTGCGCGACCTGCAGCAGGTTGGTGACCGTCTGCAGGAGCAGCACGCCGGTGAGCGCCCCGACCAGAGTGCCCTTCCCACCGTCGAGTGAGACACCGCCGATCACCGCAGCGGCGAACACCTGAAGGATCAATCCGTCGCCCTGATCGGCGCCGAGCGCGCCGACGTAGCCGGTGAACGCGAGCCCGCCGAGCGCGGCCAGCACACCGGCCACGACGAAGACACCCCAGGAAATCCGGTCGACGCGGATACCTGCGGCCCGCGCGGCTTCCCGGTTGCCGCCGATGGCGTACAGCGAGCGGCCGATCCGGTGATACCGCAGCCCCAGCCCGAACACGGCGAACAGCGCCGCGGCCAGCCACACCGACATCGGCAGCCCGATGAACGTCGTCGTGGCCAGCGCGGTGAACACGTCCAGCTGGTCGAACAGCGTCTTCCCTTGCGTGGAGCCGATCTGCGTGCCGCGCAGCACCGTCAGCATCGCCAGCGTGACGATGAAGGCGTTCAGCTTCAGCTTGACGATCAGGAACCCGTTCACGAAGCCGACCGCGGCACCGGCCACCAGCACGGCGAGGATGCCCGCGAAGCCGGGGATCTCCGTGCCGAAGCCCGAAGACGCCACCGGGATGACCAGCATCGCGCCCAGCGCGGGCGCCATGCCCATGGTGGATTCCAGCGACAGGTCGAACTTCCCGGTCAGCAGCACGAGCGATTCGCCCAGCACCACCATCGACAGCGCCGCCGAAGCGGACAGGATCCCGACGATGCTGCCGAAGGTCAGGAACGTGTCACTGATCAGTCCTCCGATGATCAGCACCACGATCAGCGCGGGCACGAGGGCGAGTTCACGCAGCCAGCGGAACTTCCGGCGGTTCGGCGGTGGTGGCCCCAGCGAGGCCGATTTCGGATCCGTCATCAGTTCGGTCATCCGCGCTCGACTCCTTCGATGTCGGCCACCAGGTCGCCGTCCGACCAGCCCGCCCGGTGTTCGGCGACCACGGCACCGGCGCGCAGCACCAGCACCCGGTCGCTCAGGCGGAGATCGTCCAGCTCGTCGCTGACGATCAGCACCGCCTTGCCCTCCGCCCGCACCCGGTCGACGACCGCGAGCAGCGCTTCCTTCGACTTCACGTCCACGCCCGCGGTCGGGTTGATCAGCACGACCAGGCGCGGATCCCCGGCCAGCGCACGGGCGAGGACGACTTTCTGCTGGTTGCCGCCGGACAGGTCGGACACCGGCTGATCGGCGTCAGCCGCGACGATGTCGTAATCCGTCAGCGCCTTCGACGCCTTCGAGTACCGGACGCCCGGTGACGCGAGGCCGCCCTTGCCGAGGCGATCCAAAATGGACAGTGTGGCGTTGTCCATGATCGAGTGTTCGAGCACCAGTCCTTCGTGGTGCCGGTCTCTCGGCACACAGCCGATGCCGGCGCGGATCGCGGCCGGGATGTCGCCCGGCTTCAACGGTTTCCCGTCCACCCTGATCGTGCCGGAGGCCGGGGAACGCAGCCCGTACACGGTTTCGGCGACCTGGTGCTTGCCGCTGGCGTTGCTGCCCGCGAGGCCGATCACCTCACCGCGGTGGATCCGGAAGGTCACGTCGCCGAACCCGTCACCGGAAAGCCCGTCGACGGTCAGCACCTCGTCGGCGTCCGGCGCCAGCGCCTCCCGCGTCGAAGCGTCGCGGACGGAAAGCCCACCCTGCTCGCCGGTCATCGCGTCGATCAGCTCGGCGCGGCCGACCTCCGAAACCGGCGCGGTCAGGATGTGCTTCGCGTCGCGCAGCACGGTGACCGCCTGGCACACCTCGTACACCTCGTGGAGGTGGTGCGAGATGAACAGGAACGTCACCCCGCTGTCCTGCATCTGGCGCATCCGCGCGAAGAGCCGCTCGATCGCCTGGCTGTCCAGCTGCGCCGTCGGCTCGTCGAGCACGATGAACCGGGCACCGTAGGACAACGCCCGCGCGATCTCGACGAACTGCCGGTCCTCGACCGAAAGCTCGCCGGCCGGGGTGTCGACGTCGACGTGGACGTCCCACGAGTCGAGCAGTTCCCTGGCCTGGCGACGCAAGCGCTGCCAGCCGATCGCGAACCCCTTACCGGACTGGCGGTTGAGGAACAGGTTCTCCGCGACGGTCAACTGCGGGACGACCATCGCGTGCTGGTAGACACAGGCGACCGCGCGTTTCCAGTCGTCCTGTTTGGACAACGGCGGCGCGGGCACGCCACCGAACTCGACGTGACCGGTGTCCGTTTTGGACAGTCCGGTGAGGATGGAGACGAGCGTCGACTTCCCCGCACCGTTGCGGCCGACGAGCGCGTGCGACTCGCCGGGATACACGGTGAGGCTGACGTCGGACAGCGCCACGGTCGGGCCGTAGCGTTTGCCGACGCCCTGTGCGCTGACCACCGGCACGGCGGCGGACCCGGCGGGCAGCGCGCTCACAGGTTGTTCCCCCAGAGGGCCTTGTCGTCCACGTTGTCCTTGGTGACGACGGGCGCGGGGAGCTGGTCTTCCAGTATCCCCGGCCGGACCTCGACGACGGTGCTGCCGTGATCGGTCGGCCCGGCCTTGAAGGTCTCCCCCGCCATCGCCTTCCTGATCCAGTACATGCCGTACTTGGCGTAGTCGTCGGCGGGCTGGGAGACGGTCGCGTCGAGTTCGCCCGCGCGGATCGCGGCGAGCTCCTGCGGGATGCCGTCGTTGCTGACCAGCACGACATGCTTCGGGTCGCCGACCGGGAAGTAGAGGTTCTTGCGCTTGAGCGCCTGCTGCGTCGGCGCCAGATAGACGCCGCCCGCCTGCATGTACACGGCCTTGATGTCCGGATTCGCGGTCAGCAGACTGTCCAAACCGGACGAAGCCTTGTCCGCCTTCCACTCCGCGGCGACCTCCAGCACCTGGACCTGCGGGTGCTTGGTCTTCATGCACTGCCGGAACGCCTCGGAACGGTCGCGGCCGTTGACCGAAGCCAGGTCGCCCATGACCTGCACGACCTTGCCCGACGTGACCTTCGCGCCGATCGCCTCACAGGCCTTGGTGCCGTACGCCTTGTTGTCCGCGCGCACCACCATCGCGACCTTGCCGCTCTCCGGCGCGACGTCGACCGCCACCACCGGGACACCTTTGTTCTCCGCCGCCTTGAGCCCCGCGACGACGGCGGCGGAGTCGAGCGGCGTCACGACGAGACCCTTGATGCCCTGGTTGAGCAGGGTGTTGATGTCGGTGATCTGCTTCGCCGGATCGCTGTCCGCGTTGACCGTCGGCAGCGCGTCGACGCCCTGCTCCTTGGCCTTCTGCGGTACGTAGTTGTTGTAGGCCTGCCAGAACGGCGAGGTCAGCAACGGGATCGTCGCGCCGACCTTGCCGCCCTGCGCCCCGCCGGACCCCGGCTTCGGCGCGTTGTCCTTCGTGGATCCACAGGCCGACAGGGCCAGCCCGAGCGCGGTGGCCGCGGCGGCCACCTTGATCACCCTCGTACGCACCGCATCCTCCTTGATGACAGCGAAAAACCTACTGCTGGACCGGACCGCGCGGGCGCAGCCCGTACATCCCTCCGTCGACGGCGAGCGCCGTTCCGGTGGTCGAAGCCGACAACGGACTGGCGAGGTACACGACCGCGTTCGCGACCTCGTCCGCGGTCACCAGCCTGCCCATCGGCTGACGGGCGGCCAGCGCGGCCCGTTCGGCCTCCGGGTCGCCCGCGGCGTCGAGCAGCCTGCCGACCCACGGCGTGTCGGCGGTGCCGGGGCAGACGCAGTTGACCCGGATCCGGTCGGCGAGGTGGTCGGTCGCCATCGCCAGGGTCAGCGAGAGCACCGCGCCCTTGCTGGCCGAGTACAGCGCGCGGCTGGGCAGGCCCGCCCACGCGGCGATCGAACAGGTGTTGACGATCGCGGCCGACGGCGAGTTCTTCAGCTGCGGCAACGCCGCCCGCGCCAGCCGCACCATGCCCACCACGTTGATGTCGAGCACGCGGTGCCATTCGTCGTCGCTGTTGGCGGTGACGTCACCTTGAGCGCCGATCCCCGCGTTGTTGACCAGGATGTCGAGCCTGCCGAAGCGCTCAGCGACCGCGTCGATCGCGGACCGGACCTCGTCGTCGGACCCGACGTCGCAGCGGAATCCGGCCAGGCCTTCGGGAAGGTCGCCGGGATTCAGGTCGAGCACCGCGACCTTCGCCCCGCGTGAGGCGAGCAGATCCGCGGTGGCCCTGCCGATTCCCGACGCGCCTCCGGTGACGGCCGCGACGAGGCCTTCGAACTCACTCACTTGCTTGTCTCCGTCCATTCAGGACCGTCGGGGAAGGTGAACCGGCGCAGCGTCGCGTCGTGCATCCGTGCCGAGAAGCCCGGCGCGGACGGGGCGACGTAACGGCCGTCGATCACGGCTGCCGGGTCGGTGAAATGCTCGTGGAGGTGGTCGACCCATTCGATGGACCGGTCCACGTCGGAAGCGGACACGGCCACGTAGTCGAACATCGACAGGTGCCGGACGAGTTCGCACAGCCCGACACCGCCGGCGTGCGGGCACACCGGGACACCGAATTTGGCCGCCAGCAACAGGATCGCCAGGTTCTCGTTGAACCCGCCGACCCTGGCGGCGTCCAGCTGCAGCACCGAGATCGCGCCCGCCTGCAGCAGCTGCTTGAACATCACGCGGTTCTGGACGTGCTCACCGGTGGCCACCCGGATCGGAGCGAGCGCCTTGGCGATCGCGGCGTGCCCGAGCACGTCGTCCGGCGAAGTGGGCTCCTCGATCCAGTACGGGTCGTACTGCGCCAGTGCGGTCATCCAGGTGATCGCGGTCGAAACGTCCCAGCGCTGGTTCGCGTCGACGGCGACCCGGATGTCCGGGCCGACGGTCTCGCGGGCGAGTTTCATCCGGCGGACGTCGTCCTCGAGATTGCCGCCGACCTTCAGTTTGATCATCTCGAAGCCGTCCGCGACGGCCTGTTCGGCGAGCCGGACGAGTTTCGCGTCCGAGTAGCCGAGCCAGCCGGGGGAAGTGCTGTACGCGCGGTACCCGTCACGCTCGATCCGGGCGATCCGCTCCGCGCGGCCCGGTTCGGCGGCGCGAAGGATGTCGAGCGCTTCCTGCTCGGTCAGCGCGTCGGACAGGTAGCGGAAGTCGACGAGGGAGACGAGATCCTCGGGCGACATCTCGGCGGCGAACCGCCAGACCGGGAGTCCGGCGATCCGCGCGGCGAGGTCCCAGGCGGCGTTGACCACCGCGCCGATCGCCATATGCGCGACACCCTTTTCCGGGCCGAGCCACCGCAACTGCGAGTCGCCGACCAGTGCCCTCGACAGGTCGCCGAGCGCGGCGGCGCCGGTGGGCACGTCCCTGCCGACGACGTGCGATTCCAGCGCGCGGATCGCCGCGGCCTGGACGTCGTTGCCGCGTCCGATGGTGAAGGCGAGTCCGTAGCCGTCCGGGCCGCCGTCGGTGTGCAGCACGACGTACGCGGCCGAGTAGTCCGGGTCCGGGTTCATGGCGTCCGAACCGTCCAGCTCCCGAGAGGTCGGGAAGCGGACGTCGAGCACCTCCATGCCCACGATCTTCGCCATCACGCCTGCCTGACGGTCTGGCGCTGGCGGCCGAGGCCGTCGATCTCGAGCTCGATGACGTCCCCTTCGCGCAGGTACGGCTTGGGATCCGGCTGACCGAGGGCGACGCCCTGCGGAGTGCCGGTGTTGATGAGGTCGCCGGGGCGCAGCACCATGAACCGGCTCAGGTAGTGCACGATCTCGGCGACCGTGAAGATCATGTCCTTCGTCGACGAGTCCTGCTTCTTCTCGCCGTTGACCCACAACCGGAGGCCGAGGGCCTGCGGGTCGGTCACCTCGTCGGCGGTGACCAGCCACGGGCCGAGCGGGTTGAAGTTCTCGCACGACTTGCCCTTGTCCCACTGGCCGCCGCGTTCGAGCTGGAACTCACGCTCGGAAACGTCGTTCGAGACGGTGTAGCCGGCGACGTATTCGAGGGCTTCTTCGACGCTTTCGAGGTAGCGCGCGGTCTTGCCGATGACGACGCCGAGCTCGACCTCCCAGTCGGTCTTGGTCGAACCGCGCGGCACGAGCACGTCGTCCTCCGGGCCGACGACGACGTCGGAAGCCTTCATGAAGACGACCGGCTCGGCCGGGACGGCGGCGCCGGACTCCTCGGCGTGCTGCCGGTAGTTGAGGCCGATGCAGACGACCTTGCCCGGCCGCGCGATCGGCGCGCCCACCCTGGCCCGCGTGGCTTCGGGGCCGGCTTCGGGCAGCTCACCGGCGGCCAGCGCGGCCGCGACCCTGGCGACGCCGTCACTCGCGAAGAAGCCGCCATCGATGTCGGCGGTCAGCCCCGAGAGGTCGCGCAGCGTGCCGTCTCCAGCACGTACGAACGGACGCTCACTTCCCGGCTCCCCGAGACGCAACAGCTGCACGGATTTTCCCTTCCGGCCGAACCGCCAACAATCAACGGCTCCAACAGCAACGAACAGACATCCGATGTATACCCGACGACCTTCGGCCAGATCTAGAGGTCGCCTCGATTTGTCTCGAAAATTGATCGGATCAGTCGCGACAACTCGGAGTGCCATGGGTCACAGCGGGAATAGTTACCTACTCTAAGCAAGTTGTTGTCGGCGGAACCATCCCTGGGGAGAGGAAGAGCATGACCATCGCGCCCGAGCGAGTGGAAGAGTCCGTCGCGCGACCGCACATGACCGGCCGCGCCCGGTTCGTCCTGATCCTCGGCGGCCTGTCCGCCTTCGGGCCCCTGTCCATCGACATGTACCTGCCCGCGCTGCCGCAGATGGCGGGAGAACTGCGCGCGGCGGACGCGACCGTCCAGCTGACACTGAGCGCGTTCATCATCGGGCTCGCCCTCGGCCAGCTGGTCCTCGGACCGCTGTCCGACGCCATCGGCCGCCGCAAACCGCTCGTGGCCGGGCTCGCCCTCTACATGGTCGGCTCGATCCTGTGCGCCGTCGCCCCGACCGCCGAACTGCTCATCGCCGCCCGCGGTGTCCAGGCCTTCGGCGCGGCGGCGGGCATCGTGATCGCCAGGGCGACCGTCCGCGACCTCTACTCCGGCACCGCGATGACGAAGTTCTTCTCGCTGCTCATGCTGGTCAACGGGCTCGCCCCGATCCTGGCGCCGATCATCGGCGGCCAGATCCTGAACTGGACCTCGTGGCGCGGCGTGTTCGTCTGCCTGACCGTGTTCGGCGCGATCCTGCTCGCCGTCGTCTTCTTCCTGCTGCCGGAACCCCTGCCGGAGGAACGCCGCACGCCCGCGCGCTTCGGCTCGGTGATGCGGAAGTACGCGAGCCTGCTCCGCGACCGCAGCTTCCTTGGCTACGCGCTGGCCTCCGGGCTGATGTTCGGCAGCCTGTTCGCCTACATCTCCGGTTCTTCCTTCGCCCTGCAAGGCGTCTACGGCCTGAGCCCGCAGGCGTACAGCCTGGTGTTCGGGCTCAACGGCATCGGCATCGTGGCCGTCGGCCAGCTGAACGGGCGCATCGTCGGCCGCTTCCCGGAACGGACCCTGCTGACCGTCGGCCTCGTCATCGCGGCGGTCGCCGGCTTCGGCGTACTGGCCGCGGCGGCGCTGGACCTCGGCCTGATCGGGCTGCTGATCCCGCTGTTCGTCCTGGTGTCGAGCATCGGCATGGTGGCACCGAACGCGAGTTCGCTCGCGCTGGCCGAGCAGGCGCGGTCCGCCGGTTCGGCGTCGGCGCTGCTGGGCGTGCTGCAGTTCGTCGTCGGCGGGCTGGCGACGCCGCTGGTCGGGCTGGGCGGCGCGGGCACCGCCGTCCCGATGGGGATCACGATGGCGGCCTTCGGCGTTCTCGCGCTGCTGGCCTTCGGGACCATGACGGGGCCTTCGCGTGCTTCGCGGGCTTTGGTCGCTCAGGAGGCCTAAGCCTCCGCAGAGCGCAATGAAGGGGCCTTTCATAGCAAAATTTGCTATGAAAGGCCCCTTCATTGCACGGGTCAAACCAGCGACTTGAGGTCGCCGGTCCTCAACTGTTCCGCCGTCACCGCAGCGCGTCCCTCGACGAGAGCCTTCAACGCGTCCCCGTCGTCCCACTGGTTGACGTTCATCGCGGCGGTCACCTGTCCGTCCCGCAGCCAGAACGCCGTGAAGTCCCGCGCCGCGAGGTCGCCCCGCACCACGAGCTCGTCGCTTTCTGGGTCGGCGAGGCCCCGGTACTCGCAGCCCAGGTCGTACTGATCCGAAAAGAAGTAGGGACTCCGCAGGTACGGCTCGTTCTCTCCCAGCAGGTTCCCGGCGACGTGCTCGCCTTGCCACTTCGCGTTCGACCAGTGCTCGACGCGGACGCGTTTTCCGTAGCGGGGATGGAAATGCGCGGCGATGTCGCCGATCGCGTAGACGTCGGGCGCCGCCGTCCGCAGGCCGGCGTCGGCGCAGACTCCGCCGTCGTCGGACAGTTCCAGCCCGGCGGCGTGCGCGAGGTCGACCCGCGGCGCGGCGCCGACGGCCACCAGCACGACGTCCGCGGGAAGCTCGTCACCGCTCTGCAAACGAACGCCGGTCACCCCGTCCGGGCCGCCGGTGAACCCGGCGACACCTTCACCCAGCCGCCAGTTCACGCCGTGCTCCGTGTGCAGATCCTTGAAGACCCCGGACACCTGATCGCCCAGCACCGCGAGCAGCGGCGAGCCGATCTGGTCGACCACGGTCACCTCGGCGCCGTGTTCCCTGGCGGCCGCCGCGGCCTCGGTCCCGATCCAGCCCGCGCCGACGATCACCACCCGTCCGGCGTCCTTGAACGCCGAACGCAGCGCCAGCGCGTCGTCGAGGGTGCGCAGGGTCCGCAGTCCCGGCAGGTCCCCGCCGGGCACCGGCAGCGATCGCGGCCGGGAGCCGGTCGCGAGCACGAGACGGTCGAAGCGGTGTTCGCCGCCCGCGTCGTCGAGCACGTGCCGCGCGCCGAGTTCGATCTTGGTCGCGGTCGCGCCGCTCTTGAACGCGATGTCCTTCTCTTCGTAGAAACCCGCGTCGTGCACCCAGTCGGGTTCATCGGTGTTGCCCATCAGGAGCCCTTTGGACAAGGGCGGTAGTTCGTACGGGCGATGCGTGTCGGTACCGAGCAGCAGGATCTCGCCCGGGTAGCCGCGTTCTCGCAAAGTCCCGGCGGCCGTCGCGCCCGCGAGACCGGCCCCGACGATGACGATTTTCCTGGGTTCGGACATCCATGACCTCCCAAGCAGTCCCCTCCCCCGGACGCTACTCCCGTTCGTCCTCGTCCGGCCTAGCGAAACCGGAAGTCGATCACGATACGAAGGATCGGTTAACCCATCAGTAGGAATGTCGGGCAACCCGCGTCACGGCCTCGAAACCGCCCCGTCCCAGCCACGGACGAGAAAGGGAGATCATGGGATACGGGAGGATGAGGACGTTGGCACCGCGGGACGAATGGTCGGTCGGCTGCCGGGATCTCGCGGGCAGGCGCAGGGACGTGACGGTGTTCGTGAGCAGCGACAAGATCGTGCTCGTGGCGCCGCCCGGCGAGGCCGCCGTGCTCGGGCCGCTGGACGTGGGGCGCCTGCGTGCCGCGCTCCGCGACGCCGTGGTCGCGGTGGCCGAACATCCGGATCACAGCGAATGACAACTACCGTTCCTACTTCCGAGTAGGTAGAGTCGGCCCCTTCGGAAGGAGCCGGCCATGACCACCTACTTCGTGACGGGCGCGACGGGTTTTCTGGGCAAACGCCTGGTCGCGCGCCTACTACGGCGACCTGAGACCGTAGCCGTCCATGTTCTCGTGAGGGAGACCTCACGCGGGAAGCTCCCGAGCCACGAGAAGCTCGTTCCCGTCACCGGCGACCTGACCGAACCCTCGCTCGGCATCGATCCCGCCCGCGTGGGGCCGCTAGACCACGTCGTGCACCTCGGCGCGATCTACGACCTCACCGCGGACGAAGCGGCGAACCGCGCGGCCAACGTCGACGGCACCCGCAACGTCCTGGAGTTCGCCGCCGCCGCGAAGGCCGGGCTCTTCCACCACGTCTCGTCGATCGCGGTCGCCGGAAAGTACGCCGGGCGCTTCACCGAGGCCGATTTCGACCTCGGCCAGAGCTTCGCGTCGCCGTACCACGCGACGAAGTTCGAGGCCGAGAAACTCGTGCGACGGCACGGGAAAACGCCGTTCCGCGTGTACCGGCCGTCCGCCGTGGCCGGTGATTCGCGCACCGGCGAGATGGACAAGATCGACGGCCCGTACTACTTCCTCCCCGCGATCTCGCGGCTCGCCACCCTGCCCCGCCGTCTCCCGCTGGCCGCCCCGGATCTCGGCGCCACGAACATCGTGCCGGTCGACTACGTCGTCGAAGCGATGGAGCACCTCATGCACGTCGACGCGCCCAGTGGCAGCACGTACCACCTCGCGTCGCCTCGACCTCAGCCGCTGCACGAGGTCTACAACGCCTTCGCACGGGCCGCGGGCGCGCCGAAGATCTCCGCTGTCCTTCCCCCTCGTCCGTCCGGAGCGCTGAAGCGCGCCGGAACCCGGCTGGCGAAATCCGCCGCCGCCGGTTTCGACCGCGTTCCCGGCGGGCGGTCGGCCCGCGCGGCGGTACTGACCGAACTCGGCATTCCGCTCGAAGTCCTGCCCCATCTGAGTATGGAGGTCGACTTCGACACGAGCGCGACCACGGCCGCGCTCGAAGGCAGCGGGATCACCTTGCCCCCGTTGAAGGAGTACGCCGGTCCGCTTTACCGATACTGGCTCGAGCACCTGGACCCCGATCGCGGCCGCCGCCGTCCGGGCCCGGAACCGCTCGACGGCCGCAAGGTCCTGATCACCGGCGCCTCGTCGGGCATCGGGCGCGCGTCCGCGCTGGCCGTCGCCGCGAAGGGCGGCGAAGTGATCCTCGTGGCCAGGCGCGCCGACGAGCTCGAAGAGGTCCGCGAGCAGATCGTCGCGGCGGGCGGGAAGGCGTCGGCGTATCAGTGCGACCTCACCGACGGCGGCGCGGTCGACGCACTGGTCAAGGACGTGCTCGCCGCGCACGGCGCCGTCGACATGCTGGTCAACAACGCGGGCCGCTCGATCCGGCGCTCGCTTTCGCTGTCCACCGAACGGTTCCACGACTTCGAACGCACGATGGCGATCAACTACTTCGGCCCCGTGCGCCTGACGCTCGGCCTGCTGCCGTCGATGACCGCGCGCGGGTTCGGCCACGTCGTCAACGTGACCACCCAAGGACTCCAGACCGACACCCCGCGGTTTTCCGCTTACCTGGCCTCGAAGGCCGCGCTGGAGGAGTTCGGGCTGACCGCCGGACGGGAAACGCTTTCCGACGGCGTCACCTTCACCTCCGTCCGGATGCCGCTGGTGCGCACCGACATGATCACGCCGACCGGGTCCTATCGCGGTATGCCGTCGAGCTCTCCCGAACGCGCCGCCGCGCTCGTGGTGAAGGCACTGGAGAAACGGCCCGAGATCCTGAACCTGCCCGAGGGCACGGCCGCCGAACTGGTGACGCTCGTCGCACCCAGGACGGCGCGGTTCTTCGCACATCTCGTCTACCGCGCGATGCCCGAATCCGCGCCGGAAACCCGTGGCCTGCCCCGGAAGGCTCCGCTCGCCTCGGTCGCGGGCGCGGTCACCAGGCTGGTCTGGCGCCGCCGTCCCTGAGCTGTTGGCGGAGCCGAGGATGGCCTCGTGAACCGGGCATGACGTGAACCCGCCCTGGCCGAAGGCCCCGCTATCGCGGTGGCAGGGCGCCCTTCTCGCCCGTCGGGACAAGTTTTGCCAGGTCGCGGCCTGCCGACGTCGATCGCGGCGCGGGTTCACCAACAGGCACTGACCTCCTCGCCGCCGGGCTCGATCGGGGGACGCCCCCGGCCGCTACCATCGGTTTCCGATACGCCGGGGGTCGGCGGACTCGGGCCGAGGCAGGACGAGGAGGGAAGGGGCAGTGTGGACGTCGCCAGTCCCCCGCTGACGACCGGACCGGACGCCGGGGTGGTACGTCCGTCCAGGACAGTGCTGCGGCTTTCCCTGCATGTGGCGTGGGTGCTCGCGCTCGCCGTCGCCACCGAACTCCGGGTGGGGCGCTTCGGTTTCCACCCGTCGGACCAGGGTTTCATCCTCGCCCAGGCCTGGCGCGTGCGGCACGGCGAGGTCCCGCACTCCGACATCATCTCCGCACGGCCACTGGGTTCGGCGTACCTGCACATCGTCGACTTCGTGCTGCCGGGCCCGCTGTTCTTCGTCTCCAGCGTGCTCAGCATGCTGGAGATCATCCTGGCGACCATCGCGTTCGCCGCACTGGTCACCCGCCGCCGCGTCCGTGACTGGGGGCCGGGGCTCACCGGGCTGACAGCGGCCGCGTCGCTGCTGAACCTCAACGCCTTCCCGCTGATGGCCTGGCACACGATCGACGGGATCTTCCTGACCGCCTGCGGTGCCTGGGCGCTGGATTCGGGGCTGCGCAACGGGAAGGCGTGGCCGCGGCGGCTCGGCCTCGTACTGCTGGGCACCGCGGTGTTCGTCAAACAGAGTTTTGCGCCGGTGCCACTGATCGCGTTGTGCTGGTTGCTGCTGCACCCGTCGTTGCGGGAAGGCGCGTTCCGCACCGGCCGCTGGTGGGGTCGCCTGGCCTGGGATCTGCCGGCGCTGGGCGCCTTCTTGGTGTTCTACCTCGGAATCGTCGCGTTCGACGGCGGGCTCGGCGCGATGGCCGAGCAGCTCACCGGCGGTCTGCCCGCGTACGGCGAGCGACTTCTCGGTCTATGGCTGGAAAATCCCGAAACGCTGCTGCGGCCGCCGGTGCGGGGCCTGACCTTCTTCGCGATCGCCGGGGTGCTTCTTGCCCTGCTCGGGGTCTTCCGCGAACGCGCCGGATTCGCCGGGGCGGTCCTCGCGCGGCTGCTGCTCCTGGCGGGGGTGGCGGTGGTGGTCGGCACCGTCGTGGATGGACACTTCACCGGTGCTTCGCGCTGGGCGGACGTCCTCTGGTGGATCCTCGGTGTCGCGCTGCTGGTGAACTGGGCGGCGAAACGGCGGTTCCCGCGCATGGGCGCGCTCGTCTTCGCGACCGGCTTCATGACCAGCCTCTCCTGGGGGAACGACACCCCGACGTTGTTCACCGGAACGCTGGCGCTGACGGCGATCCTGGAACTGTCGGACGCGCTGCCCCCGCTGCCGGATCCGCCTCGCCGGATCGCCTTGGCCGGCGCCACCGCGATGGGCCTGGTCGCGGTGCTGGCGTCGGGCTGGGCCGTGGTCGTGCACCACGACGAAGCCGCGTACCTCGACATGGCGCGCGAGAAACTGACCGGTGACCTCGGCACGGTGACGCCGTCGATGCGCGGCATCCGGACGAACCCTGGCACTTTCACCTACATCTCCCAGATCCAGGACTGTGTCACGCGCTATCCCGCGGGGCGTACGGCGGTCCTGCCCGACAACCCGTTCGCCTACCCCGCCTTCGACCTGCGCAATCCGTTCCCACTGGAATGGCCGCTGCCGCTGGAGATCGTCGCCGACGCACCGCAACGCATGCTCGCGAGGGCCGACGAGCTCAACCGCGAAGGCGACTATCTGGTGCTGTTCCAGACCGTGAGCATGCCTGTCCTGGCCAAGGGCGGTCCGGTGCCCGCCGAGGTCGCGGGCGACGCGCCGATCTTCGACTATCTCGGGCTGGAGAACGCGCTGCGGTCGAGGCTCACCGGCCAGACCGTCACCTGCGGCAGCTTCGTCGGCAAGTGGGCTCCGCGCCCCTGACGCAATTCGTCACCTACTTGCGATGGCCGGGTTACTCGACGCCGGCGTCCTCCGGGCGGCCGGAAGCGAGACCGGCGAGGACGTCCAACGCGGCCCCGAGCGTCTCGAGCGGCGGCGACGAGACGGCGAGGCGCACCGCGTTCGGGGCGTGACCGGGGACGACGGCGAACGCGGCCGCCGGGGTGACCGCGATCCCGCGCCGCGCGGCCGCGGCGACGAAGGTCTCGGCGCGCCAGTGTTCGGGGAGTTCCCACCAGCAGTGGTACGCCTGGGGATCGGCGCGCACCGTGAACCCGGCCAGCCGCGCCGCCGTCACCCGCTGGCGTTCGGCGGCGTCGAGCCGTTTCGCCCGTTCGACGGTTTCCAGGGTGCCGCCGGTGATCCACCGGGTGGCGGCTTCGACGGCGAGCCTCGGCGCGACCCAGCCGCCCGAGCGCACGGCCGCGGCCAGCCGTTCCGTCCATTCCGCCGGGACGGCGAGGAATCCGGTGGTCAGCCCCGGGGCGAGCCGCTTCGACATGCTGTCGGCGAACACGGTGCGTTCCGGCGCATACGCCGCGAAGGGCCGGACCTCGGGCCGGAGGAAGGTGTAGATCCCGTCCTCGATCACCGGGATGTCCATCCGCCGCACGGTTTCCGCCAGCTCGACGCGCCGCGCTTCGTCCATTGTGGACCCGAGCGGATTGTGCAGCGTCGGCTGGACGTACAGCGCGCGGACGGACGCGGCTTCGAGTGCCTCGGGAATGAGCCCCATGTCGTCGGTCTCGATGGGCACCAACTGGACGCCGAGCCGTCCGGCGAGCGCCTTGACCACCGGGTACGTGATGGCTTCGACGGCGAGCCGTTCCCCCATCGGCACGAAGGCGGCGATGGCGGCCGCGATGGCCTGACGCCCGCTGCCGGCGAAGAGGACTTCCGGCGCCCAGCCGTCCTTCGCGAACAGGCCGCCGACGGCGTCCCGCGCCTGCTTCGAGCCGGACACGGTCCCCGGACGCAGCGCCGCTGTCAGGACGTCTTCACGCAGCAGCGACTCCAGCGCCTTCCCGACCAGCGCCGTTTGCTCGGGCAGGACGGCGAAGTTGAGTTCGAGGTCGACGGTCGCGCCGCCCGGTTCGGCGAGCGCGGTCTCCAGCGGCGGCCTCCCGGCGCGGACGAACGTGCCGCGGCCGACCTCGCCGACCACGACGCCTCTCCGGACGAGTTCGCCGTAGACCCTGGCAGCGGTCGAGTTGGCGATCCCGCGTTCGCGGGCGAACCGCCGCTGCGGGGGCAGCCGGTCGCCAGGGCGGAGCCTGCCAGCCTCGACGTCGGCGGAGATCTCGTCCGCGACTATCCGGTAGTCCTCCATGCCGTCCTTCGATCGCACCGAGTGCATTCATGGGATTGCACTGGGGATGATGCCATCGAAGAGCGTTGTGAGCCGACTGCGACCTACGGAACACCACAACGGCGGAGTCCTAGGTTAGCCTAACCTGCGTGGAGACCGTGGAAACCCTCACCGAGCAGAGCACGACGTCCCGCCTGCACGCGGACGCGCTGACGCTCGCCTACGACGGCCGGACCGTGGCCCAGGACCTCGGGGTGGTCATCCCCGACCGGTCGTTCACCGTCATCGTCGGCCCGAACGCCTGTGGCAAGACGACCCTGCTGCGCGCGCTCGCGCGGATGCTCAAACCCCGCCAGGGTTCGGTGTTCCTCGACGGCCAGGTGATCAGCTCGTTCCCGGCCAAGGAGGTCGCCCGTCGGCTCGGCCTGCTGCCGCAGAGTTCGATCGCGCCCGACGGCATCACCGTCGCGGACCTCGTCGCGCGCGGCCGGTACCCGCATCAGCGGCTGCTGCGCCAGTGGTCCCGCGAGGACGCCACCG
This sequence comes from Amycolatopsis sp. WAC 01375, assembly GCF_003947325.1. Lineage (NCBI taxonomy): Bacteria > Bacillati > Actinomycetota > Actinomycetes > Pseudonocardiales > Pseudonocardiaceae > Amycolatopsis > Amycolatopsis sp. WAC 01375. The sequence continues at coordinate 280,350 of NZ_QHHW01000036.1, forward strand.
TGGTCGCGGAATCCATGCGCGCCACCGGGGTCGACGACCTCGCCGAACGGCTGGTCGACGAACTGTCGGGCGGCCAGCGGCAGCGCGTGTGGATGGCGATGGCGCTCGCCCAGGAGACCGATCTCCTCCTGCTCGACGAGCCGACGACCTATCTGGACATCGCGCATCAGATGGACATCCTCGACCTGTGCGCGCAACTGCACCAGGAACAGGGCCGGACGCTGGTCGCGGTGCTGCACGACCTCAACCACGCCGCCCGGTACGCGACGCACATGATCGCGATGCGGGACGGAGAGGTACTGGCGACGGGCGCGCCCGAGGAGGTCGTCACCGCCGCCAACGTCGAAAAGATCTTCGAGCTGCCCTGCCGTGTCATGCCGTGCCCCGAGACCGGGACTCCGCTGGTGATCCCGAAAGCCGGGCGCCGCGCCGCCTGAGGTTCGTCCGGACAGCCGCCCCGATGGACGATTTCGTGACCGTCGGGCGGCATTAGGTTTGCCCGGGGAGGTTCCATGACTCAGGAAATCTGGTCCAAGGTCGACGAATACATCTTCGACGCGCTCATCCCGGCCGACCACACCCTCGACGAGGCTCTTCTCGCCTCGGACGAGGCCGGGATGCCGCCCATCGCCGTCGCCCCCAACCAGGGCAAACTGCTCCATCTGCTGGCGAAGATGATCGGTGCCCGCTCGATACTGGAGATCGGCACGCTCGGCGGCTACAGCACCATCTGGCTCGCCCGTGCCCTGCCGCCGGACGGGCGTCTCGTGACGCTCGAGTACTACCCGAAATTCGCCGATGTCGCGCGGAAGAGCATCGACGCCGCCGGTGTCGGCGAGCTCGTCGACATCCGGATCGGGGAGGCGCTGGACCTGCTGCCCGGCGTCGAAGGCCCGCTCGACATGACGTTCATCGACGCGGACCGGGTCAACAACCCGGCCTACTTCGAGGCGGCGCTGAAGCTGACCAGGCCGGGCGGGGTGATCGTGATCGACAACGTCGTCCGCGCCGGAGCGGTGGCCGACCCGGCGAACACCTCCGACGAGATCGAAGGACTCCGGCGGATGCACGAACTGATCGCCGCCGAACCGCGGGTCGACGCGACCGCGTTGCAGACCGTCGGCAAGAAGGGGTACGACGGGCTGACGATCGTCCTCGTGACGTCCTAGCGACCCCTTGACCCACTCGGGCCTTACCCGTACATGAAGGCCCCCTTCATTGCGTCTAGAGCAGCGAAGGGGGCCTTCATGTACTTCCACACCACGGCGGCGGTGTGGTGTGCGCAAAGGCCGTTTCGCGTGATCCGACGGCCGACACACGTGATCCGACGGCCGACTCGCGTGACTGGATGGACGACACGCGCACGGCCGGCTTCCGCCGCGAGTCGTCCGCCCAAACACACATGTCGGCCATCCAGTCACGTGTGTCGGCCATCCAGTCACGCGAAACCGGTCCTGCGTCAGCGCGGGCGGGGTGCCGTCGTGGTCGCGGGGACCGGCCATCGCACCGGCAGTCCCTGGTGGAAGGCGTTCATGAAGCGCTGCCACATCTCGGCCGGGATCGTCCTGCCGGTCAGCTTCTCCCCGGCGGCGTCCCGCATCCGGCGTGGTTCGTCGGAGCCGACCCAGACCGCGGTCGCGAGCTGGGGCGTGTACCCGACCGCCCAGCCGCCCGCGTTGTCGTCCGTCTCGTTGTACTGGAAGTCGCCCGTCTTCAGCGCCGCCGGACGGTCTTTCAGCCCGGTGGTCAGCACCTGGCTGATCGTGCCCGCGACCCGGCGGCTCAGTGCCTCGTCGCCCTTGAACGCGGGCGTCTTGTCCGGGGGCCGTTCCCAGACGATCTCACCGTTCTCGTCCCGGATCTTCGACACCAGATGCGGGGTGGCGCGCATGCCGTCCGCGGCGAAGGTCGCGTAGGCACCGGCCATGTCGCTGGGCCGCAAGGGATACCGGCCGACCGCGATCCCGGGTCCGATCAGGAACCCGTCCTTCTCGCGCAGGGTGACCGCGCCGTCGACGGCCTCGGGGATCCCGGCCGCGCGGGCGCCGTTCCGGACCGTTTCCGCGCCGAGTTTCTTCGCCAGGTCGACGAAGGGGCCCTGCGCGTCCCGGCCCATCGCCTCACGCAGCGTGCATTTGCCGGTCTCGCCGCACTGGTCCGGGAACTTGAAGGTCTCGCCGAGGAATTCGACCTGCGCGGGCGCCTTCAGCGGTTCGTCCACGTTGACGCCTTGTTCGAGTCCGGCGGCGAGGGTGAACGGCTGGAAGGCCGAGCCGGTGCCGTACGGGGTGCCGGCGTAATCGTGCACGCTCCAGCCGCCGCCGTTGTAGGCGCGGATGGCGCCGGTCCCCGGTTCGACGGCGACCAGCGACGCGCGGAAGTGCTCCGGCTGCCCCTGCAAGCGCTCCTTGACCGCTTTCTCGGCTTCTGCCTGGGCACGCGGATCGATGGTCGTCTCGACCTTCATCGCGCCGCCGCGGAGCCGGTCCAGCGGGTAGCCGACCTGCTCCAGCTCGGCCAGGACCTGCTGCTTGACGTGGTACTTCTCGTAGGTGACGCGACCGGCGCGGGTCTCCGACGGCGCCTGGATCGCGTCCTCCGGATAGGTCATGCCGACCGCTTCGGCCTGGCTGACGTAACCCCGCGCGACGAGCTTGTTCACCACGTAGGACCAGCGCTTCATGGCGTGCTCGTGGGTGGAGGCGTACGGGTCGTGCACCGACGGCGACTGGATCATGCCGGCGAGGAAGGCCGCCTCGCTCCAGGTCATCGAGTCATCGAGTTTGCGGCCGAAGTAGGCGTTCATCGCCGACGCCGGGCCGTAGGTGCCGCGGCCGAACGAGATGATGTTGATGTAGCTCTCGAAGATCTCCTTCTTGGTCTGCTGCTGGGTGATCTTGGTGGCGAGCACCAGTTCGGAGAATTTGCGGGTGAGGGTGGCGTCCTCGTTTCCGGTGGATTTCTTGATGTACTGCTGCGTGATCCCCGAGCCGCCGCCGACGCCGGTCACCAGCGCGCGGCCGAGTCCGGTGAGGTCGAAGCCCTCGTTGTCCCAGAAGGTCGGGTCCTCGGTCGCGACGATCGCGTCACGCAGCTTCGCGGGGATGGCGTCGTAGGGCACGAACAGCCGGTCGCCGCCGGGCGGGATCACCTTGAGCAGTTCGGAACCGTCCGCGTTCTGCAGGACGACGGTCTTGTCGAGGTCGGCGAGCACTTCCTCCGGGCTGCGGACGTCGAGCAGGACGTACGCGATCCCGAACGTGACCACCGGGATGCCGACGAGCAGGCCGAGCGTCCAGGCGGCGATCCGGCGCCACCTGCGCTTCTTCCCTTTCGGCTCGGGGGTGGCCGTGGTCTCCGACTCGGGTGCGACTGACTCATCCGGGTTCTCCACGCCAGGTAAGACGCCCGAACGAGTGAAAAGGTTGTGGGAAAATCACCGAATCGTGTCCCGACTCCAGGGCAAGCGGGGCATTACTTGAAGAATTCTTCATTTGATAAAGTGTTCGTATCGGCAAGTCGAGCGAAGGAAGCCGGTATGCCCGTCCCCCTGTACCAGGCCAAAGCGGAGTTCTTCCGCATGCTGGGCCACCCGGTCCGGATCCGTGTGCTGGAACTGCTCGCGGAGGGCCCGAAGGCCGTCCGTGAACTGCTCGCCGAGATCGAGGTCGAGGCCTCCAACCTCTCCCAGCAGCTGGCCGTCCTGCGCCGATCGGGAATCGTCACCTCGACACGGGAAGGGTCGACGGTGGTGTACTCACTGGCAGGCGGGGACGTCGTCGAATTGCTGCGCGCGGCCCGGCGCATCCTCACCGAACTCTTGGCCGACCAGAACGTCCTGCTCGCCCAATTGCGCGACGCGGACTGACGCGGTGGCGGGATCGAGGCTTTCGGGACTGCGTTCCCTCCTGCCCGGACGCGAAGACCTGCGCACGCTCACGCGGGCTCCCCGGCGCGATCTCACGGCGGGTTTGACCGTCGCGATCGTCGCCCTCCCGCTGGCGCTGGGCTTCGGCATCTCATCCGGCCTCGGCGCCGAAGCCGGGCTCGTCACCGCGATCGTCGCCGGTGCGCTGGCCGCCATCTTCGGCGGCTCCAACCTCCAGGTGTCCGGCCCGACCGGGGCGATGACCGTGGTGCTGGTGCCGATCATGGCCACGCACGGCGCGGGCGGAGTGCTGACGGTGGGCCTGCTCGCCGGCGTGCTGCTGCTCCTGCTCGCGGTCGCCCGCGCCGGCCGGTACATGCGCTACGTCCCGATCCCGGTGGTCGAAGGCTTCACGCTGGGCATCGCCGGGGTGATCGCGCTGCAGCAGATTCCCGCCGCGCTCGGGGTCGCCACCCCGGAAGGCGAGAAGGTGGCCGTCGTCGCGGCGAAAGCGGTGGCCGACTTCGCCGGGCACCCATCCTGGCCGTCGATCGCGATCGCGGCCGGGGTCGCCGTCCTGATGCTGCTCGGCGCGCGGTGGCGGCCGTCGATCCCGTTCTCGCTGGTCGCCGTGGCGGTCGCGACACTCGTATGCCACTTCACGCAGCTGCCGGTCTCCCGCATCGGCGCCCTGCCCGCCGGTCTTCCCGCGCCCTCGCTGGCCTTCCTGGATCTGTCCACTTTGGGCGCGCTGGCGCCCTCCGCCGTCGCGGTCGCGGCGCTGGCCGCGCTGGAAAGCCTGCTTTCGGCCACGGTCGCCGACGCGATGAGCGTCAACGAACGCCACGACCCGGATCGGGAGCTCTTCGGGCAAGGCCTCGCGAATCTGGTCACCCCGCTGTTCGGCGGAGTGCCGGCCACCGCGGCGATCGCGCGCACCGCCGTCAACGTCCGCGCCGGCGCGAGGTCCCGTCTCGCCGCACTCACCCACGCGCTGGTGCTGGCGGTGATCGTCTTCGCGGCGGCGCCGCTGGTGGCCGCGATCCCGATCGCGGCGCTCGCCGGGGTACTGCTGGCCACCGCCATCCGCATGGTCGAGGCGGGCTCGGTCCGCGCGTTGCTCCGCTCCACCCGCCGCGACGCGCTGGTCCTCGTGCTCACCGCGGCCGCGACCTTGATCCTGGACCTGGTCACCGCGGTCATCCTCGGTCTCGTCGTGGCCGGCGCCTTGGCGCTGCGGGCGATCGCGAAGGCGGCCCGCGTCGAAGAGGTCCCCCTTGACCACGCCGATCACGGCGCCGAGGAGCGGGCGCTGCTGGACGAGCACATCGTCGCGTTCAGGCTCGATGGCCCGCTGGTCTTCGCCGCGGCCCACCAGTTCCTGCTGGAGCTGTCCGAGGTCGCCGACGTCCGGGTGGTCATCCTCCGGATGTCACGGGTGTCGGCCATCGACGCCACCGGCGCCCTAGTCCTGCGAGATGCTGTCGATCGGCTTGAACATCGTGGGATCACGGTGCTGGTGTCGGGGATCAGACCCGGCCACGAAAAGGTGCTCGACGAGCTCGGTGTCGCGGACCGGCTTCGCGCCGAGGGCCGGGTCTTCCCCGACACACCGCATGCCATCGAGTTCGCGCACGCCCTGCTGACGTCACCCTCAAGCGAGGAACGCGCGAAGCAGTGAAGCCGTCCCTTCGACGTGCTCCGTCATCGCACGGCGGGCCGCCTCCGGATCACCGGCCAGGATCGCGTCGACGATGGCCTCGTGCTGGGCGTTGGAGTGCTCCAGATTCGGTTCGAGCAGCGGGATCATGTCGAGCAGCTGGTTGACCCGCATCCGCGCGTCGGCCATCGCCGTGGTCAGCGAGCCGGACGCGGTGACCTCGGCGATCGCCAGGTGCAGCCGCGAATCCTTGCGCCGGTAATCGCCGACGTCGGCCGCCGCCGCCTCGGCGAGCGTGCTGGTCAGATGCTGCCGGTCGGCCGGGCTGAGGGAGCGCGCAGCCGCCATCTCGGCGGCGCCGGTTTCCAGGACGTGCCGCAGGCCGAGCGCGTCTTCCAGGGTGGCGTTGTCGACCTTCCGCCCGTCGGCGGCGGGCGGGTCGGGCAGGACGTCGTTGACGAAAGTGCCGCCGTAACGGCCACGCCGCGACTCGACGTAGCCCGCGTCGGACAGCGCGCGGATGGCCTCGCGCAGCGTCACCCGGCTGACCCCGAGCCGCTCGGCGAGCTCACGTTCCGACGGCAGCCGCTCCCCCGCGCCCACCACTCCGAGCCGGATCGCCTGGAGCAGCCTTTCGACGGTCTCCTCGAAGGCGTTGCCCGCGCGCACCGGGCGGAACAGCGCGTCACCCGCGTTCGCGACCGTGCTCGACTCCACCCTTCGAGTTTAGGCCGCCCGCAATTCGGCACCTGGTTGCGGTACTTGCGCACGCATACATCGCAACCAGGTGCCGAATTGCGTAGGGATCAGCACTCGATGACGTTCACGGCGAGACCGCCGCGCGAGGTCTCCTTGTACTTCACGCTCATGTCGGCGCCGGTCTCGCGCATCGTCTTGATCGCCTTGTCCAGCGTCACGATATGCGAACCGTCGCCGCGCATCGCCATCCGTGCGGCGTGGATCGCCTTCGACGCTCCGACGGCGTTGCGCTCGATGCACGGGATCTGCACCAGCCCGCCGACGGGGTCGCAGGTCAGCCCCAGGTGGTGTTCGACGCCGATCTCGGCGGCGTTCTCCACCTGCGCGGGCGAACCGCCGAGGACCTCAGTGAGCCCGGCGGCGGCCATGGCGCTGGCCGAACCGACCTCGCCCTGGCAGCCGACCTCGGCGCCCGAGATCGAGCCCGTCTGCTTGAGGATCGAGCCGATCGCGCCCGCGGTGAGCATGAACGTCACGATGCCGTCGTCCGACGAGCCCCGGATGAACCGCTGGTAGTAGTGCAGAACGGCCGGGATGATCCCCGCCGCGCCGTTGGTCGGCGCGGTGACGACGCGGCCGCCCGCGGCGTTCTCCTCGTTGACCGCCAGCGCGTACAGGCTCACCCAGTCCATCGCGTACAGCGGGTCGCCGACGCCGTCCTCGGCGAGCAGCTTCTCGTGCAACGCCTTCGCACGGCGCGGCACCTTCAGCCCGCCCGGCAGGACACCCTCGTGCTCGCAGCCGTTGCGCACGCATTCCACCATGACCTGCCAGATCTCCAGCAGACCCTCACGGACCTCCTCGCGCGTGCGCCAGGAGAGTTCGTTGCGCAGCATGATCTCGCTGATCGGCAGCCCGGTGTCCTCGCAGTGCTTCAGCAGATCCGCGCCGGTGCGGAACGGGAATTCCAGCCGAGTCGAGTCTTCGACGACGACGGTGTCGGTCTCGTAGGACTCATCACGCACGAACCCACCACCGACGGAGTAGTAGGTCCGCTCGCGCAGCACCTTCCCGTCGGCGTCGAACGCGCGGAAGATCATCCCGTTCGGGTGCGCGGGCAACGACTTCCGCCGGTGCATGGTCAGATCGGTGTCCTCGGTGAACACGATCTCGTGTTCACCGCGCAGCTTCAGCAGACAGGATTCGCGGATCTCCGCGATCTTGCCCGCCACCGTGTCGGTGTCGATCTCCTCCGGACGCTCCCCGGACAGCCCGAGCAGCACGGCCTTGTCGCTGCCGTGCCCGAACCCGGTCGCGCCGAGCGAGCCGAAAAGCTCACTCTGGACACGCGTCGTGGCCGTCAGGTCACCATCCGCGGCCAGACCGTCCACAAAGGTCAGTGCCGCACGCATCGGGCCCACCGTATGGGAGCTGGAGGGGCCTATGCCGATCGAAAACAGGTCGAAGACGCTGATCGCCATTGATCTGCCCTCCTTCCTATCTGGCCAGCAGTGAGCTGGCTTCTTGGGCCGCGGGCCCTTCGGCGGCGAGATGGGCCAAGTTCTCCGACAGCGCTTCGCCGCGGTGGGCCTTCGTCTGCGCGAACAGCCGCCCGGCGCGGTACGACGAGCGGACCAGCGGCCCGGCCATGACGCCGGCGAAACCCATCGCCTCGGCGGCGTTCGAGTGCTCGACGAACTCCTCGGGCTTCACCCACCGGTCCACCGGGTGGTGACGAGGCGAGGGGCGCAGGTACTGGGTGATCGTCAGGATCTCGCAGCCCGCGTCGACCAGGTCCTTCATCGCCGGAGCCACCTCCTCCGGAGTCTCGCCCATGCCCAGGATCAAGTTCGACTTCGTCACCAGACCGGCCTCACGGGCCCGCGTGATCACTTCGAGCGACCGCGCGTACCGGAAACCGGGCCGGATCCGCTTGAAGATCCGCGGCACCGTCTCCACGTTGTGCGCCAGCACCTCGGGCCGCGAACCGAACACCTCGGCCAGCTGATCCGGATCCGCGTTGAAATCCGGGATCAACAGCTCCACACCGGTACCCGGGTTCAGCGCGTGAATCTGCCGGACGGTTTCAGCGTACAGCCACGCGCCGCCGTCTTCGAGGTCGTCACGCGCCACACCGGTCACGGTCGAGTAGCGCAACCCCATGGCCTGCACCGACTCCGCCACCTTGCGCGGCTCGGTCGTGTCGAGCGCCGCCGGCTTGCCGGTGTCGATCTGACAGAAATCGCACCGACGCGTGCACTGGTCCCCACCGATCAGGAACGTGGCCTCACGGTCTTCCCAGCATTCGTAGATGTTGGGACAGCCGGCCTCCTCACACACGGTGTGCAGGCCTTCACGTTTGACCAGGCCCTTGAGCTCGGTGAACTCGGGGCCCATCCGCGCGCGGGTCTTGATCCACGGCGGCTTCTTCTCGATCGGGGTCTGCGCGTTGCGGACTTCGAGCCGGAGAAGTTTGCGCCCCTCGGGGACCGCGCTCATCGGTCGAGGTCCGCGTACAGCGGGTGCTTCTTGGCCAGCAGTTCGACACGGGCGGACAGCGACTGGCGCAGGGCCTCGTCGAAGTCCGGGCGCAACGCCTCGGCGATGATGTCGCCGACCTCGGCGAAGTCCTCGGCGCCGAAGCCGCGGGTCGCCAGCGCCGGGGTGCCGATGCGCAGGCCCGAGGTGATCATCGGCGGGCGCGGGTCGAAGGGGACGGCGTTGCGGTTGACCGTGATGCCGACCGAGTGCAGCCGGTCTTCGGCCTGCTGACCGTCCAAAGTGGAGTTGACCAGATCGACGAGCACCAGGTGCACGTCGGTGCCGCCGGTCAGCACGCGGACGCCCGCTTCGGAGCAGTCCGTGCGCGAGAGGCGGTCGGCCAGGATCTTCGCGCCTTCGAGCACGCGCTGCTGACGCTCGCGGAACTCCTCGCTCGCGGCGATCTTGAGCGCGACGGCCTTGGCGGCGATGACGTGCTCCAGCGGACCGCCCTGCTGGCCGGGGAACACCGCCGAGTTGATCTTCTTGGCGAGTTCCTGGCGGCACAGGATGATGCCGCCGCGCGGGCCGCCGAGGGTCTTGTGCGTGGTCGTGGTGACGATGTCCGCGTACGGCACCGGGCTCGGGTGCAGGCCCGCGGCGACGAGACCGGCGAAGTGCGCCATGTCGACCATGACCTTCGCGCCGACCTCGTCGGCGATGCGGCGGAACTCGGCGAAGTCGAGCTGACGCGGGTACGCCGACCAGCCGGCGATGATCAGCTTCGGCTTGTGCTCCTTGGCGAGGCGCTCGATCTCCTCGACGTCGACGATCCCGGTCTCCTTGTCGACGTGGTAGGCGACGACGTTGTAGAGCTTGCCGGAAAAGTTGATCTTCATCCCGTGCGTCAGGTGACCGCCGTGGGCGAGGTCGAGACCGAGGATGGTGTCGCCGGGGTTGAGCACCGCGACCATGGCGGCGGCGTTGGCCTGCGCGCCCGAATGCGGCTGGACGTTGGCGTGCTCGGCGCCGAACAGGGCCTTCGCACGGTCGATCGCCAGCTGCTCGATGACGTCGACGTGCTCGCAACCGCCGTAGTAGCGGCGGCCGGGGTAGCCCTCGGCGTACTTGTTGGTCAGCACCGAACCCTGCGCCTCGAGCACGCCCACCGGGGCGAAGTTCTCCGAGGCGATCATCTCCAGGGTCGACTGCTGCCGGTCGAGTTCGGCGGCGACGGCCGCGGCGACCTCGGGGTCCACATCGGACAGGGCAGCGTTGAACATGTCAGTTCTCCTGGGTCAAGACGGCGTACGCCTGGGCGTCGAGCAGGGCGGGCACGTCGCCGGACAGACGCACCTTCAGGAGCCATCCTTCGGCGTACGGGTCCGAGTTGATGAGCTCGGGGGTGTCCGTTGTGGCCTCGTTCACCTCGACGACCTCGCCGTCCACGGGTGCGTAGAGCTCGCTGACCGACTTGGTCGACTCGACCTCGCCGAACACCTCGCCCGCGGTGACGGTGTCGCCGACCGAGGGAAGCTGGACGAACACGATGTCACCGAGCGACTCGGCGGCGAAGGCGGTGATACCCACGGTGGCGACGCCGTCCGCGACGTTCAGCCACTCGTGTTCCTTCGTGTACTTCAGGTCCTGGGGGATGCTCATGATGTCGAAAGGGCCTTTCAGGCGCGGGAGTAGAAGGGCAGGGCGACGACCTCGACGGGCTCGATGCGGCCCCGGATGTCGACGGAAAGCTCGGTGCCGGGCTCGGAGTGCTCCCGGTCCACATAGGCCATGGCGATCGGGTAACCCAGGGTCGGCGACAGGGCACCGCTGGTGACCTCGCCGATCTCGGTCTCGCCCGCCAGGACGGTGTAGCCGTGGCGCGGGGCGCGGCGGCCGGAGCCCTTGAGCCCCACACGCACCCGGGGAACGTCCTTCTTGGACAGCTCCTCGAGCGCGGCCTTGCCGACGAAGTCGCCGGGCTTCTCGAACTTGACGACGCGGCCGAGGCCGGCTTCGAACGGGCTCAGCTGGAGGCTGAGTTCGTTGCCGTACAACGGCATCCCGGCTTCGAGGCGCAGGGTGTCGCGGCAGGCGAGACCGGCCGGGAGCAGACCGTGCGGCTCGCCCGCGTCGGTCAGGATGCGCCAGACGGCGGGGGCCTCACCGGCCGGGACGTACAGCTCGAAACCGTCCTCGCCGGTGTAGCCGGTGCGGGCGAGCAGGACGTCGTGACCCTTCACGACGGCCGGGACGCTCGCGTAGTACTTGAGCGCGCCGAGGTCGGCGTCGGTGACGGCGCCGAGGATCTCGACCGCCTTCGGGCCCTGGACGGCGATCAGCGCGACGTCCTCGGACTTGTTCTCGACGACAGCGTCGAAGCCGGAGACTCGCTCGGCCAGTGCCTCCGCGACCACGGAGGCGTTGCCCGCGTTGGCCACGACCAGGAACTTCTCGTCGGCGAGGCGGTAGACGACCAGGTCGTCGAGCACGCCGCCGTTCTCGTCGCAGATCATCGTGTAGCGCGCCCGGCCCGGCTTGACGCCGGACAGGTTGCCGACCAGCGCGAAGTCGAGGATGTCGGCCGCTTGCGGACCGGTCACCTCGATCTCGGCCATATGGGAGAGGTCGAACAGGCCCGCGGTCTCGCGGACCGCCTTGTGCTCCGCCAGTTCGCTGCTGTAGCGGATCGGCATCGACCAGCCCGCGAAGTCGGTGAACAACGCACCCAGTCCTTTGTGGACTCCGTGCAGGGACGTCTCTTTCGACATCAGTGCCTCAGTTCTCGTAGGCGTTGAGCGGCGGGCAGGAGCAGACGAGGTTACGGTCCCCGCGCGCACCGTCGATGCGGCGCACCGGAGGCCAGTACTTGGCCTTGCGATTCACTCCGGCGGGGTACACCGCCAGTTCGCGGTCGTACGGCAGGTCCCAGTCGCCGACCAGGGTCTCGGCGGTGTGGGGGGCGTTGCGCAGCGGGCTGTTGTCCGCGGCCCACTTGCCCTGCGCGACGGCGTCGATCTCCGCGCGGATGGCGATCATCGCCGCGATGAAGCGGTCGATCTCGCCGAGGTCCTCGGATTCGGTCGGCTCGACCATCAGCGTGCCCGCGACCGGGAACGACATGGTCGGGGCATGGAAGCCGTAGTCGATCAGGCGCTTCGCGACGTCGTCGACGCTGACGCCGGTCTCCTTGGTGAGCCCGCGCAGGTCGAGGATGCACTCGTGCGCGACCAGGCCGTCCTGGCCGGTGTAGAGCACCGGGTAGTGCTGGTTGAGGCGTTTGGCCACGTAGTTCGCGGCGAGGACGGCGACCTGCGTCGCGGCGGTGAGCCCACCGGCGCCCATCATCCGGACGTACGCCCACGAGATCGGCAGGATCGACGCCGAGCCGAACGGGGCGGCGCTGATCGGGCCGACACCGGTTTCGGGGCCCGCCTTCGCCAGCATCGGGTGGTTCGGCAGGTACGGCGCGAGGTGCGCGCGGACCGCGACCGGGCCGACGCCGGGGCCGCCGCCACCGTGCGGGATGCAGAAGGTCTTGTGCAGGTTCAGGTGCGAGACGTCGCCGCCGAACTCACCCGGCTTGGCGAGACCCAGCAGGGCGTTGAGGTTCGCGCCGTCGACGTAGACCTGGCCGCCCGCGTCGTGCACGATCTTGGCCAGCTCGTCGATGCCGTGCTCGTACACGCCGTGCGTGGACGGGTACGTGACCATGATCGCGGACAGCGTGTCGCGGTTGGCCTCGACCTTGGCGCGCAGGTCGTCGAGGTCGACGTTGCCCTCGTCGGTGCACTTGACCACGACTACGCGCATGCCCGCCATGACCGCGGAGGCGGCGTTCGTGCCGTGCGCGGACGACGGGATCAGGCAGACCTCGCGTTCGGCCTGACCGTTGGCGTGGTGGTACGCGCGGATCGCGAGCAGGCCGGCGAGTTCGCCCTGGCTGCCCGCGTTCGGCTGCAACGACACCTTGTCGTAGCCGGTGACCTCGGCCAGCCAGCCGGACAGCTGCTCGACCAGCACGTGGTAGCCCTCGGCCTGGTCGGCGGGCGCGAACGGGTGGATGCCCGCGAACTCGCGCCAGCTGATCGGCTCCATCTCGGTGGTGGCGTTGAGCTTCATCGTGCAGGAGCCGAGCGGGATCATGCCGCGGTCGAGCGCGTAGTCGAGGTCGGACAGGCTGCGCAGGTACCGCAGCATCGCGGTCTCGGAGCGGTGGGAGTGGAAGACCTCGTGCGTGAGGTACTCGCTCTCACGGTGCAAACCGGCGGGAAGCGCTTCGGTGCTTTCGGCCTCGTTGTCGACGCCGAACGCGTTGAGCACCTTCGCGATGATCGCGGGCGTGGTGACCTCGTCGACGGCGATGCGGACGTGGTCGGCGTCGACCGGGCCGAGGTTGATCCCGTGCTCACGCGCGACCGCGACGACCGCTTCGGCCTGTCCGGGCATGCGGGCGAGGACGGTGTCGAAGAAGCCCTCGTGGACGACCTCGACGCCGGCCGCGCGGAGAGCGCCCGCCAGTGTGGTGGCGAGTTCGTGGACTCGGGTCGCGATGCGCTTGAGGCCGTCCGGACCGTGGTAGACCGCGTACATCGCGGCGAGCACGGCGGGCAGCACCTGCGCGGTGCAGATGTTGGAAGTCGCCTTCTCGCGGCGGATGTGCTGCTCGCGGGTCTGCAGGGCGAGGCGGTACGCGGGGTTGCCGTCGGCGTCGACCGAGACCCCGACCAGGCGGCCCGGCAGCGAACGCTCGAGCCCGGCGCGGACGGCCATGTATCCGGCGTGCGGCCCGCCGTAACCCAGCGGGACGCCGAAGCGCTGGGTGGAACCGGCGGCGATGTCGGCGCCGAACTCACCCGGCGCGGTGATCAGCGTGAGGGCGAGCAGGTCGGCGGCGACGGTGTACAGCGCTCCGGCGGCCTTCGCGGTCTCGGAGATGGCGGAGTAGAAGCCCGCGCCGCGCAGCACGCCGGAAGCGCCCGGGTACTGGACGACGACGCCGAAGAACTCCTCCGGCAAGCCGGTGAGCAGGTCGCGGACCTCGACCTCGACACCCATCGCCTCGGCGCGGGTGCGGACGACGGCGATGGTCTGCGGCAGGCACTCGGCGTCGAGGACGACCTTGTCGGACTTGGACTTCGACACGCGGCGCATCAGCATGACGGCCTCGGCGACGGCGGTGGACTCGTCGAGCAGGGAGGCGTTCGCGGTGGTGAGACCGGCCAGCTCGGAGACCATGGTCTGGAAGTTGAGGAGGGCTTCGAGACGGCCCTGCGAGATCTCCGGCTGGTACGGGGTGTACGCCGTGTACCAGGCCGGGTTCTCCAGCACGTTGCGGCGGATGACCGCCGGGGTGACCGTGTCGTGGAAGCCGAGGCCGATCATCTGCGTCATCGGCTTGTTGAGCGCGGCTAGCGCGCGAAGCTCGGCGATGGCGTCCTCTTCGGACGCGGCGGGGGGAAGTTCGAGGTCACGCGTGACCCGGATCGCGGACGGCACCGCGGCCTGCACCAAGGCGTCGAGGCTGCCGTAGCCGACCTCGGCGAGCATCTTGGCCTGCTCGGACTCCGAGGGGCCGATGTGCCGGTCGTCGAAGGACGTACTGGTCAAGGGAGCTCCTTGGGTCAGGCGCCGGATAGACCGGTGCGCTGGGAACTCCCCCTCTGTCATGGCACCTGAGAGTTTCACCGCACGTGATGCGGCTTTCACCTTGGGTGAGGCGCACTTGCGCGCCTGCTTTCCAGAGTGGCCTCGCGGAAGCGGTAGTGAGTACCTGAGAGATTCCGGGGAGTTTGCTCCTTCGGTGCCCCACCACGTTCGTGAGGGCTCTCCCGCTCCAGCTCGACGGCCCTGTCTGTAGTTGTGCGCACACCGTACCTGGCGTGTTCGACGCACGTCTACTTCGACCCGACGACGTCACTTGCGTGCTTGGAGCCGTAACTCACGTGATCAGAGCCGTAACTCGTGAGTTACGCCTTCAATCACGCGAGTGACGGCTCTGATCACGCGAGTTACGCGTTCTCCATCATCATCTCGGCGGTGATGGTGCCGCAGAGCTCGGCGCACCGCGTCATCATGTCGGCCGCGTCGGCAAGCTCGGCATCACCGGTCTTGGCGCACTCCTGGGCGCACATGCGCATCATCTGGGAGGCGAGGCCGCACATCTTCGCGCACATGCGCATCATCTCGAGGTCGGCGACCATGGCGGAGCAGCGCATCATCATGTCGGCGCACATGCGGGACATGTCCGCGCAGGTCACCATCATCATCCCGAGTTTCGCGCCGCCCATCTCCATGCAGCGCGTCAACATCTCCTCGCACCTGACGTGGCACTCGTTGCACAGGTCGATGCAGTCACGCATGGCGGTGCTCATCTGCCGGGTCATTCTTCGGGCCTCCCGCGCTTTCGGATCGTGGAACCGTGCGGCTCCGCGTCTCAGGACTACAGCGCAGGTCAGCGACCCGCCATCCCAGCCACCGGGACGAGTGACAGGGGTGGCGGGCCGGCGCGACGCAATCAGGTGACGAATTGCGACGGTCAGAGAGGGGTCACGTAGGCGCCCGAGATCCCACCGTCCACCAGGAACTGCGAAGCGGTGATGAACGAGGCGTCGTCGCTCGCCAGGAAGGCGACCGCGGCCGCGATCTCCTCCGGCTCGGCGAACCGCCCGACCGGCACGTGCACCAGCCGCCGCGCCGCCCGCTCGGGGTCCTTCGCGAACAGTTCCTTCAGCAGCGGGGTGTTCACCGGGCCCGGGCACAGCGCGTTGACCCGGATGTTCTCCCGCGCGAACTGCACGCCCAGTTCCCGGCTCATCGCCAGCACCCCGCCCTTGGACGCGGTGTAGGAGATCTGCGACGTCGCCGCGCCCATCACCGCGACGAACGACGCCGTGTTGATGATCGAGCCCTTCCCCTGCCGCTGCATATGCGGCAGGACCGCCTTGCAGCACAGGTACACCGACGTCAGGTTGACCTTCTGCACCTTCTCCCACGCGTCGATGCCCGTGGTGAGGATCGAGTCGTCCTCGGGTGGGGAGATACCGGCGTTGTTGAACGCGACGTCGACCGAGCCGAAGGTGTCCACAGTGGTCTGGAACAGGGCCTCGACCTGCTCGGCGTCGGTGACGTCGGCCTGCACGAACAGGCCGCCGACCTCGTCGGCCGCGGCTTTGCCCGCCTCGGCGGAAATGTCGCCGATGACGACCTTCGCGCCTTCACTCGCCAGCCGCCGCGCGGTGGCGAGTCCGATGCCGCTGCTGCCACCGGTGATGACCGCGACGCGGCCTTCGAAACGCTGAACCATTCCTTAATCCTCCGTGCTGATGAAGACGTTTTTGGTCTCGGTGAAGGCGTCGACGGCGTCCGGACCGAGTTCCCGGCCCAGCCCGGACTGCTTGAACCCGCCGAAGGGCGTCCAGTACCGGACGGACGAATGCGAGTTCACCGAAAGGTTCCCCGCCTCGACACCACGGGCGACGCGGAAGGCGCGGCCGACGTCGCGGGTCCAGATCGAGCCGGACAGGCCGTACTCGGTGTCATTGGCCATGGTCACCGCGTCCGCCTCCCCGTCGAACGGGACCACCGCGACGACCGGGCCGAAGATCTCCTCCGAAGCCAGCGGATGCCGCAGATCCGGCGGGGTGACGACGGTCGGCGCGAACCAGTATCCGGGGCCGACGGGCGCGTTGCCCCGGAAGGCGACCGGCGCCGCGTCGTCCACATAGGACGACACCTTCGCATGATGCCCCGCCGAGATCAGCGGCCCCATCTCGGTCACTTCCAGCCGCGGATCCCCCACGACCACGCCGTTCACCGCGGGTTCCAGCAGTTCCATGAACTTCTCGTACGCACTCGACTGCACCAGGATCAGCGACCGCGCGCAGCAGTCCTGCCCGGCGTTGTCGAAGACGCCGTACGGCGCGGTCGCCGCGGCCTTCTCCAGGTCGGCGTCGGCGAAGACGATGTTCGCGTTCTTGCCGCCGAGTTCCAGCGTCACCCGCTTCACCTGTGCGGCGCAGCCCGCCATGATCTGCTTGCCGACCTCGGTCGAGCCGGTGAACACCACCTTCCGCACCGCGGGGTGGTCCACGAACCGCTGTCCCACCACGGATCCCTTGCCGGGAAGCACCTGGAAGACGTCTTCGGGGATCCCCGCCTCACGGGCGAGCTCGCCGAGGCGGATCGCGGTCAGCGGCGTGAGCTCGGCGGGTTTGAGCACGACGGTGTTCCCGGCGGCGAGCGCGGGCGCGAACCCCCAGCCCGCGATGGGCATCGGGAAGTTCCACGGCACGATCACCCCGACCACGCCGAGCGGCTCGTGGAACGTCATGTTCACCCCGCCGGGTACCGGGATCTGCTTGCCGCTCAACCGTTCTGGCGACGCGGAGTAGTACGTCAGCACGTCGCGGACGTTGCCGGCTTCCCAGCGCGCGTTGCCGATCGTGTGGCCGGCGTTGGCGACCTCCAGCGCGGCGAGGTTCTCGATGTCGGCGTCGACGGCGTCGGCGAAGCGGCGCAGCAGCCGCGCCCGGTCGCCGGGGGCCACCGCGCGCCAGGCGGGGAACGCCGCGTGCGCGCGGGCGATCGCCGCGTCGGTCTCCTCGGCCGAGGTCGGCTCGACCGACCGCACCACCTCTTCGGTGGCGGGGTTGATCACCTCGAACGTCATGCGCGCTCCTTAGCTGCTTCTACCAGCGCCTCGAAAAGCCTGATGTCGTCGGGATTCTGTTCGGGATGCCATTGGACGCCGAGGACGAACCCGTCGCCGGGCAGTTCGGCCGCTTCGATGGTGCCGTCGTCGGCCCAGCCGACCGGGACCAGCCCGTCGCCGAGCTTGTCGATCGCCTGATGGTGATAACACGGCACCTTGGTCTCGGTGCCGAGGATCGCCGCGACCCGGCTCCCCTCCGCAAGCGTCACCGTAGTGGTGCCGAAGGTCGCCGGCGCGGGCTGGTGATCAGCACTGTCCAAAGTGTCCGGCAGGTGCTGGGCGAGCGTGCCGCCCAGCGCGACGCTGAGCACCTGTAGCCCGCGGCACACGCCGAGCACCGGCTTTCCGCTGTCCAAAGTGGACCGCAGCAGGCCGAACTCGAACGCGTCCCGGTTCGGCCTCGTGTACGTCGTCGCGTGTTGTTCCTGGCCGTAGCGTGCCGGGTCGACGTCGGCGCCGCCGACCAGCACGAGCCCGTCCACGGCGGACATCAGCCGATCGTGTGCCCCGCTCACCGGCGGCAGCAGGACCGGGATCCCGCCCGCGGCGACGATCCCGTCGACGTAGACCCGGTGCAGCAACGCGGCTTCGGTCTCCCACACCAGGAACTTCGCGGGCTCCAGGTAGGAGGTGAGGCCGATGATCGGTTCAGAGCCGTTCGAAGCCACGGATCCTCTCCCAGTCGGTGACGGCGGCGTCGTACGCGGTGAGTTCGACCTTCGCCGCGTTCAGGTAGTGGTCGACGACCTCGTCCCCGAACGCGGCCCTGGCGAGTTCGCTCTTGTCCAGCAGAGCCGCGGCTTCACGCAGAGTCGTCGGTACGGTCGGTTTGTCGGACCCGTAGGCGTTGCCTTGGAACTCCGGCTCCAGCTCCAGTTCGTTCTCGATGCCGTGCAAGCCGGCCGCGATGAGCGCGGCCACCGCGAGGTACGGGTTCACGTCGCCGCCCGGGACCCGGTTCTCGGTGCGCAGCGAGTCTCCGTGCCCGACGACGCGAAGCGCGCACGTGCGGTTGTCGGTGCCCCATGCGACGGCTGTCGGCGCGAAGCTGCCGGGAACGAAACGCTTGTAGGAGTTGATGTTCGGGGCGAGAAAGTAAGTCAGCTCACGCAGCCCGGCGAGCTGACCGGCGAGGAAATGCTCCATCAGCGGCGAGAACCCGCCGGGGCCGTCGCCGGCCAGGACGGGCTCCCCCTCGGCGGAGCGCAGGCTGATGTGGATGTGACAGGAGTTGCCCTCGCGTTCGTTGTACTTCGCCATGAACGTGAGGCTCTTGCCCTCCTGCGCGGCGATCTCCTTGGACCCGGTCTTGTAGACGCTGTGGTTGTCGCAGGTGGTCAGCGCGTCGGCGTAGCGGAACGCGATCTCGTGCTGGCCGGGGTTGCACTCGCCCTTGGCCGACTCGACGTACAGTCCCGCCCCGCCCATGTCGTTCCGGATGCGGCGCAGCAGCGGCTCGATCCGCGAGGTGCCGAGCATCGAGTAGTCGACGTTGTACTGGTTGGCCGGGCGAAGGTCCTGATACCGCTTGTCCCATGCCGACTCGAAGGTGTCGTCGAAGACGATGAACTCCAGCTCGGTCCCGACGTACGCGGCGAGACCACGCGCGGCGAGCCGGTCGAGTTGACCGCGCAGGATCTGGCGCGGCGAAGGGGCCACGGCGCCGCCCTGCACCCGTTCGAGGTCGGCGAGGACGAGCGCGGTGCCCTCCTGCCACGGAAGCAGGCGAAGCGTGTCGAAGTCCGGGCGCATGACGAAGTCGCCGTAGCCGGTCTCCCACGACGACATCGCGTAGCCGTCGACGGTGTTCATGTCGACATCGACGGCGAGCAGGTAATTGCACGCTTCGGTGGCGTGCTCGACGACCTCGTTGAGGAAGTACTCGGCGGCGCAGCGTTTGCCCTGCAGCCTGCCCTGCATGTCGGTGATCGCCACCAGCACCGTGTCGACCGTGCCGTCCTCGACCAGTTCCCGGAGCCGATCCAGCGTGAGCATGCCGCGCCTGTTCGCCATCAGCCTCACCTAAAGGTTCGAAGCGGTACCTTTGCGGCTTCTTCCTACCGGGTGGACCCGACCTGGTCAACTCGACCAATGGTCTGGTTCGTTACCCATTGCGGACTGTAGTTGATCCCTGGGCGGATTGTCTGCGATGCCCGGCTGAGAAGATGCTGTGAATCCCGCCGGACGGGAGGAGATCCGCACACCCGGAACGTTGTACGGATCAAGAGAGGTGAGAAGGAATGACACAGGCATTCACGCAGCAGACCACGTTCACCGAGCCCCAGGGGCGGGCTCAGCTCCCGACGATGCCCAGTGGGTGGCCGATCGGCTCGTACGAGTCGTACTCCGAAGCGCAGCGTGCCGTCGACCACCTCGCGGGAACGGACTTCCCGATCACGGACGTCACCATCGTCGGGGTCGAGCCGGTCCTGGTCGAGCGGATCGCCGGGCGGATGGGCTGGAGCAAGGTACTGACCAGCTCGGCGCTGTCGGGCGCGATGTTCGGTATGTTCCTCGGCCTCGTGCTGAGCCTGCTGAACCCGGGCGCCGGGCTGGTGCCGATCCTCGTCGGCCTCGTCGGCGGTATCGCGTTCAACCTGCTGTTCGGCGCGCTGGGGTACGCGGCTTCGAAGAACAAGCGCGGGTTCATCTCGCAGAGCCAGCTGGTCGCCCGGCGTTACGACGTCCTGGCCCAGCCGCGCAACGCCGAGAAGGGCCGCGCCCTGCTGGCCGACCTGGCCGCCAGGAGCGCGTTCCTCCACTGAGCCTGTTTCCCACGCGAGCCGGCACCTCAGCACGAGGTGCCGGCTCGCGGCTTTACGGGGTCAAGCGGTGCAGGTCACGCGGGAACAACGTCGCCTGACGGACGTTGGGCAGCCCGAGCAACCGGGCCGTCCAGCGTTCGAGACCCAGCGCGAACCCGCCGTGTGGCGGCATCCCGTGCGCGAAAACGTGCAGGTGTCCCGGTACGGCCTGGGGTCAGCCGTGCCCGGAGTGCCCACAAGGGACATTCCCTGGCGAGTAAGTGTCCCGATTGATGGCTAGTGTGCGGTTTCGCTTAGGGGTCGTGAGTGGCGTTTCGGGCTCTAACCCGAATCGCCACTCACGAGTCCCGCGCAATCGCCCGAGGCGGGCACCACCATCCAGAATGGTGGGAAGGTGCCGGGACGCGGGGGTTCGCTCGCGGCCGTGGGGCACCCAGGTGTCGCGAAAGCCACTTTCGGGACCTCAGGCGTCGCGAAAGTGGCTTTCGCGACGCATCGACCATGGGTTCAACGACGGCACCGGCGCAGCGAAGTCACCCCTGCCTCCGACGTTGCGAAAGCCACTTTCGCAACGTTGAACGTTGCCAAAGTGGCTTTCGCAACCTGCCACCTTCGCCTTACTCCCAATAAGCCGAACGAATCGCCCAAGTCAGGCACCACCATCTCGCATCACATCCATCAAGGACAGAGAGAAGGCGTCGCCTTACCCGTCCAGACCACCCACGAAATCGGGCGGAGGCGCCCCCGACGGCCGCCTCCACCCGGACCACCTAGCGCGTCGGCTGGGCGGAGTTCGGCGGAGGCGCCACCGAGGAGGACGACGGCGGGGCGGCCGAAGAAGGCACCGGCGCGCCCTTCGGGATCGCCGCACTGAACGGGACCTCGGTCTTCTCCTGGCAGTAGGAGCGACTTCCGTTGTAGCCGTCGCGGTTTCCGTCGTAGTCCTGGACACCCCGCTCGATCTGCGGACGCGGATAGCGGTTGTCGTCACCGGCCTTCCGCTTCTCGCCCGTACTCCTCTCGCAGGCGTACCGCGTAGTGCTGAGCGGACGGCCGTTCTCGTCGTAGAGGTAGATCTCGGTCAGCGGCTTGCCTTCGGCGTCGAACGCGTAGATGTTCTCCACGTCCTGGCTGCCGTACATCAACTGCGGGTTGCCGTAGTTGTCGCTGTAGTTCGGCGTGTAGCCGCTGTTGTAGGAACCGTTGCCGTAGGACCGTTTCGCGATCAGGTCGACCGCGGCGCCCGCACCGCCGAGCATGCTTCCGATGACGAAAGCCGAGATCGGCACGGCCAGCCACAGCAGCCGCCGGTCGGTCTTCAGCTTCGGCCCCGCCCACACCACGGCGACGGCCGCCAGCAGCATCAACGGCAGCAGCAAAACGGCCTCGGTATCGCGGACCACGAGCAGCAGGCCGAACACGACCAGCACCGCCGCGCACAGCACCCACCACGCCGGCTTGAGTGTGCGGACGTAGTTCAGCCCCTTGCTGTTCCGGTCTTTCCGGAACGAGGCCACGGTCTCGCGGAGTTTGACCACCTCGGGCAGTTCCGCGATCGGGGCGACGCCCTTGCGGACCACGTAGGCGACGCTGATCGCGAGCACGGGGGCGACGAAAAGCAGGCCCAGCAACGGTTCCACCCGGACCCACACCGCGGCGGCGAAGCCGAACAGCGCGAAGCCGCCGACGGAGAACACCAGGCCCCAGAACGCGAACCGCGCTCCGCCGATCCCGGTCTTCACCTTCAGCACGGTGGTCTTGTCGCCCGCGTCGGCCGGACGCGGCGGATAGCCACCTGACGCCCGCAGTTCGGCCGCATAGCTCTCGGGGCTACCCAGCCGCTCGATCAAGGCGTCGACCTTGGGGTTCTCCCCCAGTTCCGCCTCCATCTCGGCGAGATGAGGCCGGACGTCTTCGAGGATCTCCTCGACTTCGCTCTCGGGAAGGTCGGCGAGCGCGCTCCTGACCCTCGCCAGATACACCCGCACGGCGGTCGGATTCTGCGTGCTCATGCTGCCTCTCCCAACAGGCTGTTCATTGTCGTGGCGAAAGTCCGCCAGGTCTGCCCCGACTCCTCGAGGCGCTGACGACCCGGTTCGTTGAGGCTGTAGTACTTGCGGTGCGGGCCTTCTTCGCTCGGCACCACGTACGACGTCAGCAGGCCTGCCTTGTACAGCCGCCGAAGCGTTCCGTACACCGAAGCGTCGCCCACTTCCTGCAACCCCGCGATGCGAAGTCTTCGGAGTACGTCGTAGCCGTAGCCGTCCTCTCCGCGAAGTACCGCGAGAACGGCGAGGTCCAGCACGCCTTTAAGTAGCTGACTGATCTCCACAGTCGCGTCCCTCCCAGTCTTACGCAACAGAAGGTACCACGCATTGCGCAGTAGTGCGCACGGCGGAACCCGCTTGCGTCAAAGGGGTGGTTCATGGGTTACTTACTCTAGTAATGAACCACTGCACCCGGCACGGGTGCACGAAGACTGGGAACGGAGGTGTCGTGCTCGACGAAGGAACACCCCTGTTCGTGCAGATCGCCGAACAGATCGCCGACGACATCGCCGAGGGAAGCCTGGCCGAGGGGGAACGCGTGCCGTCAACCAACGAACTCGCCGCCTTCTACCGGATCAATCCGGCGACGGCGGCCAAGGGGATCAACGTGCTCGCCGACGACGGACTGCTCGAAAAGCGGCGCGGTATCGGCATGTTCGTCGCCGGCGGCGCGCGGCAGAAGCTGCTCACCGACCGGCGGCAACGATTCGCCGAGCAGTACCTCGACCCGATGCTCATCGAAGCGCGGCGCCTCGGCATCGACGACGAAACCCTGATCTCGCTCATCCGCGGGAACGGACACCGGAACGGAGGACCCGCCGCATGACGCCGACCATTTCGACCACCGGCCTGACCCGGCGCTACGGCGACCACCTCGCGCTCGGCGATGTCTCGGTCGACATCGAAGAAGGCAAGATCACCGGCCTGCTCGGCCGCAACGGCGCGGGCAAGAGCACCTTCCTGCGCATCGTCACCGCACAGGAGTTCGCCGGCGCGGGCTCGGTCCGCGTGTTCGGCGAGAACCCGGTGGAGAACGAACGCGTGCTCCAGCGCCTGGTGCTCGTCCGCGAGGACCAGCAGTTCCCGGACTTCAAGGTCCGGCACGCCCTTTCGGCGGCGTCGTGGTTCTACCCGAACTGGGACGCGGAACTGGCCGACACGCTGCTTCGCGACTTCGACCTGCCGACGAAGCGCCCGATCAAGAAGCTCTCGCGAGGGATGCGCTCGGCGCTGTCGATCACGATCGGGCTGGCGGCACGGGCGGAACTCACGCTGCTCGACGAGCCGTACGCGGGCCTCGACGCCGTCGCGCGCCAACTGTTCTACGACCGGCTGCTCGACGACTATTCGGCCCATCCGCGCACGGTCCTGCTGTCCACGCACCTGATCGACGAGGTGGCGGATCTGCTGGAGCACGTGGTGATGATCGACAAGGGCCGCGTCGTGCTCGACGCTCCCGCCGACGAACTGCGCGGCTCGGCCGCCACGGTCAGCGGGCCGGCCACGGCGGTGGAATCCTTCGTCGCCGGCCGCCGGGTGCTGCACCGCCGCAAGATCGGTTCACGGGCTTCGGTCACCGTCGCCGACGCGCTCGACGCCGCCGCGAAGGCGCGGGCACAGGCCCTGCATCTGAAGCTCGAACCGCTTTCCTTGCAGCAGTTGATGGTGCACACCTCCAACACCGGACAGACGACAGCGGAGGAGGCGTCCGCATGAACACCCTGGTCAATGTCGCGCGCTACCACCTGGTGGACCGGCTCCAGTTCCTGGTCCTCCCGGTCGGCGTCACGTTCTTCGCGTTCCTGGTGAACCTCACCATCTTCGCGGTGATTCCCGAGACGCCCGAGGAGAACTACTCCGGCGGCCTGTTCACGCTGTACGTGTTCATGCTCGTCTGCGGTGCCTTGAGCATGACGAAGTCGCTGCCGTTCGGGCTCGCGCTGGGCGTGTCGAGGCGGTCGTACTACCTGGGCACGATCCTGCTGGTGACCGGGCTGGCCGCGATGTACGCGGTGGGGATCGTCGTGCTCCAGGCGATCGAGAACGCCACCGGCGGCTGGGGGATCGGCCTCAACTACTTCCGGGTGCCCTGGCTGCTCGACGGTTCTTGGTATCTGACCCTGCTCACGTCGTTCGTGTTGCTGACGCTGATGTTCGTCTACGGCATGTGGTACGGCCTGATCTACCGGCGCGCCGCGGTGCTGGGCGTGGTCCTGTTCGCCGCCGCGCAGGTACTGGTGCTGGTGGGCGGGGTGCTGCTGCTCAGCTGGACCGATTCCTGGCCGAAACTCGGCACGTTCTTCAGCACGCTGACCGTCGGCGGCGTGACCGGGGTGCTCGCCCTGCTGGTCTGCGTCGCGGGGGTGGGCGGCTTCGCCACGATGCGCCGCGTGACCGTCTGAAATCCTTCCGCACCAAGGAGTTCCGTTATGACCGTAACTCATGTGGTGTTGTCGGTGCTGCTGGCCGCGATCTTCGCCGTACTGGGGGTGGCGAAGGTCCTGCGTCAGCCGTCGTTGATCTCCCGGACCGAGAGGCTCGGCTTCTCGGTCCGGGAGATCCAGGGGATCGGCGCTCTCGAGATCGCCGGAGCGGCGGGCCTGGTGGCCGGATTCTTCTGGGCGCCGCTCGGGATCGCCGCGGCGATCGGCCTGGTGGCGTTGCTGATCGGGGCGGCGATCGCCCATCTGCGGGCGGGTGACGGGATCAAGGACGTCGCCCCGCCGATCTGGCTCGCGCCGGTCTCGGCGGCGGCCGCCGTCACCGCGATCGTTTCGGCTTAAGCAGCAAGCGTTTCACGGGCTCGGTCGCGAATGCGTCCGACCACGGTGGACCGTCGCCAGGCGCGCGTGACCTCCACCAGCCACGCCGCTTCGGTGGCGATGTCCGGCTCGTCGAGGTAGGTCGCCGGAACGTCGTCGGGGGCGTACCGGCGGCCGGCCTCGGAGGCGACGAGCGCGGCGGCCAAGGCCGCGGCTTCGATCGTCGCGGGGACCCGGGATTCGGGGATCTTCGCCTTGCGTGCTTCGGCTTCCGCCACCGGCGGCACGTCCGGATCGAAGTAGGGACGCAGCGCGAGATGGCCGTCCCGGATCTCGATGACCCTGCGGTACAAGGCGAACTCGACGCCGCCCGGCATACCGGGGCCCGGGTCCAGGGCGATTCCCGGGACGGCTTCACGCAACGCGGTCCACAACGGCTCGATCCGGCGATAGGTCCGGTACGTGCCGATCAGGCGGAACGGGGTGGCCAGCGCGGGCCCCCACACGCTGAGCGTCGCGCCCGCCCCGGCGAGCCCGACGCTCAGCGCCGCCAGGATCGACGAGACGGTTTCCTCACCGGCGTTGACCTCGCCGGTGGTGGCGAGGATGTAGATGTCGTCGACGTCCCAGAAGGTCCAGCCCAGCGCGGCGACGCCGCCGCCGACGAGCAGCCACAGCCCGGTGCGAAGCGGGCCCGGATCTGCATGGCGTGCGAAGCGGGCGAAGACGATCGAGAAGGTCAGCAGGCTGATCAGACCGTAGACGAGGAAAAGGACGTTGTACGCGACGAACCAGCCGAGCCTGCCCGGCCCGGCGGCGGTGTGTTCGCCGACGCGGTAACTGTCGGAGAGGAAGAAGAGCACGATCTCGGCGGCCACGACGATCCAGGACAGCAGCGCGTGCCAGCCGATCCGCTTGCCCTCCCCCAGTTTCAGCGAATGCGCGAACGCGACCGCGAAGGCCATCGCGCCGATCTTGAGCAGATCGGCCGCGAGGTTCAGAAGGCTTCCGATGGGTTCTTCGACGCCGACGGCGTTCTCCATGGCCGGGGTGAGCAGCATGATGCCGCCCGCGATGCACATCCCGAACGCGCTGAGGAACCACATCCGCCGCAGCGGCTGGGTGTGCCGCGCCTGGATCAGCTTGTACCCGAATCCAGCGAAAGCCACCACGCAGCAGAAATACGCGATGGTCTCGGTCACGGCCGGCGCCGTTTCCGGCTGCCGAAGAGGTTGTCGACCCTGGCCATCCCACCGGCGAGGTCGCTCCCGCTCTCGTCGAGACGCGCCGCTCCACGCACCGTCGTCCGTGCGACGCGCTGCGCGAGCAGACTGGCGAGCAATTCGGCCTCCTGCTCCTCGACGGCGCTGTAACTCGTGCGGCCGAGGACACGGCGGACGAGTTCGGGCGACAGGTTCGGCATGAGGGTCTTGCCGGCGGCGGCGTCGAGCACGATCCCGTCGGCGCCGACGTCCGAACCGGTGTGGCCGCACAACAGGTGGCCGACCTCGTGCAGGAGGATATGCCGCCGGTGCAGGGCGGTGGTGTTGGTCGGATAGAGGATGTAGTCCGCGCGCTCGGTGCTCATCAACAGCCCGCAAGGGCCGCTGGAGGGGACGCTGACCTGCATCAACTCGATCGGGCGGCCGCGTTCGGCCGCCAATTCGGCGGTGAAGGCCTCGGCGTCGAAGGGTTCGGGAAGAGCGACGCCGTCGGCGAGCCCCCGGCAGCGGCGCCACAGCTCTTTACGGCGGCGGTCCACTCACGTCTCCTTCTTCGTGCCGCCCCGTCCGGATTCCCTGCGGGCGATCGCGTCGATCATGTCGCTGATGGTGTCGAGTCCGTCGGGGGAGAGTGTTACGGCCCGCAGCGCGACATCCCGGACGCCGGCGTCGCGGAGGGCGCCGAGCAAAGCGAGCTCCTCGGCGATCTTGGCGCTCTGCACGTCGTCGAAGAAGTACGCCGGCGAGACACCGAAGAACTGGGCGAGGGCCTCGAGGTGGCGTTTCGTGGGATTGTCGCGGCGACCTGTGCGCAACTGCCACAGGTACGTCGTCGAGAAGCTCTCGCCGGTGGCTTCACGGCACGCCTTGGCGACCTCTTCGTGGCTGTACGGCTCACGATCGGGCCTCAGCACGATCTGGAACAGCTTGTCGATCTTCTCGGCGAGCGTCGTCTTGCCGGGCTCGGTCGCGGCCACCATCCCACTCCCTCAATGTCGTGCCCGTTCATGCTAGTTGACGCGACACCCGCGCCGTACACGACAGTTTTCACCTCAAGCGCGGACGCGGCTGGCACCGGGGGCACGAAAAGGACGAGCGGTTCATGAAGGGATCACGCCGGATCGCGGTTCCGCACCGGCCACAGGGCAGGCCTTCCTGGCCATAGGCGTCGAGCGATCGGTCGAAATACCCGGATTCGCCGTTGATGTTGACGTACAAGGCGTCGAACGACGTCCCGCCCGCGACGAGCGCGGCGTCCATGACCTCGCCGGCGGCGGTGAGGACCGTCCGGCCCTGTGCCGCGGTGAGCTTTTCGGTGGGCCGGGCCCAGTGGAGCTTGGACCGCCAGAGGGCTTCGTCGGCGTAGATGTTGCCGATACCGGAGACGAGGGTCTGGTCGAGCAGGGCGCGTTTGATCTCGGTCCGCCTCGACCGCAGCGCGCGGACGGCCTGGTCGAGGTCGAAGCGCGGGTCCATCGGATCGCGAGCGATATGCGCGATGGTGGACGGCAACGCCGTCCCGTCGACCTCGGTGAGTTCCGCGAGCGCGAGACCACCGAAGGTCCGCTGGTCGACGAAGCGCAACTCGGGCCCGCTGTCGGCGAAACGGAATCGCACGCGAAGGTGCTTCTCGTCAGGCGCTTCTTCGGGCTGGACCAGCATCTGGCCGCTCATGCCGAGGTGCGCGAGCATGGCCTGGCCGTCGGAAAGCTCCAGCCACAGGTACTTGCCGCGACGGCGGGCCGCGGTGATCTTGGTACCGGAAAGGCGTCCGGTGAAATCCTCGGCGCCGAGTTCGTGACGGCGGATCGCGCGGGCGTGGAGAACTTCGACCTCGGTGATCGTCCGGCCGGAGGCATGCGCCTCGAGCCCGGCGCGAACCACCTCGACCTCGGGGAGTTCGGGCATGACGTCGATTCTCCCACCGGCCCTCGTGAGTGGTAATGACGGCCAGAACCGTTATTACCACTCACGAGGGAGTGCGGGACTCAGGTGGTCTTCGGCGGCTGTTCGACGTCGAGTTCGGCCGAAAGCTGTCGCCAGGCCGTCTCGGCGGCCTTCTGCTCGGCTTCCTTCTTGGTCGTTCCCGAGCCGTAGCCGAGTTCACGCCCGCCGACGAGGACGGTCGCGGTGAACTCCTTGCGGTGATCGGGACCGGTGTCCTCGACCTTGTACTCGGGCACGCCGAGCCCGGCCGACGCGGTCAGCTCCTGGAGGCTGGTCTTCCAGTCCAGTCCGGCGCCACGCAGCGGCGCTTCGGCGAGCAGACCGTCGAACAGGTGGTGCACGAGCTTACGCGCGATGTCGATGCCGTGCTCCTGATACGCGGCGCCGATGACGGCCTCGAGACCGTCGGCGAGGATGCTCGCCTTGTCCCGGCCGCCGGTGAGCTCTTCGCCCTTGCCCAGCAACAGGTGCTTGCCGAGCCCACCTTCGCCGAGGCCGCGCGCGACCCTGGCCAGCGCGTGCATGTTGACCACGCTGGCGCGAAGCTTCGCGAGCTGACCTTCGGCCAGGTCGGGATGGGTGTTGTAAAGGTGGTCGGTGACGACCAGACCCAGCACCGCGTCCCCGAGGAACTCCAGGCGCTCGTTCGGCGGCAACCCACCGTTCTCATAGGCATAAGAACGGTGGGTCAGCGACAATGTCAGCAGCTCGGGCTCGATCGTGATCCCGAGTGCTTCGAGCAGTGGTGCGGTGTCCACGGGTGGTCCACCGGCCGACTTGCCCCCCATGTCGTCAGCTGCCGATCAGGCGGGCTCGACGACCTGGCGACCGTTGTGCTGGCCGCAGGCCGGGCACGCGATGTGCTGGAGCTTCGGCTGCTTGCAGGCGCGGTTGGAGCAGGGCACCAGCTGAACCGGAGCCGCCTTCCACTGGCTGCGGCGCGCGCGGGTGTTGGATCGCGACATCTTCCGCTTCGGGACGGCCACGAGTAGATCTCCTTCAGACGGTCTGCCCGCGGTCGCGAGCGAACTTGCTTCTCCGGAACGAGCTGGTGCTCGTCAGGCTTGCTTTCCGGGGCCATCAGCCTGGTCATCGGCCGTTTCGTCGCCGAAACGCCTCACCAGCGTGGCCCACCGAGGGTCTATCTTCTCATGCCCGTGCCCGGGCTCGAGATCGGCCCACTTGACACCGCATTCGATGCACAGTCCCCGGCAGTCCTCGGTGCACAGCGGGGCCAGCGGCAGCGCCAGCACCACCGCGTCCCGGACCGTCGGCTCGAGGTCGATCCGGTCGTCCACCAGGCGAGGGATCTCGTCCTCGTCGGTGGTCTCCTCGGTCGCGGAGCCGGGGTAGGCGAAGAGCTCGGTCAGGTCGACCTCGACGTCTTCCGTGATCGGGTCGAGGCACCGCGAGCAGTGCCCCGTCGCGACGGCGGACGCCGTACCGCTGACGAGCACACCCTCGACGACGGATTCGAGCAACAGGTCGAGTTCCAGGCTGGAGCCGGCGTCGATGGTGATGACGTCGGGCACACCGAGCGCGGTCTCGACGGGAATGGCGCGTTGGACGGCCTTGCTCAGGCCGGCGTGACGGCCGAGTTCGCGGGTGTCGAGCACCCACGGGTTCCGGCCGTCCAGTTGCGCAGGCCTGGCCTGCGGCGACTTGTTCTCAGACATCGATGACCAGGGTACGCAGTCCCCGCCACCGACTTTCGGGCACGCCCCGCGAAGCCCCGGCGGGCAGCTGCCCGTCCGTGAAGGACTCCTTGAGGCACCAAGCGTGGAGGTCCTTTCCCGTGTACATGAAGGCCCCCTTCCTGTACCTGGGCGCGAGGAAGGGGGCCTTCATGTACTTCAAGCGAGCAAGGGGGCGCCGGAACGCCCGGGTCAGGACTGGTAGTCGTACAGCGACGTGCGGCTGTTGCCCG
The DNA here is from genome assembly GCF_003947325.1 of Amycolatopsis sp. WAC 01375. NCBI lineage: Bacteria > Bacillati > Actinomycetota > Actinomycetes > Pseudonocardiales > Pseudonocardiaceae > Amycolatopsis > Amycolatopsis sp. WAC 01375. The sequence continues at coordinate 310,443 of NZ_QHHW01000036.1, forward strand.
GCAGGTTGACCGGGGACCGCAGGTGGTTGCGTCCGGAGTCGACCGTCCGCAGCGTGGTCGCCAGCAGTTCGGAGAACTCGGCCAGCTTGCCGTCGACGTAGGCGTCGCAGTCGCTGCGCTGCTTGTCGGCCTCGACGTGCGCTTCGTCGACGATGCGGGCCGCCTCGCCGTGCGCGGCTTGGACGACCTCGGTCTGGGCGACGAGCCGGGCCTGTTCGGCGCGGCCGTCCTCGATGGCGCGCTCGTAGGCGTCGCGGCCGGCTTGGATCATCCGCTCCGACTCCGCGCGGGAGCGGTCGGTGAGGCTCTGGAACTCGGCCTGTCCGGCGGCGACCATGCGCTCGGCCTCGCCGTGCGCGTCGCTCATCATCTGCTCGGCGCGGGCGCGGGCGTCGGCGAGGATGCGCTCGGCCTCCGCCTGGGCGTCGGCGACCGTGCGGTCGGCCTCGGTGTTCGCCGTGGTGATCGTCTCCGCCGCTTCGGTGCGGGCGGTCTGGATCAGCTGGTCGCGCTTGTCGAGGACGTCCTGCGCGTCGTCGACTTCACCCGGGAGGGCGTCGCGGATGTCGTCGAGCAACTCGAGGGTGTCCCCGCGTGGAACGACGCAACTGGAGGTCATCGGCACGCCGCGGGCTTCCTCCACGATGGTGACGAGCTCGTCGAGCGCCTCGAAAACCCGGTACACGGCCCACTCCCTACCTACTGCTACAGCGATCCCCACATTCCCTGAGATCAGTTTGCCCTCATCGCCGCCGTAAGGGGTGAAAGCGCGCGGTACCGGGCGTGTCCCCACCGGTACCGCGCGCCACCTACCGGAGGTTGAGCTCCGGATCCGTGACCAGTCCGATCAGCTGGTCGTCGGCCGGAATCGAGCCGCCGCCGCCCGTGCCGGCGGTCACGGTGACCGACGTACCGGCGGTCACGGCGACCGACGTACCGTCGGCTCGGTACATGGTCACGCTGCGGGCAGGTTCGACGTCGCCGGCGGGCAACGTCGGGACGAGTCCGGAGACGACGACGGTGCTTCCGTCGGCTCGGGGCGTCTTCGTACAGTCCACCGGTTCCCCGCTCGTCACCCCGCCGATGTCCGCATCGAATCCGTTGATGGCCTTCCGGCCGGGTTTGCAGCTGTCTTCCAGGGAGAAGCCGAGCTTGGCGGCCTCGGTTCCGCTGATCGTGATCACCAGGGGCCGTTCGGCGCCGGCGGCGTCCCGGTAGCCGACCATGACGACGAGCACGTCCCAGTCGTTCTCGGTCCGCAGCTGATGTACGGAGCGGACCCGAATGTCACTGGTCCCGGCGAGCACGGTGGGCAGGGTGGCCGCCAGATGCCCGGTGATCCGCGCTTTCTGCGCCGTCAAGTCCACCTTCGGCGACACCGGCGGTTTCGGGGTTTTCGCCGGCCCCGCTTGGACAGTCGTCGGGGATGGCGGCCCGGCCGGTGCGACCACGGGATCGTGACCTGGTGCCACGAACACCACCGCGGCCGCGATGATCGCCAGTGTCGCGGCCCCCGTCACCGCGACCGCCCGCCGGTTTCGCACCTTCTTCGCCGCCGTCCCGGCGACTTCGTCCGGGTCGAAGCCGAGCGGTGGCTCGGCCAGTTCGATCCCGCGCAGCCTGTTTTCGAGTTCGTCCATCACGCGCTCCTCCCGGAGACAGCCTCGTCATGCTGTCTCTGCAGGGCCGCACGCAGGGCGTCGAGCCCTCGCGCGGCCTGGCTCCTGACCGTCCCTTCCGAACAGCGCAGCGCGACGGCGACCTCCGCGACCGGGAGATCGGCGCAGTAGCGCAGCACGACGACGGCGCGCTGTTTCGGCGGAACTTCGGCGAGGGCGCGAAGCAGCGAATCCGAGACCCCGGCATCGGCCGGGGCGGCGGGCTCTTCGGGGACGACGCCGTCGCGGTTCTCTCTGCTCCGCCAAGGTCGTCGCCGCTCGTCGAGCCAGCAGCGCATCAGGATCTGCCTCGTGTAGTTGTCGACGGGCCCTTTCCGGCGGACCTTCGGCCAGACCCGGTAGAGCTTGATGAGCGCGGTTTGGACCAGATCCTCCGCGAGATGCCAGTCGCCGCAGAGGAGATACGCCGTCCGCCTGAGCGGTAGCGCCTTGTCCCTGGCGAACTCCCTGAAGCTCGCATCGTCCCCAGACCGCATCGTGCCTCCTCGTCCGTGTTCCGGTGTATCTCACGGACGAGGAGGCACGAAATGTTGCATGAGCGGATCAGCCGTCGAGGTTCACCAGCTTGAAGGTCGCGTAACGGTCCGGGGTGTAGACGATCTCGCCGCCCTTGCCCGAGATCACGCGGTCGCTCGTGCCCACCGGGAACAGCTGGTAGTAACCGGCCGCGCACGACGGCAGCACGCCTTCGCGGTTCTCGTAGACCGTGCCGGTCGCGCCACCGCGGGCCTTGTCCACCACGGACTTCGCCGCGGAGGACAGCGTCGAGTAGCCGACCTTCGTCAGCTTCGAGGTGTCGCCGCAGGACGGCGACGGCGTGCCGTCGGCGTCGATCACGGAGAAGGTCTTGTAGTGGTCGGCGGTGTAGAAGTGCTCGCCGGCGTTACCGGTGACGATGCGGCGCGCACCGCGATCGGGCGAACCCGGGGTCGGGACCGTGTACTCGCGGTAGTAGCCCGAAGCGCACTTCGGGAGGATGTTCTCGCGGTTGGAGAAGACCGTGCCGTCCTTGTCCGGGTACGGGAACGGGCCACCCTTCTGGATGAGGTTGTAGGTCGTCGTCGCCTCGGCGGGCAGCGACGAGAGCGACACATGCTTGAACCCGGTGAGATCCCCACACGGATTCTGCTGGATCGAGACCGGGGCGGCCGTGGCCTGCGCGGCACTCAGCCCGCCGAAGAACGTGACAAGCAGAACGAGCAGCGCGGCGGCGATCCGCGATCGTTTGTTGGTCATTTTCGGACCGTAACCCGATCGTGTATTCACCAGAAGGCGCCGAGATGAACTCTTCACCGCCGTTCACCGTTGACCGACCAACGGCTTCGGCCGTTCGGGTCAACCTCGTTCGGAGTGCTTCTCCATGAGACGTTTGAACACTATCGGCGGGACGAGGTGCTCGATGTCGCCCCCGAGCGCGGAGACCTCTTTGACCAGCGAGCTCGACACGAACCCGTACGCCGGGTTGTTCGCCATCAGCAGGGTTTCCAGCCCGGTCAGCTCACGGTTCATCTGCGCCATCTGGAGCTCGTAGTCGAAGTCGCTGACCGACCGCAGCCCCTTCGCGACCGCGACGATGTCGTTCTCGCGGCAGTAGTCGACCAGGAGGCCCTGCCAGGAATCCACGCGCACGTTCGGCAGCTTCGCGGTGATCTCACGCAGCATGTCCATCCGCTCCTCGGTGGTGAACAGGCCTTTCTTGCTCTTGTTCACCCCCACCGCGACGACGACCTCGTCGAACAGCCTCGCCGCCCGCTCGATGATGTCGAGATGTCCATTGGTGGCCGGGTCGTAGGACCCGGGACAGACCGCACGCCGCATGCGCGGACGCTACCAAGGAGAAGGGACCCCTGCGCGTTCATCAGTGCGCCGTCTCACACCTGATATTCCGCCCAGTAGAGCGCGGTGTCGCCGTAGCGCTTCGTGCGCATCGGTTCGAACCCGGGCGGCCAGTCCGGTTCACCGTCCCGCGCGGCCCGTTCGATCACCACCAGCGCCCCGTCCACGACCCACCGGCCTGCGGCGAGCGCGGCCATGACCTCGCCCAGGCGGGTGGAATCGACAGCGTACGGCGGATCCGCGAGGACGATGTCGAACGTTTCCGGCGCCGGAGCGGCGACGACGGACTCGACGGTCCCGGCCCGGACCGTGCCGCCGAGCCCCAGCGCGGCGACGTTCCCCTTGAGCACTTCGACCGCGCGCCTGTCGTGTTCGACGAACAGCGCGCCCGACGCGCCGCGGGACAACGCCTCCAGCCCGAGCGCGCCCGAACCGGCGTAAAGGTCGAGGACCTGGGTCCCCTGGAGCTCGCCGGCGACCTCCAGCGCGTTGAACAGCGCCTCGCGCACGCGTTCCGACGTGGGCCGCGTGCCCTTCGGAGGGACCTTCAACCGCCTGCCGCCCGCGGTCCCCGCCACGATCCTGGTCATTGGAGCATCGTGCCTCAACGCCTTCGGCCGTGACGTTGGCCGGGACTTGGTGAAGCCGCCGCCCAGCTCGCGTAGAGTCGTCCTTCGCCCTCGGAGGCGATAGAAGCGTTTAGGAGCGTTGCGTGTCCGAACCTCGGGTCAGACGGGCCGAGATCGCCATCGAGCAAGCCCATGTGGACACGGTCTACACCCGGCTCGCCGAACTGCGAGCCCAGGCAGAGGCCATGCGTACCAAGGGCTATGAAATCGGCCATGGCGCCGGGCGGGAAGCGATCTTCGAGCAGGCGTCGATGCTGTTCGAACGGGACATGATGGTGTACCACGCCAATCAGACCCTGCAGACCCTCGACGCGGAGTACGAAGGCCTGGTCTTCGGCAGGCTCGACCATCTCGACAACGACCACATCTACGTCGGCCGTCTCGGCATCCGCGACGCCGAGTTCGACAACCTCGTCACCGACTGGCGCGCGCCCGCAGCGGCGGCGTTCTACCAGGCGACGGCCGAAGAGCCGATGGACGTCGTCCGGCGCCGGGTGATCCGGTGCTCCGGCCAGAACGTGCTCGACGTCGACGACGACGTCCTGATCGCCGACGCGGTCCCCGAGAACATGCAGATCGTCGGCGAAGGCGCGCTGATGGCCGCGCTCGGGCGGTCGCGCGGCGAGAAGATGCGGGACATCGTCGCCACCATCCAGAAGGAGCAGGACGAGGTCATCCGGGCGCCGTGGCGCGGGGTCACGGAGATCACCGGCGGCCCCGGCACCGGCAAGACCGCGGTCGCGTTGCACCGCGCGGCGTACCTGCTCTACCGCTACCGCCGCCAGCTCGGCGGCGCCGGCGTGCTGGTGATCGGCCCGTCCGGGGTGTTCACCAGCTACATCTCGCGGGTGCTGCCGTCGATGGGTGAGACGAACGTCGAACTGCGCGCGCTCGGCGAGGTCCTCGACGGTCTCGAAGCGACCCGTCAGGACCCGGCGCCGCTGGCGGCGATCAAGGGATCGCTGCGGATGCGCAAGATCCTGCTGCGCGCGCTGCGGGACACGCCGGAAGACGCGCCCGAGGACATGAAGATGGTCTACCGCGGCGAGGTGCTGCGGCTGAACGCGCGCGAACTCGACAAGGTGCGCCGCAAGGTGCACACCGCGGGCGGGCCGCCGAACCGGTCGCGGATCCGCGCCGCCGAACTGCTGCTCGACGCGCTCGCCGCGAAGGCCGACCAGCACGCGAAGGACGACGGCCGTCAGATCGACAAGGCCGAGCTGATCAGCGAACTCGGCGAGCGCATCGAGTTCCACCGGTTCCTGGTGGTCTGGTGGCCGATCCTGTACCCGGCGCAGATTCTGCGGTGGCTCGGCGTGGAGAAGCGGCTCGCCGCCGCGGCGAAGGGCCTGCTCAACCGCAACGAGATCAGCCTGCTCGCGGCCGACTTCGCCGACCGCTCGCGCGGCTGGACCATCGCGGACGTCGCACTGCTCGACGAGCTGCGCGTCCTGATCGGCGAGCCACCGAAGCGGCGCAAGGGCAGGCAGAGCATCGAGGTCAACCCGGAACGCGGCGGCGCCCCGACCCGGCCCCGGCACTACGACGAGTACTCGCACGTGGTCGTCGACGAGTCGCAGGACCTCTCGCCGATGCAGTGGCGGATGGTCGGGCGGCGCGGGAAGTACGCGAGCTGGACCGTGGTCGGCGACCCGGTGCAGAGTTCGTGGCCGGATCCGGCAGAGGCCGCGATGGCGCGTGACCAGGCCTTCGGGCTCAAGACGACGCGGCGCCGGTTCACCCTGCGCACCAACTACCGGAACTCGGCGGAGATCTTCGACCTGGCCGCGAAGGTCGTCGCCGGGCACGCCGAGGCCGACGAGCTCCCGCGCGCCGTGCGGCAGACCGGCATCACGCCGGAGGTCCGGCCGGTCGAGGCCGCCGGCCTGGAGGCGGCGACGCAGGCCGCGGTGAAGGAGCTGATGGGGGCCGTCGAAGGCACCGTCGGCGTGATCACCGCCATGGACCGGGTGCCCGAGGTCGAGGGCTGGCTCGACGGGCTCCTCGACGAGCGGCTCAAGGTCGTCGGCAGCCTCGACTCCAAGGGCCTCGAATACGACGCCGTCGTCCTGGTGGAGCCCAACGACCTCATCACGGAGTCGACCACCGGACGCCGCGTGCTGTACGTCGCGCTGACCCGCGCGACCCAGCAGCTGACCGTCCTCGCGTCGAACCCGGACTGGATCCCGGCCGCCTGACCCCCGCAATTCGGCACCAGGTTGCGGTAGTTCGCATCGCCGACTACCGCAACCTGGTGCCGAATTGCGTGACGGGGCGGGGCGACAAAAGCTGAAGGGCTCCTTCAGGACACTGGTGAATGCCCTGAAGGAGCCCTTCAGACCCCCGGTGAGTGAACGATGTGGGGACGCATCGCACGTCCAGGGGTATTTCTAGCGCCTCTTCGTTGTTCGGTGTCACGACCGTTCCACCGAACAACAACGCCGAACAACGAATCGGCCGTGGTCACGGGCACGGCGGCCGGTAATCGAGCCCCGGCAGGTGTTGTTCCCACTCTTCGGGCGTGATCCGCGGGTACACGGTCGCGCAGATGCGTTCGGCGGCCCGTTCGGGGCTGGTTTCCCACAACCGCACGCTGCCGTCCGCTACGGAACCCGCGAGGGTGTGCCCGTCGGGAGCGAACGCCACCGCGTTGACCCGATCGACGTCGTCGGTCAGGTTCGCCGATTCCCGGACGGCTCCGGGATCGGAGACATCCCATAGTCGCACGGACCGGTCGTAGCTGCCGGTCGCGAGCGTCTTCCCGTCCCCGCCGAACGCGACCGAGATGACGTTGTCGGTGTGCCCGGACAGCAGCGCAGCCTGCCGGGGAGCCGCCGGATTCGTCACGTCCCACAGCCTGCCGGTGCGATCGGCGCTCCCGGTGGCGGCGAGTTTTCCGTCCGGGCTGTAGGCCACCGAGAACACCGTGTCGGAATGTCCCTCCAGCACCGAAAGCTGCTTCGGCGCCTTCGCCATCGAGATGTCCCACAGCCGCGCGGTGTGGTCCCAGCCGCCGCTCAGCACGGTGCGGCCGTCCGGGCTGAACGCGATCGAATGGACGTCGTCCTCGTGCCCGGTGAGAGTCGCGAGTTCGACGGGCCGCCGGATGTCGGCCACGTCCCACAGTTTCACCGTGTGCCCGCTGCCCGCGGTCGCGAGCGTCCGGCCGTCCGGGCTGAACGCGACCGGGTCGATCTCCTCCTCCGGCCGGTAGAAGACGCCGGTGTCGACCGGCTTCCGCGGATCGGTGACGTCGATCAGCCGCATCGTGTGGTCCCAGGAGCCGGCGGCGAGCGTCCGGCCGTCCGGGCTGAACGCGAGACCGCAGACACCTTGGCCGAAGCCCGCGATCTTGCCGAGCTCACGCGGGTTCCGGGTGTCGGCGACGTCGACCAGGCGCACCACGCCGTCCTGGCTGCCGGTGGCCAGCAGTTTCCCGTCGGAGCCGTAGACCGCCCGGCAGGCCGACCTCGCCGGACCGCTGATCGCGGGCCCCGGCAGATCCCACAGCCGCACCGTCTGGTCGTCGCTCGCGGTCACCAGTGTGCGGCCGTCCGGCGAGAACACCGCCCAGACCACCGCGGCGGTATGCCCGATGAGCACCGGTTTCTCGCGCGGCTTCGCCGGATCGGTGATGTCCCAAAGCCGCGCGGCGCGGTCGAAACCGGTGGTGACCAGCGTCGTCCCGTCCGGACTGAACGCCACGGACCGCACGATGGTCTTGTGTGCGGTCATCGTCCCCAGCGGCGTCGGCGCCATCGGGTCGCCGACGTTCCAGAGACGCGCGGTCTGGTCGATGCTCGCGGTGGCGAGCGTCCGGCCGTCCGGGCCGAACGTCGCGGAGTGGACCCCGGCCGTGTGCCCGTTCACCACGCCGAGCGGCTTGGCCTTGAGCGGGTCGGCGACGTCCCACAACCGCGCGGTCTTGTCGGCGCCGGTCGAGACGAGCGTCCGCCCGTCGGGGGCGTACGCGAGACCGTTGACGTTGCCGGTGTGCCCGGTGAGGGTGGCCGCGAGCACCGGTTTCGCGGGATCGCGGACGTCGAACAGGCGCACCGTGCCGTCGCCGTCCGCGGTGGCGAGCACCGCCGCCTTCGGGCTGAACGCCACCGCGTTGACCCGGCTCGGGTGCTCCCCCACCACCACGCCCGGCCCGGGTTTCGCCGGATCGGCGACGTTCCACAGCCGCACGGTCTTGTCCCAGCCCGCCGTCGCGACCACGCCGGCGCCGAACGCCACAGAATTGACGTTCTCGGTGTGCCCGGACAACGTGGCCAGTTCCCTCGGCCGATGAGGATCGCCGACGTCCCACAGCTTGGCCGTGTGGTCCCAGCTGCCGGTCACCATCACCTGGCCGTCGCCGCGCAGGGCGGCCACGTTGACGCGGTGGCCGTGTCCGCCGACCCGGGTCGAGTACGGCGATTCGAACATCCCGAGCACGCTGCCGCGGGTGTCCACGCTCGGGTCGACGCGGTACGCCGCCAGCGCGAGCTGCGCGGCCAGCGCCGGATTCGTCGGCCGCATCCCGATGGCCTGCCCGGCGACCTTCTGCGCGAGGGCGTTGTTGCGCTGGCTCGTCGCGGTCTGCTCGGCTCGCACGGCGTACGCCATCGCGGCCGTCGCCAGCACCAGTAGCACGGCCAGGAGGGCGACCAGCTGGCGCAACCTCCTGGTGCGTCGCCGCGCGACGGTCTGTTCGTGGTTCTCGATCGCCACGCTCGCGTCGAGGAACCGGCGTTCGCGCTGGGAAAGCGCGCTGTCGTGCTCCCCCGCCCATTCCCTGGCGATGGACAGCCGCGCGCCGCGGTAGAGCCAGCCGTCGTCGCGGCCGACCGATTCCCACGCGTCGGTCGCCTCGGTGAGCTGGCGGTGCACGCGCAGGCCCTCACGGTCTTCGGCGAGCCACTCACGCAGGCGCGGCCAGCCCCGGATCAGCGCCTCGTGCGCGATCTCGATGCCGTTGTCGTCGAGGGTGACCAGCCGCGACGATGCCAGCCTGTCCAGCACGACGGCGACGTCCGGGTCGTCCGCGTCCACCTCGTCGCGGGTGATGCGGCGTTTGGTGTCCTCGGTACCTTCGCCGAGCGCGGTCATCCGGAGGAAGATCTGGTTCGCCAGCCGTTGCTGGTGTTCGCTCAGCGCGGTGAAGGTGTGCTCGGAGGTCTGCGCGACCGACCGTTCGATGCCCCCGGTGGATTCGTAGCCGGTGAGGGTGAGGGTGTTGCCGTGGCGGCGGCGCCAGGTCTCCAGCAGCGCGTGCGAGAGCAGCGGCAGGACGCCGGGCTGCCCGGTCGCGTCGGCGACGAGCCGCGAGACCAGCGCGTTCTCGACACGGTACCCGGCGTCGATGGCCGGCCGCGAGATGGCCTGCCGCAGCTCTTCGGTGCTCATCGGGCCGACGAGGATCTGCGCGTCCTGCATGGCCTCGACCAGCTCGGGATGCCGCGCGCAGTGGGTGTAGAAGTCGGTGCGGATGCCGAGGACGACCCTGGTCCGGCTCTCCGGTTCGGTCGTCGCGGTGACGAGCGCGGACAGGAAGGCGGCCCGCTCGTCGACGTCCTGGCACAGGGTGAAGACCTCTTCGAACTGGTCGACGGCCAGCACGACGTCACCCTCGCGGTCGGCGACCAGCTGACGGGCGGCGAGGCCGAGGTTGCGCGGATGTTCGGTGAACTCGGCGAGCAGCCCGCCGGGCGCGAGCCCGAGCGCGGCGCCGAACTGGACGGCGCACTCCTGCAGCGGCCGTGAACCGGGGGTCATCAGCAGGGTCACGGACGTCTCGCCCGCCGCCGGGAGCAGACCCGCACGGAGCAAGGACGACTTACCGGAACCGGAAGCGCCGAGAACCGCCAAGAATCGTTGGTCCGAAAGCCTGGTGACGAGTTTTCGGACAAGTCGTTCGCGACCGAAGAATCGGCTCGAGTCGTCCGGTCCGAATGCGGTCAGACCGATATAAGGGGCCGATTCCCCATTCGGTGCGGCAACCGGTGAATCGCTGACTCCGGTGCGCGTCCGCTCGGTCACGTCATGCCAGCGGGCCGCCCACTCCTCCTCGGGGCCGTCGCACGCCCGGACGTAGGCCAACGTGACCGCCAAGCTGGGCATCTTCTTCCCGCCGGCCGCTTCGGAGAGGGTGCCCGCGGAGTAATGGGCACGCCTGCCCAGCTCGCGGTACGTCGGATTTCCGGCCTTCTCCCGCAGACGCCGGAGATCGGCGGCGAACTCCAGTAACGGATCGTCCCCGGGGTCCAAAGGTCGCTCCGGACGCGGCACCCTTAATCCTTTCTTTTCAGTGGTTTTCCCACGGTCGCATTCGGGGGCAACCGTACCTTGGAAACGGGGGGACTCCGCCGAGTACCGGGTACATCGAGTCGGTTAATTTCGATCGATCGACAGGTGCGGGAAGGGATCGGGGACCCGCCGCGTTGTACCGATGCGTGACCTCTTTGCCTGACATCCCGCTGTCCGTACTCGACCTCTCGCCCGTCGTGGCCGGGGGCGGCGTGAGCGACTCGCTGCGCAACACCCTCGACCTCGCGCGCCGGACCGAGGCGCTCGGCTATCACCGGTACTGGCTCGCCGAGCACCACAACATGCCCGGGATCGCCAGCTCCGCGACCGCCGTGATGATCGGCCAGGTCGCCGCCGCCACCGAACGCATCCGGGTCGGCTCCGGCGGGGTCATGCTGCCGAACCACGCGCCGCTGGTGGTGGCCGAGCAGTTCGGCACCCTGGAGGCGTTCCACCCCGGCCGGATCGACCTCGGCATCGGCCGCGCGCCGGGCACCGACCAGCGGACCGCGCTGGCGCTGCGCGGCCCCGGCGGGCTCTCCGCGGAGAACTTCCCGCAGCAGTTCGCGGAACTGCTGGCCTACTTCGAGCACTCCGACCAGCGCGCGGTCAACGCCGTGACCGCCGAGGGCAACAAGCCGCCGGTGTGGCTGCTCGGGTCGAGCGGCTTCAGCGCGCGGATGGCGGGCGAACTGGGCCTGCCGTTCTCGTTCGCACACCACTTCAGCGCCGAGAACACTCTTCCCGCCGTGGCGCTCTACCGCGACGCGTTCAAACCGTCGGACGTCCTGGACGAGCCGTACGTGATGCTCGGCGTCTCCGTGGTCGCCGCCGAGACCGACGAGCGCGCCCAGTACTTGGCCGCCCCCAGCGGCCTGACGTTCCTCAGCCTGCGCAAAGGCCGCCCCATCCCGCTGCCGACGCCGGAAGAGGCCGCGGCCTACCCGTACACCGACATCGAGCGCGTGTTCATCGAGGACCGGGCCGCGAGCAGCATCATCGGCTCGCCCGAGACCGTCCACAAGGGACTCGAGACTCTGCTCGCCGACACGGGCGCGAACGAGCTGATGATCACGACCATGGTGCACGATCAGGCGGACCGGGTGCGGTCGTATGAGTTGGTGGCCGACTTGGCGCGCTGACGCTCCCTCGCGCCGCCGGAGGGGGCTGCGGGCGTGCGATGAAGGACTCCTTCATAGCAAATTTTGCTATGAAGGAGTCCTTCATCGCAGCCGGAGGTCTGCCTGCGGCGAGCGCGTGAAGTGCCAGGGGCCCCGCTGGCGCGCGAGGCAGCACCGCGAGCCACTCAAGACCCGATCGAGAGCCACCCCGCGCCACGAATGGACCAACGCTCCGCCGAGCACGAAAGAACGGACAAGATCCCCGTTCGCCTTTGTCAAAAAAGAACAAGAATTCACCGGTTACCAGGACGTGACGTCTTGATCACACCGAAGTTCTTGTCACCAGGCAGGCACGTGATTAGCGTACCGACCAGTAGCAAACAGCACGGTAACACCCCGTTGACCCTATTCAACGATTCCGTTCCGCCATTCGGAGCAAAGGAATTGCGCAAGCTGGGGTGTATTCGCCGTGCCCGGAAAACTGGAGGGTCGGCGTGGGCGTCCGGACTAACGCACCCTCATTCCCCGGCGCGGGTGCGCTCCGGGAGACCGGCAGGCTCTACTCACTCGGTCTCGACGTCGTCCGCCTGACCTTCCGGCGGCCGTTCCAGGCCCGCGAGCTGATCCAGCAGTTCTGGTTCATCGCGAGTGTGTCGATCCTGCCGACGGCGCTGGTCGCGATCCCGTTCGGCGCGGTGATCGCGTTGCACATCGGTTCGCTGACCGCGCAGATCGGCGCGCAGTCCTTCACCGGCGCGGCCAGTGTGCTGGCGATCATCCAGCAGGCCAGCCCGATCGTGACGGCGTTGCTGATCGCGGGTGCCGGCGGGTCGGCGATGTGCGCGGACCTCGGGTCGCGCACGATCCGCGAGGAGATCGACGCGATGGAGGTGCTCGGGGTCTCCCCGATCCAGCGCCTGATCGTGCCGAGGGTGCTCGCCGCGATGGGGGTCGCCGCATTCCTCAATGGAATGGTCAGTGTGGTCGGCGTCCTCGGCGGCTATTTTTTCAACGTCATCATGCAGAACGGGACACCGGGTGCGTATCTGGCCAGTTTCTCCGCTCTCGCGCAACTTCCGGACCTCTGGATCAGCGAGATCAAGGCGGTCATCTTCGGTTTCGTCGCGGCGATCGTCGCCTCTTATCGCGGGCTCAATCCGAAAGGCGGCCCGAAAGGCGTCGGTGACGCGGTGAACCAATCCGTGGTGATCACGTTCCTGCTCCTGTTCCTGTTGAACCTCGTGCTGACGACGCTTTACCTGCAGCTCGTCCCGGCGAAGGGCAGCTGATGGCCACGATCACACCTCCCCCCAAACGCGCGGAACGGGTCCGCGAGGCCGTGGACCGCCGGTTCGGGTTCCTGGACACGCTCGGCGACCAGATCCTCTTCTTCCTCAAGGCGCTCGCCTGGGTGCCGCGCGCGGTACGCCGCTATCTCCGTGAGATCACCCGCCTGCTGGCCGAAGTCAGTTTCGGCAGCGGCGCGCTCGCGGTCATCGGCGGCACGATCGGCGTGATGATCGGGATGACCGTGTTCACCGGCACGGTCGTCGGGCTCCAGGGTTACTCGGCGCTCAACCAGGTCGGCACGTCGGCGTTCGCCGGGTTCGTCTCCGCGTATTTCAACACCCGCGAGATCGCGCCGCTCGTGGCCGGGCTGGCCCTGTCGGCCACCGTGGGCTGCGGCTTCACCGCCCAGCTCGGCGCGATGCGCATCTCCGAGGAGATCGACGCGCTGGAAGTGATGGGCATCCCCAGCGTCCCGTACCTGGTGACCACCCGGATCATCGCGGGGTTCCTCGCGGTCATCCCGTTGTACGCCATCGGCCTGCTGACCTCGTATCTCGCGTCACGCCAGATCACCGTCTGGTTCTACGGCCAGTCGGCGGGCACCTACGACCACTACTTTCTGCTGTTCCTGCCACCGGGCGACGTGCTCTGGTCGTTCGGCAAGGTCCTGGTGTTCAGTGTCGTGATCGTGCTCGCCCACTGCTATTACGGCTTCCGCGCGAGCGGCGGCCCGGCGGGCGTCGGCGTCGCCGTCGGACGCGGGGTGCGGACCGCGATCGTGGCGGTCAGCGTGCTGGACTTCTTCCTCAGCCTCGCGATCTGGGGCGCGACCACGACGGTGCAGGTGGCCGGATGAGCCGGCGCGGGCTGCGCAAGGCCGGGGTCAGGACCGCCGGGGTGCTGTTCCTCGTGGTGATGTCCGCCCTCGTGCTGCTGTCGATCAAGATCTACCGGAAGGATTTCGTCGAATCCGTGCCGGTGACCCTGCAGGCGGACCGGGTCGGCAACCAGTTGCGCACGGGCGGGCAGGTCAAGGCACGCGGCGTGGTGGTCGGCGAGATCCGCGACGTCCGCGCGACGCCGGGTGGCGCGGAGATCGACCTGGCCATGGAGCCCGGCAAGGTTTCGCAGCTGCCGAAGAACGTGTCCGCACTGCTCGTGCCGAAGACCCTGTTCGGCGAGCGGTACGTGCAACTGTCCATTCCGGACGGATCACCCGCCGGACCGTTGGGCGCGGGCGACGTGATCACCCAGGACCGCTCGGCCAACGCGATCGAACTAGAGCGGGTCTTCGACAATCTGTTGCCGCTGCTCAAGGCGGTGCAGCCGCAGAAGCTCGCCACCACGCTGACCACGGTCGCCACCGCGCTGGAAGGTCGCGGTGACCAGATCGGCGACACGCTCGCCACCGCGGCCGCCTATCTGAAGGACTTCAACCCGAACCTCCCGAAGCTGAACGACAACATCCGCGATCTGGCCACGGTCACGAAGCTGTACGGCGACATCGCGCCGGACGTGCTCGACGCGCTGAGCGCCTCGGCGGTCACCCTCGACACCGTCAAGGAGAAACGTGCCGAACTGGCGACGGTGTACCAGCAGGTGACGTCGTCTTCCCAGCACGTCACGACGTTCCTCCTCAACAACCGCGCCAACATCATCGCGCTCGCCGCCGACAGCAGGGCACCGTTGGAGGTCGGCGCGAAGTACTCGCCGAGTTTCGCCTGCACGCTGGACGCGCTCGCCAAGCTCAAGCCGCAGATGGACAAGGTGCTGGGCGCCGGCACGGACGAGCCCGGGCTGCACGCGGAGATCATCGTCAGCCAACCCCGCGGCAAGTACGTGCCGGGCAAGGACGATCCGGTCTACAACGCCACCGGCGAACCGCGCTGTTATCCGACGAACGGCCTGATGGGCCAAGGGATCGTGGCGACCGGTGAGAAGACCGCGGCGCTCCCTGGCGCGCAGGGCGACCTCGGCCTGGCGAACTCGCCGCAGGAACGGAACCTGATCTCCACTCTTGTCGCGCCCTCGATCGGTGTCCCGGCCGACCAGGTCCCCGCGTGGGGCAGCGTGCTCGTCGGGCCGCTCTACCGGGGTACGGAGGTGACCGTGCGATGAGGAACTTCGTGAGCCCGCTGATCAAGGGGCTGATCTTCATCGTCGTCACGACGCTGGCCACGGTGCTGCTGGCGGTGTCCATCACGAACACCGGCCTCGGCGACACCAAGACCTACAGCGCCAAATTCCTCGACGCGACGTCGCTGAACGTCGGCGACGACGTCCGGATCTCCGGGGTGCGGGTCGGTCAGATCGAGGAGCTCGAGATCGCCGACCACAGCCTGGCCCTCGTCCGGTTCTCCCTCGACTCGCAGCGCAGGCTGCCCGCCGACGTGAACGCGGTGATCAAGTACCGCAACATGGTCGGCCAGCGCTACATCGCACTCCAACGCGGCAAGGGCACCCGCGAGCTCCTGGAGCCCGGAGCGGAGATCCCGCTGGAGCGCACGACGCCCGCGCTGGATCTCACGGAACTGTTCAACGGCTTCAAACCGCTGTTCCAGGCCCTGTCCCCCAAGGACGTCAACCAGCTCTCCGGCGAGATCGTCCAGGTGCTGCAGGGCGAAGGCGGCACGGTGGAAAGCCTCTTGGCGCACACCGGTTCGCTGACCACCACGCTCGCCGGCCGCGACAAGGTGATCGGTGACGTGATCACGAACTTGGACACGGTACTGAAGAGCATCAACGGCAAGGGTGACGCACTGTCCACTTTGGTCTCCACGCTGAAGGAGCTGGTGTCCGGCCTCGCCGGTGACCGCACCGAGATCGGGGAGGCCGTCTCCGGGATCGCCGGCCTCACCACCGCCACTGCCGGTCTGCTCGAACAGGGCAGGAAACCGCTCAAGGACAGCATCGAGGGGCTCGGCCTGCTGGCCGGTCAGCTGACGACCGACGAGGCCAAGGCCGAAGTCGATCGTGTCCTGACCGTGCTCCCGGGGAAACTGAACGAACTGGGCCGGATCGGCTCCTACGGATCGTGGATGAACTTCTACCTGTGCTCGTCCGTCCTCCAGACCAAACCTCCGCGCGGGGTCCCGGCGACGGCGGAGAGGTGCACGGCGTGAAACCCTTCAAGGAGCGGAACCCGATCGTCATCGGTGTCGTCGGCAGCGTCATCGCCGCCGGGCTGCTGACCGCGACGCTCAACTACGAGGCCCTGCCGATCATCGGCTCGGGGACCACCTACCAGGCCGAATTCTCCGAAGCGGCGGGCTTGCAGGCCGACGACGAGGTCCGCATCGCCGGGATCAAGGTCGGCACGGTGAGCGACGTCCGGCTCGCCGAAGACCACGTGGTGGTCAGCTTCCGGGTCAAGGACGCCTGGGTCGGCGACAAGACCGCCGCCGAGATCAAGATCAAGACCCTGCTCGGCCGGAAGTTCCTTGCGCTGCGCCCGACCGGCGAGACGGTGCAGAACCCGAAGCAGGTCATCCCGCGCACCCGGACCGTGACGCCCTACGACGTCACCGAGGCGTTCAACGGGCTGGCCGACACCGCGGGCGCGATCGACACGGATCAGCTCGCTGAAAGCTTCACCACACTCAGCGACACGTTCAAGAACTCGCCCGAGCACATCAAGAAGGCGCTCGAAGGGCTGACGTCGCTGTCGAAGACCGTGTCCTCCAGGGACAACGAGCTCGCCAGCCTGCTGTCGAACGCGCACGGGCTCACCACGACACTCGCGAACTCGAACGACGACTTCGCCAAGCTCCTCTCGGACGGCAACCTGCTGCTGACCGAACTCGACAACCGGCGACAGGCGATCCACGACCTGCTGGCCGGCTCGCAGGAACTCGCCACCCAGCTTTCGGGCCTGGTGAAGGACAACAAGGACCAGCTCGGCGGCGCGCTCGCCCGGCTCGGAGAGGTGACCGACATCCTGCAGCGGCAGAACGACAATCTCGCCAAGAGCCTCGACCTCGCCGCGCCGTACTTCCGTGTGGTGAACAACTCGCTCGGCAACGGACGCTGGGTGGACAGCTACCTGTGCGGGCTCGTCCCGGAGAACCGGGACCCGTGCCTGCCGAAGATCCCGGGAGGTGGCCGGTGACCAGCCGCTTCGTCACCCTCGCGCTGGTACTCGCGCTGGCCGTCGTCGGCGGTCTCTGGTGGATCTTCTCCGGCAACGGGCTCGACCGCGTCACCGTGTACTTCTCGCGGGCCGTCGGTGTCTACAGTGGATCGGACGTGCGGGTGCTCGGCGTCCGGGTCGGTCAGGTCGAATCGGTGAATCCACGCGGGGAACAGGTCGAGGTCGTGCTGACCGTCGACGGGTCGACGCCGATCGCGGCCGACACCAACGTGCTGGTCGTGGCGCCGAGCGTGGTGGCCGACCGCTACGTCCAGTTCACCAAGCTGACCCGTGCGGGGAACCGGTTGGACGACGGCGCGGTGATCCCGGTGGAGCGCACCGGCACGCCGGTGGAACTCGACCAGCTCTACTCCAGCCTCGACACCCTCGCCAAGGCACTCGGCCCCAAGGGCGCGAACGCCGACGGCGCGCTTTCGGAACTGCTGCGCACCGGCGCGAAGAACCTGCAGGGCAACGGCAAGCCGTTCAACGAGTCGGTGCGCAACTTCGCCGACCTCGCGAGGACCTTGTCCGGCAACTCGCAGAACCTGTTCGCCACCGTCGACGAACTGCAGCGGTTCACGTCGATGCTGGCGACCAACGACCGGAACGTCAGCGAGGTCAACAAGCAGCTCGCTTCGGTGACCGGCACGTTGGCACAGAACAAGGACGAACTCGCCCGCGCGCTCAACGGCCTCGGCGGCGCGCTCGCGGAGATCCAGCAGTTCATCCGGGACAACCGCGCGCAGATCAAGTCCAATGTGGACAAGCTCGCGGTGACAACCGGGACGCTGGTCGACAAACGCGCCGCGCTGGCCGAAACCCTCGACACGATCCCGCTGGCGGTGACGAACGTGCTCGGCGCCGTCGACCCGAAGACCGGGAAGCTGCAGAGCCGCGGCAACATGCTCGAATACGCCCCGCTCCCGCTGCCGGTCGCCGGCGACACCTACACCGGGGGGCGCTGATGGCCACGAAACGGTCGATCGCCGTACTCGCCGCGTGCTGTGTCGCGCTCACCGCCTGTTCCTCCGATTTCAAGGGCGTCTACGACCTGCCGCTGCCCGGCGGCGCGGACATCGGCGACCACCCGTACCGGGTGACCGTGCAGTTCGCCGACGTCCTCGACCTGGTCCCGCAGGCCGCGGTGAAGGTGGGCGACGTGCCGGTCGGCCGGGTCGAGAAGATCCAGCTCGGCGAGGACGGCTGGACGGCCGAGACCGTCTTGGCCGTCAACGGTGACGTCCACCTGCCCGCCAACGCCATCGCGCGGCTGCGGCAGTCCAGCCTGCTCGGCGAGAAGTTCATCGAGCTCGCCCCGAGCGCGGCGAAGGCCGAAGGCAGGCTGGGCGACGGCGGGGTGATCCCGGTCGCGAGCACGAACCGCAACCCGGAGTTCGAAGAGGTCTTCGGCGCGCTGTCCCTGCTGCTCAACGGCGGCGGGATCGGCCAGTTACAGACCATCAACCGCGAGCTGTCGAAGGTGATGGACGGCAACGAGGAGGAGATCCGCTCCTTCCTGTCCACTGTGGAACAGCTGGTGTCCAATCTGGACTCCCATCGTTCGGAGATCACCTCGGCGCTCGACGGGCTCAACCAGCTCTCGGCGACCCTGGCCAACCGGAAGAAGCAGGTCGAAGGCGCGCTCACCGACCTCACCCCCGGTCTCCAGAGCCTTTCCGACCAGCGCACGCAGCTCGTGTCGATGCTGCAGGCGCTCGACCGGCTTTCCGGGGTCGGCGTCGACGTGATCAAGAAGAGCAGGGCCGACCTCGTCGCGGACCTGACCGCGCTCGCGCCGATCCTCAAGCGGCTGGCCGACGCCGGCGAGAACCTGCCCAAATCGCTGGAGATCCTGCCGACGTTCCCGTTCACCGACGCCGTCCGCGACGGGATCAAGGGCGACTACCTGAACGTCTACGCCTCGATGATCCCCGCACCGGGCGTCGAACTCCCGCCACCGGGCGAGGGTGTCCCGCCGGACCTCCCGACCTTGCCGCTGCCGTCCTCCGGAGGTAGCTGATGCTCACCGCCCGTATCCGGATCCAGGTGATCGCGTTCGTCGTCCTCGCGCTGGCGACGACGGCGTTCGTCGGCGCCAACTACGCGGGACTCGACCGGCTCTTCGGGGCGAGCGGGTACACCGTGAAGCTCTCGTTGACCGACGGCGGCGGCCTGTTCACCAACGGCGAGGTGACCTATCGCGGCGTCGCCGTCGGCCGGGTCGGCGAACTGCGGCTCACCGACGGCGGTATGGAAGCGGATCTCCTGATCGACGACGACGCGCCTCGGATTCCGGCGAACTCGCGGGCGGTCGTGGCGAACCGGTCCGCGGTCGGCGAGCAGTTCGTCGACCTGCAGCCGCGGACCGGCGACGGGCCGTTCCTCGCCGAAGGTTCGGTCATCCCGCGTGAGGCGACGAGTGTGCCGCTGCCGGTGCAGCATCTGCTGACCGACCTGGACTCGCTGACCGCGTCCGTGCCGACCGAGGATCTGCGGACCGTGGTCGACGAACTCGACAACGCCCTGCGCGGTTCCGGCGCGAACCTCCAGGTGCTGCTGGATTCCACCACCGACTTCACCAAACAGGCCGCCGATCACCTGCCGCAGACGGAGAGCCTGCTCACCGACGGCTCGACCGTGCTGAAGACGCAGGTCGACTCGTCACAGGCTTGGCGGCAGTTCAGCGGCAACGCCAAGCAGTTCGCCGAACAGCTGTCCCGTTCGGACGGTGATCTGCGACGGCTGATCACCACCGCGCCGGAAGCGGCGACCCAGCTCTCCGGACTGTTGCGGGACAACGAGCCGGGCCTGCCGATCCTGCTGGCGAACCTGCTCACCACGTCGCAGGTGTTCTCCGCGCGCACCGACGGCCTCCGCCAGCTGCTGATCAACACCCCGAAGGCGGTGTCGGCGGTCGACGCCTCCGTCGACGAGCAGTCCGGGAAGATCGAACTGGTACTGACCTTCTTCGACCCGATGCCCTGCACCAAGGGCTACGAAGGCACGAAGGTCCGCAGCAGCGCGGACCTCTCGCCGCTGCCGTTCAACACCGGTGCCGCGTGCACACTCGACAAGGGCGACCCGAGTTCGGTCCGCGGCTCGCAGAACGCGCCGAAGGGCGGCGTCCCGCCCGCCGCGATCCCCGGCGGCTTCGGCGCCGACGGCCAGCCGACGTCCACCAGCCTCGAGGAGATGTTGTGGCTGCGCAACTGAAGATCGCGATCGCCGTGTTCGCCGCGGCCTGCGCGTTCGCGGGATGGGCCGGGTACACCTGGTTCACCGCGACGGGTTCGACGGCGGTGGCCTACGGCAACTCGCGCGACGAAGCGCTGAGGAGCGGACGTGAACTCGTCGCCCGGCTGACCAGCCTCGATCACCATCGGGTCGACCAGGGCATCGCCGACTGGCTCGCCGCGTCCACCGGCCCGCTGCGCGATCAGCTGGGCAAGACCGACGACGCGACCAAGCAGACGCTCACCAAGGACGCGACGGTCTCGACGGGCAAGGTGCTGGACGCGGCCATCAGCGAACTGGACGACCACGCCGGAACGGCCAAGATGCTGGCTTCGGTGGAGATCACGATGGCGAAGGAAGGCGCGGCGCCGACGACGAAGCGCAACCGGTTCGCCGCCGGGCTGACCAGGACCGGCGAGGGCTGGAAGCTCAGCGCGCTCGACCAGCTCCCGGTGGGTGCGCGATGACCGCCACCGCCGACACCGACGCCGCTGTCGAACCCGAAGCCGAGGTCGTCACCGAGAAGCCGCCCCGCCGCTCGAAACCGCCGTTGATCCTGCTGGTCGCGGCGGCCGTGCTGGTGGCGGCGGGCGCGTGGTTCACGCTGGAGGCGAGGTCGATCTCGGCGGCGCCGTCGGCGGCCAACACCGCGCTCACCGACGTCGGCGCGACGGCCGAGGTGAACTCCGCGGTGACGGTGGCGCTCAACAAGATCTTCTCCTATTCCTACGACCGGACCGACGTCACCGAAAAGGCGGCCGCTTCGGCGCTGAGAGGTAAGGCGCTGGAGTCGTACAACCAGTTGTTCGCCCAAGTCCGGGAAAAGGCACCGGCACAGAAACTCGTCCTCACGACCCGCGTCTCCTCATCCGCCGTCCAGGAACTCGGCGGCGGTAAAGCGAGGCTGCTGGTATTTCTCGATCAAGCGGCGACAAGGGCCGACAACAATTCGTCGACGACGGCCGCGGCGCAGCTTTCGGTCACCGCTGAACGCGAAGGCGAGAACTGGGTCATCACCGACCTTGTCCCCCGATGACAAACCGGTCAGTCCCCCTTTCGTCCGCTTTGTAAAACAGGAGAGAAAACGAGGAGAATCCCATGTTCGGTCGAACGCGCCCGAAAACCGCTCGTCGCCGTCTCGGCACGGTCGTCGCGCTCACTTCCGCGATCGCCGTGGCGGGCAGTCTCGCCGCGTCCCCCGCCCTCGCGGACGACCCGGTGGAGATCCCGGTGTCCTACACCGTCACCGGGAAGACCACGGTCAAGAAGACCGGCGGCACCCTCGACCTCGGCCCCGGCCAGCTCGACGGTGCCCTCGTCATCGACGGTGACAACGTCGGCATCCGAGGCGACCTTTCCCTGCCGCCCTCGACGGCGAACATCTCGCTGGTCTCGGGGGTCTTCAAGATCAAGGCCCGCGTGCGGATCGAGCCGACCGGCCCGGTCACCGGCACCCTCGCCAACGGCGATCTGACCACCCATTCGCAGGCGAACATGCTGATCGACAACATCGTGGTCGGCCTGTTCTGGCCGGTCATCCCGCTCCCGACGGTGCCGAACGCCTGCAAGACCGTCAAGCCGCTGGACCTGACGCTGGTGTCGAAGAACGTCGACCTGTTCGCCCCGTCGATCCCGTCTTCGGGGACGTTCACCATCCCGGAGTTCAAGGACTGCTTCATCAACGACCTCGCGCTGGGGGCGTTGATCTCCGGTCCCGACAACACCATCAACCTGGACATGAAGTCCAACGTCTGAGGCTCAAGCCCGGTCTGTGAAGGCCTCCTTGAGGGACTCTGGGTCCCTCAAGGAGGCCTTCACAGACTCGGCCCCCAGCCACAACAGTGGTCGTGGGGATGTCGTGAAGGGCCATCCCCGCGTCTCAGCAGAACTGCGGCGCGGCAGGGTCGACCAGCGCGACGCCGGTGCCGTCACCTGCGGAAACGGCGTAGATCGGAGCGCAGACGCCCGAGAACTTCCACATGTCCATCGGCGGTTCCGAGCTGGTGTCCCGGCTCTCCTGTTTCAGGTTGCTGCCCCAGGCGAAAACGCTTCCGTCCGTCTTCAGCGCCACGTTGTGGTTGTAGCCGGCGTCGATGGCGACGACGTCCGATTGCGCCTCGGGCGGCACGGAAGCCTGGCCGTAGGTGTTGTCGCCCCAGGCGAGGACGCCGCCGTTCTTCAGCGCGATGCTGTGGCGGAACCCGCCCGAGATCGCCGTCACGCCGGAGGTCGCCGCCGCCGGGACGGTGATCTGGCCCTTCGAGTTGCCGCCCCACCCGATCACGCCGCCGTTCTTGAGCGCGAGGCCGTGGTCGACACCCGCCGAGATCGCGGTGACCCCCGAAGAGACCGTCGCGGGGACGGCGGTCCGCGAACCCCAGCTCAGCACGCTGCCGTTCGTCTTGAGCGCGAGGTTGAAGTAGGCGCTGGTGGAGATGGCCTTGACGCCAGAGGTGGCGGCGGCGGGCACGACGTTCTGGCCGTAGAAACCGTTGCCCCAGGCGATCACACCGCCGTTCTTGAGGGCCAGTTCGTGCGCCCAGCCCGCGGCGATCGCCGACACGCCGGACGTGGCCGCGGCCGGAACGGTGGCCTGGCCGTAGTTGTCGTTCCCCCAGGCGACCACGCCTCCGTCCTTCAGAGCCAGATGAGTGAGCCCGCCCGCGGAGACCGCGCTCGCGCCGAACGCCGAAGCGGGCACGGTGCCCTGCCCCTGCCCGTAGTCGTTGCTCCCCCACGGCCGCGGTTCGCCGGACGGCGCGGCGTCGGCGATACCGGAAAGGGAAACCGTGGCGATCATTACGGCTATCGTGGATGTCGTCACGCGCCGTGTCGTGGATCGTCGATTGACTGAAGCCATGCGGGAAATGTTAACCCGGTTCCGCCGATCGGCCCCGTCTTTGTCACCGGCGAACAAACTTCATAATCGCATTCAGCGCGGACTGACAAGAAAGAACGGTTTCCACCCCCACTTCGAAACCTGTCGACATGGATACTTGTTACGTACATAACTCGCGGGTAACCTCGGTTTACCCCACCACCGAGAAAGCCGCTCAAGTCGAGCATATTTGATCAGAAAAACTCGCCGAAAGGCGCATGGGGAAAGCCGTCCGAGACGTAAACTGGATCAAAGGAGATGACAGGTATGTCCCGCAGACTTGGCAAGTTGTCAGCCGGTGTCGCCACCACCGCCGTCGTGATGGGCGCCGTCGCCGTGCTCACCGCCGGTACGGCCGCCGCCCTCGCCCCCTACGCGACGGGCACTGTCGCGTACATGTGCAACTTTCCCGCCATCGGCCAGCAGCAGCTGGACGTGAAGGCCCAGTTCGACGGACCGGCTTCGGTCGCTTCGGGCGGCACCTTCACGCCGTCGAACATCTCGGGTACCGCGACGATCAGCGCCACCATCAACGCGCTGCTCAACAGCGCCAACTACGACGGTGTCCGCGGCAAGGTGAACATGCCGGTCACCGTCACCAACGCCACCCCCGCCTCGGCGACGGTGACGAACCTCGACGTCCCGACCCAGATCAACCCGTACGTGCCTGGGACGCGGACGTTCAACATCCTCCAGGACGCGGGCACCGGCGTTCCCACCTTCACCGCCGGCACGCCAGGCTCCGCGACGGCTTCCCTCGGCACCACGATCACCGCGCCGCTGGAGTTCCACAAGAAGGACGGTTCCTGGACCGCGTGGAGCTTCAACTGCACGGTGAAGAACACCAACCCGGCGCAGAACCGCGCGTTCAGCCCGGCCATCCCCATCACCTGATGAACCATCCGTGCGGGGCGGGGACGCCCGCCCCGCACGGTCTCCATCGCCGACCACGAGAGGAACCCTTATGGGACAGCAGGTCCGCCGGGCGGGCGCGGTCTCCGTCATCGTGCTCGGCGCGGCCTCCCTGCTCACCATCGGGCAGGCGTCGGCCGCCACCTCTCACACGACCGGGACCGTCACGTACCTGTGCGGCTTCCCGATGATCGGCCGGCAACCTCTCGACATCACGGCGAGGTTCGACAGCCCGGGCCCGGTGCCCGCGGGCGGCGCCTTCACACCGGCCGCGATCGCCGGCACCGCGACCTTCAGCGCCATCCACAACGCGACGATCTTCAGCGCCGCCAACTACGACGGCCTCCGCGGCAAGGTGAAAGCACCGGTGACCGCGACGAACGCCACCCCGGCTTCGGCGACCGTCACCGGGCTGGACCTGCCCGAGCAGATCACCCCGTACGTTCCCGGGCCGCGCACGGTCGGCTTCACCCAGGACGCGGCCACCGCCGTTCCCGTTTTCACCGCGGGTGCACCCGGCCAGGTGACCTTCGCGCTCGGCACCACGTTCGAACTCGAAGTCGAATTCCACAAGCGGGACAACACGTGGACCCCGTGGACACTCGGCTGTACGGTCGAAAACACCAACCCGGCACAGAACCGCGCGTTCGCCCCGGCGATCCCCGTCGTTTGACGCGAGAGGAAACCAGATGACGCAGCAGGTTCGCCGGACACTCGGGAGGCTTCCCGTACTGGCGGGCGTGATCCTGCTCGCGGGAGTGAACGGCGCCTTGGCCTCCTCCGCGGCGACCGATCCGGCGTCCCCGCCGAAAGCGCCCTTGCAGGGGGCTTCCCCCGCGCACCAGACCCTGGCGAACACCTGCGTCTTCCCGGATCCGGTCGGCGAACGTCCGGTCACCATGGACGTTCAGGCCACTCTGCCCAAGGTCGTCCAAACCGGAAAGCCGGTGCAGGTCAAGGATTTCTCCGTCACCTTCACCCTCGGCGAGGGAACGCTGGGCACGCTCACCGAGGTGGCGGGCGAGGCGAAGATCGAACTCACGGCCACGCGCGAGGACAAGAAGGCCCAGATCCCGGTGACCCTCGAGATCCCGGCGACCAAGGTGCCCGCCACCGGTGAGCTGAAGCTGGTCGCGACGGGCAAGGTTCCCGACATCATGGCGACCCGCCCCGGCGAACTCCGGCTCACCACGGGCGCGCCGTCCTTCGCGCTGACCGCGGCGCAGGCGGAGGCGCCGCGGAATCCGATCACCTGCAAGCAAGCGCCGGATCAGGACACCAAGCTGGGCAGCGTCACGATGCTCGAGATGGGCATCGCCAAACCGAAGCCCGGCAAACCCGGGCAGAAATCCGGCGCCGGAACGCACGCCACGAACGAAGACCCACCGCCGGACGCCGTGTTCCCCTTGCAGCCCTTCGAAGCGCAAGGCACGTCGTCGGTCAAGAAGCTCGGCGCCTTCGTCCGGCTGACCCCGTCGTTCATCTTCAACGCCTTCTACTACCTCTACCCGGCGCCTCCCCATCGCAGCACCGGCTCCACCGTCTTGCCGCCGAGCAAGATGACGATCCTCGGCTTCGGCTTCGTCCCGATCAACGGGACGATGGAGCTTCTGCCCGCCGACTACAAAACGGGCAACACCGTCATCGACGTCGAGACCATGCTGCACGGGGACACCACGACGACGGCCACCTTGCGGCTCGAACTGTTCGGGAAACTGAAGGATCTCACCATCAACGGTGTCCCACTCGACGTCGGCGACAAGTGCATGACCAGCGAACCGATCCTGCTGAACCTGCGCGGGCCGAACTGGAACGCGTTCACCGGCGGCGTGCTGCGGACCGATCCGAACGACCCGGAACCCGCCTACCAGGGCTTCACCCTGCCCAAGTTCTCCGGCTGCGGGGTCAAGGAGAACCTCGACTCCCTGCTGAGCGGCATGGGGTCGGGGCCGGACAACCAGGCGTGTATCGGGGTCAACCAGGTGGGCTTGCCCTGGGAAGCGGAACGCAAATGCCCGAACACGGACCCGCCGGTGGGACGCCGCTGACCGCTTCCGAGAGTGTCATGAAAGGGTCGTTCAGGACGTTTTTCGTCCTGAACGACCCTTTCATGACATCCAGGTGCCTAAGACCCGCTCGGCGTCCACTGTGGACTCTTGCGCGGCGACGGCAGCACCTCCGGCAGCGCGAACCCCGCTGACGCCGAAGAAGGACTGACACCGGCCCGCAGTGCGAGTTCCATCTCGAACCGCGCCCCCGGGTCGCGCAGGTGCTCGCCGAAGGTCGCCTGCAACTGCCGCATGCGGTACCGGACGGTCTGCGGGTGCACCTGGAGGCGCTCGGCGATGTCGACGACGTTGCCCTGACTGTCGAGCCAGGCGCGAAGGGTTTCGAGCAGCCGTTCCTGCTGTTTCCCGGTCATCTCGGCGAGCGGGGCGAACAGACGGTCACGCAGACGGCAGGTGAGCGCCGCGTCGGCGTTCACGAGCAGGGTGGCGAGGTGGTCTTCGGCGCGGATCACCCGGCGCGCCTGGATGATGCCGCGTTCGGAGAGGTGCAGGGCGTCGCGCGCCCAGCGGAGGGAATCGGCGACGGAGTCCAGCGGACGGCACGGGCCGATCGACAGCCGGTAGTCCGGCAGCGCGGCCTGCAAGGTGGCCAGGCGGGCGCCGGAGATCTCGCCGGGGACGAGCAGACGCGGCTCGGCGGAGTCGAGTTCGGCGAGGACGTCCGAATCGACGACGTTGTGCCGCCGGGGTCTGGCGTTGTCGCCGAGCGGGTGCAGCACCACCGGCGTCGCTCGCTCGGGCACCGTCCAGCCGGTCAGCTGCGCGAGTTCCGCGATCGCCTTCGACGGCGCCGGCGGCGTTTCCAGCACCAGGTGCAGCAGTTTGCGGCGCCACGTGTCCAGTGCCCCCGCGGTGCGCGCCTTCGCTTCGAGGTACCCGTCCAGCGCGACCGACGCGAGTTCGTCCATGAACGCGAGCATCGCGTCGGCCAGTTGCGACATCACCGCGGACGAAAGCCCGCTGCGGCGGCCGACGCGCATGATGCGCCGCCACGAGACGCGGGCGCCGACCCGGTACGCCGACTGGAGGGTGTCGAGGCTGCGGCCTTCCCGCATCTCGTTCTGCCCGAGCCGATGGTGGACCTCGTGCGACTGTTCCTTGGAGACGCTCGGATCCGCGATCTGCGCGACGAACAACGTGATCGCGTATTCGACGCCTGCCCGGATGGACTTGCCGTAGGGCCCGTCGAGCGGGCGCGCGTACGCGGGGATGGTCGCCCGGATCTCGTCGACGATCTCGTTGGCGAGACTGCCCAGTTCCGGTCGCAAAATGTCGGCGAGCTTACGCGGCAGTGCTGCGGGAGGCTGCGCAGCGTGTTCGATTCCGCGCTCCACCGACATCGCAGCTCCTTTGCTCCGCCCAGCGTCCTGACATCCCACGATCGTCGTGAGGTGACAACGAACACATCGCACGGTCGCTTGTTAATGTGTCACCTCTCGCAGAGGAAACCGATTTCTTGTCATCATCGTGACAAAATCACGGGTCATCCCTGAATTTTGATGACAAGTGCCCGGCAAACGCCTCGCGCGGTACGTACGAACGGCCGATGAATACGGAGCGTCACTGTTTTCCGGTGAGCAATTCCCCGAGTACTTCGAGCACGGGCTCCAGCACGCGGACCTCGGTGCCGACGCATTCGGTGATTCCCGCGCCGACGACTTCGAAGCCGCTCAGCCCGCGAAGCATCGCCACCAGACGCTCGATCGTCAAGCCACCCGGCTCCGGATAGTTCAGCCCGTCGAACTCCGCCGGGTCGAGCACGTCGAGGTCGAGATGGACGTAGACCTTGTCCGCACCTGCCAGGCCGGCGGCGGCGTCGGCCGTCTCGACGACGAGTCCGCGATCGACCACGGCCCGCTCGGCGTCGTCGAAAGCCCTCGTCCCGGCGAGGACGACGCGTCCGGGTTCGACCGGCGGATTCGCGGCGAACTCCGGGTCGCCCTCGCCGAGCAGCGACCGCAGCACCATGCCGTGGAACGCGCCGGACGGTGACGTCTCCGCGGTGTTGAGGTCGGAATGCGCGTCGAACCAGGCGACGCCGAGCCCCGGTCCGAAGCGGTAGCGCGCGACCCCGATCGGGATCAGCTCGACGCCGCAGTCCCCGCCGATGGTGAGCACCGGCCCGCCCGGCGCCTCCAGCGCGGCGAGCTGTGCGGCGCGGTTCGCGCCGGTGAGCACCGCGCGGTTGGCGATGCCGTCGACCACGGGCGAGGTCTCGCGGGTCTGCCGGATGTGGTGCACCGGCGCGCCCAGCACGTGGCCCGCCAGCTCGGCGAGCGCGACGCAGCCTTCGGGCAACTCGGGCGCACGCTCGGTCAAAGCGCCCTGGAACTGGGGTACGGCGTTGATCAGCACCCGGTCCAGGCTAGCGGCGGCCGCAAGTCCGTGAAGGCCTCCTTGAGGGACTCTGGGTCCCTCAAGGAGGCCTTCACGGACCGGTGCGGGCTCTCAGCTCACTCCAGGACGAGCAGGAGGTCCCCGCCTTCCACCTGCTGGACGGCGTTGATCGCGCGCCGCGACACCTTGCCGCCGGTCGACGCCGTGATCGACGCCTCCATCTTCATCGCCTCGATGGTCGCGACCGTCGCACCGGCCTCGACCTCGTCGCCCTCGGACACCTGCAGCGTGACCACGCCCGCGAACGGCGCGGCGATCTGCTTCGGGTCGCCCTTGGCGGCCTTCTCAGTCGCCGGGATGTCCGACGCGATCGAGGTGTCGCGCACCTGGATCGGCCGCAGCTGGCCGTTGAGCGTGGACATCACCGTGCGCAGCCCGCGTTCGTCGGCCTCGCCGATGGCCTCCAGCTCGATCAGCAGCCGGACACCCTGTTCGAGGTCGACCGAGTACTCCTCGCCGGGGCGCAGGCCGTAGAAGAAGTCCTTGGACGGCAGGACCGAGGTGTCACCGTACTGCTCGCGGTGCGCCTCGAAGTCCTTCGTGGGCCCGGGGAACAGCAGCCGGTTCAGCGTCGCGCGCCGGTTCTCGGCCAGCCCCTTGTGGTCCTCTTCGGACAGTTCCTGCACCGGCTTCGGCTGCGCGCGGCCTTCGAGGGCCTTGGTGCGGAACGGTTCCGGCCAGCCGCCGGGCGGGTCGCCCAGTTCGCCGCGCAGGAAGCCGATCACCGAGTCGGGGATGTCGAACTTGTTCGGCTCCGCCTCGAAATCCGACGGCGAGACACCCGCGCCGACGAGGTGCAGCGCGAGGTCACCGACCACTTTGGACGAAGGCGTGACCTTGACCAGGTGCCCGAGGATCTTGTCCGCGGCCGCGTACATCGCCTCGATGTCCTCGAACCGCTCGCCGAGACCGAGCGAGATCGCCTGCGTGCGCAGGTTCGACAGCTGACCGCCCGGGATCTCGTGGTGGTACACCCGCCCGGTCGGCGACGAGAGCCCCGCCTCGAACGGCGCGTAGATCTTGCGCACGCTCTCCCAGTACGGCTCCAGGTCGCCGATGGCCTGCAGATCCAGCCCGGTCGGCCGGTCCGAGTGGTCGGTGGCGGCGACGAGCGCCGAAAGCGACGGCTGCGACGTCGTGCCCGCCATGGACGCGACGGCACCGTCGACGGCGTCCGCGCCCGCCTGGATCGCGGCCAGGTACGTCGCCAGCTGACCACCCGCGGTGTCATGCGTGTGGATATGCACCGGGAGGTCGAACTCCTTGCGCAGCGCGGAAACCAGCCGTGCCGCCGCCGGCGCCCGCAGCAGGCCCGCCATGTCCTTGATGGCAAGGACGTGCGCCCCCGCGCCGACGATCTGCTCCGCCAGCTTGAGGTAGTAGTCCAGCGTGTACAGCTTCTCCGACGGGTCCGACAGATCCGAGGTGTAGCAGAGCGCCACCTCGGCGACCGCGGATCCGGTCTCGCGGACGGCTTCGATCGCCGGGCGCATCTGCTCGACGTCGTTGAGCGCGTCGAAGATCCGGAAGATGTCGATGCCGGTGGCCGTCGCCTCC
Organism: Amycolatopsis sp. WAC 01375; assembly: GCF_003947325.1. Classification (NCBI taxonomy): domain Bacteria; kingdom Bacillati; phylum Actinomycetota; class Actinomycetes; order Pseudonocardiales; family Pseudonocardiaceae; genus Amycolatopsis; species Amycolatopsis sp. WAC 01375. The sequence goes on from NZ_QHHW01000036.1 coordinate 340,468, forward strand.
TCGACGAAGGCGTGGGTCACCTCGGTGGGGTACGGCGTGTAGCCGACGGTGTTGCGGCCGCGCAGCAGCATCTGCAGGCAGATGTTCGGCACCGCTTCCCGCAGCTTCGCCAGCCGCTCCCACGGATCCTCCGCCAGGAACCTCAGCGCGACGTCGTAGGTCGCGCCGCCCCAGCATTCCAGCGAGAGCAGCTGCGGCGTGGTCCGCGCGACGACCGGCGCGACGGCGAGCAGGTCCTTCGTCCGCACGCGGGTGGCGAGCAGCGATTGGTGCGCGTCACGGAAGGTGGTGTCGGTGACGCCGATGGTCGGCGACTCCCGCAGCCAGCGGGCGAAGCCTTCCGGGCCGAGCTCGGTGAGCTTCTGCTTCGAGCCGGGCGCCGGTTCGAGGCCCTTGGGCAGCTTCGGCAGTTTGACCTGCGGGTCGAGGGTGCGCGGACGCTCGCCGTGCGGTTTGTTGACCGTCTTGTCGGCGAGGTAGGTCAGCAGCCTGGTCCCGCGGTCGGCCGAATGGCGCGCGGTGAGCAGATGCGGGCGCTCCTCGATGAACGACGTCGTGACGCGGCCTTCGCGGAAGTCCGGGTCGTCGAGTACGGCCTGCAGGAACGGGATGTTCGTGGCCACACCGCGGATCCGGAACTCGGCGACGGCGCGGCGGGCGCGGCCGACGGCGGTCTTGAAGTCGCGGCCGCGGCAGCTGAGCTTCACCAGCAGCGAGTCGAAGTGCGCGCTGATCTCGGTGCCGGCGAACGCCGTCCCGCCGTCGAGGCGGATGCCGGAGCCACCGGGCGAGCGGTACGCGCTGATCATCCCGGTGTCGGGGCGGAAGCCGTTGGCGGGATCCTCGGTGGTGATGCGGCACTGCAGGGCGGCACCACGCAGGTACACCCTGTCCTGCGACAGCCCGAGGTCGTCGAGGGTCTCGCCGGAGGCGATGCGCAGCTGCGACTGGACGAGGTCGACGTCGGTGACCTCCTCGGTCACCGTGTGCTCGACCTGGATGCGCGGGTTCATCTCGATGAAGACGTGGTTGCCGTCCTTGTCGAGCAGGAACTCGACGGTGCCGGCGTTGCGGTAGCCGATCTGGCGGGCGAACTTCACCGCGTCGGCGCAGATCCGGTCGCGCAGTTCGGACGGCAGGTTCGGCGCCGGGGCCAGCTCGATGACCTTCTGGTGGCGCCGCTGCACCGAGCAGTCGCGCTCGTAGAGGTGGATCACGTTGCCCTCGCCGTCGGCGAGGATCTGGACCTCGATGTGGCGCGGCTCGACGACGGCCTTCTCGATGAACACCGTCGGGTCGCCGAAGGCCGACTCGGCCTCGCGCGCGGCGGCCTCGATCGACTCGCGCAGCTGCGCGGGGTCCTGGACGCGGCGCATACCGCGTCCACCACCACCGGCGACGGCCTTGACGAAGACCGGGAAGCCGATCTCCTCGGCCGCGGCGACCAGCGCGTCGATGTCGGAGGACGGTTCGGAGGAGCCCAGCACCGGCACGCCCGCCTCGCGCGCGGCCTTGACCGCGCGGGCCTTGTTGCCGGTCAGCTCGAGGATGTCCGCGCTCGGCCCGACGAAGGTGATGCCTTCGTCCTCGCACGCGCGCGCGAGGTCCGGGTTCTCGGAGAGGAAGCCGTAGCCGGGGTAAACGGCGTCCGCGCCCGCCTTCTTGGCGGCCGCGACGATCTCCTCGACCGACAGATAGGCCCGCACCGGGTGACCGGGTTCGCCGATCTCATAGGCCTCGTCGGCCTTCAGCCGGTGGAGCGAATTGCGGTCTTCGTGCGGGAACACAGCCACCGTGCCCGCGCCGAGCTCGAATCCGGCGCGGAACGCGCGGATGGCGATCTCACCCCGGTTGGCGACCAGTACCTTGCGGAACATGCCGGTCCTTCCCATCATCGGATCGGTAGGTGAGGCACGTTACCTGCTCGGTCCCGCAGGGCGGGAGTTGTCGTCCAGGTGATGGACGTCATCCCTGTTTGAGTTGCGCGCCGGGGCTCTGCGACACCCGGTTCGCGGTGCCTTCGTGGACACCGGTCAGCACGTCGACCGCGGCGAGGTCCACGAGTGCCTTCGCGACGTCCGGCGCGGAGGCCGCAGGATGCAGGGACCGGTACAGCGCGGCCACCCCGGCGACGTGCGCGGCGGCCGACGACGTGCCGCTGAGCATCCTGCCGCCGCTGCCCCCGGCGTTGGGTCCCGGCACGTCCACCCCTGGTGCGAACAGGTCGACGACCTCGCCGTAGTTCGACGTCGACCCGACCTGGTCACTCGCGTCGATCGAGCCGACGGTGAGCGCCTCGGTGACCCGGCCGGGCGAGAACTTCCCCGCGTCGGTGGCCTCGCCGCCCGCCGGGAGGGCGATCGGGACGACCGCCGCGAGCGCGCGGACGGCGGCGTCGAGCTGGTCGTTGGCCGTGCCGCCGATGCCGAGGACGGCGACGGCGGGCTGCTGTGCATTCTGCGTCACCCAGTCGATCCCGGCGATGATCTTGTCCGTCGCGCCGCCGCCCTGTGCGTCGATCACCCGGACCGGGACGATCTGCGCACCTTTCGCGACGCCGAAGGTCCTCGACGCGGCGACACCGGCCAGGTACGTGCCGTGACCGTTGGTGTCGGCGGTGTCCGTGCCGCCGTTGAGGAAGTCCTTACCGGGCTTCACCCGGCCGCCGAAGTCCGGATGCGCCGCGTCGACCCCGCTGTCGATCACGTAGACCGTGACGTCCTTGGCGTCGGTCTCGTAGTGGTAGAGCTGGTCGAGGCCCGTTCGCTGGTCGATCCGGTCCAGTCCCCAGTTCGGCGGGTTCTGCTGGACTTCCGTCGCGGAGGCGGGCTGCGCCACGAAGACCAGGAGCGCGAGCGCGGCCATGACCCGTACCAGTCGAATGATCATGCCTTGGCTCTACGCCTGTACCCCGGGGGCGGCAACCCCGGAGTGTCACCCGTTCGGCTTGTGTTGCGCGATGTGGCCGCTGACCGTCGACTTCGGGAAGCAGACCAGCGCGTCGAAGGCGTCGACGACGTCGACGGGGTTGAACAGATGCGCGTGCCGGATGCTCCGCGGCCCCGCGGTTCCGCGTCGCGAGCGAAGATCCACCAGCCCGGGGCCTTCGGCTTCGACGCTGCCTTCCGCCGGTGCGTCCAGTTCCTGGCGGTACACGGTGAACCCGAGTCGCGCGGCCGGATCCGGCTTGAGGCCGGTGGTCTCGCCCTCGACCGCGGTGAGGCCCAGTGCGAAGTAGTCGTCGCCGAACTCGGCTGCCAGATGCGTGCCGGCCGAAGGCGAAGTGAGGCCGGGGAACGGCGAGAACGGCACGCGCTGGAGGTGTCCGTTGTGGAGCATCACGACGATCTTCGTGTCGTCGCCGTGCAGCCGCCGGATCAACCGGACGGTCTCCGCCATGTACGCGTCGCGCGAACCACTCTGCAGGGCGGGCGCGTCGCCGGACATCATCGCGGCGACCTCGGCGAGGTAGGCGTCGACACGCAATGCGCCTTCGACGTGGTGCTCCGCGACGGCGGTGTCCCCGTAGACGGGACGCAACGAGGTGAGGTGCGTCTTGAGCCGGGTGAGCGCCGCGGTCGCCTTGTCCTTGGCCGCGTCGTCGAGCGCGGCGTACTTGGCGGGCGCCTCCGCACTGCTGACCGACGCGTATCCCTTGGTCGCCTCGATCGCCGCGTCGACCAGGCCCGTGGCCGCCTCGTCCACAGTGGACAGATAGGCGCGGACCGCGTCGAGCGACGGCACCGGGGAGCCCGCGGAACTCGGCACGTCGAGGCCGTAGTAGCGGACGTCGCCCCGTTCGCGGAGCCACGCCAGCATCTCGTGCGCCTCGGGCGACTCCCCGAGCGAGAACGTGAAGCCGTCGCGGCCGATGTCCGCGACGTCACCCGGGGCGCCGTTGAGCCAGTCCTCGACGAGCTTGCCCTCGGCGAAGCCGGATTCGAAGGCCACCACCCGGAAGCCGTGCTGCTCGACGAGGTGCTGGAGCAAACGCTTGCGCAGGTCGCCGAACTCGTGGATGTGGTGGTTGTTCTCACCGATGGCGACGAGCTTCGCGTCCCCGATGAGTTCGGCGATCTTCGCTGGGTCTGACATACTGGCCACACTAACGCAACAGGAGTAGCAATTGGCAACCTCCGGTACCCAACGGCCCGGCGGCCGGACGGAACGCACCCGCCAGGCCGTCCTGCACGCCACCCTCGACCTGCTGGCCGAACGCGGTTTCGGCGAACTGACCGTGGACGCGGTCGCCGAACGGTCCGGCGTGCACAAGACCACGGTGTACCGGCGCTGGTCCTCGCCGGACGGCCTCGTCGCCGCCGCGCTCCAGATGGGCGCCGAGGACGACTGGACCGCGCCCGACACCGGGTCGCTCGAGAACGATCTGTACGAGGTGGCGGCGGAGGTCGTGCGGTACTTCACCGAGCCCTCGCTGAAGGAACTGCCCACGGCGTCGGTGCTGGCGGCGTTCCAGTCGCCACCGGCGGCCGAGGCACTGCACGACTTCTACGCCGACCGCCACGTACGCATGGCGCCGATCGCGGAGCGGGCAGTCGCGCGGGGCGAGATCCCTTCCGGTACGGACGGGGACGAACTGGTGCGGGCGGTGTGCGGGCCGATGTTCTACCGGCTGTTCCTGTCGCGGGAGAGTGTCACGGTGGCGGAGGCGCGGGTCGCGGCGCGGGCGGTGGCTGTCGCGGCGCGTGAGGGCGCTTTCGTGCGTTCACGCGATTAGTCATGTGGGCAACCTGCCGTGTCGGGCGGGCGTATTTCGGGCATGACCAGGGATGAGCGGCCGCGGCCGATGAACCGCAGGCAACGGCAAGCCGCGCGGGAAGCCGAACCCCCTCAGAACAGGACCGCGGTCCACGCCGCCATGATCGTTCTTGGCTCCTTCGCCGCGGTGATCTTCGTCGCGGTCGGAATCGCGGGCCTGGCAGAGGTCTCGGAAGCGGCGAACCGGGAGGAAGCGCTCGAAACGGTGTTCTACTGCTTCGTCCTCGCGGCCCTCGGCGTGGGGTTTGCCTTCGATGGACTCAGAAGGCGCAAGAAGCGCGGTTGAGCCTTGGGGCACGTGGTTGGAGCGGGACGGAACCGCTTCGGCGGGGGCTTTCTGCTGGATCCGGACGTCGTTCCGGAAATCTCGGTGGCACCGGCAGTCGCAATTTGAGCGCGTGAAGGGGTCCTTTCCTCGGCTAGCCGAGGAAAGGGGGCCTTCACGCGCTCCCGGGTACGTGAAGGGGTCCTTTATGTACTTCATCCGGTGGGCATGGCGAGGGGCCCGTCGCCGGTGTGGCTGGCGGGCTCCTCGGGTCAGACGTGGGCGTGGTGGAGGGTGTTGCGCCGGGGTTTTCGTAACGGGTCCAGGTATTGGGGTGGGATGAACTCGGGTAACCCGTCGGCTGCCATGTGGACTTGCCAGTCGCCGTGGTGGATCAGCCGGTGGTGGAATCCGCACAGCAGCACGAGGTTTCGTAGGTCGGTCGGGCCTCCGTCTGCCCAGTGGTGAATGTGGTGGGCGTGGCAGTTCTTGGGCCGCCGATGACACCCGGGGAACGCGCAGCCGCCATCCCGGATGTTCAACGCACGCCGCTGGCCGGGAGTGACGAACCGTCGCAGCCGCCCCACATCGAGTGGTTCCCCGGCCGCACTCATCACGACCGGCAACATGAGGCAGTCGCAGGCCGCGAGCCGGGCTTCGCGGGCGGTCATCGTCCCGACAAAGTCCAGGCAGGCGGTGCCGAGGCCGGATTTGAGTGCGTCGAGTCCGATCGTGACATGCAGCAGGGTGCGGTAGCCGCTGGTGCCTGGTTGGTCCGGGCAGGCGATCGCGAGGTCGAGGATGTCGACCCAGGCGTCTCCCATGCGTTCGCATTTCATCCGCAGATCGGCTTGGCCGAACTCGTCCACCGGCCGCGGTTGCGCATACGCCTCCAAAGCCGCCGCGGTGCGGGCACCCGTCTCATCATCGAGAAGACCGGTCAGCTTCCAGTAACCGTCCTTGCGGCGCTCCAAGGTGATTTCCCGGCGCGGCTGAGCAGGTTCGGGATCCTTTGGCTCATTGCCGTCGGGATCGAGCCAGGCGAGCAGGTTCGCCTCGGCGTCCACCAGCTGCCGGGGACCCGCGTCGCGGGCGAGAGTGGCGAGGATCTTCTCCGCACTCGCCCGATCCTCAACAGAAGTCTCGGCCGGAAGCTTTTTCAAGATCTCCAGGATCTGATCGATCCGCTCATCCCCGACCAAACCCTCCGCAGCCACCGCGGCGGTAGCGGGCGCGACAGCAGGAACTTCGGTCCCGTCCAAAGCGCGGGTCGGGTTCAACGCGATCGCGCGATTCACCACCGCACGCGCCTCACCCACCGACAACCCCGCCACATCAGCGAACCAGTTCGCCGTACGGCCATAGCCATACAAGTCTTTGACGCCCCGAGACTCGACCTCCGCCAAATACCGCCCCAACCCGGCGGTAGCCATCCTGATCACCTGCAACGACTGCTGCACACCATGGGCAAGCTCCAGCTTGCCGGCGCGCCACAGTTCTTGCGGCAATTCGGGAAGGAAAGTCTCGGACACCCCACAATAATACCGCAAAACAATCGAACAAGCGTTCGTAATTTTAAGCAACAATGAAATCGAACGAACAACACTGAAGAGTGAGCGAGCTCGAACCACGAGCCCAGAGCGGAAGGAATGAGGACAGTTTTACCGTCAGCACCAACGACTCCAGGCCCCACACTGGCATCTCCATGTCAAGAGAGGGAGCCGTCATGACCGAGGAAGTCCGGAACAGGCCGCTGGAGATGCCGCGCCAGCTCAAGTTCGTCCGTGTTTTCCTTTGGGTGCAGGCGGTCCTCAACATCCTCGTCAGCGCGCTGGTGACGGCACTCGCGATCAACGAACTCGACCACGGCAACGAGGAAGCGGGGCTCGCACTGGCGCTGGCACTCCTCGGTTTCGTCGTCGCCGTCGTGCTGATCGCTTGCGCGATAAGGATTTCCCGCGGTTCTGCCTGGGTGCGGCCGACGGTGATCGCCGTGGAGGGGCTGGCCGTGGTCATGGGACTGATCAGCCTGGTCAACGGCGGGGCGATCACCCAGCTGATCGGGATGGGCATCGCCGTCGGCATCATCGTCACCCTCAACAAACCCGAGGAACGTGCCTGGTTCACCCGCTGACGAGGTCGATCCGGTAGCGCACTTCGGAGAGCGGGATGTCTTCGCCGGGCATGGTGTCGGTCTTCGTCGCCCCGTCCGGCAGCCATCCCGCCGCCGAGTAGAAACGCTGGGCGCGTTCGTTGGTGTCGAGCACCCAGAGCGTCGCCTCGCGATGCCCTGAGTCCCGCAGCGCGGCGACGGCGGTGTCGAGCAGCTGCCTACCCAGTCCCGTGCCCCAGCGTGCGGGTTCGAGGTAGATCGCGCGCAGTTCCCCGCGGATCCGGTCGACGGCGGTGAAGCCGAGGAGCGAGCCGTTCTCGACGAGGACCAGGACGTCGCCCTGGTTGGCGGGATCGGCGAGGGTCCGCTGCCAGCGGGCGGCCCGGCCTTCGACCGAAAGATCGCGCAGGTACAGCTCGGGCAGGAGGCCTTGGTACGCCGCCTGCCACGATCGGACGTTCACCTCGGCGATGGGCCAGGCGTCGTCGACGGTCGCGGGGCGGATCGTGGCCATCCTCAGCCGTTCACCTTGCGGGCGGCGAGGCCGGTCACGACGGCGAGCGCGAGCACCATCGACAGCGCGATCCCCCAGCCCGCGCCGGTCACGCTCGAACTGCTCGGCATCGCGTAGAAGAGCACGCACACCATGACGATGCCGCCTCCGGCCACACCCCCGAGGAACGCGACCCCGAACGCCGCCGGCCGCAGGGACACGCCGAGCAGCGTCCCGATGAGGAGGGTCACCGAGACGACGAGGTAGACCGCGCCCTCGTCGGCCCGGCTCGACGAATAGCCGACGAGTTCGATCGCCTCCACCACGAGTCCGACGGTGCCGCAGGTCCCGGAAACGAGCGCCACCACGGTGAGGGCGCCTCGCGGTTTCCGCAGGCCCAGCCGGAAACTCCGGTCGCGCCGCACCGACACCAGCGCGCAGACTGCCGCGGCCATCAGGCAGCCGTCGGCGAGGACGAGGACGACCGGCCCGGACGGCATCACCGAGAGCAGCGCCAGCCCGCACAGCGTTCCCGGCCCCGCCATCCGGCGCGTCTTCGGCAGGAACATCGCGATCCCCGCCCCGATCGCGAAGACGACGAGCGGCAAGACGGTCCAGCCGCCGTCTTCGAAGAAGTCCTCCACGCCGCTGCTGAGCTGGAACGCGATGACCACCAGGTACACCGCGGCCGCGAAGGCGAGCAACCCTGCGGCGACGGCGAAAGGGTCGGGCTTCGTGCGCGGAGGCACGGCCGGTTCGGGATTCGGGAGTACGGGCGGCTCGGGATTCCTGGCGGGCTCCGGGGTCGGCGCGGGCGCGTGCACCGGCCGTGGTTCCGGCACCGGCTTGGGGTCCGGCGCGGGCTCGGGTTCCTGGACGATCTGCCCCTCGACCGGCACCACCACCTCGCCGGTCGGCCCGGTCACGGTGATCCGTCCGTCGAACGCCCCGGGTTCCGCCAGGTCCAGGGAGATCTCGGCCCCGTCGCCGGTCTCGGTCACCCGCAACCAGGCATGCGACGACGCGAACCGGCAGGCTCGCGCGATCGGCGGCCCTTCCACCCTGATCCGCGCCACCGGCGCCGATCCCCGGACGACCTCGCCGAACCGCACCACGTCGGGTTCGGCCCGCACCCGCGCTTCCCGCCGCGCCAGGTCGGCGGCCTCGGCGATGTGCTGGATGTCGGTCTGCGCCATCGTGGTGAGGACTTCGTGCGCGCCGATGGCGACCGAGAGGTTCTCGCTCGTCAGCCGTCGCTGGAGTTCCGTCACCGCGCCGAGCCGGGTGAACATGTTCGGATCCTCGCTGGCGGCGCGCAGGTCGGCCGGGACCGGCGACGGTTTGATCCGGCGGCGTCTGCTCCTGGCGAGGTACAGCTCGCCCTGCATCTCGATGTCGCGGCTGGGCGTCTGGTTCGGGTTCCGTTCACGGACGCTGTCGAACAGGTAGTCGTAGAGCTCGCTGAGCGCGATCCAGCCGTCTTCGTCGCGATCCGCGTCCCCCGTCCGGAGCCCTTCGACCAGCGCCGAGGTGAACACCGACGGCCGGGCGTGGTCGTCGGCGAGGTGATCGCCCTCGAAGGCGTATTCGATGGAATTCGACGCGGTGATCACCGCACGGCCGCGACCGCCGAAACCGCCGCCGGGGAACGCGTCGAGCACGTTGGCCTCACCGGAGGCGCGCACCGCGACCCCTTGGCTGAAAGCGCCGCCGTAGCAGCAGTCCAGCAGGAGGACGATGCTCCGCGACCGGCTCATCCGCATACAGCGCTGGACGAAATCGGCGGGAACGGCACTCGACGCCAGCCGTTCCGGCCGGGTGTTGCGGGCGGCGAAGAACAGCTCGCCCGACTCGCTTTTCAAGCCATGGCAAGAGAAATGCACCAGCAGGACGTCGTCCGGCGCGCTGTCGGCGAACAGGTCCTCGACCCGGCTCGCGATCACGTGCGCGGTCTCGTCCCGCACGACCTGGACGTCGAACTCGCTGATGTTGCGATCGGCGAGGACCTCGGCGAGCGCTTCGGCGTCGGCCGCCGGGGACCGCAGCGCGCTCAACCCTGGGTTGTCGTACTCCCCGTTGGCGATGATCAAGGCACGCCGCTCGCCGGTCATGACCTCGAATGCCTGCCCACGAAGAGGTCGACGAGCTTGTCCTGATCGGTGAGGCTCGCTTCGGACAGCTCCAGCACGTCGCCGTCGATCTCCAGCCGCACCGTGCGTTTGACCCGGCCGCCGCGCGAAAGCCATTCCCGAACGGCCGCGACGACCGAGCGCAGGCCATCGGCGGACTGTCCCAGCGTGACCAGCAGTCCGCCCACCGTCGCGACGTCGAAGGCGCGTGAGCCGGGCGGCGCCGGACCGGCGGGCAGCGCCTTGACCTCGGCGACCCCGCGATCGATCAGTTCGCTTCGGAGGTACCCGGTGAGCTGGTCGACGCGTTCGGCGTCGGCCCCGTCCTCACCGAGCTGGACACGAACCGCTGACGTCATCCCCGGCCTCCCTCGCCCGTGCAGAACAAGGGAACCCCTCGGCCCGCCCGGCGGCAAGGTCCGATCGGGCAGAGATGTCCATGTCAGCTTTTTTCCAGATACTCCACGCGATCTTCGTCGACGACGTCGGCGATCATGTGCGCCAGCCCCAAGTAATTCCCCAGAGCCGGGTCCTTCTCGACGATTTCCAACGCGCGGGCCCTCGCCTCGGCGATGACGTCCTCGTCGCGCAGCAGCGACAGCAGTTTCAGGGTCGACTTCTTCCCCGACTGCGCGGCGCCGAGGATGTCACCCTCGCGGCGCAGTTCCAAGTCCATTCTGGACAGTTCGAAACCGTCCGTGGTGGACTCGACGGCGGCCAGCCGCTCGCGGGTGGTCGTCCCGTCCAAGGTTTCGGTGACCAGCAGGCAAAGCCCCGGCACACTGCCCCGGCCGACCCGCCCGCGCAGCTGGTGCAGCTGGCTGATGCCGAACCGGTCGGCGTCCATGATCACCATCGCGGTCGCGTTCGGCACGTTCACGCCGACCTCGATCACGGTGGTGGCGACGAGCACGTCCAGGTCGCCCCTGGAGAACGCCTGCATCACGGCGTCCTTGTCGTCGGCGGGCATCCGGCCGTGCAGGACGCCGATCTTCAGCCCCTTCAACTGTCCCTCGGCCAGCTCGGGCGCCACGTCGAGGACCGCGAGCGCGGGGCGTTTGTCGCCCTTGTCCGACGCCGGTTCGTCGCCGATACGCGGGCAGACGATGTACGCCTGGTGGCCCTTTCCGCATTCCTCGCGGACTCGCTGCCACGCCCTGTCCAGCCAGGCGGGGCGCTCCGCGACCGGCACGACCGACGTCTTGATCGGCGACCGGCCGACCGGCATCTCCCGCAGCGCGGAGATCTCCAGATCGCCGTAGACGGTCATCGCGACCGTGCGCGGGATGGGCGTCGCGGTCATAACCAGCACGTGCGGGCTGGTCTCGTCCGAGCCGCGGGAGCGCAGCGCGTCCCGCTGCTCCACCCCGAACCGGTGCTGTTCGTCGACCACGGCCAGGCCCAGATCCGCGAAGGAAACCGTGTCCTGGATGAGCGCGTGCGTGCCGACGATGATCCCGGCCTCGCCGCTGACCGTCTCCAGCAACGCCTTCTTGCGTTCCTTGGCGCCCATCGAACCGGTCAGCAGGGTCACGCGCGTCGCGTTCTCCGCGGCGCCGAGCTCACCCGCCTGCCCGAGGTCGCCGAGCATCTCGCGCAGCGACCGGGCGTGCTGCGCGGCGAGGACCTCCGTCGGCGCGAGCATCGCCGCCTGCCGCCCGGAATCGACGACCTGCAGCATGGCGCGCAGCGCGACCACGGTCTTGCCGGAACCGACCTCACCCTGCAGCAGCCGGTTCATCGGATGTTCGGTGGACAGGTCCCCGGCGATCTCCCCGCCGATCTCCTGCTGGCCGGCGGTCAGCGCGAACGGGAGCCGTTTGTCGAAGGCGTCGAGGATGCCGCCCTCGGTGTGCGGACAGGCTTTCGCGGGCCGCGAGACCAGGGAATGCCGCCGCTGCGCGAAAATCAGCTGGACCGCCATCGCTTCGTCCCATTTGAGCCTTTCCCGCGCGGAGTTCAGCGCCTGCCAGCTCGACGGCCGGTGGATGCCGCGCAGCGCGCTTTCCAGGCTGGGCAGGCCGTACCGGGCCAGCAGCTCGATCGGCATCGGGTCCTCGTCGACCTCCAGCACGTCCAGCACCTGCCGGACGGCCTTGGCGATCACCCAGGTCGGGATCCCCTGCGCCGCCGGGTAGACCGGGATGATCTCGGCGAGGAAGTCGTCCATCGCCTCGGCCTGGCGCTCGGCGTCGAAGAGTTCGTACTCGGGGTTCGCCAGTTGCAGGACGTCGCGGAACGCGGTGACCTTGCCCGCGAAGAGGCCGTTCTTGCCGGGCACGAGTTCCTTTTCGCGCCAGGCCTGATTGAAGAAGGTGCACTGGAGACGACGTTTGCCATCGGTGATCACCATTTCGAGCAGCGTGCCGCTGCGTGCCTTCATCCGGCGTTTGTTGACCCGCTCGATACGCGCCATCACGGTCGCGTGCTCGCCGAGTTCGAGCCCGGCGATGTCGGTGAGCTGGCCGCGTTCGGCGTAGCGGCGCGGGTAGTGGCGCAGGAGGTCGCTGACCGTCTCGATCTTGAGGCCCTTGGCGAGTGCCTTCGCCGTCGCCGCGCCCACGACCAGTTTGAGGTCCGCGCGCAGGTTGGTCATGCGGTCACTCCACCCCCATCAGCAGCACGGCGTCGAATTGGCCGCCGGCGTAACTCGTCAGTTCGACCTCGGGATGTTCCAGGCGCAGCTGATCGGCCAGCTCACCGGGCAACCGGACCGGCACGTCGACCCCGGTCAGCACGGTGACCAGTTCGCCGCCGAGGGCCAGCATCCGGTTCAGCACGCCGACCGCGGCCGCGACCAGGCTCGTCTCCGAGGCGGGCGCGGGCTCGATCAGGACGACCTCGCCGTCGACGAGGCCGACGACGTCACCGGCCTGCGCCCGGCCCACCCAGGTTAGCGACTCCTCCTGCGCGATCCGCAGTTCGCCACGCCTGGTGGCGGCGGCCGCCTCCGCCATCGCGACCACGTCGTCGTTGGTGCGGCGGTCCTTGTCGTGGACGGCCAGCGCGGCGAGCACCTGGACGGGTGACACGCAGGGGATGACCACGACGTCGCGATCCGCCGCCATCGCGTGACTCGCGGCCGCGTCGGCCGCCGCGGTCAGCTCCTGACCGCCCGGAAGGACGGTGACGTGATGCCCGGCCGCCTCGTTGATCAGGCCCAGCATCTCCTCGACCGTCGGCGCGACGCCCGGCGGCACGGACAGCACCGCGACCCCCTCCGCTCGCAGCAGTTCGGCCAGTGGCCCGCCGTGGACCACGGCGACCACCGAACGGTCGACCCCGCCGCCGACCTCGACCGGCGTGGGCGTGATCAGCGGCTCGACCCGGACCCGGCGGGGACGGCCGAGCTCGATCCCGGCCTCCAGCGCCGCGCCGATGTCCGCGCAGTGCACGTGGACGGCGTACGCGCCGGCGCCGTCCCCGGCGACCGTGACGCTGTCGCCGAGGCCGCTGAGGGTCTTGCGAAGCCCGGGGAGACTGCCTTCGTCGACGTCGTCGAGCAGGTACATGACCTCCCAGGCCGTCGGCGCGTCGACCGTGTGATGGTGATGTGCCTCGAGCGGGTGCTCCGGCTCGACGAGGCTGCCGGAGATCACGCCGGAAAGGGCGTCGAGGACCGCGACCAGGCCGCGGGCGCCCGCGTCGACCACACCGGCCACCGCCAGGACGGGCAGCTGCTTCGGGGTCTCTTCGAGGGCTTCGGCGGCGACGCTCGCCGCCGCGGCGGCGACCTCTTCGAGTGACCCTGTCGCGTCACGGACGGACGCGGCGACGGTGTGCAGCACGGTCAGGATGGTCCCGGCCACCGGACGGCTCACCGCCCCCGTAGCGGCCCTGTCCGCGCACCCGAGCGCCTCCGCGAGCCCGGGCCCGTCGATTTCCCTGGCCGCGGCCGACTCGGCGATCCCGCGCACGACCTGCGACATGATCACGCCCGAGTTGCCCTTGGCCGCGGCGACCGCGCCCTTGGCGAACACCGACAGCGCCTCCGCGGCCGTCGCGGGCTCGGCCTCCGCCAGCGCGTCACGGGCCGCGGTCAGCGTGAACAGCAGGTTGGAGCCGGTGTCGGAGTCGGCGACCGGGTAGACGTTGATGCCGTCGATCGCCGGCCGGAGCACCGACAGGCTGTGCACACAGGCCGCCGACCAGGCCGACACCGCCGCCACGTCCAGCACCCGCACGCCGTAACCTCCTAGCTGTTCCAGCGAGGGTATCGACCCGGTGCCGGAGGGCTCTGAGCCACTGGTTACTATGGTCGAGTTGCCCAGCATGCTGGGCGCATCATTCTTTGTCCCAGATCCAGAGGAGTTCGACGTGGCTGCCGTGTGCGACGTCTGTGGCAAGGGACCGGGCTTTGGCAAGTCGGTCTCGCACTCCCACCGGCGTACCAACCGCCGGTGGAACCCGAACATCCAGACCGTTCACGCCAAGATCGGTCTGTCCCAGCGCAAGCGCCTGAACGCCTGCACCTCGTGCATCAAGGCGGGCAAGGTCGTTCGCGGCTGAGCCGGGTTTTGGGGAATGGCGGGTGCTCTTCGGAGCACCCGCCATTTTTTATGGGGTGGTGGGCTTTTACGTGGGTCCGAAGTCCGTGAAGGCCTCCTTGAGGGACTCTGGGTCCCTCAAGGAGGCCTTCACGGAACGGGAACATCCCCACGCGCCTCAGTAACACCACCAGTCACGCCTACCCCAGCCAGGACGTAGTGAGGGCCTCCTTCCCTACCCTCAAGGTAGTGAAGGAGGCCTTCACGGACTTTGGCGTCGCCTCAGGAGTCACACCGGTCACTGCTGCGACGAAAGGTCAGGGGAGCTTCCAGTCCACGGGACCGGCGCCCTGCTGCTCCAGCAGCTCGTTCGCCCGGCTGAAGGGGCGCGAACCGAAGAAGCCGGCGTGCGCCGAAAGCGGGCTCGGGTGCGCCGACTCGATGCACGGCACCTTCCCCAGCATCGGCTTCAGGTTCCGCGCGTTGCGGCCCCACAGGATCGCCACCATCGGCTCGTCCCGCGCGGCGAGGGCCTTGATGGCCTGCTCGGTGACCGCTTCCCAGCCCTTGCCCTGGTGCGAGTTCGACTTCCCGGGCTGCACGGTCAGCGACCTGTTGAGCAGCAGCACACCCTGGTCGGCCCACGGCGTCAGGTCGCCGTTCGACGGCAACGGGTGTCCGAGGTCTTCGCAGTACTCCTTGTAGATGTTGATCAGGCTCTTCGGGATCGGCCGGACGTCCGGCGCCACCGAGAAGCTCAGCCCGACGGCGTGCCCGGGCGTCGGGTACGGGTCCTGGCCGACGATCAGCACCCGCACGTCGTGGAACGGCTGCTGGAACGCCCGCAGCACGTGTTCACCCGCCGGGAGATAGGTCCGGCCGGCGGCGATCTCCGCGCGGAGGAATTCCCCCATCGCGGCGACCTGCGGCGCCACCGGTTCGAGGGCTTGCGCCCAGCCTGCTTCGACGATGTCCTGCAGCGGTCGTGCGGTCACGGCGTGCGAGCTTACTCACGTCGGTCGAGCGGCCGAAGTTCGACCCGACGGAGTTCTCTACGGAAAAGGGCCGCACGCTCGACATACCCGTCGACGACGAGCTTGATCATGTCCGGCCCGAACGAAGTGTTCGGCCGCGTCTTCGCCGGGACGCCGAGCGCGATGTGCCCACTGTCCACATGGGACCCGTAGGAAAGAACCGCGCCCGCGCCGACCATCCCGCCGTCCTCGACGACGGTTCCGTTCAGCACGACCGATCCCGACGCGATCAGGCAGCCCTCGCCGATCCGCGCGCCCTCGATGTGCACGGAATGCCCGACGGCGGAGGACGGCCCGATGATCGTCGGTTCCTTGCGGGTGCAGTGCAGGACGCAGCCGTCCTGGACGTTGGACCGCTCACCGATCTCGATGTGGCCGTGGTCGCCGCGCAGCACCGTCTGCGGCCACACCGACGCGAACGCGGCGATCCGGACGTCGCCGATCACCGTCGCGTCGGGATGGACGTAGGCGTCGGGGTGGATCGACGGTTCGAGGTCACCCAGTGCGTAGATCGGCATGCGTTCTCCTAGACCAGGGACTTGCCGAAGCAGATGCTCTCCGGTTCGTCCTTGTAGTACCCGAAACCCGGGATTTCCCGGTATCCCTCCGACAGGTACAGCGCGATGGCTTCCGGCTGTTTGTCACCGGTCTCCAGCACCATACGCAGCCGTCCGGCCTCGGCGGCCGTCCGTTCCAGGTCGGCGAGGATCGCCCTCGCGAAGCCTCGTCCCCGCGCCGAAGCCAGCACGAACATGCGCTTGATCTCGGCGTCACCGGGCAGCAGGGGATCCGGCCCGTCGTGCGCCCGCCAGGCACCGCACGCGACCGGGGCGTCGTCGAGGTACGCGGCCAGGAACAGTCCCCTCGGCGAGGCGAACTGCGCCGCGTCCATCGGCGTCTCGTCTTCGCTGCCGTACCGGGCGGCCAGTTCGAGCTGGGCTTCGGCCAGCAGCTTCACCGCGTCGGGGTGGTCGTAGGGCAGCACGCGAAGGTCCATGAGCGCGAGATTAGCGAGTGGACGAGCCGTCCCCAACGTAGATTCGCACTCATGTCGATCGAGACGTCCATCACCGGCCTCGCCGAGGCTCCGCTGCGTCAGGCCCGCAACTCCGCCGCGTTCTGGGCCGCGACCGGCCGTTCCCGCGGCCACGAGGTGATCCGCCGTCGCGGCTTTCTCGCCGTCGCCGGTGACGAACGCGCCGGGCTGCGCGTCCTGATCCAGGAGCCCGACCTCACCACCGCGGAACTGGCGGAGATCACCGAGCTCGCGGCGCGGGCGACGGGGCCGGTGGAGGCCGAGGATCCCTTCAGCGTCACCGATCTGAACCATCTCGGGGACATGCGCAGCTGGCAGATGCCCGTCATGCTGCGTCCGCCCGCCCCGGTCGCCGAGCCCGCGATGGAGGTGGTCCGGGTGCACGAGGAGGCGGATCTGCGGGCGGCCGAACGCGCGGTGATCGAAGGTTTCGAACTCGCGCGGTTCCGGCCCGGTGAGATGTTCCCCATGGCCGTCCTCGAACAGCCGGGGGTCGCCGTGTTCGTCGCGCGGCTCGACGGCGAGGTCGCCGGCGCGTGCGTCACGGTCGTCGAGGACGGCTTCGGCAGCCACTACTGGGTCGGCACGCCGGAGGCCTTCCGCTCTCGCGGCGTCGGACGGGCGGTGATGCTCGGCTCCCTCGCCCCGCTGGCGGAGCTGCCGATCACCCTCACCGCGTCCCGGCTCGGCAGGCCGCTGTACGAATCGCTCGGTTTCACCGTCGCCGCACCCTCGACCTGGTGGGCCCCACGCTCCTAGCGCCAGTGCTGCCAGCCGCTGTCGTGCCCGTACCGCTTCCCGTCCACCGTCACCCCCGAATCCGGCATGGTGACGACGCCGATCTCGGTCCAGCCCTCCGGCAGGTCGGCGAACGAGGGGAAGGTCGCCGCGAACGCGTGGTCCTCGCCGCCGGTGAGGACCCATTTCAGCGGGTCGGCGCCGAGCGCGGTGCCGACCTCGGTCAGCCTGCTCGACACGTCGAGATCCGCCGTGCGCACGTCGATCCCCACACCGGAGGCCGCGGCGATGTGGCCGAGGTCGGACAGGAGCCCGTCGGACACGTCGATCATGGACGTCGCGCCGCCGTCGGCCGCGCGGATCCCCGCCTCGTAGTCCGGTTCGGGGCAGCGTTGCGCGTTGACCACGCTGACCGGTGAGCGGAAACCCCGCCCGAGCACGGCGAGTCCGGCGGCGGCCCAGCCGAGCCGTCCGCAGACCGCGACGACGTCGCCGGGGCGGGCACCGGACCGCGTCACCGGTTCCCTGCCGCCGAGGTCGCCGAGGGCGGTGACACTGATCACGATCTGATCGGCGCGCACCATGTCGCCGCCGACGATCCCGACGCCCGCGCGGTCGGCTTCGAGCCACATCCCCCGCGTGAGTTCGGTGACGAGTGCCGTCTCGGTGTCCGGCGGGCAGGCGAATCCCATGAGGACGGACGTCGGCCGCGCACCCATGGCGGCGATGTCGGTGAGGTTCACCGCGACCGCCTTGCGCCCCACCTGTTCGGCGCTGGACCAGTCGAGCCGGAAGTGGACGCCCTGCACGAGGACGTCGGTGGAGGCCACCGTCCGGCCGTCGGGGCTGGCCACGACGGCCGCGTCGTCCCCCGGTCCGAGCAGTGTCGTCTCCGGCTGTTTCCGGTCGGCGGTCACCGCCTCGATCAACCGGAATTCACCGGTCCCGGCGACCGTGCCGTCTTTCGGTGACACCCGTCACCTCCACTTTCCCTTGTCCGGACAAATGTCGATCACCGATAGTCGGATGCCCTAGGTTTTTCCCGGGGCTGGCGATACGTTGCTACAACGTTCCTACCTTGAGCCGACTTTTACGAAGGGGCGCGCCGTGGTCCACGCATACATCCTCATCCAGACCGAGGTCGGCAAAGCCGCCGCGGTCGCCGCGGAGATCTCCACCATCTCCGGTGTCACCAGTTCGGAGGATGTCACCGGCCCTTACGACGTCATCGTCAAGGCCGCGGCGGACACCGTCGACCAGCTCGGCCAGCTCGTGGTCGCCAAGGTGCAGAACGTGGAGGGCATCACGCGGACGCTGACCTGCCCGGTCGTGCATCTGTAAGAAGTGGTGTAGTGGTCCGGTGGCTGACACGGACACCGGCGCTCCCCCGAAACCCCTGCTGATCGCGGCCGCCTGCCTGGCGGTGCTGCTCGTCGCGGGCGTGGCCGTCTTCGGGCTGACCCGCGGCGCGGATCCCGTCGCCCCGGCCGTCGACGGCCCGCTCCCGCTCGTCCCGGTCCCGGCGCCGCAGTCGGGGTCGCCCGAGTGCGCGAAACTCGTCGGCGCGCTCCCGCACGAGCTCACGTCGTCCGGGAACACGCTGGTCCGCCGGAAGCTGGCCGATCCCGCGCCCGAGGCGACGGTCGGCTGGGGCACCGGCGACCCGGTGGTCCTGCGATGCGGGCTCGGCAAACCGCCGGAGCTCACCCGGACCTCGCAGCTGCGGACGATCAACGGCGTCCAGTGGCTGCAGGTCGAGGGCGAGGGCACCGCGACGTGGTTCGTGGTGGACCGTCCCGTCTACACGGCGCTCACCGTGCCGGACACCGCGGGGACAGGGCCGCTCCAGACCGTTTCCGAGGTCATCGCCGCCAACCTCCCCGCGGTGCCGCTGCGGTTCTGAGCACTCAGGGCAGGAGCAGGCTCTTGCCCGTGTACCGCCGCGCCTCGATGTCCGAGTGCGCGACGGACGCGTCCGCCAGCGGATACGTCCGGCCGATGATCGGCGTCAGCTTCCCGTCGGCCGCCTGCCGCAGCACTTCCCGCACCCGGCGCGGATTGTCGGGCCAGAACCCGACCAGCTGCGCCATGTCCACAACGGACAGCCGGGCGCGGTCGGCGTCGCCGATCACGGTCTCCGCACCGCTGGACATGCCGTAGCCGGAGAAGCGGCCGCCGTTCTTCAGCAGTGCCAACGAAGCGGCGCCGAGTTCGCCGCCGACGCCGTCGAAGACCACGTCCAGGCGGTGACCGCCGGTGCGGGCGAGGACCTCTCCCGTCCAGTCCGCCGCCGAGTAGTCGACCGGCTCTGCCCCCAGTTTCCGCGCGATCGCCGCCTTTTCGTCGCCGCGGACCGCCGCGATGACCGTCGCGCCCGCCGCGCGGGCGAGCTGCACCAGCACGCTGCCGAGCCCGCCGACGCCGGGCGCCACCAGGATCCGCTCCCCGGCCTTGACCGGGGTCTTCTCCAGCAGAGCCAGTGCGGTGCTGCCGTCGTCGAAAAGCGCCACCGCGTGCTGGGGATCCACCCCGTCCGGGATCGGGAAGGTGTCGTCCGGCAGCGCGACGACCGTGTCCGCGTAACCCCCGCCGTAGCCGCCGGGCGCGTGACTGAGGACCTGTTTTCCCAGCCAGGTTTCGTCGACTCCGGCACCCACCGCGTCGACGGTGCCCGCCACCGACCCGCCCGGCACGTACGGCGGCTCGACCGCGAACACGTCGGGTCCGTCGCCTCGTCTGATGAGGGCGTCGAGCCAGCCGACTCCGGCCGCTGTCACCGCGACGCGGAGCTCACCCTCCGCCGGTTCGGGGGTCGGCACTTCGACCTGTTCGAGAACGCCGGGATCGCCGAACCGGGACACTCTGATCTCACGCATGATCGCAAGCTATGACCTCCAGTTCGCTGGAGGTCAAGCGAGCACGGCGATCAGCGGTTTGAGCGCGGATCGCAGCGCCTCGCGCGAACAGCCCGCGTAGCCGATGAGGTTCCCGAACACCGTCGGCGTCCCGGCGAAATGCCGGGCCAGGCCGTCGAGCCGGATCCCGGCGCGTTCGGCCGCCGCCATCCGCGCCGCCTCGTCGGCGGCCGAGCCGCACGGGACGACCAGATGCGCGCCCGCGTCGTCGCCGAGCACCGGGATCCCCGCCGACGTCAGCGCGGCCGAGACCAGGGACCGGCGTTCCGACAGTTCCCGCCGGAGCCTCCGCAGATGCCGCCCCAGATCGCCGTGCCGCGCCAGCTCGGCGAGCACTCGCTGCCCCGCGGGCGAAGGACGTGTCCCGGTCGCTTCGCGGTACTCCAGCACCGCGGCCGCGACCGGGGACGGCGCGACCATCCAGCCCGCGCCCAGCGCCGGGGTGAGGATCTTGCTCGTGGTGCCGAGATGCGCGACGACGTCGGGCGCGAGCGCGGCCAGCAGCGGCAGCGGCGCGACGTCGAACCGCAGCTCGCCGTCGTAGTCGTCCTCGATCACCAGCATGCCCTCGGCGCGGGCGAGTTCGACGAGGTCGACCCGGCGGGACGCGCTCATCCGGCTGCCGAGCGGGTACTGGTGCGCGGGAGAGCAGTACACGGCGCGCACGTCGGTCGGGACGGCGTCCGGGCGCAGTCCCTCTTCGTCGACCGGGACCGGCACGACCTCCATCCCCGCGCGCCGGAACGCCTGCACCGCACGCTGGTAACCCGGCTCCTCGATCGCGACCCGGTCGCCGCGCGAGAGCACCGCTCCCGCGAGTTCGATCACCGCCGCCGTCGTCCCGCCGGTGGCCAGCACCGTCCCGGCCGCGAGGCCGCGGTGGCGCAGGAGATGTTCGGACACGGCGTCCCGGTACGCGGGCAGGCCCGCCCTGTCCTCGCGGTAAGTCGGGCGCGGATCGGCGGCGGCCCGCCACGCCCGGCGCCAGGCGGCTTTCTCGATGCCGTCGGCCCACGGGACGCCCGGGGTGAGGTCGACCAGCGTGGGCGGTGTGGCGGGGGTGCCGGGCACAGGACCTTTCGACGGTCTGTCCGCGGGCGGCGTGGTGGTGACATACGTGCCCGAGCCATGGCGGCCGGCGATCCAGCCCTCCGCGTGAAGCTGCTCGTACGCCGCCGACGTCACCGTGCGGCTGACGCCGAGCCTGCTCGCGAGCGCCCTGGTCGAGGGCAGCCTGTCGCCACCGCGCAGATGCCCGTCGCCGGCGGCCGCGCGCAACGCGTCGGCCAGCTGGACCGCGAGCGGGACGAGCGAATCGCGGTCGAGACTGACCGGCAGGGCGGTGTCGGACATGCTGTACTCCACACTTCCAGAAGTGGCCTTCTCAAG
Organism: Amycolatopsis sp. WAC 01375; assembly: GCF_003947325.1. NCBI lineage: Bacteria > Bacillati > Actinomycetota > Actinomycetes > Pseudonocardiales > Pseudonocardiaceae > Amycolatopsis > Amycolatopsis sp. WAC 01375. The sequence goes on from NZ_QHHW01000036.1 coordinate 361,843, forward strand.
TATAAGAGAATTGGCCGTTATTACAGGCCACTCCTGTGGGTGAGACTGCTCGCATGTCCACCCCGCTCTCACCCACCGACAGGACCACTCTCGGCCGCAAGAAGAACCGCGCGCTCAGCGACCGCTCGGCGCTGTACGCGGTGCTCGACGAAGGCCTGATCTGCCACCTCGGCGTCGTGCGCGACGGCGCCCCGGTGGTCATCCCGACCGGCTACGGTCGCGACGGGAACACGCTCTACCTGCACGGATCCACCGGGGCGAGGAGTATGCGCGATTCCGACGGCGTCGAGATCTGCGTCACGGTGACCCTGCTCGACGGCATCGTCTACGCGCGCTCGATCAACAACCACTCGATGAACTACCGCAGCGCCGTGATCCTGGGCAAGGCCACCGCCGTCACCGACGCCGACCGCAAGATGCACGCCCTCCGCGTACTGACCGACCATCTCGCGCCCGGTTCGTGGGAGCACGCACGGGACGTCAACGCGAAGGAGTTCGCGTCGGTTTCGGTGCTGGAACTCGACCTCACCGAGGCCTCGGTGAAGATGCGCGGCGAGGGCCCCGACGATCCCGAGGACGAGGTCGCGGCCGACCTCTCATGGGCGGGGGTGCTGCCGGTGCGGACCGTGTTCGGGGAACCGGAGCCGTCGGTGGACCTGGTTTCGGAGTGGACGGTGCCGGACCACGTGAAGGGGCGGGTCGGGTAGCGCTCACCGGCGTGCAATGAAGGACGCTTTAATAGCAAATTTTGCAATGAAAGCGTCCTTCATTGCACGCGCGAGAGGGGGTCACGGGCGGTGGCGCGGCAGCCGCACGGTGAACGTCGTCGCCCCCGGCACGCTCTCGACCTCGATCGTCCCGCCGTGCGCGGAGACCAGCGAGAGCACCACCGAAAGCCCGAGCCCGGTCCCGCCGTTGCCACGGGTGCGGGCGGTGTCGACGCGGTAGAAACGGTCGAAGATCCGCTCCCGCGCTTCCGGCGGGATCCCCGGCCCGGCATCGGTCACCCGCAGAACGACCTCCGAGTCCGAAGCCGAAGCCGACAACGCGACCGCCGTCCCGGGCGGCGTGTGCACCGCAGCGTTGGCGAGCAGGTTGTCGAGCACCTGCCGCAGGCGCACCGGATCCGCTTGCAGGACAACACCTTCCGGTAGCGCGCCGAGGCTCAGCGGATGCTCCGGGCGGCCGGCGGCGAAGGCCTCCCCCGCGTCGGTGATCAGTTCGGCGATGTCGACGTCGACCAGCCGCAACGGCGCCTCGGTCTCAGGCGCGTCGAGCCGCGCGAGGAGCAGGAGGTCGTCGACGAGCACGCTCATCCGCGCGGTCTCTTCCCGGATCTTCGACAGATGCGCGTCGCGTTCGGCGGGTTCGTTCGCCGCGGCGTAGCGGAAAAGCTCGGCGTAGCCCCGGATCGACGTCAGCGGCGTGCGCAGTTCATGGGGGGCGTCGGCGATGAACCGCCGCAGCCGTTCGTTCGCCTCCCGGCGCGCGACCAGTGAGGAATCGAGGTGCGCCAGCATCAGGTTGAACGCCGTCCGCAGCTCTTCGACCTCCGCGCCGCCGCCGTTCGCCCGCGCGCGTACCGGGAGATCGGCGTTCGTGGTGAGGTCGTGCGACGCGATGTCGTGCGCCGTCCCGGCCATGTCGCTCAGCGGCCGCAGCCCGCGCCGCAGCACCAGCCGTCCCGCGATCACCAGCACCGCCAGCGCCAGCAGGAACGCGACGACCTCGACCATCACCAGCTGGCTCACCGTCCGGTCAAGGTCCGCCTGCGGGGCGGCGCTGACCAGCACGATGTTCCGGTCCGGTTCGATCGGACAGGCCCGGACGCGGTAGGTGCCCTTGTCCTCGATGTAGACGGTGCGCAGCACTTCGGTCCGCGTCGCGTCCTCGGCGACCTTTTCGAGCGCCTTCGTGTCCGGCGGCAGGGAACCGCCGGCCTGCGGCAGCGCGTCGCCGTCCTGCACCGCGAACACCGCGGAGAACCAGCCGTAGGCCTGCTGCGGTTTCCCGCCGTGCGTGGTGCGCAGCGACGGCACCTGGCTGATCTGGGTCTTGGCGAGCTGTTCGTCGAGCCGGTCGTTCAGATAGCCCTTCATGATGCCGACCATCACGGTGCCGACGACGGCGAACACGACCAGCGCCAGCGCGCCGAGCCCGAGCGCCAGCCTTGTGCCGAGCCTCGATCGGCGCCAGGCGTCGTACCACCGGCGCAGTATCTTCATCTCGCCGCCTGCCGGACGACGTAGCCGACGCCGCGCACGGTGTGGATCAGCGGTTCGTTGCCCGCGTCGAGTTTGCGGCGCAGATGCGAGACGACGAGTTCGACCACATTGGACCGGCCGCCGAAGTCGTACTCCCAGACGTGGTCGAGGATCTGCGCCTTGGTCAGCACCGACGGCGAACGCCGCATGAGGTAGCGCAGCAGTTCGTACTCGGTCGGGGTCAGCTCCGCGGGTTCGCCGTCGCGGACGACCTCGCGGGTGTCCTCGTTCAGGGTCAGGTCGCCGACCCGCAGCACCGCCGCCTTGGCCTGGTTGGTGCTCCGCCGCAGGACCGCGCGCAGGCGCGCCATCAGTTCCTCGACGGAGAACGGCTTGACGAGGTAGTCGTCGCCGCCCCGGGTGAGCCCGGCGACACGATCCGCCGTCGCGTCCTTCGCGGTGAGGAAGACGACGGGCACCGCCGTCCCGGATTCGCGCAGCTTGTCCAGCACGGTGAACCCGTCGATCCCCGGCAGCATCAGGTCGAGCACGACGATGTCGGGCGCGAATTCGGCGGCGCGTTCGAGCGCGGCCTCGCCCGATCCGGCGGTGACGGCCTGCCAGCCCTCGTAGCGGGCGACGGTGGCCACGAGGTCGGCGATATGCGGCTCGTCGTCCACCACCAGCAGGCGGACGGGGTTCTCGGTGTTCACCACGCCATCCTCCGTGAACGCGCGCGCGAGGGCGAGGCGGGAGCGCATACGACAGGAAGCCGACAGCTTCCGCCAAGAAAGGTCACAGCTTGGCGCAGGAGGCTCGGTACTTGAACCGGACCGGAAGGAACCACGTGTGACCACCATGACGCAGACCGCCGTGAGACCGCGCCCGGCGATCCGTCCCAGGATCGCCGCACGCGCCGGGCTCTTTCTCTTCCTCGGGGCCAACGTGGCCACCGTCACCATGCTCTTCTTCGCGGCCGGGCCGTCGGACAACGTGCTGATCGGCATCGGCAGGCTCGCCGGGCTGTACGGGGCGCTGGCGATGGCGTTCCAGCTGCTGCTGGTCGCCCGGCTGCCGTGGTTCGACCGCCGTCTCGGCATGGACAAGCTCACCGGCTGGCACCGTTGGACCGGGTTCAGCCTGCTGTGGACATTGCTCGCCCACTTCGTGTTCATCGTCTTCGGCTACGCGCAGGTCGAGGACAGTGGCGTGGTGGACGAGTTCGTCACGATGGTGACCAAACTGGAGGGGATCCTTCGCGCTGTCGTCGCGTTCGCGCTGATCCTGCTCGTCGGCGCCGTTTCCGCCCGCTTCGCCCGCCGTCGGCTGGCGTACGAGACCTGGCATTTCCTCCATCTCTACACCTATGCCGCGGTCGTGCTGGCGTTCAGCCATCAGATCGCGCTCGGCGGATCGTTCGCGTCGTCGCCGGGTGCTCGGGCCTACTGGTGGGCGGTGTGGGGTGTCGCGCTCGGCTCGGTCTTCGCCGGCCGTGTGGCGCTGCCGCTGGCACGAAACCTGCGTCACAAGTTGAGGGTCGTCGCCGTGGTCCCGGAATCCGACGACGTCGTCTCGGTGTACATCTCCGGCGAGCACCTCGACAAGATGCCCGCGAGGGCGGGTCAATTCTTCCTGTGGCGCTTCATGACCAGGGATCGCTGGTGGCAGGCCAATCCGTTCTCGCTGTCGGCCGCGCCGGACGGCCGTACGCTGCGGCTGACCGCGAAAGCCGCCGGTGACGGCAGCGCGTCCTTGCGGTCGCTGAAAGTCGGCACCCGCGTGTTCGCCGAAGGCCCGTACGGCGCGTTCACCACGATGCACCAACAGAAGCCGGACGCGCTGCTGGTCGCGGGCGGCGTCGGGATCACGCCGATCCGCGCGCTGCTGGAGGAGATCTCCGGCCACGTCGTGGTGCTCTACCGCGTCCGTACCCGGTTCGACGCCGTCCTGCTGCCGGAGCTGATCGGGCTCGCGCGGGCGCGCGGCGCGGTCGTCCGGGTCCTCAGTGGACCGTCCGATCAGACCGGTCCGCACGGTCCGGTGCTCGGCGCGCACAGCCTTCGGCAGCTGGTGCCGGACATCCGGAACCGGGACGTCTTCGTCTGCGGCCCGCCGGGGATGACCTCGGCGACGCTGCGCAGCCTGCGTGAACTGCGGGTGCCGAACCAGCAGGTCCACGCCGAACGCTTCAGTCTCGCCGCCTGAGCCAGGGAGTCCCGATCATGAAGAAGACCATCGTCGCCGCCACGGTCGCCCTTTCGGCCGCGGGCTTCCTCGGTGTCTGGCTGTACGAACCGGGCCCGCTCGGATCGGAGACCGTCGCCGTCGCCGCACCCGCCCCGACATCGTCTACTTCGGACGGTGGCGCGTCCGAAGGCGCCGAGCGCACCATCGACGGTTCGGTCGAGAGCAACCGCTATGGCACCGTGCAGGTGCGGCTGGTGATCTCGGCCGAGGACAAGATCTCCGAAGTCCGTCTGCTGCAACGGCCCACCAGCGGTCGCGGGGTCGACGCGATCCCGATCCTGCAGGAAGAGACGCTGACCGCGCAGAGCGCCGACATCGACACCGTCTCCGGGGCGACGTCCACGAGCGAGTCGTACGTCAAATCGCTACAGGCGGCGCTGGACGCCAGATGAACCGTGTCGAACAGGTGATGGGGCTGCCGGTCTCGGTCGACGTCAGGGCGGGTGGCGCTCTGGTCGACCACGCCATCGACGGCGTCTTCGGCTGGCTGCGGGAGGTCGACGCGCGGTTCAGCCCGTTCAAGGCCGACAGCGAGGTGTGCCGTTACGACCGTGGCGAACTCGCGCCCTCGGAGCTGAGCGACGACCTCCTGGAAGTGCTCTCGCTGTGCGATCACTACGAACGGCTGTCCGGCGGGGCGTTCACCGCCCGGCTCCCCGGACGGCGGCTCGACCCGAACGCGGTGGTCAAGGGCTGGGCGGTGCAGCGGGCGGCGTCCCTCCTGCTGGCCGAGGGCCTGGACGTCTTCTGCCTCAACGCGGGCGGGGACGTCGTCACCGCCGGCGAACCGGAACCCGGCCGCGCCTGGCGGGTCGGTATCCGGCATCCCGAACAGCCCGGCGCGGTGTGCGCCGTGGTGGAATCGTCCGGCGGCGCCGTCGCGACTTCGGCGGAATACGAGCGTGGGACGCACATCCTGGACGGGCGGACCGGGCGCCCGCCCACCGGGCTGCTGAGCGTCACGGTCGCGGCGGACGACCTCGTCACCGCGGATTCCCTGGCCACGGCCGCTTTCGCGATGGGGACCGAAGGAATCGCGTGGGTCGCGTCACAACCGGGGTGCCACGTCCTGGTCATCGACGCGGAACGGCAGGTTCATCGGTCGCCTGGGCTTCGGCTCGCTTAAACCGTTGGCCGGGCTTCGCGGGCTCGGGCAGACTGCGGCGCCATGACCTCTGTCGTACAGAACTTCTTCTTCGACTGCGCCGACGCTTACGAACTGGGGCGATTTTGGAGCGGCGTCGTCGGCAAGCCGATGGCCGACGACGATCAGCCCGGCGACCCCGAAACGATCATCGAGCTGGACAACGGCGTGACCCTGTTCTTCGGGCAGGTCCCAGAGCCGAAGACGGTGAAGAACCGCATCCACCTTTGCCTCCAGCCGGATATCCCTCGCGACGAGGAGATGGAGCGCCTGCTCAAGCTCGGCGCGACCCTCGTGCACGACCGGCGCAATCCGGACGGCACCGGCTGGGTCGTCCTCGGGGATCCCGAAGGCAACGAATTCTGCGTGCTGCGCAGCGCCGCCGAAAAGGCCGCCACTTCATGACGGATTACGTGACCGTCAACCGCGCGAACTGGGACGAACGCGCTCCCGCGCACGCGGCGTCGGCGGATTACGGCTACGAGAAGTTCGTCGCGGACCCCACGCACCTCAGCGGTGTGGTCACCTTCGACCGGCCGCTGCTCGGCGACGTCTCCGGCGCGCGCGGCGTACACCTGCAGTGCCACATCGGCACGGACACGCTTTCCCTGTCCCGCCTCGGCGCACGGATGACCGGCCTCGACTTCTCCGCGCCCGCGCTGGAGATCGCGCGACGGCTGGCCGCCGAGACCGGCGCGGAGATCGACTACCACGAGTCCGATGTGTACGGTGCCGCCGACGTACTGGGCGCCGGGGAATTCGACCTCGTCTACACGGGAATCGGCGCGCTCTGCTGGCTGCCCGACATCACCCGCTGGGGACAGGTCGTCGGCGCGTTGCTGCGGCCGGGCGGGCGGCTGTTCATCCGGGACATGCACCCCATGCTGGGCACCCTCGACGAGACCCAGCCGCTGATCACGCCGCGCTATCCGTACTTCGAGCAGTCCGAACCGCTGGTGTTCGACGAACCGGGGACCTATGTGGACACCGACGTCTCGTTCCAGCACAACCGGACGCACGAGTGGAACCACGGGCTCGGCGAGATCGTCATGTCGCTGCTCGACGCGGGGCTGACGCTGACGCGGCTCGTGGAGCACGACAGCGTGCCGTGGAACGCGCTGCCCGGGTTCATGACCCTGAACGAGGCGACCGAAGAATGGCGGCTGACCGAGGATCCGCAGCGGCTGGCGGCCAGTTTCACCCTCGAAGCCGTGAAGCGATCTCGGTAGCGCGGCGGTTTCGCGTGACTGGACGGACGACACACGTGACTGGACGGACGACTCGCGTGATTGGGCGGCCGACTCGCGAGACGTCCGTCCAGTCACGTGTGTCGGCCGTCTGATCACGCGAGTCGTCCGTCTGATCACGCGAAACCGCCGGTTTGGTCGTGAGTGTCGGGTCGTGGGGGCCAACCGGGCCGCGGGTCCGTGTTGTGGAGGGGTCGTGAATGGCGATTCGGGTTAGAGCCCGAGGCTCTTAGGTACCTACTGCGATTCCGGCTGTGGTTGATCCCAGGTGCGTTCCGTGAAGGCCTCCTTGAGGGACCCAGAGTCCCTCAAGGAGGCCTTCACGGACTCGGCCATCGTCACGTTCGCCCCACCGGCACCAGCAGTCACAACAGGTGCGCGTGAGGGGCCCCTTCCCTACTCTCAGGGTAGGGAAGGAGTCCTTCACGGACCTGCGATCCCGACCCACCCACCACTTGGTACCTAGCTTCAGTGCTTCCGACGGCCCGACGTCGAACTCTCATGTCGCGAAAGCTCACGTGAGCGCCCGACTGGAGTCCTTCACGGACCAGGGCCTGGCACCAACCGCAGCCGGAACCCACGTAGATACCTAAGACACCCTTGGCTCTAACGACCCAAAACACTCACGGGACTTTGGGAGAATGTCCGTATGAGCGTCTCTCCCGAGAATCGGCCCCTTGTCGCCGTCGCCGCACTGGGCGGCACCATCTCCATGGTCCCCGGCGACGGTGAAGACCACGCCGTCCCCCGCCTCACCGCCGCCGACCTGCTCGGCGACCTGGGCGACGACCTCGAGATGGACGTCCGCGCGGAGACGTTAGCGGGGATTTCCAGCGCGTCGATGGACTTCGCGACCCTGATCCGGACGCGAGACTGGGCCGCCAAGTCCGTCGACGAAGGCGCTGAAGGTGTCGTCGTTATCCAGGGCACGGACACGCTCGAAGAGACGGCGTACTTCTTCGAACTGACTTGGGCTTCCGAGGCGCCGATCGTGATCACCGGCGCGATGCGCAATCCCAGTCTGCCCAGCGCCGACGGCGCGGGGAACGTGCTCGCCGCGTTGACCGTCGCCGCCGATCCCCGCAGCCGGGGCCGCGGCTCGCTGGTCGTGTTCAACGACGACGTCCACGCCGCGCGCTGGGTCCGCAAGACACATTCGAGCCACGTCGAGGCTTTCTCCTCGAATCCCGCCGGGCCGCTCGCGCTCGTCAGCGAGGGCTTGGTGCACTACTTCCACCCGGTCGCCGCCCGCCCGGCGGCGTTGCCGCTGGGGGACGCGGACTTCTCCGGGCTGGTGCCGATCGTCGAGAGCGGCGTCGAGGACACCGGCGAGCTTCTGGAAACGCTGGTCAAGGCCGGGGTCAAGGGCGTGGTGCTCGCCGCGAACGGCGCCGGGCACGTTTCGGCGGGGTCCGCCGACGTGATCGAGCGGGTGCTGCCGGAGGTGCCGATCGTGGTCGCCGGCCGCACCGGCGCCGGGCCGACGTTCCGCGGTACCTACGGCTTCCGCGGTTCCGAATCGGATCTGATCGCGATGGGCGCGACCATGGCAGGTTGGCTGGATCCGCGTAAATCCCGGCTCTTGCTGCACATCCTGCTCGCCACCGGCGCTCCGCGAGACCGCATCGAAGCCGAATTCCGGCTCCGGGGCGACCTCACCTGACGCTCCCCCGCGCCGCAATTCGTCACCTACTTGCGCCGGAGAGCCGCGCGAGTAGGTGACTAAATGCGGGACGGGCCGGAGATGGGGTCCAGGTGGTACGGGCGCATGGTGCGGGTCTGGTGCCGGTAGACGTGCACGCTGACGGCCGGGTCCGGCCCGTCGTTGCGTACTTCGTGGACGTACCCCGGGCCGAAGACGCGAGACTGGCCCTCCGACAGCGAATGCAGCTCCGTCACCGCCCGCCCGTCGACGGCGCGCCGGGCGACCGTCTCGCTCAACTGCCCGCTGACCACGGTGAACGCGCCCGCGGCGAATTCGTGGTCGTGCAGGTCGGTGCGCTGGCCGGGCAGCCAGCTCATCAGCCAGATCTCCTGGAGTTCGTCGGCGTCGACGAGGGCGGAGAAGCGTTCCTCGGGGTCGTAGCGCAGCAGGTGGCGCCAGCGGTCACGGTCCGCGGCGAACTCGAGCGCGACGCGCACCGGGTGGCGCAGGGCGGGGTTTTCGGGGATGACGAGCGTGTTGTCCGGGACGGCGAACATGAAGAAGTCCTCGCAAAGGAAAGAAGGTGTCGAGCTGGGCCGGGGCTGAGTTCACCGACAACAGCGACACGACGCACACGAGACGGCGCCAAGACCCGAGAGGCCCCGCGACACAGTCATCTCACGTGCGAACATGCCTTCAGCGAACCAGGGCGGAACCCGGCGGTCAACCGATCTCATACCGTGGACCGTGAGTCCCTCACCTGGATCCCATGCTCGCAGCACGGATCCGCCCTGGTCTGTCGCGATAGTGCGGTCTTCCTCAGGACCACTCGTGCTTCTGCGACCGGCCGAGCAGTTCGGCTCCGGCACGCCGGGGGTCGACCCCTTCATGGCAGACGCGGTGCATCGCGTCGGTGATCGGCATGTCGACGCCGAGGCTCTGCGCGAGTTCCCGGATCGACGTGCAGGACTTGACGCCCTCGGCGACCTGGCCGCCGGTGGCCGCCAACGCCTGCTCCAGCGTCTCACCCCGGCCGAGTCGCTCGCCGAAGGTCCGGTTGCGCGACAACGGCGACGAACAGGTCGCCACCAGGTCGCCGACGCCGGCCAGCCCGGCGAAGGTCAGCGGGTCGGCGCCGAGTTTCGCGCCGAGCCTGGCCATCTCGGCCAGCCCGCGGGTGATCAGCGTGGCCACGGTGTTGGCGCCAAGGCCGAGCCCCGCCGCCATCCCGCAGCTGAGCGCGATGACGTTCTTGCACGCCCCGCCCAGCTCACAGCCGACGACGTCGGTGTTGGTGTACGGCCGGAAGTACTGGTTGAAGCTCGCCTGCTGGATCGCCTTGGCGTTGTCGTGGTCGGTGCAGGCCAGCACCGCCGCCGCCGGCTGCCCCAGTGCGATCTCCTTCGCCAGGTTCGGCCCGGACACGACCACGATCTGCCCGGCGTCGACGCGGGCGATCTCGGCGATGACCTCGCTCATCCGCTTGAGCGTGCCCAGTTCGACGCCTTTCGCGAGGCTCACCAGGATCGCGTCGGACGGCAGCAGACCGGACCACTCGGACAGCTTGGTCCGCAGCGTCTGGCTCGGCACCGCGAGGACCACGGCCTGCGCGCCGTCGAGGGCTTCGGCCGGATCCGCCGTCGCGGTGATCCGCTCCGGCAATTCGATACCGGGTAAATAGGACGAATTGAGATGCCGCTCCCGGATCTCTTCCGCGATCTCGGGCCGCCGCGCCCAGACGGTCACGTCCCGTCCCGCGTCGCCGAGCACCTTCGCGAACGCCGTGCCCCACGATCCGGCGCCGAGCACGGTCACCCGCTGGACCTGGGCCATCAGTCGTCGTCCTCCGGCTTCTTCGCGGGCGGTTCCTCCTGGCGGATCTCCGCGAGCAGGGCGGTGATCTCGGTCATCATCAGGTCGGTGACCTCGCGCAGCTTGGAGGCGCTGCGGGTGGAACCCTCCTTGTACGGCGAAAGATCCATCGGCTCGCCGACCAGGTGCGTGATCGTCTTGCGCGGGAACGGCGTGAACTTCTTCGTGTAGCCGTTGAAGATGTGGTTAGTGCCCCAGCGGGCGACCGGGATCACCGGCACGTCGGTCTCCAGCGCGAGCCGCGCGGCCCCGGTGAACGGCTTCTTCGGCCAGCCGTCCGGATCTTTGGAGATCGTCCCCTCTGGATAGATCACCACGACCTTGCCGTCACGTAACGCCTGGTGGGCGGCCTTGAGGCTGTCGCCGGCGGCGGCCGAACCGCGGGAGACCGGGATCTGACCCGCGCCCACGAAGATCTTGCCGAAGACCGGTGTCCTGGTCAGGCTCTCCTTGCCGAGGAAACGGGGCACCCGCCGCTGGCGGTGCACGAACACCGCGTCCACCGCCGGATCCATGTGGGACACGTGGTTGAGCAGGAGCAGCGCGCCGCCTTCGCGGGGGATCCGCTCGGCGTTGCGGTAGACCCGCTTGCCGATGGCCGTCGCCGGGTAGAACAGTGCGGCGGCGATGCCCACCCAGATGCCGCCCTTCTCACGCCGGGCCAATTCGTCCTCCTCGAAGTCACACGTGTCGTCCCAGGCCACTGATCCTGCCGCGCGCACGCGAGCGCGGTCCAGGGAGGGTCGGGTAAGAAGAGAGATGTGGACAGTGCAGGCAGTGCGGGCATCGACCTGATCGTGCCGATGAAACGCCCCGCCGAGGGCAAGTCGCGGCTTCGTGGCGCGGTCGTGCCCGAGCGGCACCCCGATCTGGTGCTGGCGCTGGCCTACGACACGCTGGCCGCGGCGACCTCCGCGGACGGCGTCCGCCGGGTGCTGGTGGTCGCCGCCGACCCGGCGTCGGTGGCGGAGCTCACCGAACTGGGCGTCGAAATCGTCACCGAGCCGTCACGCGGCGGGTTGAACGCGGCTCTGCGTCACGGCGAAGAGCTGCTGCGCCGGGACACGCCGTCCGGTCTCGTCGGTGCCCTGCAGGCCGACCTGCCCGCGCTGCGCACCGAAGACCTCACCGCCGCCCTCGCCGAGGCCGCCGGGCGACGGGCGTTCGTAGCGGACCGGCAGGGAACGGGGACGACCCTGTTGCTCGCGGGGGCGGGCCATCGCCTGGAGCCCCGGTTCGGCGAGGGTTCCGCGCGGGCGCACACCGTCTCCGGTGCGACCCCGCTCACGATCGCCGCGGAATCGCTCCGGGCCGACGTCGACACCGCGGATGATCTCGCTCACGTCCGCACCCTGGGTGCCGGAAAGCGCACTTCAGCGCTGTTGGGGACACCCTGCGTGGCGATGTGACGAGAGTTCACCCCGGCGACCCGCGCGCGGCGCACATAATCGCGCCGAGTGGTGAACAATGAAGTCCGTGAGCACAAATGACGGCGGCACCCCGAACTCGGCAAGGAAGCGGAAGACCTCCGCCGCGAAACCGGAACCCGACCACGGCACGGCGAAACCCGTCCGGGCGGGGAAGAGCGCCTCCGCGGCGAAGACGAGCACCCCGACTCCACGCGTGGCCGTCCGGGCGACGCGCGGCGGTTCGGCGAGCCGTCCCGCGCAGGAGTTCCGCGCGCTGCCTGCCGCGCCTCCCGCGGTGACGTCGGCGCCCACCGCCGTCGAAACCCTGCCCGACGACCGGTACTTCAACCGTGAGCTGTCATGGCAGGACTTCAACGCGCGCGTGCTCGCGCTGGCCGAGGACGAGTCGCAGCCGCTGCTCGAGCGGGCCAAGTTCCTGGCGATCTTCGCGTCCAATTTGGACGAGTTCTACATGGTGCGGGTCGCCGGGCTGAAACGCCGCGACGAGACCGGCCTCCCGGTGCGCAGCGCGGACGGGCTCACCCCGCGCGAGCAGCTGGCCTACATCGCCAAACGCAACCAGGACCTGGTCGAGCGGCACACCAACGCCTTCGAGCTGCACCTGCGGCCGCAACTGGCCGACGAGGACATCCTCATCGTCGGCTGGAACGACCTGACCGGCGCCGACCAGCTCCGGCTGTCGAACTACTTCAGCGAGCAGATCTTCCCGGTGCTCACACCGCTGGCAGTGGATCCCGCGCACCCGTTCCCCTACATCTCCGGCCTTTCGCTCAACCTGGCCATCACCGTCCGCGACCCCGAAGCGGGCACGGAGCGGTTCGCGCGCGTCAAGGTGCCGAGCAACGTGCCGCGCCTGATGCGGATCGAGCAGCAGCCGAGGGAGAGCCACACCGCGACGTTCCTTCCGTTGGAGGAGTTGATCGCCGCCCACCTCGGCGAGCTGTTCACCGGGATGGAGGTCACCGAGCACCACGCGTTCCGGGTCACCCGCAACGCGGACTTCGAAGTCGAAGAGGACCGGGACGAAGACCTTCTCCAGGCGCTGGAACGGGAACTGGCGCAGCGCCGGTTCGGCCCGCCGGTGCGGCTGGAGGTGGCGCAGGACATGAGTGAGCACATGCTCGAACTGCTGCTGCGCGAACTGGAGGTCGACCCGCGCGACGTCGTCGAGGTCCCCGGTCTGCTGGATCTGACCTGCCTGCACCAGTTGTCCGGTGTCGACCGGAAGGAACTCAAGGACCGCCCTTTCGTTCCCGCCACGCATCCGGCGTTCGGTGAGCGCGAGACGCCCAAGTCGGTGTTCGCGACGCTGCGCGAGGGCGACGTCCTCGTGCACCACCCGTACGACTCGTTCTCCACCAGCGTCCAGCGGTTCATCGAACAGGCCGCCGCGGACGACAAGGTACTGGCGATCAAGCAGACGCTGTACCGCACCTCCGGCGACTCCCCCATCGTCGACGCGCTGATCGACGCCGCCGAGGCGGGCAAACAGGTCGTCGCGCTGGTCGAGATCAAGGCACGGTTCGACGAACAGGCCAACATCACCTGGGCCCGCACACTGGAACGCGCCGGCGTGCACGTGGTCTACGGGCTCGTCGGGCTCAAGACGCACTGCAAGGTGTCGATGGTGGTGCGCCAGGAGGGTTCGACCATCCGCCGCTACTGCCACATCGGCACCGGCAACTACAACCCGAAGACCGCGCGCCTGTACGAGGACCTCGGCATCCTGACCGCCGACCCGACGATCGGCGCGGATCTGACGGATCTGTTCAACGTGCTCACCGGGTACTCCCGTCAGGACACCTACCGCAACATCCTCACGTCGCCGCACGGGATCCGCCGCGGCATCGTGCGCGCGATCGGCGAGGAGATCGAACTCGCCCGCGCCGGCCAGACCGCCGGGATCCGGATCAAATGCAACTCGCTCGTCGACGAGCAGGTGATCGACGCGCTGTACCACGCTTCGCAGGCGGGAGTGCCGGTCGACATCGTGGTGCGCGGGATCTGCTCGCTGAAACCGGGCGTGGAGGGACTGAGCGAGAACATCCACGTGCGGTCCATCCTCGGCCGTTTCCTGGAGCACTCGCGCGTCTTCACCTTCCGTGCGGGCGGCACGCGGTGGATCGGCAGCGCGGACATGATGCACCGCAACCTGGACCGCCGGATCGAGGCGCTGGTGCGGGTCAAGGATCCGAAGCTGACGGCGCAACTGGACTACATCTTCGAATCCGCGCTGCATCCGTCGACCCGCTGCTGGGTGCTGAACTCGACCGGTGAGTGGACCCCGTTCCCGGCTTCCGGCGACGACGTCCGCGACCACCAGGTCGAGCTGGCGAAGCGGCACGGGGCCGCGGGATGAGCGGGATCGTCCGGGCGGCGGGAGCCGTTCTCTGGCGTCGTGACGGAGACCGGATCGAGGTCGCGCTGGTCCACCGGCCGCGCTACGACGATTGGTCGCTGCCGAAGGGAAAGCTGGATCCGGGCGAGACCATCGCGCGGGCGGCGGTCCGGGAGATCGAAGAGGAGACCGGATTCGAGGCCGTGCTCGGCCGGTATCTGGTCCGGACCGAATACACCGTGGCGGGACTGCCGAAGACCGTCGACTACTTCTCCGCGCACGCCGTTTCCGGCGCCTTCGCGCCGAACGAGGAAGTCGACGAGCTGCGCTGGCTCGACCCGGAAGCGGCGGAGAAACTGCTGACGCGGACAGAGGACGTGCGGGTGCTGCGCGAGTTCTCCGCGCTGCCGCCCGAACTCACCACGGTGATCCTGGTGCGGCACGCCAAAGCGGGTAAACGCGACGAGTGGAACGGCGACGACGACCTGCGGCCGCTGTCGGACGCGGGCCAGCGTCAGGCCGAAGCATTGCGTTCGCTGTTGCGGCACTACGCGCCCGGCAGGGTGCTTTCGGCACCGCGGCTTCGTTGCGTCCAGACGGTGAACGGGCTCGCCGAGGATCTCGGCGTCGAGATCCGGCACGAGCCGCTGCTGTCGGAAGAGGGCTACTGGCCGGACCCGGTGCTCGGCGTCGCCCGGCTGCTGGCCATCGCCGGAGACGGCGGGACGCCGGTGATCTCCAGCCAGGGCGGGGTGATCCCGGACGTCGTCAGCGCGCTGGCCGACCGCGACGGTGTCGACCTGCCCGCCGCACGCGGCAGCGTGGTGCCGTCGAAGAAGGGTTCGTTCTGGGTGCTGTCCTTCCGGCCCCCGACCGAAGAGAACGGGCCGGTGCTGGTGGCCGCGGACTATTTCGCGTCGCCTTTGCCCACCCCGGCTCCCGCACATCCCTGACGCGGTCGCGGCGAAGACGTTGCGAAAGCCACTTTCGCAACGTTGATGGTTGTGAAAGTGGCTTTCGCAACCCCCGGTGAGCGACGACCGGGGCCTGCCCATCCCCGACGCTCGCCTGCGCTTATTCACCGAACCCGCGTGATCGGGGCCGTAACTCGCGTGTCTGAAGCCGTATCACGCGTGCTTGGAGCCGTAACTCACGAGTTCGTCTTCCAGTCACGTGAGTTACGGCCCCGATCACGCGAGTTACGTCTTTGATCACGGGTGTTCGGCGTCTGGACACAGGGAAAGTCGCGAGGCTCCCCCACGTGGGTGACGTCCTACTCCGGCAGTGTTCCCGCCCGCCGTCGATCGTCGCTCCACTGTGGAGGGCGGCACCGGGAAGCGCGGCGATGCGTCCATCGGGGTGACCGGGAGAACCCCATCGAAGCGGATTCTTTGCCGCGACTTCGCCCAGCGGCACGAGAATCACAGCACATCCGGCCCCTGAGCCGCCGCGGATCCCTTCCGGAGCCGTGATCCCCCGGACACCGCGCGCGGGCGCGTCGGGGGAAACCAGGCGGCCGCACGGCAGACGGCCGAAAAATGCGGCAGGGCCCCGCGCGGTGCGCGGGGCCCTGCCGTTGGCTCACTCGTGATGAGAGAGCTTACTTCTTCTTCGCCGCGGCCGAAGTCCGCTTGGCCGGAGCCTTCTTCGCGGGGGCCTTGGCAGCAGTCGCCTTGGCGGCCGGCTTCGCGGCGGCCTTGGTGGCGGTCGCCTTCTTGGCCGTGGTGGCGCGAGTCGTGGCCTTGGCCGCGGTCTTCGGCGCCGCCTTGGCAGCGGTCGTCTTGGCGGCGGCCTTGGTCGCGGTCGCCTTGGCGGCCGGCTTCGCAGCCGTACGCGTCGTGGCGGCGGCGGCGCGGGTCCGCGTGGTGGTGGAACGCGTCGCGGCCGGGCGGCTGGCGGCCGTCCGGGTCGTCGTCGCGCGGGTGGCGGTGGCGCGAGTGGCGGTGCCGGCGGTCGCACGCTTCACAGCGGTGGCCTTCGGCAGCTTCTTCGAACCACTGATGACGTCCTTGAAGGTCGTGCCGGCGCGGAACGCGGGCACGTTGGTCTTCTTGACGCGAACGGTCTCACCGGTGCGCGGGTTCCGCGCGGTGCGGGCGGCGCGGGCGCGCTTCTCGAACACACCGAAGCCGGTGATGTTCACCTTCTCGCCCTTGTTGACCGTCCGGATGATGATGTCGACAAGGCCATCGACGGCCTCCGACGCGACCTTCTTGTCGCCCAGGCGCTCCGACAGCGCCTCGATCAGCTGGGCCTTGTTGGCCATTCCAGTCCTCCAAGAAGAACTACTTGTACACGGCCCCGTCGGCCGACTTAGCGCACACGGTATTACCAATGCAGCACAAATTCCAAACGACGCGCGGAAATTTCCCTTGTCTCGGGGGCTGTTCCGCCTCCCGAGGGACCCCTTCAGGGCCTCTCGAGGTGCCGTTCGGTGTGGTTTCGGGGCTGTGTCGAGTACCCAAGGCCGGGGTGCGGATTCCCTGCTCAGCAAGGGAATCCGCCCCCTTTGACCGGCCCTAGGAGTGGGCAGCCGGGAGGGTCACCGGCTTCCAGGAGGGGCGCTGGGTCTCGAAAGTGTCGATCTCCTCCGCGTGGCGGAGTGTCAGGGCGATGTCGTCGAGCCCTTCGAGGAGCCGCCAGCGGGTGTAGTCGTCGATCTGGAAGGGCGCGGTGAAGTCCTTGGCTCGTACCGTCTTCGACTCGAGGTCCACCGTGACCTCCGTCCCCGGCTCGTTTTCGAGCAGCTTCCAGAGCAGTTCGACGTCCGCCTGCTCGACCTGAGCGGCGACGAGGCCCTGCTTGCCGGAGTTGCCGCGGAAGATGTCCGCGAACCGGGAGGAGATCACGGCCCGGAAGCCGTAGTCCATCAAGGCCCAGACGGCGTGCTCGCGGGAGGAGCCGGTGCCGAAGTCCGGGCCCGCGACCAGGACCGACCCGTTCTTGAAGGGCTCTTGGTTGAGGATGAACGACTCCTCGGAGCGCCAGGCGGCGAAGAGCCCGTCCTCGAAGCCGGT
This sequence comes from Amycolatopsis sp. WAC 01375, assembly GCF_003947325.1. Taxonomy (NCBI): domain Bacteria; kingdom Bacillati; phylum Actinomycetota; class Actinomycetes; order Pseudonocardiales; family Pseudonocardiaceae; genus Amycolatopsis; species Amycolatopsis sp. WAC 01375. The sequence goes on from NZ_QHHW01000036.1 coordinate 378,987, forward strand.
GCGGCTCACGCGCTTGAGGTAGACCGCCGGGATGATCTGGTCAGTGTCCACGTTGGACCTGCGCAGCGGGACCCCGACGCCGGTGTGGTGGGTGAACGCGTCCATGTTGGGAACTCCTTCGCGGATGTCAGCGATGTCAGCGAGCGACGGCGGGCTGGAGGTCTTCGGGGCTGGACAGCGTGCCCCGCACGGCCGTGGCGGCCGCCACGAGCGGTGAGACCAGATGCGTCCGGCCGCCCTTGCCCTGCCTGCCTTCGAAGTTGCGGTTCGACGTCGACGCGCTCCGCTCACCCGGCTTCAGCTGGTCCGGGTTCATGCCGAGGCACATCGAACAGCCCGCCTGACGCCATTCCGCGCCCGCTTCGGTGAAGATCCGGTCCAGGCCTTCGGCTTCCGCCGCCTGGCGGACCCGCATCGAGCCGGGGACGACGAGCATCCGGACCGAATCGGCGACCTTGTGCCCGCGCAGGACGTCCGCGGCGGCCCTCAGATCCTCGATACGGCCGTTCGTGCACGAGCCGAGGAAGACGGTGTCCACCGCGATCTCCCGCAGCGGCGTGCCCGGCTTCAGGTCCATATAGGACAGGGCCTTTTCAGCGGCGATGCGCTCGTTCTCGTCACCGATCCGCTCGGGGTCCGGCACCTCGGCGCCCAGCGGGAGCCCTTGGCCCGGGTTCGTGCCCCAGGTCACGAAAGGCGTGAGCTCGTCGGCGTTCAGATGCACCTCAGCGTCGAAGACGGCGTCGTCGTCGGTGCGGAGTTCGCGCCAATTTTCGACAGCGGCGTCCCAATCGGCGCCCTGCGGCGCGTGCGGACGGCCCTTCAGATACGCGAACGTCGTCTCGTCCGGTGCGATGAGCCCGGCGCGCGCGCCCGCTTCGATGGACATGTTGCACACCGTCATCCGGGCTTCCATCGACAGCTTTTCGATGGCCTCGCCTCGGTACTCGAGGACGTAGCCCTGCCCGCCGCCGGTGCCGATCTTCGCGATCACCGCGAGGATGACGTCCTTCGCGGTGACGCCGGGGCGCAGCGAACCGTCGACCGTGATCGCCATCGTCTTGAATGGACGGAGCGGCAGGGTCTGGGTCGCCATCACGTGTTCGACCTCGGAGGTGCCGATCCCGAAGGCCATCGCGCCGAAGGCACCGTGCGTCGAGGTGTGACTGTCACCGCACACCACGGTCATTCCCGGCTGGGTCAGGCCCAGCTGCGGGCCGATGACGTGCACGATGCCCTGTTCGGCGTCGCCCATCGGGTGCAGCCGGACGCCGAACTCCTTGCAGTTGGTGCGAAGGGTGTCGACCTGGGTGCGGGACACGGGATCCGCGATCGGCAGCTCGATGTCGATCGTCGGGACGTTGTGGTCCTCGGTCGCGATGGTGAGGTCGGGGCGGCGCAGTTTCCGGCCCGCCAGGCGGAGTCCGTCGAACGCCTGCGGGCTGGTGACCTCGTGCAGCAGGTGCAGATCGATGTAAAGCAGGTCAGGCTCGGCCCCCTCGCCGCGCCGCACCAGGTGCGACTCCCACACTTTCTCGGCCAGTGTCCGGGGCATTTTCCGGCTCCTCACATGCGGTGAAATCGGTACTTCCCACCATCTGGACATCTCAAACTTCGGGAAGATAGTATCGGCTTGTGGGACAGCATAGCGGTATCGGAGTACTCGACAAGGCCGTGGCCGTGCTTCAGGCCGTGGCCGAAGATCCTTGTGGCCTGGCGGAACTGTGCACGCGGACCGGTCTGCCGCGTGCGACGGCGCACCGGCTGGCGGTCGGCCTCGAAGTGCATCGCCTGTTGCGCCGCGGCCCCGACGGCCGCTGGCGGCCGGGTACCGCACTCGCGGAACTGGCGGGCGGTTCGACCGACCCGCTGCTCGACGCGGCGAGTTCGGTGCTGCCGAAATTGCGCGACATCACCGGCGAAAGCGTTCAGCTGTACCGCCGCGACGGCGTCCAGCGCGTCTGCGTTTCGACCGCGGAGCCGCCGAGCGGGCTCCGTGACACGGTGCCGATCGGTTCACGGCTGCCGATGACCGCGGGCTCCGGCGCGAAGGTGCTCGCCGCGTGGTCGGATCCGCACACGCAGCGGACGATCCTCACCGAGGCGGTGTACGGAGAGCGCACACTGCTCGAGGTCCGCCGCCGCGGCTGGGCCCAGAGCGTGGCGGAACGGGAACCCGGTGTGGCGAGTGTCTCGGCGCCGGTACGGGATTCGACGGGCACCGTCGTCGCCGCGGTGTCGGTTTCCGGGCCCATCGAACGTATAGGGCGTAAACCGGGGGCACGCTGGGCCGCGGACCTGCTCGCCGCCGCGGACGCGCTCCAGGAGCGCCTCTGAGCTCAAGACGCGGTCCCGGGCGCAAACCGGGAAGGCGCAAGTCCTGCCTCGAAGACGAGTGAAGGCCCCCTGCGTCGGCAGGGGGCCTTCATCGTTTCCGTCCTGAATGGACCGGCGGGCTCAGAACTCGTCGGCCTCGGTCAGCTCGTGTTCGAGCGCGTCGGCACGCGTGACGAGGGACTTCAGCGGATGTTCGAACTCGTTGACCAGGTTCAGGTCGACCAGCGGGACCGTGTGCTTGAGCAGCGCGACGCCGTCCACGACGGCCGCGCCGCCGACCGAACCGCCGCCCGCCAGTTCGAGCAGGCGCCGCAGATCGATCTTGTCTGCCCAGCCGACCGGGGACGAGATCTCGACCCACTCCGCGCCGTCATGGTCGGGCAGGTGGTGCAAGGAGACCTGCTGTCCGCGGCCGTCCTCGGTGTCGACACGGAACCGGAGCCAGTCCCCCCGCTCTTCGAGCACTTCGTACCGTGCCCGGACGAAATTGATCACGCCTGCCCAGATGGACACCCTCGTCACCTCTCGGTTTCGCCGCCTCGTGCGCTGTCGAGCATGGCACATCCGGGGCATGCCGGGTGTCGACGGTCTCGTTCGGGCGGGGTTTCGGGCGGACCGGGAGCGGCCGCGCGTTGCGAAAGCCACTTTCGCAACGTTGAAGGTTGCGAAAGTGGCTTTCGCAACCCGCCACGGCGGGGTGGCCGTGAGCGGCGGCCGGGGCTGCCCCGTCCGTGGGGCTAAAGCGGCGCCATCCGGTAGCCCGACCCCCGCACGGTGTGGATCAGCGGAGGATCCTTGAGTTTCCGCCGCAGCCGCGCGATCACGACGTCGAGCACGTTCGACGCCGGATCCGCCATCTCGTCCCACGCGTACCGGATGAGTTCCCGCCGCGAGACCGGGCGTCCGGTCGCGGCCATCAGCCGTTCCATGACGAGGTACTCCTTGCGGGTCACGGTGAGCAGCACCCCCGCCCGCGAGAGCTGGTGCCTGCCGGTGTCGAGTTCGACGTCGGCGCAGCGAAGGATCACCGCCTGCCCGGCCATGTCACGGCGGCACAGGCTGCGCACCCTGGCGATCAGTTCCGGCATCGCGAACGGCTTGACCAGGTAGTCGCCGCCGCCGACGCGCAAGCCGTCGATCCGGTCGGCGACGCTGTCGCGCGCGGTCAGGAACAGCACGGGCAGCGGCCATCCGGCGCTGCGCCGGTTGCGGACGTACGACAACGCGTCGCCCGAAGGAAGCATCCGGTCGAACACCGCGCAGTCGTAGGCGTTCACCATCAGCGCCTCGTCGGCGCCGGGCAGATCGGCGGCGGTGTCCACCGCGAAGCCGTCGCCGCGCAGGGCGAATTCCAACGCCACCCGCAAGTTCTCGTCGTCCTCGGTCACCAGCACCCGCACGGGGCCACGCTATCGTGCGATGGCCGCCTCCACGTCGGCCACGTGCAACCCGCGCAGTTCTTCGAGCGCGGGCATCCGCCCCAGCAGCCGCAATCGTTGTGACTGAGCCGTGCGCGCCTTCTCGAACAGCAGGCGCGCGTCGCGCGCGTTGCCGAAGTTGACGTCTCCGGAAACGCGCCCGAAGTGGCCGGTCAGCACGGGACCGGCGTCGGGATCGAGTTCGTAGTCCCCGGCGGACGCCATCCGCCCGAAGATGGCGAGAAGTTCGGCGGGGCTGTAGTTCTCGAACTGGATCGTCTTGCCGAAGCGCGACGCGAGACCGGGGTTGGCGGCGAGGAAGTCGACCATCTCGTCGGTGTACCCGGCCACGATCACCGCCACCTCGTCACGATGTTCCTCCATCAGCGGGACCAGGGTGTCGATCGCCTCCTGGCCGAAATCGCCGCCGGAGCCGGCGAGCCGCGTGAGCGTGTACGCCTCGTCGATGAACAGGACACCGCCTTTGGCCTCTTCGAACACCGTCGCGGTCTTTTCCGCCGTATGCCCGATGTACTGCCCGACGAGATCGCGGCGCGACACCTCGCGGAACTGACCGACCGGCAGGACTCCCAGCGCCTTCAGCAGTTTGCCGTAGATCCGCGCGACCGTGGTCTTCCCGGTGCCGGGCGCGCCCGCGAAGATCAGATGGTGCCCGGCGGCACCGACCGGCAGCCCGGCCCGGCGGCGCCATTCGTTGACCTGCAACTCGTCGACAAGCGAGCGGACCTCTTCCTTGACCTCGGGAAGGCCGATCATCGCGTCGAGTTCGGCGAGCATCTCGTCCAGTGCGTCGTCCCCCACGGTGCCGGGGTCCGCGGCATCACCGATCGTCGGCGTCGCCCCTTCGGCGATCGCGATTCCCGGTTCCGCGGTGTTCGCGACCCGGCACGCGGAGATCTCGCCGCCGCAACCGGAAGCGAACGAGATCCCCGGGCCCCGGGTGTCGGTGACCGTGCACCGCTTGAGTACCGGCACCCCGTGGTGCGCGACGGCGATCCCTTCGTGACCGGTGTGCGAGACGGTGCAGCCTTCGATGACCGGCCTGGCGTACTGGTAGACGTAGATACCGCGCAGGCCGCAGCCGGTCACCGTGCAGCCGGTCACGACCGGATCGGCGCCCTGTCCGAGGGTGATCCCGTCCCCCGTCACGTCCTCGACGGTGGTGTCCTCGATCCTCCCTGGCGAGCCGTCGACGAGGATCCCCTGCTCCGTCCCCGAAATCACGCAACCGCTCACGGTGAACGCCGTCGTGCCGCGAATCGCGATCGCCGGGCCGCGTCCACCGGAGACGGTGCAGTTCCGGACCGCGAGTTCCGTGTCGTCCGCCTGGATCGCGGACGCGCCGCCAGCCAGGACTTCGATCCCTTCGAGGACGAGCGCTCCGCCGGTGCTGCGGAAAACGGGCCGGTCCGCGCCCCTGCCGTCGATGACGACCGTGGCGCCGTCGGACGCGGCCAAGGTCACCCGCAGGCCGGTCAGTTCGACGGTCTCCGCGTATTCACCGCCCGCGATGGTGATGACGGCGCCGTCGGACGCTTCCGTCAAGGCGTCACCGATGGTCGGATACGCGCCTGGCCGCTGCGACACCAGCAGGACACGGCCGGGAGTCGAGATCGTCATCAGCCGGCCTTCGCCATCAGCCAGCCGCGATCGACGGCTTTGGCGCCGGCCTGGAACCGGCTGCGGGCGCCGAGCCGGTTCATGATGTCGGCGACCATCCGGCGCACCGTACGCACCGAGACGCCGAGCCTCGCGGCGGCGGATTCGTCGGTCGTACCGGAGAACAGCAGCGTCAGCAGCTCCTGCTCGCGGCCGGTCAGGATCGAGGCGTTTTCGGCCTCCCGGAGGTCCAGCGGGACGAGCGGCGCGGCGGCCTGCCAGATCCGCTCGAAGAGGCCGACCGTCGCGGTGACCACGCCGGGCAGCCGGAACACCGCGGAACCGGCCTGCCTGCCCTCCGCGGGAAGGACGACCGAAGTCCGGTCGATCACCAGCGCGTCCATCGGGACCTCGGCGTCGGTCCGCACCTCGGCCCCGGCCCGCGAAAGCCGGTTGAGCGCGCCGGACATCCGGGCGGAGTCGGGGAAGAGCACCTTGTGGCGTACGCCGGGACGCACGTTCGCGAGCGCGATCCGCTGGAACGCGGTGTCCGTTCCCGTACTCATCACGAGCACCTCGCCGGTCGCTTCCGCGAGCAGCTCGCCGAGTCCCGCCCGGTCGCCGCCCTGGCCCGTTCCCGTGACCAGGCTGAGCTGGCCGGTCTGCACGGTCATCGCAGGTACCTCCCTCTTCCCCCCGGCGCGGTGCCGCCGACGACGTCCTGTTCATGCCAGTTCCCGCCGTCCGGACGGCCGCGGGCACCCGACGCGTTAGCGTTCAGGGGCACCGGGAACTGCATGCGTCTACTTTCGCTGTCCGAACATGAGGTTTTGATGACACGGGTGTTGGTCGTCGAAGACGACGAGAATCTGCGGCTCGCGCTGGTCACGCAGCTCCGCGCGGCCGGCTTCGTCGTCGGCGAGGCCGGCGACATCGCGACCGCGGACCGGCTGCTGCGCGAAACGCGCCACGACTGCGTGGTGTTCGACCGGATGCTGCCGGACGGCGACGCCATCGAATACGTCCACATGCGACGGCAGCTGGGCTGGCGGGCGCCGGTGCTGTTCCTCACCGCCCGCGACGCGCTCGCCGACCGGGTGGCCGGCTTCGAGCACGGCGGTGACGACTACCTCGTGAAGCCGTTCGTGATGGCCGAGCTGACCGAGCGGGTGACCAATCTGTGTCACCGCTCCGCGTTCGACCGGCCCTCGGTGCTGCAGCATGAAGACCTGGTGATGGATTGCGCGCGGCGTGAGGTGCGCCGGGCCGGCGTGCTGCTCACCTTGACCAACAAGGAGTACGCGGTGCTCGAATACCTGCTGACCAGGGCCGGCCTGCCGGTGCAGCGGGCGGATCTGATCGAGCACTGCTGGGACGCGCAGGCCGATCCGATGTCCAATGTGGTCGACGTGGTGGTGAAGCGGTTGCGCCGCAAGCTGAAGGAACCCGAACTGATCCACGCCGTCCGCGGCCTCGGCTACCGGCTGGGCGCCCGGTGAACACCCACTCCTCGGCCGATCGTCTGCGCAGGCTGCGCTGGACGCTGACCGCGTTGTTCACCGTGATGAACACCCTCGGGCTGGTGGTCTTCGCGTGGCTGCTCATCAACGAGGACGGCGACCAGGGCGAAGAACGGATCGACGCCGCGCTGACCCAGGTCACGTCTTCGGTCAGCAGGCTGGTCGAATTCGACGGCACCGTCGGCTTCGGTCTGGTCAACACCGACGTGCTGAACGACCGCTGCCCGCAGTTCGCGGTCCTGCCCGGCGGTGCGCCCGCGTTCGAGCCGCATCTTTCGCGGGCGAACTGCGTCCCGATGAGCATGCAGCTGTTGACCGGGCTCGCCACCGAAGCGGTGCAGACCGGCAAGCTGGTGCAGGGCCACCAAAAGGCGACCAACGGCGACGTGGTCAAGGTCCGCGCCGAACCCCTGCGCGACGGCGACGGCAAGACCTTCGCGGCCGTCGTCGCGGTGCAGTCGACGGAGACCGAAGACGCCGCGCACACCCAGTTCACGCTGCTGGTGATCGGCGGCACCGTGCTGCTGGTCGCGATACTGGGGTTCGCGGGCCACCTGCTGTCCGGCCGGTCGATCCGGCCCGCGGCCGCGGCCTTGCAGCAGCAGGAAGTCCTGCTCGCCGAAACCGCGCACGACCTCCGCACCCCGGTCGCCGCCCTGCGCGCGCTCGCCGAAACCGCGATGGCCAACCCCGCGCAGTCGGCGGAACTCCTGCCGCGGACCGTCCGCCTCGCCGCGAGAATGGGCGGCATCATCGACGACCTGCTCGTCCGCGCCCGGCTCGCCGCGGGGGTGGAACAGCTGAGCATCCAGCCGATCTGGCTCGACCAGCTGGTGGTGGGCATCGTCGAAGACACCGCGACCGAGGGCGCCGAGGTCACCGTCACCGCCGCGCCCACGAAGGTCGACGCCGACCCCGCGCTGCTGCAACGGGCCATCGGCAACCTTCTCGACAACGCCGTGCGCTACGGCCGCCAACCGGGAGCGAAGGCTTTCGTGCACCTGACCGTCGCCGGCGGCACCGTGACCGTCGCGGACCACGGCCCGGGTATCGACGCCGCGCTGGCGGGCGAGGCGTTCGACCGGTTCGCCAGCACCGGCGGCTCTTCCGGGCTCGGGCTCTCGATCGTGCGGTGGGTCGCGCAGGCGCACGGCGGCACTCTCGCGGTGTACAACGCCGACGAGGGCGGCGCGATCTTCGAACTGCGGTTCCCGGTCAGCCCCAACTGACCGGGAAGACACCGCACGTTCCCCGACCCGTCCCAGCCGGGTTCCGCGCCGGAAATGCGGCGCATATTGAGGGGAAGGCAAAAGGGGCGTGCCCGAGTCCGTGGTGGGAGTGGGTCGCCATGGAGCCTGGCGCGCTCTTGACCGTCCATAAGGGACGCCAGCCGGGCAAAGGTGTCCATTTTGGGACTTTTCGCGGGGGTCGTGAGTGGTAATGAGGGTTAGAACGACCATTCTCACTCACGACCCCCACGCGAAACCGTTCATATAGCCGTCAACCGGACATTTCGCCAGCCGAAGTATCCCTTGTGGACACTCAAGGCACGGCCGACTCCCGTAGTCAATCCCGGGTCGTACTCGGGCGGGCAGGCGAGGAAGCCGGACCGCCGACTTAGTTGGTACGAGGACGAACCGGCAACACCACCAGCAGAAACCTGGATTCACCGACTTATGCACCGCATGAACGGGACCTGCCCTAGCCGGGTTCCACTTCGATCCCGGTCAGCTCGCCGAACGCGGCCACAGTGGACACTGGATCGTCGTAAGTCACCAGGTCGACACCGGGCTCGGCGAAGGGACGCGAAGCACGCAGGGCGATCTGTTGCCCGGTACGCAGTCGCAGGATCAGCACCCGCACGTCGCCGACGCCCGGCGGCTCCTCGGCGAAGACGCGATTCAGCGAGGCTCCGATTTCCCGGTCGGTCTGCGGAACGCGCGCGACCGCGGGCGCGTCCTGCAAGGCGGCCCACTCGCTGGTGCCGCTGGTCGAGTAGGGCGGTTCGGGCCACGGCCCGCGATCGTCGAGGGCCCGCACCAGCCGAGCGAGGAAGTCGCGGGTGGCGTCCTCGTCGTCCTGTTCGCCGGCTATCCGTTCGCCGGAGCCGAGGGCCTCCGTGGCCGCCCGGTGGTAGTCCGCCACGGGGAGCGTGAAGAACCGTTGACGGATCAACTCGTCCGCGACCCGCTCGACGAGCTCGTCGTCCGCACGCTGCCGCAGGCCGGCCGCGTAGGTGAGCTGGTTGACGTATCCGCGCCACGGGAACTTCACTTGCCTGGTTTCCCTTCCGTCTAGAACTGGGGACCGGTGTCCACCTGGGAGACATCCACGCCCTGCTCGGCGAGGATGCTCAGCCCGGTCACCAACTGCTCTTTCTCCGGCTGGTAGTGCCCGCTCTCGCGGGTCAGCTTGATCAGCCTCCCGTTCACCACCCCGATGTGTCCGGCCACTGCGACGGGCTGCCCGGCGAGGAAGCTGGAATGGTGCAACTGGCCCGAGATCCACGTCGGCGACACGTACAGGTTCCCCTGCGGATCCATCGCGAAGATCGCGTGATCGAACGGCCCCGTGGTGGAGGACGTGTCCACCGGGGATCCGTCCCGCGCCCAATAGAGTTTGCCGTCCCGCACGAAAACCCGGTGCTCCTCCCTGCGTTCGGGTGAAAAGTACTCGACGACCATGGGGGCGAACGCCCGGTCCGGGTCGTTCGGATCGTCCTCACCCCGGAAGGTCGCTCGAAGTTCCGAGGCAGGCAACGGTTCGTCCCGGTGCAGCGGGCCGGGAACGTCCTCGATCGGGATCCAGTCGGCCTCGGGTTCGGCGAGCGGTGGCTCCGGCTCCTGATTGATCACCGCGTCGATGCGGGGCGGGAGCGGGTGGAAGGTCGTCGGCGGCAGGTTCAGGAAGTCGGGGGATGACCCGTCAGGATCGATCCCGGGGTCACCTGCTCCGCGTCCCGCCGGTCGATCCGGATCGTCCGCCGGTCGGTCCCCCGCTGGTTCGGGCCGTCGAATTCCAGGCCGAGGATCCGGATCCGGGCGTCCGTCGTCCGGTGCCGGAGGTTCGAACCGCTCTCCAGCGTCCCTTGCCGCAACCGGCCGACCACCAGGATCCCGTCCCTGCCCGGCAGATCGAAGGTCTTCTCCACCTCGAACATCGTCGTCGTCATGATTTCGGAACCTTTCCAGGGCGGGCCCTTCGCTGGCTTCCGCCTCTTCTTCGAGACTTTCGCGCGTCTGCTCGGTCGGCGTGATCCCGGCTCGAAGCTGGCGCACGTGCGTCATCTCGTGTGCCAGCACCGCCACCAGGGTCTCGACGTCGGCGAAACCGGCCGGGCCGAGCCAAATGGTCTTGCCCCCCGACTCCGGCGGAGTCGACGCACAGGCGCCCACTTCGTCGAGATACTCGATCACCTCAGGCGTCTCGACCAGCTGGACGTGGACGCCGGTCAGATCGATGCCGGCGGCTTCGGCCGTGCGGGCGACGGTCTCCTGGGTCCGCGGCAGGCCGTCGCCGCTGTCGAGAATGTCCCGGTTGCTCCGGACGGCCCGGCGGCTGAACAAATCGGGCGGCGGGCCGGGATCCCTGGCCGCGACCACTTCGAAGTCCGTGGAGCCCGTCTGGCGCAGCACCACGTCCGCACCGATCCCGACGAGCCCCTCGGCCAGTCGCGAAGTGAGCCCCTCGGCGAACAGGTACACCAGTTTGGTGCCGGGCGGGGCCGCCGCCCGGTCACGGGTGATCCGGCCGGAAAAGACATCGAAGCTCGGAACTCCGGGTGATCCGGCGTTCACCACGTCGATCCGTACCGCCGTCCCGTCGGCCAGCGTGCCGTGCAGGACGGCGGGCCTGCCGGCGTCGACGCCCTCGATCACCAGCCCGGGCAACGCCAGCCCGGCCAGCCGCCCGCCGTCCACTTCGCCCAGCGCCCATGCGACCTGGCCGGGATCGGCGGGGCGAACGGGCACGTCGGGCACCGGCGGCGATTCGACCGGGCGGCCGCGCCGTTCCGGCAGGTTGTCCTTCGCCGCCTCGCCATAGGTGATCGGCAGCAGGGATATCGAAAGTGGATGCGCCGGCAACAGCATCAAGGTTCCGGGCACCGGGGACAGGAAAACGACCCCGCCGTCGGTCCACCGCACCAGGCCCCACTTCTCCACGACTTCCCCGGACCGGGGATGGGCGTAGGTCAGCCGCAGCGCGGCGGTCGGCGGCAGCGGGGAGGGACTCGACGCGGCCCACCACGCGCCGTGGATTTCGTCGATGACGCTGTCGTAGCTGTCGTGGGCTTCCCAGGACCCGTGGAGTCGCTCGGCGACATAGGTTTCCCCGTCCACCCGCCACATGTCTTCGGGCCGGACCGGTTCGACCTTCATCTCCTGGCCGAGCATGCCGCGGAAATAGCCGACGACAGCCTGCGGGCCGTTGGTCTGCCAGCCTTCTCCATAGGCGTCGGGGCTGGTGAAGTTCGGGTTGACCTCGCGCAGCAGTGGATGATGGGTCTCGATCTGCCACGCCTGTTCGTCCGGCGTCACCACTCCCGCGTGGATCGCGGGCAAAGCATTGACCTCGCTCGTCCGCGCCAGCGGCGAGAGCTCGGGCATCCGGAAGTACTTCAGGGCTTCCGGATGTTCCTGCGCCCACCGCACCAGTTCGGGATCGTAGGTCGCCCCTGCCGAGATCTGCCGCGCGCTGTGCATCATGCCGTACGCCGTCTCGAACAACGAGATCCAGCGCGTCAGGCCGGACGCCGGCCGCGGCGGGCCGTTCACGATGTTCGTCGCCGCCGTCACGATCCCACGCGTGTGCCGGTGCCACGCGGGCTCGACGCTGGGCGGAGTCATCCCGCGGGTCAGCGCCGCGACGTCGCGATACACCTTCCAACGGCGTCCGCCTGCGGAGGTGCCGCGCGGGGGCGGGGCGCCGGTCGCCGGGTTCGGCGCGGGCACCGCCGCGTCCGATCTCCTCGGACCGTCCTGCTCGGACGGCTCCGGGTTGATCACATCGTCGATGCCCTTCGGCGCGACGGGATCCTTGTGGAGCCGGGCGAACTGCTCACGGGCCGAGGCGATCGCCTGCGCGTAGGCGTTGCGCAGCAGGAAAGGCACCGGACGGCCGGCCCACCGGCGAGCCTCCTCACCGTTGTCCTCGGTGATGAGCACCCGGAATCCGTCGCGGTAGCCCGCCAGGTCGGCGAACAGGGTGATCTGCCCGTCGATGAAGTAGACCTCGCCGTCCAGATTGGCCACGTTGAACAGATGCGTGACGCCGGCGCGCTCGCCGTGCACGATCGCGCGGGCACCAGGGCCGAGCGCACGCAGCCGTTGCGCCACATCGTTGGCCGACGCCATCGGGACGAACCGCGCCCCGGTGACCCTGGCCGCCATGGCGACCCTGTCGGCCCAGCCCTCCCTGCCGGTCAGCCCGGCCAGTGTGCGCGGCGGGACCACCCGTCCCGGCGGCCTGCCCGCCGCCCGATCGGCGAGATGCCGGTCGGTGAGCACGGCTGCCACCTGGCAGGGCACCAACTCGCCGGGTTCGCCGCCGACCGCGTCCCGCAGGCCGGGCAACAGCTGACGTACCTGCTGCGGGTTGCTGTTGCCCCGGTGCACCCCGTCGAAGACGTCATCGAGCCGCAGCGGGTTCTCGGCGAGCGCGTTGTACCGCTGGATCGCCTCGACGAGTTCGTTGCGCGCCACCACTTCCGGGCGGGTCTGCCCGGTCGTGGCCGCCCAGTCCCCGGCCCTGGTAAGCCGGTCCGCGGCGGCACCGACGGCCTCCAGCGCCACCAGCCGGTCCGGCAGCGTGGTGAGCTCTCCCGGTTGGTCCAGAAGGTCCAGGTAGGCAGCAGCGGCGGCGGCCTTGAGCTGTCCTGGCACCGAAAACGGAGCGGCTTCGGACGGCGGTACGGCGGGCGCCATCTCCCTCGCCAGGTCGGCGATCTGCCTCGGATGCCACCACTGTCGCTGCCCGTCGGGCTGGTCCTGGGACTCGGCGAGCCCACGGTCCAGCAGCCGGAACAGGTACCGCTCGAGCGCGTCGGCCCTGGCCCGCGCCTCGGCCCTCCGCAACTCGGCGGCAGGCCCGGCGGCGGCGTCCTCGGCGGCGAATTCCCGTTCCGTCAACGATCGGTGGAACAACGGGATCAGCGTTTCGGCCGCGGCGGCCACCGCGTACGGGCCAAGACCGCCGATGCCGAACAACGTGAAGCCCGCCGTGGTGGCGCCGAGAGAGGCGGAGGCGATCACCAGGTCGGTGGTCAGCCAGGTTTTCGACGCGAGCCACGGCGGCGGATCGCCATCGGGCTCGGTGTCCGGCTCCGCTTCGGGCGCGGACAGGCCGTGCTCCGCCAAGCCGTGCTCAGCTAAAAAGTGGCTGAGCCGGTCGCGGTCCGCCTGCTGTGGCGCGGTTTCGGCGAGCCGGTTCAGCGCCGCACGCAACACCCGAGTGCGCAGTTCGCTGTGCTCGTCCACCTCCGCCAGCAGGTCGTGCAGCCTGCGGTCGTGCTCGGCCTCCTGCGCGGCCCGGTACGCGCTGTGCCCGGTCACCCCGCCGGCGATGGTGCCGACGATCGCCTGGAGCACCCCGAGCCCGAGGTATTCCAGGTAGCCGGTGAACATCGCGGACAGCCAGGTCGGGTCCGACGTGTCCGGCAGATTCCGGTCCGGGATGCGGTAGCCGATCGGCGACAGCGCCGAATCGTTGCCCACGCCGGTGAAGGTCGCCAGCGGGCTCACCCGGTGCCGGGGTCCGCTCGCCTCCCCCGGTTCGGCCGCGGGCACCGGGGTATCCGCCAGCCTTTCCTCGATCAGATCGAGGAAGGCGTGACCGAACTCGGCCAGCTCCCGTTCGTTGTCCGCGGTCGCTTGATCGGTCTCGTCCAGCCGCTCCGATGCCCGTGCCACCCGCTCGTCCTGGCGGCGCCGTCCCCGGAACGCCTCGGCGAACGACCCGAACACGGCGGGCGCCCAGAGCGTCGCGAGAAGCGCGCCGGCCATCATCGGCTGCATGCCGATCGAGGCCATCGCGAGCGTGCCGAGCGATCCGGCGGAGACACCGGCCGCCCGGCGCACCGCGTACGGCGTCAGGCCGACGTACTCGGCATCCGGATGCTCGGTCCCTGGCGTTTCCGATCGTGGTGTGGCCTCCGGCGACGGTGTTCCGCTCCGCAGCCGGCCGGAAATCGCGGTCCAGCGGTCGAAAAGCGGGCGGAAGAGGGCCTCCCGCCTGGCCGCGGCCCGCTCGGCGACCGCCCGCTCTACGGGTGCTTTCGCCGCTTTCTCCGCGTTGACCTCGCGGGCCACGACCGACCGGTCATAGAGGCCGGCGGCCAGCGAGCGCGCGGCCGCGCCGCTGATCATCGCGGCCGCGACCACCGGCGCGGTGGCCACGATGGCGCCGCCGAAAGCGACCGACGACGTGCTGCCGGCGAGCAGCCGGGTGATCGCGTAGTCGAGTCTGCCCGCATAGCCATCGGGCGCCGGTGCGTACCGGCGCACCACCTCGCGCATCCGCTCGTCCGGCAGCGCGGCCAGCCGCCGTGCGGCGCCGGGGTCGCCCGGCCGCAGGCCCATGTCCGCGATCAACGCCCGCAGTGCGGCGCTCAGCCCGGATCGCCGGAGTGGCAGCGGATTGCCTGCCAGCGCACTGCCGAACGCCAGCAGCCGCGCGGCCCGCCCGTGATCGGCCGGACTCAGCAACGGGTCCGCGGTGGGATCGGCGGTGGCGCTGAGGAAGTCCTCGCCGTGCGGCGTCCCGGACAGCTCGGCCGCCGCCGCACCCAGCGCCCTCGCGACCGCGTCGCGCGTCGCGTCCTCGGTGGCGAACTCGGAGATCTCGATCTCCAGCGAGTTCTGCGCGGTGTCCACTCTGTACTGGGCGACCTGGCCGGGACTCGGCGTTCCCGCTCGCACGGTGACGTCGAACGTGTTCCCGGCCGGGCCGGTGACCACGTATCGGCGGCCGTTCGCGGAGCGCTCGACCGCTCGCATACCGGCGTCCGGCACCGCGCGCCCCACCGCGTGCCGCGCGTCGGCGCGCACCCCGACGGGATCGGGATTCTTCTGCGGCGGCAACGAATCCGAGGCAGGCAGACCGACGGGTCCAGCGTCCGGCGGCGTCGTCCGCGGAGTGGCCGTCCCGCCCTGCGTATCCGGCGGATCCGTCCCGGGATCCGGCCGGTTCGACGGACCTGCCGGACGTGGGGGCGTCGGTGGCGTCGGTCCCGGCGACGGCGCACCGCCGGGATCGTCGTCCGGCGTATCGGGGTCGTCGGGGTTCTCGTCGGGCTTGTTTTCGGGATCACTGCCCGTCCCGATGAGCTTCGGTGCCCGAGTGTGCGGCAGGCTCAGGTCGACGGCCGCGCCGACGCCGAGCACCGGGATGTTCGACGTGTACACGAGACCCGCGGGGGTCCGCGCCTCGTAGATCCCGTGCACCCGGTCCAAGGCGGCTCGCACGACGTAGATCACCGGACCGGACACGGCGAGCGCGGTGCCCGCGGCGGCGACCAGCGGCGCCGAGGACAGGCCCATCATGCCCAGCCCGACCAGCGAGGACGCGGTGACCCAGAGGGCCGCCGGGCCTTTGCGAGCGGCCTGGCGGCCCAGCCGGAGCTCCAGCTCGGCACCGAGTTTGGAGATGTAGAGGGTGGCGCCGGTCAGGGTCGTCGCGGCGAGCGCCTTCAGCCACTCCCCCTGACTCACCTCGAGCGCGACCAGCATGCCGTTGGCCACGGTCAGCACCGGGAACGCGAGTGCGTTCTGAATCCTGCGGTACAGCGGCCGGAGCGCGTTGTCGTAGCCGGCGATCCCCCCGATGGCGTTGGACAGCGCGGTGGAAAGGAACAGTCCGTCCGCGATCGCGTAGGTCCCCGCGACCGCGGCCGCCAGCCCGGTCAGGCTGGTCGCTTGGGCGAGATGTACCGGCAGATTGACCAGGAAGGTGCCCGCGAGGCCGGCGGCCATCAGCTTGCCGAGCCTGCCCGCGTGCGGGTTCATCTTGTTCATCGACTCGGGTGCGGCGCCGTACGGCCTGCCGACCTCGTTCAGGTAGCGCGAAACCTCGAGGCTCACGTCTTCCTGGCGCTGCGACGGGCGTTCGCCGATCGCCAGCGGGGTGTGGATGATGGCCTGCAGGTTGATCAGGAACTGCCGGGTCCTCACGTCGACTTCGCCCCGCACCTCCTCCAGGACGGTGTCGAACCAGCCGAGCGGATTGACGTCGTACTCCAGGTAATCCCGGATCATCCTGGCGAGCGCCTCGGCCGACCGCTGGTCGAGCCTGCCGCGTTCGAGCATCCCTTCCAGGCTCACCCGGTTGCTCTGGGCGTGCCCGGTCTTCGCGATGTTGAGCATCCCGCGGACGACGAAGGCCGCGTTGCCCGCCACGATGCTCACCCCCGCCGACAGCGCGAAGGGAACGCCCATCGTCGCGCCCACTCCCAGCATGGTCGCCGCGGCGGCCCCGGCCACCGCCCAGCCCTTCAGGTCACGGCCGAGCCAGGCCGAGCGCAGCGTGGCGATCTTCTCGAGCGCCGTGAGCTGTTTTCGTTCGGTCCTCTCCACACTCTCGATCAGCGACGCGAGCATGGCGTCCCGTTCGGCGGGTGCCAACGGCAGCGTGGCGAGCCGTCCGGGGGTCATGGCCAGTCGCGCACGGGAGAGCTCTCCCGCGGCCAGGGCCGCCCTGATGCGCTCGCCCGCGATCAGTGCCTGGGCGGTGACCGGGCGGCTGAGGAGCGCGTCGGCCCCGCTCACCGGTCGCAGTCCACCTCGTTCGGTCCAGCGCTGCTTCAGCTTCTCGAAGGCGGACTTGACCCCCGCCGCGGTTTCCGTGGCGGAGACCCTGGCCGCGGCCGCCTGCAGCCGCAGCGGATTGGCGTTCGCGTCGCGTCCGGGATCGGCGGCGGTGTACCAGAGCTTCATCGTCCGCAATTGCGGATTCGCCAGCCACGGCTGGTCTTTCGCACGTTGTTCGTCGGTGAGATCCAGCCCGGACAACGGCCCGCGCGCCTGATAGGCGGGGTCCGCGACCCAGCCCTCGGCGATTCTCGCCTCGACCCATTCGTCCACCTTGCGCTGCCAATGCGGGCCGAACGACTCGATGAACCCGTCCCAGGCTCCGGACAGGATCTCGTTGAACACGAACGCGGTGACCCGCTGCCCCGCCTCCTCGTGCATCCGGGCGAAGTTGCCATGCAGGATCTTCGCGACCGCCGCTTCTCCGCCGGGCCTCCGAGCGGCCTCGGCGAACAGTGGATCCATCTCGTTGCGGTGGCGGACGTAGTGCGCACCGGGTTGCGGATTCACCGTGTCGGTACCGAAGATGAGCCGATCCTGGTTCACGATCAGGAACCGGATCAACGCCTCCCTGACCTCGGGAGCCGCCTTCGCGTGCTGCGCGAGGACGTTCCAGGAGATGTCCATGGCGGTGTCCGTGGTGTCGAGCAGCCATTGCAACCGCTCGATGTGTTCGACGGTGAGCGTGGTCCAGTGCCCGAGGCCGAGATGCGCCCAGATCACTTTCGCGCCGGCGAGGTTCTCCTGCTGGAGGAGGTAGGCCATCGGGCCGAGGTTGCGCCCGTCCGACGGGCTCGCCACGTACATCCCGTTGCCGCGCAACCTGGCAAGGCCCATGTCGTCGTGCAGGATCAGCACCTGTCCGGTGGCGGCGATGGTCTCCAGCAGTTCGACGGTGTTCGGGTTGTACATCTCCGGCGGGCTTTCCGGCAGGCTCCGCAGTTCGGCGCCCAGCCCGGCCGCCCTCAGCAAGGCCTTGATCCGCCCGGCGTTCTCGATGAGGGAGTCGTAGAAGTCCAGTTCGGCCAGGTCGCTCGGGCTGCCGTCCACCGGGAACAGCTCGGCCATCGGCGAACCTTCCGCCAGGTACGCGGCGAAGAACTCCGGCCCGATCCGTCCCTTGTGGATCGATTCCTGGACGAGTTCCGCCGCGGCGAGCAGCTTCCCGAAGTAGTCGACCCACTCCGGGTTGATCACCTCGCTCGCCTGCCGCCCGAGCATCGACTGGACCATTTCCTTCACGAAAGTGGTCTCGGCGAGGTAGCGGGCCGCGTCGCCGAACAGGACGGCCATCGCCATCAGGTAGCCGCCGACCCCGGGAATGTCCACTCTGGCTCCGGAAACACCGGGGAACCAGTGTGACTTCTGCTCTTCCGACATCCGGTCGCGTGCGGAGAAGAACCGCAGGTCGGAGAGCTGGCCGTGCAGGCCCAGCATCTTCTTGCCGAAGACGGTGGTCATCCGGACCACGTTGGTGAGGGCGTAATAGAAGGAACCGCTGGAACCACCGATCACGCCGAGCCCGCTCTGCGGAATCGGCGACGCCACCAGGATGTTCGGCAGTCCCTGACCGATCAGCCAGTTCACCAGGTCGCGATAGTCGACGTTGGCGGCGTCATACCCCTTCGGGTGCATGTGGACGTCGTGGAAGAAGTGGACGGGGCGAGGCTTGCCGAGCCGAAGCGCGAGCTCCTCCTCGACGCCGAGTTCCGTGGCTTTCGCCACGTAGTCCGGGCTGTCCGGATCGAGTGCGGCGAACTGGGCGCCCCGGCTCGGCGCGAGGGCGTCACGGCCGGTGACCCGGTCACCCACTCCGATCAGCCAGCCGCGGGCGTCGACGTAGGCGTCCACCACCGGCTTCCGGTTCCCCGGCAGGTTCTCCGCCCGCCGGGTGATGCCGGCGACCTCGCCGTCGAGGAGCTTGGCGATCCTGCCTATCTCCACATTGGACAGTCCTCGATCGGCTGCCCGTTCGATCGCCGGAACCAGTGCCCGGACGTACTCGGCGTGCGCCTCGGTGCGAGCGGCGTCGGCCAGGCGCATCCGTTCGATCGCCCGCTCCAGCCGGTCCTGCCGCGCGGCGACCTCGGCCCGCACGTCCTCGGTGGTTCCGTCCAGCGAAAGACCGGGCTCGGCGCCGGGCAGCAGCCGGTGTGTGGCCACGCTTTCGACCGGGAGGCCCAGCGCCTCGGCGACGTCGGCCCGGCCGCCCGAGGCGAGCAGGTGCGGCACCCACTCGGTCAGCGCGCGCATGTCTTCCCTCGCCGCCCGCAACTCGGCCATCGCGGCGTGGTAGGCGACTTCCGCCGCATACCGTGATTCCTCCACTGCCCGCGCCGAGGCGGCGAGTGCGGCGCGGATCCCCGCGAGGTCCCGGACGCTCCGGCCACGCGGGCGCGCCGGTTCCGGTACCGCCGGATCACCCTCCGGGTCGACCCGCGCCCTGGTGGCCACCGACCAGAGCTCGGCGACCTGTCGGGCGGCGGCCCGGCGGCGCGCCCATTCCGGTAACCCGTTCGCGACCGCCTCGTCACCGATTCGCGTCATCTCGCCCAGCGCGGCGTCTCTGGCCCGCTGCCATTCCCGCTCCGCGAACTCCAGCTCCTTCGCCGTGTCCTCGGTCTGCCTCAGCAGCTCCCCGTAATGCGTTCGGGTCTTGCCGAGGATCTCGGAGAAGTCGTCCAGTTCCTGGATCGACGGCATCAGCTCGCGCGGGACGCGCGAGCGCACCGAGGGATCGGTCACCATCGCGGCGACCATCGCCGGTGACATCCCGTAGGCCGCCGCCACGGCATCGATCAGCTGGTCCTGCCCGATGTTCGTGAGCTCGATTCCGCGCTGGACAAGCCATTTGACGTCCGGAAGCCGGTCATCGAGGCGTGCCGCGGCCCTGGCATACCGCTCCAGCGCGTGTGTCAGGGCCAGCTTCTGGGGCCGCGAGGCGCGGCCCACCTCGATCAGCGCGTCGATCAGCGCCAGACCCTTGCGCAGGTGCAGACCGGTGAAGGTGATCCGCGCGAAGGTGAGCCGGCCTTTGCGCCCGGCGGGCAGGTGCCGCGTTTCGATCGGCGGCAAGGCGGTGGTGGGGAACAGGGTTTCCGGTTCGAACAACGCGCGGGTGAAAGTATCGTCGCGGTGTACGTCCAGAGCGGACGGTTCGGCGCCCGCAGCCAGGTGGTAGCTCTGCACCACCACCGGCGATCCCGGTTCGTCCGAGGGATTCAGCTCGAGGGTGAGGGCCGGGACCGTCGACCCCGCGTAGTGGGAGCGTCCACCACCGTTCTCCCCGCGACCGTCGAGGCCGAACGGAACACCGGAGCGGAGCTGGTACCGGCCGAAGTGGTCACCGAGAATCTCTTGCTGCCGGGCGAGAACGTCGTCCGCGAAGATCTCATGGACGAACCGCTCGCGCCTGCCGGGAGTCATCGTGCCGTCGCGGAACTCCTTCCGGACCTGCCAGGCCCGGTTCCGTGACGAATCCGAATTCATCGTGGGTGCTTCGCCACGGGCCAGCCGCTCGAACTCTTGGATCGCGTTGTCGAACGCTGTCCGCAGCGCGGGGGCGATCCGGGTCCGGACCCGGGCGCCGTCCAGGACGCGTTCCACGTCGCGCGGGCGCAGCGGCCGCGAGTCGGCGGGAAGCAGGCCGTGTTCGAGCAGCAACAATCGGAGGTCGTTCCACGCCAGCCGCGACTTGCCGATCAACGCCCGCAGCGCGCGCTCGCTGTGCCTGCTCGAAGCCAGCTCGGCGTCGGTGAGGTCGCTGTCCGGGCTCGGATGGGTATCCCGAGCCGGGTTCTCCGGATGGTAGAAGCGTTGCGCCGCGGCCGACGGCGGTTCCGGCGCGGGCGGTCCCTCCTGGGGCCCCGGAGGTGTCCGGTCCGGCGGTGGCGCGGGTGGCGTCGGCGTGCCCTCCGTTCCCCTGGCCGCGACCTCGATGAACACCTGGAACCCGTCGTACTGGATGACACTGTCGGCGCCGTTCGCCACGGCTTGCTCCGCGAACCCGGGATCGACCCGGTTGGTGGCGAGCAGGACGATCTTCGGGCCGGGCCCGGCCAGTTCCCGTTGTTTCGCGGTCTGTACGAGGTCGGCCCCGACCAGCGCGGTCCGGTCCTTGACCTCGAAGCGGACCTCGGTGCCGTCCCCGAGCTCGCCGCGGATATCGATGTCGGTTCCGTCGCTGTTCCTGGCCTCCGTACCGGCCCGTCCGTCGTCGTCCACCGGCACCTCGAGACCGGTGATCCGCAGTCCTGGCAACCCGATCTGGTCCAGCAGCTGCCCGTCCAGCTTGGCCAGCGCCAGCGCGACGTCGGCAGCGGCATACTTCGCGCGGACGTTCTCGTAATTGGAATCGAGCGCGGTCTTCGGGATCTGGGTGTTGCCGTCCAGCACCCGTCGCGCCTTGCCCAGCTCTTCCCGCAGGCCCTCCTCGGCGGCCCGGACGTCCACGCCGAGCGCGGCGAGCTCGTCCAGCTTCGCCTGGATTGCCGCGGCCTCGAGCAGGATGCCCTTGCCCCGGTCCACCTTGGCCAGGTCGGCCGGAGTCGCCGCGCCTTTGACCGGTTTCCTGGCAGGGATCCGGTCGGCCAGGGCCGTCACCTGTTCGGCGAACGCGGCGAGCTGGTCGGCACTCATCGCGGAGACACGCTCGCCGAGCGAACGCCCCTTCGGCCCGGCGGACACCCGCCCGGCGAGATCGGTCAGCCGCTTCACCAGCTTGTCCGGATTCATCTTGGCCGCGAGACTCGCGACCGCCTCCCGCGCCGAGGGCGACAACGCGTCCCACGCCTCGGCCAGTTCGGGCGGCCTGGCCAGCAGGGGCGCGAGGCGGGCCAGGGTGGCCGCGGCCTCCGCCGGGTGCAGACGGGCGAGCAGCTCGGACATCGCCTCCCTCGCGGCCGGAACCGCGCCCCACAGCCGGTGCACCGCGGCCTCGGCGACCAGTCGATCACCCAGCTCCTGCCCCGTGAGAGCCGACATCTCGCCGAGGATCTCGCCGAGCGAACGGTCCATCCGGCCCGGCGAAAGGCGCGCCGCGAACTCCTGCGCCTGATCGGCCAGCGCGTCCGGATCGACCGAGCTCATCAGTTCGGTGATCGCTTGCCTCGCGGTCGGCGGCAGCAGGTCCCACACGGCGGCGAGCCGCGGCGGCACGCCGTCCGGGACTTCCGGCGATTCACCGGTGCCGGGCGGCGGGCCGGGCGGCCGCCGGGGCGGGTCGGCGGGCGGGTCGCCCTGCGTGCGCTGGGGCTCGGCGGCACGGCGCATCGTCGTATGGGCGGGCGCCGGGACCGGTTTTGCGGGCTGGGCGGGATTCGGCCGACTGGGCTGCTGCGCCTGCTGGGCCGCCGCGGCGGCCGGTGCGGCGGCGGCCAGGACCTGGCCGGTCCCAGGACCGGGGCCGGTACCGGTACTCCCGCCTGCCTCTCCGACCGGACCGTCCACAGTGGATTCAGGAGCTTCCTCCGGTTCCTGCTGTCGATCCTGTTCCGGGGTTTCGGATTCGGGCGGCCTCGGGCCGTCGTCGGGCTCCGGTGCGGCTTCCGGCTCACCCTTGCCGGGCTTCGCCGCGGTGCCCCGGTTCGGGACCGCGGGCGTCGAGCCCTGGTGCTGAGCCGCACCGGACTGAGGTGCGGTGGGCTGCGCCGAACCCGGTTGTGCCGCACCGGGTTGCGCGCCGGTCTGGGCCGTTACGGAAGGCGTCGACGCGGTCGCGGCCGGAGCGCCCGCCTGTGCCGAGGCGGTCGACGTGGCGGCCGCCGCCGGTGCCGAAGTGGCCTGGGCCGCCGAAGGGGCCGGAGCCGACGTGGCGGTAGCCGACGGCGTCGCACCGGGAGCGCCTGCCGTGGCCGTGGCCGGCGCCGCACCGACGGCGGTCGCCTGCGGCACCGAACCGGCCCCCGCCTGCGATACCGAGGAACCGATCGTGTGCTGCCCCGTCGACGAACCCACTCCGGCGTGCTGTCGCGCACCAGCGACCGACTCATCCATTGTGGACGAAGTGGTCGACTTGCCGTGACCACCACCGTCCGCGCCCGACGTGCCGACCAGTTCCCCGGTGGAGCGGCCGGGTTGGCCGGAGGCTGCCCCGGACTCGCCTTGCCCCAGCCCGACGCCGCTGTCTCCTTGCCCCAATGCGGTGTCGGCGCCCTTCCCCGCGCCGACGTCGGCCGACTCCGGCGCTTTCACCTCGCCCGGCGGGTCGGTCGGTGGCGGACCGCCCGACGAGGTTCCCATATCCGTCATCGGAGCCGGCTTCTGCAGCCCGAGTTTCTCCCTGCCGAATTCCATCACCTGCTCGCCGGCGAGATGCGCGTTCCCCCGGATCGGGCCGATCGCGGCCGAGGTGAGCCAGTTCTCCTTGATGGACTGCCCATAGCCGGCGAGGTCGGTGGGGACCCCGTTCCCGTCCATGATGCTTTGCGCGGCATGGCTGGAGATCGGCGACGACACCGCGTTCGTGCTCGCCGAGCTGACCGCCGTGGTCGCGTGTTTGCCGAGCCCGCTGTCCAGCGCGTTCTTGACGCCCGGATTCTTCCTGGCGAGAGCGCCGATGGCCTTGCCAGGCGCGCCGACGATGCCGCTGACCGGGGCGCCGATGGCACCGCCGAGCGCGTTGGTGGCGCTTTCCTTCCAGCTGAACCCGTCCTGGTTGCCCTGCCAGATGTTCAGGCCTTGCTCGATGCTGTTGGTGAAGACCTCGTCGGCCGCCTCGCGCACGGGAATCGTGGCGAGCTTGCCGAGCTTGCCGATTTTGTTCCCAGCCTGGGCGATCGACTTGGCGATCTCCACGATCCTGGCGACCCGCTTCGCCATCTTGGCGGCGAACAGCCACTGTCCGCCGGGGATCGCCGCCATGAGGGCGAAATCCAGGCTGGCGTGAATGATCTCCGACCAGATCTGGTTGCGCACCCGCCGGATCTGATCCGCGTAGTTGTGGCAGAACGTCGCCATCTTGCGCATGCTCACGACGAGATCCCGGTGGCCGGACCCGCCACCGCCGTACTCGCCGTCGTTGGCCTCCTTGATCCGCGCCTGGACGAAAGCGCCGTTCGCGTCCGGCCAGGTCTCGCGAAGCCGGTCGTGGACGGTCGACGATCGGAGGATGGCACCTTCCAGCAACGTCGCGGCTTTGTCCCACGCGTCACCGAGGTCGTCGGCCGCGTTCGGGTTGTCCGGCGGCCAGATGTCGTCGACGACGCCGCCCATCCATTCCCACGCCGCGACCGTCATGCTCCACAGATCAGCCATCGTCCGCGTACCCGCTCAGGATCCGAGCTGGTCGGTCGCCTCGGTCTGCGCGCTCTCGTAGATCTTGACGCCGCTCTCCGCGTTGGTGGCCAAGTTGCCGAAGTTGTCGTCGACCCCGTTCGCGCTCTCGACGAGACCGGGGGTGTTGTCCGCGCAGTCCTGGAACGCCTCGCCCAGCTTCCCGAAACCCAGCAGCGGGGTGATGTCCTCGATGGCCTTGCGGCATTTCGCCCACTCGGTCTCGAAGTCGGTACCCGCGGCCCTCAGATTCGTCAGCTCCTGCCGGGTCGGCTGGAAGAAGATGTCGACCTTGCCATCGTTGTTCCCGTCCATCCCGCTCATCGGCCGTAGCCCCGCTCCGGCCGATCCAACCGGCGCAGCACCGGATCGAACCGGAGATCGACGGCGTCGGCGTCCATACCGGGCGGCAGGAAACCCGCCGCGATCGCCAGTCCCTGTTCGGTCGACGACTCGACCGCCTCGTGGATGGTGTCGGTGATGTCCTTGGCCAGCGCGGCCGAGTCGGCCGTGCGGTAGATGCGCGGATCGAGCGACAGTTCGAGAAGTTCACCGGCGCCACCGACGGTAGCGCTGATCAACCCGTCGTCGGATTCGGCGGTGGCCCGGATCTCGGCCATGCGCCGTTGCATGGTCCGCACGTCTTCGGCCAGCTGTTCGTAGTCCGCGTACATGTCCGGCTCCACGGTTCCTCCCTTGACACGTAAGGCCAGTCTCACCCGGGTGCGGGGACGCCGGGCACGCCTGGCCGCTTCCGGCCAAGCACGAACCCCGCCGCCCAAAAGGAAACCCCGGCGAGCCGTGGCACGCCGGGGTTCCGTCGTCTCGGCCGCTAGATGCCGATGATGTTGCTGACCTGCGTCTCGCACGTCTGCGCGATGTTCACGACATTGCCGTACGAACCGGCGGTACCGTGCGCGTCGTCCGCGTAAGAACCGGTGTTCTTGGCCGTCTGCGCGTACAGGAGGCTCATTTCCTCGCTGTTGCTACCGTTCCAGGCGAAACCCGCGACGTTGCGCATGGCACTCAGATCGTCCTCGGCCGCCTGGCCGAGGTCGGTGGCCATCCTGTTCATATCGTCTTGGGCCGCGCCGACGATGTGGTACACGGTCTTGTAGTGGTCGTCCATCGACATGGGGAAACCTCCTTGCTAAGACGGGTTGATGGCCTTGGCGATCATCGCCTGTTGGGCTTCGGCCGCGAACCCGCCCGAAACCTTGACGACCGAGTTCCCCGAGTCGACGAGTTGCTGGGCGAACGGCTGAACCTGATTGGTGAAGAGGTCCACGCGGCCCATGTTGCCGGTGACACCTGCCTGCTTCACCGCTCCGCCCAGCCCCTCGTTGAGGGCATCGAGATCTCGCGCGGCGTGCGCGCGATGCGCGGCGACCTGTTGCTGGATGCTGTCATCGGTCTTGTTGACCAGGTTCTGCACGACCGGTAACTGAATATCGACGAGACCGCTCATACGTCCCTCTCTTCTCTTCCGAAATGACCCTTGAGCCCCAAGCTAGCCAGCGAACCGGCGCGACCGGCGGGGTTCGGCACGTTCCTGCCATCACGCCCCGCCCACGCCATGACCGGCGAACGATCGCGGTGTGACGACCATCGTGGTGAAGAGACCGGCCAGGAGGCCCGCCCCGGAGTTGCCGGCAGGCGAGCTGATCCTGCAAGCACCTCCGGAGATCCCGCCGCCGCCAGCGCGGCAATGGCTGCAGGTGCTGACGGTGATACCGATGGTGGCCATGATGGCCGCGATGATGCTGATGTTCTCCGGCAGCATGACCGGATCGATCCGGTTCGTCGTGTACGGCCTGATGGGCGTCGGCATGCTCGGCATGGTGGTGACCGGTTTCCTGCAGGGCGGCGGCCCGAGCAAGCGGGAGATGGGGCATGCCCGGCGCAAGTACCTTCGCCAGCTGGCCCAGCATCGGCTGCGACTGCGGCGCTCGGTGCGCGGGCAACGCGACGCGATGGAGTATCTGCACCCGGCTCCGGAGTCGCTGTGGTCGCTGGCCGCCAGCTACCGGCTGTGGGAGCGGCGCAAGGACGACCCGGACTTCGGCATCGCCCGGATCGGCACCGGTCCGCAGGCCCCGGCGACCACCCTGGTCTCGCCGGACACCAAACCGCTCGAAGAGCTGGAACCGTTGTCCGCGTTGGCTTTACGCCGGTTCATCACCACGTACACGACGGTCGACGGACTGCCGCTGGGAATCGCGATCAACGGCTTCAGCCGGATCTATCTGCGTGGTGACCGGGCGCGGCATCTCGGCATGCTGCGCGCGATGCTGGCCCAGCTGTCCACCTTCCACTCGCCCGACGACCTGCGGATCGCGGTGTGCGTCGGCGAGCGGGAGCGCGCGGAGTGGGAATGGATCAAGTGGCTCCCGCACGCGCTGCACCCGGAACGCACCGACGCGCTCGGTCCGCTTCGCCTTGTCGCACCGACGATTCCGGCTCTGGAGGCGATGCTCGAAGAGGAGCTGGCCAGGCGCCCGAGGTTCGACCCCGAGGTGGACACCAGGGTCTCCGGCCCGCAGCTCGTGGTCGTGCTGGACGGCGGCTCGATGGCAGGGTCGGACCACCTGATGACCGGCGGCGGCGTCGAGGGCGTGACGGTGGTCGACCTGACCACGATGCCGCCGAGGGCCCTGGACCGGACCACCGTGGTGCTGGCCGTGGCCGAGGACGGCGATCTGGTCAGCGAGACGATCGACGGCGAGATCCCGCTCGGCAAGGCGGACGCGCTCGGCGCGGTGGCCGCCGAAGGGCTCGCCCGGCAGCTCGCCCCGCTGCGGCTCACCGCGGGCGTGCGCGGTGACGCGCCGATGACCAGCGAACTCGGCCTCGCCGAGCTGCTCGAACTCGGCGACCCGTACGAGTTCGATCCGGCCGACACCTGGACGCCCCGGCCGAACCGCGACCGGCTGCGGGTCAAGATCGGGATCCACCCGGACGGGGCACCGATCGAGCTCGACCTCAAGGAATCCGCGCAGGACGGCATGGGCCCCCACGGCCTGCTGATCGGCGCGACCGGTGCGGGCAAGTCCGAACTGCTGCGGACGCTGGTGCTGGCGCTGGCCGCGACACATCCACCGAGCTCGCTGAACTTCGCGCTGGTCGACTTCAAGGGCGGCGCCACCTTCACCCGGCTGGACTCGCTGCCGCACACCAGCGCGGTGATCACCAACCTCGCCGAGGAACTGCATCTCGTCGACCGGATGACCGACGCCATCAACGGTGAACTGATCCGCAGGCAGGAACTGCTGCGCGCGGCCGGGAACTTCGACTCGCTGCGTGACTACGAGAAGGCCCGCGCGGCGGGCGCCCCGCTGCCCGAGGTGCCGACCCTGCTGGTGATCTGCGACGAGTTCTCCGAATTGCTGTCCGCCAAACCGGATTTCATCGACATGTTCGTCCAGATCGGCCGGTTGGGCCGGTCGCTCGGGGTGCATCTGCTGCTCGCCTCGCAACGACTGGACGAGGGCAGGCTGCGCGGCCTCGAAGGACATCTCTCCTACCGGATCGGGCTGCGGACCTTCTCGGAGATGGAGAGCCGGACGGTGCTCGGCATGCCGGACGCGTTCCGGCTGCCGAGGGCGCCCGGCCACGGTTTCCTCAAAGTGGGCACCGAACAGCTCGACCGGTTCCGCTCGGCCTACGTTTCCGGCGTTTACCAACGTCAGACCGGACGCGCGGCTTCCCTTACCTCGCAAGAACAACTGGTGTTACGCGAGTACACCACGCACTATCTGGCCGCTGAACTGGACACCGGCGACGAACCGGAGACACCCGAACCGGATCAGGACGCCGCGGTCGGCGAAACCCTGCTGGACATCCTGGTGGATCGGCTGCAGGGCCAGGGCACACCGGCACATCAGGTGTGGCTGCCGCCGCTGGACGAGTCGCCGACGCTCGACGCGCTGCTGCCCGCGCTCACCACCGACCCCGTGCGCGGGCTGACCACCGAGCGGCCCGGCGGGCTGCGGCCGGTGATCGGCATCGTGGACCGGCCGTACGAGCAGCGCCGCGATCCGCTGCGGCTCGACCTGTCCGGCGCGGCCGGGCACGTGCTGGTGATCGGCGCGCCACAGACCGGCAAGAGCACCACGCTGCGCACGCTGATCAGCAGCCTCGCGCTCACCCACACCCCGCGCGAGGTGCAGTTCTTCTGCCTCGACTTCGGCGGCGGCACGCTCGCTTCGATCGCCGGCCTTCCCCATGTCTCCGGGGTGTCCGGGCGGCTGGACACCGGCGCGGTGCGCCGTACCGTCGCCGAGGTGGCCACCGTGCTGGCGCAGCGGGAACGGCTGTTCGCCGAGCACGGGATCGACAGCATCGTCACCTATCGCAAGCTGCGTGCCGAGGGCCGGTTCGCCGACCAGCCCCACGGCGACGTGTTCCTGGTCGTCGACGGCTGGCAGACCCTGCGCAGCGAGTTCGACCAACTGGAAGAGACGGTCGGGGACATCGCCGCACGTGGCCTCTCCTACGGCGTGCACCTGTTGGTGAGCTGTGCTCGTTCGTTCGACCTGCGCATGAACGTGCGGGACCTGTTCGCCAGCAAGCTGGAACTGAAGGTCGGCGACCCGATCGACTCGCTGATCGACCGGCGCGCCGCCATGGGGGTGCCCTCGGGCGCCCCCGGCCGGGGCATTTCGATGAGCAAGCACCAGATGCTGGTGGCGCTCCCCCGGATCGACGGGTCCGCGAGTACCGAGGACCTGGTCGGTGGGATCGGCGCTCTCGTCGACGCGGTCCGGTCGGCCTGGCCTGGCGAGTCCGCGCCGCCGGTCCGGCTGCTTCCGGGAACGTTCCCGTTCGAGGAGCTGCCCGAGGCCGACGAGCTGACCGGCGCCGACGCCGGGCTCGCGGTCGGCATCCACGAGAAGGACCTTTCCCCGATGCGGCTGGACTTCACCGCCGATCCGCACTTCTTCCTGCTGGCCGACACCCAGTCCGGCAAGACGACGTTCCTGCGCACGCTGGCGCGCCGGATCGAGGGCGCGTACATGCCGAGCGAAGCCAGGATCATCCTGATCGATCATCGACGCGCGCTGCTCGGCGAGGTCGGCGAGGACTACCTGCTCGGATACGGCACCAACGACGCGCAGAGCGGCGAACTGCTGGCCGAGGTGGCCGCGTCGATGGCGAAGCGGCTACCCGGCGCGGACGTCACGCCGGAACAGCTACGGGCGCGGAACTGGTGGCACGGACCGGAGATCTTCGTGCTCGTCGACGACTACGACATGGTGGCCACGCACGAGAAGCATCCGCTGATGCCGCTGCTGTCGCTGGCGGCGCAGGGCTCGGACATCGGCCTGCACGTGGTACTCGCCCGCCGCTCCGGCGGCGCGGGCCGAGGGCTGTTCGAACCGTTCCTTTCCCGGCTGCGGGAGGTCGGCACGCCCGGGCTGATGATGTCCGGTGACCGGGACGAGGGTCCGCTGCTCGGTGGTATGCGCGCCCAGGTACTCCCGCCCGGCCGCGGCTGGCTGGTGGATCGCCGTGGCCACAAGGGTTTGGTCCAGCTCGCCTGGCTCCCGCCCAAGGTGTAGCAGACCGTGGCCGGAACCTGCCTGAGCCGCCGTCGCGGCCGCTGTCGCTGGTTGGCTTGGGAAAACACGAATATCCGAGGAACGGCACTGGAGGAAGTACATGGGTGGCAAGGTCGACGTGTGGATTCCCGCGCTGGAAAAGTTCGCGACCGAGGCGCAGAGAATCCTGCCCGCTCCGGCGATCGATCGGGAGCCGATCAAGGAATGCGGTGGCATGCCGGAATGTGCGGCACTGGCCGGCGCCGATCAGTTCGTCACCGACGCGCTGAAGTCCTTTCTGGAGAAGGCCGGCCCCGGCGTGCAGCTCTTCGGCGTCATGGCGGGCAAGAGCGCGAGCGCCTACCGGGCCGCGGGCGAGGCGGCACAGTCGGCGGTGCTGGCGCCCCCCAGCCCCCCGCCGCAGACGGAAACGGGCCCCGCGGTGGTGCCGCCGGACATCCCGTACCTGGGGAACCCGTCGGGACCACTCGTGTGACCGGACATGCCGCCCCAAGACACCCCGACAGGACTTGACCGATGGAATACGAAAAAGTCAATTTCGACGTGCAAGTGAAAATGTTCCAAGCGGAGCTGCAGTACACCTACCCCGCGCTGATCGCGGCCAAGGCCATGTGGGAGCAGGCGCGGACGTGGGTCGACGACGCCCAAGGATTGCTCCAAACGGCCAACAACAATCTCCGGGGCCCCAACTGGGACGATGAGGTGGGGCGGTCGTTCGTCAACTGGGTGGATGAGGTCAGCAAGGCAGGGCTCGGTTCTTGGGGAGGGCTGGAACAGGCACCGGCACCGGCACCGGCGGACGCGCCGAAGAGGCCCACCGGCAGCATCACCGAATCCGCCCTCTTCCTGAAGATGGACGCGCTGCAGGCCGAGATGGATGCGACCCGGTCGATCATGAACGCGTGGATCGGGAGGGTGAACGCCAAGACCGACCCGGACGAGCGAACGAAGGAAGCCGAACTGGCCCGGGCGGAGGTAGGCGGACGGCTGAACCAGGTCGCGAAGCAATACGTGTTCACCGGGCACGCCATGCTCGCCGCCCGGGGCCGTCCCTGGAACGGGCCGACCCAGCTCGGCTCGGGACCGGGCTACAACCAGGATTCCGGGCTCGGCAACGGCTCCGGTACGCCGAACGCCGGCGACCTTCCCGGGGAGGATCCGGGAACACCGGACCCCACGACGCCCGAGCAGCCGAGCGAACAGAATCCCACCAGCAGCCCGGTGGAAGACGCCACGGAAACCCTCAGCGCGCTGAGTGACGCGTTGTCGGCGGCCGAGCAGCTGCTCGGCGGATCGGGCGCCGGAACTCCCGAGCTCCCCGACCTTTCCGGCATCGACCCATCGAAACTGGGCGACTATGCGGATTACGCCGGTTACGCCGACGGCGGCACGTCCGGCCTTCCCTCGCTGGCCGGGATGCCGGACACCGCGGGGCTTTCCGGTACGGGCGGCTCCGGTGCGGGCGGCGGAACCGGTGTGGGCGGTGGTGCCGGAGCGATCCCCGGCCCGGGCAGCTCGATGCCAGGAGCCGGGCTGAACGCGGGTGCCGCACCGATGGTGTCCGGACTGGGCCGCGGTTCGGCCTCCGCCGCGGGTGCGGCGGGCGCGGGCGGGATGCCACCGCCGATGATGCCGAACAACGGGGCCGGGAAAGGTGAGAACGGCGGCATCAAACCCGGCGACGCGGAACGACCCGTCGGACGGCAACGCGGCAAACCCGCGGGAACGCCGGGGGTGCCGCTGCTCGGGCGGGCGGTCAACGGGAAACGGAAGTCGCCCCCCGCCGCGCCGCAACGCCAGTGGGACCCGGAGAGCAACACGGTGCAGCTGCTCGACGAGGAGCTGTGGCAAGTGAACCAACAGGACAACGCGGCGAAATTCCGCTCCGGACACTGAGGAGGGGCACATGCCCGGAACAGAGATCAACGGCGATCCCGTCGCGATGAGTGCGTTCTCCCAGCATCTCACCGCGCCCACGATGCCACCGTCACTGATGCAACGGCTGGGCACGATGCCCAGCCTGGCCGGTTTGTTCGAGGGCGTCGCGATGTCCTTGCTGGACAAGGCGGCGACCGCGAGCATGCTCGCGCTGCTGACCAAGATGACCGAGGAGATGGTGACCTACTCGGGAAAGGTCGGCGCGGCCGCGAGCGCCTACTCCGCCGCCGAGGTGGCCAGCGCGCTGGAACTGGCGAGCGCGACGGTCAAGGTCGCGAACCAGGGGTTGTCGATCCTCAAGCAGACCGCGAGCTCGCTCAACCAGGCGGACTCCGCCACCGGTGCCACCGATGCCACCGGCGCGGCCGCGCAGTCGTCCACCGTCCAGCCCGACTCGGTCTGAGGAGCGAACCGTGATCCCCTACAACATGCTGCCCATCGAGATGCACGTGGAGATGATCAAGGCCGAGAACGGCAACATCTCGGTGCTCACCGACGCGGCACGGATGTGGACAGAAGTGCGCGGCTGGATCGACGCGGCCCAGGTGGAGTTGCACACCAGAGTGGCCGAGCTTTCTCCACAGTGGACGGACGAGAACGGCCGGGCGATGGAGGAGAAGACCCAGCGGACCCTTGCCGAGCTGAAGATGTGGGGCGAGCGGATCGACGCGGCGCAGCCCGCCGCGGCGCTGAACACGCTCGCCACCTCGATCCCGGCGACCGCCGCGGCCGTCGCCGGTTTCTACAGCAGCTACCTCGCGGCGATCGGGATCCCGTTCGGCCTCGGCGCCGCGGCCGCGGCGGGCTTCCAGCAGTTGTCGGCCACCGCGATGAACACGCTCGCCGCCGAATTCGACATGTCGATCGGACAGGTGGTCGCCGCGTCCGGCGTGCGGAACCCGGCCGAAGTGCTGCCCGCGCAGCAGGTTTCCGCGGAGGGCAACTCTCCGACCGATGTGCTCAAGGCGGCCACCGCCGGGATGACGACGCTGCAGGAGCTGCAGGACCTCAGCTCGTCGCTGACCTCAGGCGGTTCCGGCGGGGCGACGGGACTCGATTCGTCGGCGCTGGGCCAGAATATTCCCGGCTGGTCCGCGGACGGCGGCCCGTCCCTGGCAGGACTCACGTCCACCGTGCCACCGGTCAACCCCGGTCTGCCCGCCGGTCTTCCCGGCGCGGGCCTGCCGCCGGTCTCCGGCGCGCCGGTCGCTTCGGGGCTCGGCCTGCTCGGCGCCGCCGGGACGGGCGCCGGCGGCCTGCCGATGTCGAAAGCGGCCGTGTCGAAACGCGCCGCGCAGAGCATCGCCGAAGGTGCCCCCACCGCGGCCGGGACGAACACCGGCGCGACCGCCAAACCGGCCACCGGTGGCGGCACACCACCGATGATGCCGCCCGCCTCCGGTCACGCTTCCCCTCCCGGAACCCTCCAGCCCGGGGCCGCGAACCAGCCGACCGGCCGCGCCGGCTCGTCGAGGAAGACGGCCGAGGGAACCGAGGGCGTGCCTGCCGAACTCCGCGGCCGTTCCGGCAGCGGAGATCAGGCTTTCGGCCGCCGGCAACCGAAACGCCCGCGCACCGGCGAATCGGAGTCCACCTCGGTGCAACTCCTCGACAAGGAGTTGTGGCACACCACGTGATGAGCTGATCGGGATCGGCGACGGCCGAGGGACGACGGGGCACCGGAAACGCCCGTCGCCCTCGGCCGTCGTCGTTCGGGTGGCCGGTTGCGGCCACGAACCTGTCTCCGAGCGGTATCCGCCCGGACGATTGCCTCATGAGACGACTCCGGATGTCCGCCGTCGCCGCCGTGATGGCCGCGGCGGCCGTTCAGGCCCTCAGCGGCGGGGGGATGGCGCACGCGGCGCCGCCGCCCGGCGTCTGCCACGATCCGGACCCGGCGCGGCCCCCCGTACGAGCACAACCGTGGGCCCAGCAATTGCTGAGCCCACAACGGGTGTGGCCGTACAGCAAGGGTTCCGGGGTCCTGGTCGCGGTGGTCGACTCCGGCGTCGACGCCGATCACCCACAGCTCGCCAGGCCGGGCAAGGTCCGCGCCGGCCGCGACTTCCATCAGGCGGGCTCCCTTCCCGGAGCGTTCGACTGTGTGTCGCACGGCACCGGCGTCGCCGGCGTCATCGCCGCCGATCCGGCGGCCGGTATCGGTTTCCACGGGGTGGCCCCGGACGCGGAGATCCTCCCGGTACGGATCAGTGACCGCGACTTCGACGACCGGGGCGGATCGCTCCGGATCGATCCGCAGGTCGTGGCCAACGGCATCCGCTACGCGACGGATCAGGGGGCGAAGGTGATCAATCTTTCCCTTGCCGGTCAAGACGACTTCGCCGTCATCCGGGACGCGGTCGCCTACGCGGTGTCCAGGGACGCGTTGGTGATCGCCGCGGCAGGTAACACACAGCGCGAATCGGCCACCGAACTTCCGTCCTACCCGGCCGCGTACGACGGGGTCCTCGGTGTCGGCGCCATCGACATCGACGGGGCGTTGATGCCCGGTTCCCAGATCGGCCGCTACGTGGACATCGTCGCCCCTGGCGCCAAGGTGCTCGCTCCGACGCGGGCGGGCGGGCACGTGTACACCGATGGCACCAGCTACGCCGCGCCGTTCGTTTCCGGCACCGCGGCACTGGTCCGGTCGGCTTGGCCGCGGCTGACCGCTCCGGAAGTGGCGCGCCGCTTGATGGCGACCGCGAACCCGGCGCGCGGCGGTCTGCACAGTCAGGCGTTCGGGGCCGGTGTGGTCGACCCTTACCGGGCGGTGACCGACAGCATGGACACCGACACCCCTGGAGCGTTGCCTGCCCTCGTTCCCACCCCACCGGACCAGGGACAGCTCGATCGCGCCGCGGCCCGTGAGAACAGCGCGACGGCGGCGAAATGGCTCACCGTCGTCGCGGGCGTCGCGATGGTGCTCGCGCTCCTGGTGGCGGTGCTCCGGCCGCGGGGACGCAGACGCGGCTGGCGTCCGGGCCGCGCGGCGGCGGTGGCCGCCGAACCGGCCGTCATCGAACCTCCAGAACAGATCTTCCTGCTCTCCAGGGAGTGACCGGACCGCCAGGTGTCGATGACGCCTGGCGTTTCTTGGCCGCACCCGCGGTGCGCGAGTTCCGCCTCCAAGCACGCGAGTTCGCGCGTGGGGTCGTGAGTGAGAAAAAGGGTTATCGAGGGGTAGGGCAAAGGTGTCGGGTCGCGGGGATTCGCTCGCGGCCGTGGGCACCCAGGTGTCGCGAAAGCCACTTTCGGGACCTCAGGCGTCGCGAAAGTGGCTTTCGCGACGCGTCTCGGCCACGGGTTCCGCGAAGGCACCGCAGTAGCAAAGGCCCCCTTCATCGCTACCGCACCCCTGCACCCGACGCTGCGAAAGCCACTTTCGCAACGTTGAACGTTGCCAAAGTGGCTTTCGCAACACAACCCACCCACGGGTTCCGCGAAGCCACCGCAGTAGCAAAGGCCCCTTCCTCACTACCGCACCCCTCCACCCGACGCTGCGAAAGCCACTTTCGCAACGTTGAACGTTGCCAAAGTGGCTTTCGCAACCCGCCACCTTCGCCTTACCCCCAGTAGACAGAAGATGTCCCTTGTGGACACTCAGGGCCTCAGCCGCCCAGGGTCTGGCGCCGGGCGGCGGCGGGATCGAGGCTCGGGCCTTCGGGCAGTCGCGCGACCAGGCCGGCGGGAAGCCGCACCGGCCGTGCCGACGGGTAGCCGAGCATCTTCAGCACGTCGGGTGAAGCCAGCGGATAGCGGCGCCCCAAGTCGGTCACGACCGTCAGCGTCCCGGCAGGAGCCTGCGCCGAAGGCATCGCCTCGACGACGATCGCGCTGCCGGGCGGCACGTGGACGCGGTCCGCGAGCGGGGTCCCGGACGCGGTCCGGCGGGCGGTGGTCGACATCGGATCCGCGGGCGGCAGCGTGGGATCGACGGTCAGCGAAGGGGCAGTGGAACCGTCGCCGAAGGTGGCGCACACGGTGGTGTCCTGGTCGCGCAGGCGCGCGATGGCCGGACGGGTGGCGGGTGCCGAGCCCGCTTCGGCCTGGACCGGGTCCAGTTGCCGGGACATGGTCGCCAGCGAAGGCGGCAGCGGCACGGTTTTCGGCTCCGTGCCGGGATAGGCGGCCATCATCTGGGCGCTCGCGCGCTGGACGTCGTACTGCAGTTCGGTGATGGGCCGCAGGGCGTCCCGTTCGGCGAGGTAGTGCTGCTGTCCGCCGCCGGAGGTCTGCACCATCAGCAGCATCCCGTTCCGGATGTCGGTCCGGCCCGGCACCGCGGTGGACACCTCGCCCGCCGCCGCCACCGGGAGCGGGCCGATCGGCGTGCCTTCCGGGAGTACGTCGAGCCACGCCCGGCCGACCCGCGCCCACGGCTCGGCGGTGAGCGCTAGTCCGGTGCCGACGGCGCCGTAGTCGTTGATCCGGTGCCGGTGCCCGCGCCATACGACGAACCGGTCGCCGGTCGACGTCGATTCCACCAGCAGCGCCTGGTCCCCCAGCGCCGCGCCGCCCGAAGGCGAGGCGCCCGCCAGCAGCACCGACTCCTCGATCCGGCTGCCCGCCAGGTCGCTCGCGGGCGCTGAGCACAGCGACCACGATCCGGTGAGCAGCTTTCCGGGGCCGGGCAAGCCGTCCGGTGCGTCGGCGATGCCGATGCGGGGCCCTCGCGGGACTCCGGCGAGCGAGTCGCGCGAAACCCGTTCCGTCGTGCCGTGTTCCCCGAGCAGCAGCAGCGCGGACGCGTAGTTGGCGACGGGATGCAGCCGTTCACCGAGGTAGACGTAGCGGGTCCCGCTCTCCTTCTCCACGATGACGGCGGCGTTCTTGCGCCAGGCGTTGTTGCCGCCGGGCACGATCATCCCGTAGACCCCGACGCAGGCCAGCGCCACGATCGCCAGCGCGACACCGGCGAAGGCGGCACCGGACGGACGGCGGAACGGCGGCTGCTCCGGGTCGGTCTCCCTGGTCACAAGCGCGGAAATGGCTCGCTGCACCAGGAATTGGTACGCCTGCAGTTGATCTCGTTTGGACGCCATGGTTTCAGCCCCCCAGTCCGCGCACGTAGCCGTACAGGCCGAGCACCGAACACGCCACCGGGACGACGGCGATCGTCACCAGGATCTCGAAGTACTCGGCGATCCTGCCGAGGTACGGGTTGGCGGCGCGGGTGCTCAACACGACGCCGGAGGCGATCACGCCCGCGGCCACCGCCAGTGACAGCGGACCGGCGAGGACGAGCAGCAGCGAGCGATCCGCCATGAGCGGCCCCGCCAGCAGGCATCCGGCGCCGAAGATCCCGGTCACCAGTAGCGGCACCCGCTGCCGCAGGATCGGGTACAACCGTGCCCGCACCAGGAAACCCGCCGCGAGCAGGGCGACGAGGACGACCGCGGCCTCACTGTCGCTGCGGATCAGCTGCATTTGGCAGTACATGACGACGATCGCCGCACCGCCCAGCATCCCGGTGAGCAACGCGTCCGCTCTGGCCACGGCGGCGTGCACGAGTTCGAGTGGTGGCTGGGGATCGTCGCGGACGAGGTCCGCGGTCGACCGCGGCAGCACCGGCATCGGCACCCGGCCGAGCCGCAGCGCCAGCGGAGCGAACGTGGTCGAGAGCATGAGCACGCCGCCGCCGATCACCGCCGCCGACCGGTAGCCCGCCAGATCGTCGAAGGTGGCCAGCCAGCCGCCGAGCACCCCGAGCAGCCCGACGGTGGCCGCCCCGGTGAACAGTTCCGGCGCGGCGACCACCCCGAGCCGGCCGACGACGGCCGCGAGCAGCAGCGCCGCGCTTCCCAGCAGCAGATGACCGGCGGACAACGCGCCGATCGGGTCGTCGCCCGCCAGCAGCAGACCGCCGCCGACGAAGGCGAACGGCAGCGCGACGGCGGCGACGACCGCACCTGCCCCGGCGTCACGCAGTGCCCGCGCGAGCAGGACACCCGCGGTCAGGAGCAGCGCGGAAACGGCGAGGGACCACGCCGCCGGCGTCGTCCACGGCGGTCCCGCGCGCACCACCGCGACCAACCCGAACAGGGCGGCCGCGGCACCGGCCGCCAGCCCCGCACGGCGCGTATGCCGCGGCCCCCAGGCCCGGCCGCCCGATCCGGTGGCGATCGCGTCCACGAGGTCGTCGTACTCGAGCTCCGGCCATTCGGCACGGCGCGGCGTCAGATGGAGGATCTCCCCGTCCCGGACCCGGTGCGCGCCCAGCGTCCGGTCCGGATCGAAGGCGGATCCGTCGGCGCGGCGCAACTGCCAGCCGCCGCCGGCGACCCCGTCGTCGGCCATCCCCTCGCCCGCCCGCGCGAGCAGGCCGGGGAGGATTTCGGCGACGGACGCGTGTTCCGGCAGCGCCATGTCGATGCGCCGGTGCGGAGTGGTGATGGTGACCCTGACCAGGCCGGCAGTCTGCATGGGAAAAGAGTCGGCCAGCGGACGGGCCACCGGGCCCCGGCGGCAGGAACCTGCCGCCGGGAAAGTACGCCGAATCGGGCTTCTTGCGCGACAATGGGGTCATGAGCATCGAGACAGGCGTCGGCGGACCGCGGCTACTCGCCCAGGGTCCCATCGCCACCGTCTACGCGGGCCGGGATCCCGTCACGGGCAACGACTTCGCGGTCAAGATGTTCCCCGGCACCTTCGACCGCGAGACCTCCGCGTGGCTCGAGCGCGAGCGGAAGGCGCTGACCGCCGTACGGGCGACGCGTTCGGTCCTGCAGATCGACGAAGTCCTGACCCGGTCGGGCCGGTCCGGTATCCGCCGCGAACTGTGTCCCGGTTCACTCGCCGGTCTGCTGGATTCCGGTGCGCGGCTGGGTGTTCCCGACGTGCTCGCCCTCGGCGCCGCGATCGCGTCGGCACTCGCCGCGGCGCACGGAGCGGACGTCCTGCACGGCGGGGTGAGCCCGCACAACGTACTGTATCGCGCGTCCGGCGAATTCGTGCTCGCCGACTTCGGCGTGGCTCTGCGGCGGCGATTCCCGCGCGATCCGATGTACGCGGTCGAGTACACCGCGCCGGAAACCCTGCGCGACGACACGCTTTCCCCCGCGTCCGACCTTTATGGACTCGGCGCGGTGCTCTACGCCGCGCTGACCGGAACGCCGCCCTTTCCCCGGTACACCGGGCAGCAGCCCGGCGAGCGGATTCTCCAGGTGCTGCGGGAACCGGTGGCGCCGATCAAGGAGACAGGTGTCCCGAGGGAACTCTCCGCGACGATCCTCCGGTTGCTGGCCAAGGAGCCGGCCGACCGCCCGCGCGACGTCGCGTCGCTGGCACGGCTGTTCACGAAGCTGCGCTCGCCCGGCGGCGAGGTCGTCACCGGGGAATCCTTCGACGTGCCAAGCGAAGAAGAACCTGTCGACGTCGAATTCGACGACTTCGCCGAGGCGCACCGGCCCGTCGCCGCGCCGGTACACGCGGCTCCGGCGCCGGTCCAGGTGGTGCAGGCGCCGCCGCCGGGTGGCCGCACCCTGATCCGGGAGTTCAGCGGTCCGCTCAAAACCGAACGCAAGCTCCCTTGGAAGACCGTCGCGCTGGCGGGCGCGGGCGTGCTCGCCGCCGGGCTGGCCGTGGTGCCGCTGGTCCTCGGCCCGGCGGAGATCGGCGGGCAGGCCGTCCCCGTGGCGGCCGCGATCCCTCCGCCCTCACCGGTTTCCGCGCCGGCGCCGGACGTGAAGCTGGCCCTCGCGCCGCCGAAGGACCAGAGCGATCACGTGCAACTGACCTGGACCGCGGAAGGCGAACTGGACTTCGTCGTGATCATGGCGGGCGAGCGGATCGAGACGAAACAGCTCGTCGCCCACCGCCAGCGCAGCCTCGACGTCCCGGTCGACCCCGCGCGCCGGTACTGCTTCCAGCTCAGGGCGACCGACGGCCGCCACATCTACACCACCGCACCGGTCGCGATCCGCGGCGCCCGCTGCAACCCGTGAGCGACCTGGCCGCGGCCAGTACCGAATCGACGGGTTCGCGTGATTGAACGGACGACACACGTGATCCGACGGACGACACACGTGATTGGACGGACGACACGCGCGCGGCCGTGCTCCGCCTCGTGTCGTCCCTCCAATCACGCGTGTCGTCCCTCCCGACACGTGTGCCGTCCGTCCGATCACGCGATACCGCCATCCGCGCTCGCCAGAAAGGCGTAACTCGCGTGATTGGGGGCGTAACTCGCGTGATCGGGGGCGTAACTCGCGTGAGCGTCAGCGATCTTCGCGGGACTTGATCGGCACCAGGGTCCGCGGCTCGAGTGCCGCCAGCACCCGAGCCGCGAACGGTCTGGTGGCCAGGCCCCGGCGTACCTCGCCGACCTCCTGCCACGCCCGCCGGACGGCGCCGTCGCCCACCGGGACACCGGACCACAGCGTCACGTCCAGCACCTTGGCCAGCCGGGCGACCGGCTCGCGGATCCCTTCCCCGGCGAGCGATCCGGCCGATTCGGCGAGGTCGCGCGGGGTCATCCCGATCCGGAACGGCACGCCGTGCGCGCGCAACCGGTCGCGGATCTCGTCCCAGGCGCCGAGCACCCCTTCGGCACCGGAGCGGCGGCGTCGCCGTCGCGCACGGAAGACCTTCGCGGCCGGAACCCCGAAGAGCCACATGAGTCCGAAAAGGACGACCCCCGCAGCGACGGCGATCCACCACCGGCTCGCACCCGCGTCGGCGGTCTGATCCTCGGCGTTCTCCGACGGCGTTCCCGGCGGGAGCTGAGGCGGCCGCAGTTGCTGTTCGGCGGGCAGCTGGGCCCTCGCCTTGGCGACCGCTTTGCCGGGGCCCGCCGAACTCTGGGCGGCCTTGCCCGCCTTGGCGGTCGGGTCGAGCGCCACCCAGCCCGCCCCGGCGACCGCGACTTCCGGCCACGCAAGGACGTCGCGGTTGCGGACGACGTGCATCCCGCCGTCGGTCTCGGACGGACCGCGGAACCCGACGACGAGCCTGGCCGGGATGCCGTTCATCCGCGCCAGCGCCACGTACGCGGCGGCGAACTGCTCACTCGTCCCCCGCTTGCTCTCCAGCAGGAAGTGCCGCAGCTGTGGCCAGCCGTGCCCGGTCGGCAGCTCGTCGGTACCCGCCGCGACCTGATAGTTCGTGCTGAGGAAGCGTTCCAGCTGCAACGCGGTCTGGAACGTCGGGCGCAGACCGCGTACGGCGTCCTTGGCCACCTGCTCGACGTCCGGCGGCACCGCGCCGAGTCCGCCGAGACCGCCAGGGGCCCGCGCGTCGACCTCGCCCGAACCGAGATCGATCTCGGGCGAAGACCAGCTCAGCCGGTAGTTCCGTTCGCGGTCCGCCGACGGCGACTCCAACATCAGGGTGCCCGCGGACTGGTCCACCAGCGGTGTCACACCGTCCACACCGGTCAGTCCCTGATGACTCGGCAGCCAAGGCCCCGAGAGTCCGCGCACCTTCAGTTCGGCGGTGCCACCCATGCCACCGGGAGCTCCGTCGAGGCCCGCGCCGAGCCGCTGGAACCGGGAATCGGGCAGCCAGTTCACACCGTCGAAACCGTTCAGCACGATCAGCCGCCACTGCTCGACCGGGGTGTCACCGCGGTAGCGGAACACCTCCTCGTCCGGCCGGACGAGTCGCTGGGCGATCTCGTTCAGCGGGTTGCCGAGCCTGCCGCGCGGCGGCGGCGCGGCCTGGGTGTCCTTGAGCGTCAACGGATCACGGCCGATCGGATCGAGCGCGGCGAACGCGACCGCTCCGGCGACGAGTGCGACCACAGTGGACAGTGCGGGCCAGATCGCCGATCCCGTCACCCGCCAGGACCGCGACACCCCCGGTGCCCGGCTCGCGGACCGGACGCGGCGACCCGACCACAACAGGAGTCCGGCGGGCAGCGCGTATCCGAGCGCCGCCGCCATCGCGACGACACCCGTCAACGCCTGGTACGCCTGCGCGAGCCCGGCGACGGCCAGGCTCGGCACGAGCGCGACCAGCGGCTTCTTGAGCCGCAGCACCAGTTCCAGCCCGAGCACCACGGCCAGCAGCACCGACAGCGGGACGAACAGCAGCTGTTCGGGGATCGGCCGCGCGGGCCAGGTGGACTGAAGGGTGAGCTGCCAGCCTTCGGTGAAGCCGCGCGCGATCCCTTGCAAAGAGGCGCCCGTGGGAAGGAACGCGAGCGTGGTCGAGGTCAGCACCGTCTCGATCAACCCGAGCAGGCCGAACAGCGCGACGAGCAAAGGCCGGTAGGGCACGAGTTTCGGGAACTTCGCGGTCAGCTCGGCGCAGCCGTAGCCGACGAGGACGACCACGAGCACCGGGACGAGCAGCGGCGCCCAGCCGAACACGGGCGCGAACAGCAGTCCGGCGACGCCCGTCGCGCCGAGCAGCCCGGCGACCGCGATCCGATCGAATCCGGCGCTCATGCCTTCGCCACCAAGGAATTCCATTGGGCGGCCGCACCGGCGGCGTCGACCGCGATGATCACGCCGCCGGACCCCGCAGACGGCCTGAGGTCACCGAGCCGGACCACGGTGTCGGGCCGCCAGCGGGCCGCGTGGCCGAGATCGGCGTCCGGGCCGGTGATCACCACCAGCACTCCGCCAGGGCGTTCGGCGGCCGCCAGCACCGAGGGCAGCAGCGGCGCGTCGTCCGCCGCGTCCTGGGTGACGAGCGCGAGTTCGTCCAGCAACGTCCTCGCCGCGCGCACGCCGCTGTCGGTCAGCGTGTCCGCGCCGGCGGCGGTGATCAGACGACAGTGCTGTCCCGCCGACGCCGACGCGTAGAACAGGGACGCCGCCACCTCGACGGCCTCTTCGAAAACGGCCGGGCTCATCGACGCGGGCCGCGTGTCGAGCACCGCGGTGAACCGGGGCTGGGCGGGGTCGGCGTACTCGCGCACCATGAGCCGGCCGGTCCTGGCTGTCGCCTTCCAATGCAGATGCCGGACCTCGTCTCCGACCACGTACTCCCGCACCGCGCGCAGATCCGCCGAACCTCGCAGCGGCGGGTCGGTGATCGGACCTTCGTGGTGGTGGCGTGGATGACCCGCCTGCGCCGCGCGCACCGAATGCCGTCGCGGATGCACCCACAACCACGCGGTACCGCCGACGGTCTGGTCGCCGCGGGCGAGGTCGAACAGGTCGGGCCGATGCACCACGAGCGGGCCGACCCGCAGTTTCCCGCGGGTCGTCGTCGGCAGTTCGTAGTGGTACGTCGCTTCCGCGCCGGGGGCGAGCGGGCGGACCCGCAGGCGATGCGTTTCGCTCCCGATCCCGTCGCCGGCGGCGAAACCGCCGTGCCGCCGCGCACCGGTGTTGCGCACGACGAGCGAGGCCAGCGCGGGTTTCCCGCGCTCGACCCTGTCCGGCTGGACGGTGCGGCCGATCTCCACCCGAGGCCGGAATCTGGTGGTGGCCAACGCGATCAGCACCGCACCCGCCGCGATCCCCGCGAAGGCACGGAAGAACGTGTACCCGGCCAGTTCGCCGAGGGCGTAGAACCCGGCGGCGAAGGCCAGCACGATGACGCCGCGGCGGGTGAGCCGCACGCCTACCTCCCCATCGCGGCCATGGGAGCGGCCGTCGCGCCCAGGAGTTCGTCGACGATGTCGGCGGTCCGGCGCTGGTTGAGTTCCGCGTCGGGGCTCAGCACGAGCCGGTGGTCGAGCACCGGATGCGCGACGTCCTTGACGTCGTCCGGGGTGACGAAGTCTCGGCCGAAGGTGGCGGCGAGCCCCTGTGCGGCCCGGATCAGCGCGATGCTGCCACGCGGGCTGGCGCCGTAGCGGACGTCCGGATGCGAACGGCTCGCCGCGGCGAGGCGCACCGCGTAGTTGACGATTTCCGGTGCCAGATGGGACTTCCGGACCTCGTCGATGACGGACTGGACGTCGGCGATGGTCAGCACCGGCTTCAGTTCGTCCGGCGTCACCCCGGCGCAGTCCCCCATCACCACGCGCATCTCGGATTCCAGATCCGGGTAGCCGACCGAAATGCGCATGAGGAACCGGTCCAGCTGCGCTTCGGGCAGCCGGTAGGTGCCCTCCAGTTCGATCGGGTTCTGCGTGGCGACCACGAGGAACGGCCGCGGCACCGCCTGGCCGACCGAATCCACGGTGACGCGGCGTTCGGCCATCACTTCGAGCAGCGCGGCCTGCGTCTTCGGCGTACCCCGGTTGATCTCGTCCGCCAGCACCACGTTGGCGAAGATCCCGCCGGGGTGGAACTGGAACCGCTCGTTGTTCTGGTGGTAGACCATCACGCCGGTGATGTCGCCGGGGAGCAGGTCCGGGGTGAACTGGATGCGGTTCCACCGGCCGCCGATGCTCGCGGCGAGGCAGCGCGCGATCGTCGTCTTCCCGACGCCGGGCACGTCCTCCATCAGCAGGTGTCCTTCGGCGAACAGCGCCGCCACGGTGAGCCGGACGACCTCCGGTTTGCCGCGCACCACCGATTGCACGTTCTCGGCGATCTGCTCGAAGGCGACCCTGGGTGTGAGCGTCACAGAACTTCCTTTTCCTTTCGTCGGCGCAAGCCGACCAGTGCCAGCGGGCCGAGCCAGAGCAGTGCGCCACCGGACACCGTCGGCACTCCCCGCCAGGTGTCCGTGGCGGTGCCCGCGGACGTCTTGATGGTCGCGGTGACCGTGATGGTGCCGATCCACGTGACACTGGCGATGGTCAGGGTCGTCGCGCC
Organism: Amycolatopsis sp. WAC 01375; assembly: GCF_003947325.1. Taxonomy (NCBI): domain Bacteria; kingdom Bacillati; phylum Actinomycetota; class Actinomycetes; order Pseudonocardiales; family Pseudonocardiaceae; genus Amycolatopsis; species Amycolatopsis sp. WAC 01375. The sequence continues at coordinate 423,118 of NZ_QHHW01000036.1, forward strand.
GGAACACGGTACCGGCTTGGTCTCGGCGAAGAATTCGGCGGTGCAGGTCGCGGAACCGCCCTTCCCGTCGGCTATCACGGAAACCAGCAGCTTGTCGTCCTTGCCCCGCACCTGGGTGATCGTGATCGTCGGCGGTCCCGAGACGACCGGCACCGTGACCTTCCTGCTGCCGGTGGTCCCGGTGAGGTTGGCCCCGGAACCGAACCTCGTGACCGCGCGGACCGTGACGGTCGCCGTGCCGGTGACCCCGGTGAATTCCGCGGACCTTGCCGTGACCGTGCGCTCACCCTTGCCCGTCACACTCACCAGATAGTGCACCAGTGTGCCGCCGCGCAGGTCGGGCTGGGTCCAGCTGACCGAAACCTTCCCGGCCGCGGTGGCGTTCGCGGTGACGACCGGTGCCCCGGCGGGCCGGTTCGCGGGTCCCGGGATGACCACCTTGGCGCTCACGCCAGGCCCGATCCCCGCCGAGTTCTCCGCGACCACCGTGATCACGTACGGGGTTCCGTTGCGCAGCCCGGAAATCGTCGTCCCTCGTGACGATCCGCCGACCCGGGTAGACCCGCCGGTCCAGGTCAGCCGGTAGCCGGTGATCCGCGCGCCGTTGTCCGCGGCCGGGCTCCACGAGACCTTGATCGAGCCGTCCCCGGACGACGCGCTCACCTTCCTCGGCGCACCGGGCGGAGTCGCCTTCGCCACCGGCGGGGGGGCCTGCTGGGTGTTCGGAGGTGCCTGCTGTCGCTGTTCCTGCTGCGGCGGGGGCTGGTCGCCGGACGGTTCCGGTTCGGCCGACGGCGCGCCCGCGGTCTGGCTGTTCGCCGCCTTGTCGACGTCGACGTCGACCACCGAGCCGTCGTCGCCGTTGACGACCAGCACGTGCGAGCCGTCGGAACTGTCGACGTAGATCCGGTTGTCCTCGCCCTTGGCGAGCCTCGGTGCCGTTCCCTGGCCGGGCACCTTCGCGGTGGACTTGAGCTTGCCGGCGACGTCGTAGGTCAGCACCTCCCCTCGCGTCTCGTCGACCATGGCGACGACGTTCGACGAGGAGAGCGGGCCGTTGAACCGGCTGCCCTTGGTCAGCTCGACCGAAATCGGCTTCGCGGCGGGGCGGTCCTGGTCGAGTCCGCTGATGTCGATGAGGTGCAGCTGGTTGCGCTCCGGGTCGGCGATGGCCAGCCGGTCGCCGACGGCGCTGTTGGCGACCTGCGCCGACGGCGAGAGCTTGATGCCGAGGGGAAGGGCTTCGCCGAGGCCGTCCAGGCCGACGCGGTGGAGGCTGTCGCCGGTGGTGTCGAGCACGACCGGCCGGTCGCCGACCAGGGTCAGCCCGCCACCGTGCCCGGGCGGGAGCTGCGCGGGGCAGGTCATGACGGCGGCGCCCTTGGGCAGCTCGCAGATCGCGCCGTTGTCGACGCGGTGCGCCCACACCGTGCCGTCGTTCGTCGCGACCGGCCGGGACAGTGGTCCCCCTGCGGGCACTGTCGCGGCCGGGTCACCGAGGCGCACGATCTGGCCGGCGTTGCGGTAGACCAGGTACGGGCCGCCCGCGATCTCCATCACGAACGGGGTTTCCGGCGCGGGCGGCGGCGTGGACTCCTCGACGCTCAGCGTCGCCTTGTCGAACTGCGTGACGCGGTTCCGCTCGACCACGTAACCGGAATCGTCGCCCTGCACGACCTGGCTGCCGTTCGCGGCGCCGGGCACGTCCGCGCGCGCGTCGACCCGGTTCGTCGAGCCGTCGACGTGGAACGCGGACTGGGCGGCGTCGTTGTAGACCCAGTGGCCGACCTGGACGAACTCCAGCCGTTCCGGCGTCGACGCCTGTCCGGTGACGGCCAGGCCGACCAGCGCCAGGCAGCCCGCGACCACCAGCGCCACGGCCATCCTCGTTCTGGCCACCACGCTGAACCGCTTCGTGCCGCGCTCATCGGTGTTCACGCGATCAAGCTAGAGAGTGACCATGAAATTTCGATGAAACAGCCTGTCTCCGGCTCGCGGCCGCTTGTCATCGAAACCTCATGTTCACCCGGCAGGCTCGGTTGCACACGGCTATGAGTGCCGGTCGGCGGAGCCGAGATGGGATCGAAAGACACCAGACGCGTGGAAGACCAGGCCGCGCCCTGCCGACGTCGATCGCGGACGCGGGTTCACCAACGGACTCTGAGGAGGCACGACGATGACCGATCTCGGCGCGGCCAGGACGGACGGGCGGTACCAGACGCCGCCTCCGCCGCTTCCCCAAGCGGGGCCTGCCGTATCGCGGGCGGCGGCCATTCCCGACTCGCTCGCCTACGCGGCGCCTGCCGCGCGGGCGGCCGCACGTGAGGCGGCGCTGGCCGCGCTCACCGCCGCTCGCCAGGCGGAGCACCAGCCGCGTTGGTCCGCGGCGGTGCCCGTACCCGCTCCGGCGCCCGGTCCGCCGCGGCCGAATCCGCCGGTGCCCGTCACCGGCCGCCGGCCCCGCCGGTTCGGCGGGATCGGGATGACACAGATCGTCTGCTGGCAACTCGTCCTCGTCGCGCTCGTCCTGGTGGCTGGGCGGCCCTGGCCGCTGGTGACCGCTGTGCTCACCGCCGCCGCGGTGGCCCTCGCGCTGACCTCCGTGCGGATTCGCGGACGCTGGCTCTACTCCTGGCTCGGTTCGGCGTCGGGTTACCTGACGCGCGACCGCGACCGGGATCTCCGGCACGCTGGCGAAGCGGGCCGGTCGCTGCTGCACCTGCTGTCGCCGGAAGCGACGGGGATCACCGGCGAGATCGGCGACGAGACGGTGTTCATGGTCAGCCGCGCCGACGGGATCACCGCTGTGCTGCAACCGAAGTCGGCCGTCCGTGAGCGGCCGATGCCGTCACCGCTGACCTTGCTGCCGCCGTCGCGGGAACAGGCCTTGGACGTCGCCGCGCAGGTCATCCACCACGTCGGCGCGGACCGCTCACGGCCGCCGCGCGGCTGGGTCGCGCTGCAGGCGCTGCGCACCGTCGACGTCCACCGGGACGCCGACGTGCGGCAGGCACTCGGGAACACGATCCGGCGCGTACGGCGCCAGCTTCGGCGCGACGGGCTACCGGTGCGGGCGCTCGCCGAAAACGAGGTCCTCGGCGCGCTCGCGTCGCTGGCGCACGTCACGGCGGGCCGGGCGCGGATCCGGGAGGACTGGCGGTTCTGGCACAGCGGCCCGATCTGCCAGGCGACCTTCCACCTCGACGGCTGGGACGCGCTTTCACCGGCGCTCGCGGCGGATCTGACGCACCGTCTGCTCGCCGCCGCGCCCGGCACGGCGGTGACCCTCGCCGTGACCGCCCACCGCGGTGCCGCCGATTCCGAACCCCGGGTCAGCGCGTCGATCCGGATCGCCGCCGCGGGTGCCCATCCGGTGGAACACGCGGTGCGGGACCTGGAACTCGCCGCACGCCGGGGCGGAGTGACCCTGGACCGGCTCGACGGCAGGCACGCCAAAGGGGTGGCCGCCACCCTGCCGATCGGCGTCAGTTGAGCACGACGATCGCGACGGTGAGCGCGGTCGCGTACAGCGTCCAGGCGAGGTACGGCAGCAGCAATGCGGCGGCGACCCGGGAAGACCGGCGGAAGTACAGCGCGGTGACGACGATGGCGACGTCGAGCACGAGGATGTCGGCCAGTGCGAGGCCGTACGCGCCGGCCGCGAAGAACAGCGGCGTCCAGGCGGCGTTGAGGACCAATTGTGCCGCGTACCAGACCAACCCGCGCCGTTCGCCGCCGGATTTCCAGTACAGCCAGCCCGCCACCGCGATCCCGAGGTACAGGACCGTCCACACCGGACCGAACAGCCAGGCGGGCGGCGCGAACAGCGGCAAGTCCAGTCCACTGTAGACAGACCGGGCGCCGGACGCGGCCAGGCCGCCGACGAGCGCGACCGCCGCGACCGCGACCAGGAACGGAAGGAACGCCAGCGGCGCGCGGAGTCGTCCTGGCATCGTGGTCATTCCCGGCTCCTGTCTTCGGCTCGTTCGAGCGTAAGTCAGGGAGCACGTCCTCGCAGCGCCGATCCGCGCCGCACCAGTCGATTACCTACACCGTTCGGGTGGCCTGGGCACGGAGTGCAATACCCGCCGTGATCTACCCGGACGATAGCTCGACACGAGCCCGATCCACGCCGATCAGTAAGTCGAACATCACATTCAGCTTCGCTGTGAAAGCGGTACCGCGGCGGGCCTCGTGTGACCAGACTCGGTGCAGGGGGTGCTGCTCGGAATGGACTCAGGTGACAGACGCGAGAACACGATAACCGGAGACGTCTCCGGAACCGCGGTACAGGTCGGCGCCGTTCACGGCGACATCTTCCTCCAACAGGGGGTCAAGCCGGTCATTCCGCGTCAATTGCTTCCGGTGTCCTCGTCGTTCACCGACCGGGAACGGGAACTGACCGCGCTGACCCGGTTGCTCGACGACGACCAGCGGCAGGGGCCGGCGCTGGCGGTGATCACCGGATCCGGCGGAATGGGGAAGACGGCGCTCGCGTCGCGCTGGATCACGAATCACGTCGACCGTTTTCCCGATGGCCAGCTCTACGTGAATCTGGGGGCCTTCAGCGCCGACGGGCCGACGACTCCCGACGACGTGCTCGGCGGTTTTCTCCGCGCGCTCGGCGTGCCCGCGGAGCAGGTGCCCGCCGAGATGGCGGAACAGGCGGCCATGTACCGGTCGGTCACCGCCGGGAAGAGGTTCGCCGTCCTCGCCGACGACGCCGACTCCGCCGCGCAGGTCCGGCCGCTGCTGCCCGCGTCGCCGGCCAGCGTCGTCGTCGTGACCAGCCGATGGCGGCTCGGCGCACTGGCCATGGACGGCGCGCGGGCGCTCGTCGTCTCCCCGCTCGACGAAGACGCGGGTTTGCGGCTGCTCGAAAGAACCGTCGGCACGCAACGGGTAACGACCGAACCCGAACGCGCCCGGGAATTGGTCTCGCTCTGCGGTGGTATGCCGATCGCCCTGTGCGTGGCGGCAGCACGGCTCTCGACCCGGCCCCAATGGCCGATTTCCCGGTTGGTGGGCGTGCTTTCCGACGAAAAACGCCGTCTGTCGGGTCTCAAGATCGCCGACGAAGCAGTGGTGCAGGCGAGTTTCGACCTTTCCTTCGACGGACTGGACGCGGAGACGGCGCGGGTCTACCGCCTGCTCGGTCTCCACCCTGGCCGCGAGTTCGGGCTCGGTCTCGCCGCGGCCGCGATCGACCGGCCCGCGACCGAGACCGAGGACGCGCTGGACTCCTTGGTCGTTTCGAGCCTGCTGACCGACATCGGGCCCGACCGGTTCCAGTTCCACGATCTGACGCGGGTGCACGCACGGCAGAAGGCGACCAAGACGGAAGACCAGTCGACCCGATCCGACGCGCTGCGGAGAATGCTGAACTGGTATCTCGACCACGTCGCCGAAGCCGATCTCGCCATCATCCCGCACCGCCATCGGCTCAGCCCGCGACACGAACACGCGGAGCCATCACGGTTCTCCGATTCCCGGGGCGCCTTGGACTGGGTGGAGCAGGAACTCGCGAACGTCGTCGCGACCATGCACACGGCCGTCGAAGAGGGCTGGTGGCAGGAAGTCTGGCAGTTCTGCGAAGGTTTGTGGGGTTTCTTCCTCTACCGCAAGCATTATCGCCAGTGGGAGACGACGCACAAATGGGCGGTGGACGCGGCGCGGCACTGCGCGGACCCCGCCGCGGAAGCGCGCATGCACATCCAGCTCGGCTACGCCTATCTCAACACCGAGAAGTTCGAAGACGCGCGGACACAATTCGCGGCCGCCATGGAGGCTTCTCGAACGATCGACGACCCGGCCGGTGAGGCGACCGCGTGGGAGCACCTCGGCGTCGTCGCGCAAAGCACCGGCGACCACCAGCGTGCGCTGGAGTACTTCACCCGTGCCCTGCGGCTCGCGGAGCGGGCGGGACAGCACCGCGGTGTGGTGCTGCATCTGAGACGGATAGGAGAAGCCAGCGCGGCTTTGGGGCGGACGCAGGAGGCGATCGGTCACCTGGAGCGCTCCGCCGCCGAAGCACTGGCGATCGGCGACGTCGTCCTCCACGCACGGGCACAGACACGGCTCGGCAACGCCCACCTCACCCTGGGGCGGGCCGGCGAAGCCTCCCGGCTGCTGGAGGAAGCGGCGGCGACGTTGCACAGTTCCGGCGCCGATCCGTATTACGCCGAAGCGCTCGAAAGTCTCGCGGAATGCGGGCTGCGCGAGGGCGACACTCACGCGGCCCGCACCCATCTCCAGCTGGCGCTGGAGATCTACCGTCGTTCGAGGGATCCCAAGGCACATCGGGTGGAAGCGCGGATAGCGGCGATCGCGGACGACACCGAAAGCCCTTCCTGGCCACTGCCGGAATAGCGGGGCCAGCCATCGATACCGGACCCGGCCGGGCCAGGGACGAACCGGTGATCCCGGAAGCGGATCAAGCCCCCGGCGATGACCGCCAGCGCTCCGGGCAACGCACCCAGCACGTCGTCCGGCGCGGCGGCGCAGATCACCAGGTCCGCGCGGCGCAGCCAGGCTTCGGATGTCTTGCCCGCCCAGGCGACCAGCACGTGGTCCGGCAGCCCGCATTCGTCTGTCCACCGCACTTCGACGACGGCGCCGCGCACCCGCGCCCTCATCTCTCCGGCCATTCTCTGGTGAGCAGCGGAACCGGCGTGACCTCGGCCGGACGGTCCGGCTCGGGCATCGCGAGGATCCGGTAGATCTCCTCGCGCAGCCGCGCCGCCGCCTCCCCCGGCATCGAGGTGATCCGTTTCTCGATGGCTGTACGCCGCGGACCCCCGGTGATGAGTTCGTCCACCTGCCCTCGCAAGGACCGCGCGGGGTCGAGAACGGACGCGGACTTCCAGAGCAGGTCGGCGAGACTCCCCTTCCGGACGTCGAGTACGGAGCCGGGATTGAGCAGGACCGGCTTCCCCAGCCCCGCCGCGTACTGCGTCACCGAGCCGTGGTCGCCGATCACGCAGTCCGACGCCACCAGCGCGGCCCGCCAGCCTTCCTCCGGGGGCAGTAGCCGGATCCCGGCTTCGAGCGCCTCGGCGAGCCACGCGCGCACCTGGCGGGTCCCGTGGGCCGACCACGTCAGCGGGTGCAGGGCCACCATCACCCGGTACTCCGGACCTCGCAGCACCGAGGCCAGCCGGGTGATCAGGTCCAGGTTCCCGCCGAACAGGGAATGCGGGGACCAGGTCGAACTGATCATCACCAGCTTCCGGTGCGCCTCGATTCCGGCCGAGTCCCGATACCTCAGTCGCAGCGGCATGCTCGCCCGGATCCTGTCGTAGCAGACGTCGCCGGCGACGACGACCCGCGAAGCAGCCTCGGGAAAAGCCCGGCACATCCGCCTGGCGTCGTCCTCGTGGGCGAACACCATCGCTTCCGGGACCACCCTGCCGTCGCGGACGAGCAGATCCCTGGGATGTCCCGCGATCCCCGTCCCGTGCGGACTGACCCGCGACCGGATCCCGCCGGTGCCGTGCGGCAGCACCAGCACCGGCGCCTCCAGTTCGTCGATGCCCACATGACTGGACGCGAGGGCCAAGTCGAAGCGCATCCGCGATGCCTGATGCCATGGCAGAACGAGGCCTCCCGAACGACGCAGGTACTCGTCGACCCCTGGCCACGTGTCCGGGCCGTCGGGCGTGGTGAAGGCGATCTGCACCCGGGCGTCCGCCTCCAAAAGCGGCAGTACGTCCGCCAGCCGGGTACCCGCTGTCATATGCGGCACCACCGCGAGCACCCGGCGGCACCCCGTCCTGGTCAGCCATCGCTCCGCCGTCCTGCTTCCCGGCACACGCGCCCACGAGATCCCGGTCATCGTCGCCCCCGTCCCGCCGCCGACGAAATCCGCAGTCGTCCCGCCATTCCCGCCTCCACTCGTTTCAGTGATTCATCGTCACTGCGGAAAAGAGTGGCGGCCCGATCGTTCAGCCTCCTGTTCCGGGAATAACACCGCCCTTTCACGGGATGCCAGAGACATGACAGATTCCTGTCAGGCGTGCTTTGACCTGGTCAGATCCGGATCCACCTGCGAAACTCGACCGTGGGAGCGCGGTCACTCCGGTGACACCTTGGGAGGGGAGGCGCCGTGGAGCAGCACATTTCGCTCGGCTTTCTCGGCAAGACAATCGTTCGGATGCACGGTCGTTTGACCGTGCAATGGGGAAGAGCGCAAGAACACGCGGTCCTCGCCGTCCTGCTCGCACAGGCGGGGCGGCACATTCCCATCCAGACGCTCGTCAGGCAGGCATGGCCGGAGGACCGAAGACCACGAAATCCCGCTGCCACACTGCATACCTACGCCAATCGGGTGCGCTCGATCCTTCAGGACAGCGACACGGACGCGAGACTCGACAATACCGGCGGCGGTTACCAGCTCCTTGTCGACCGTAAGTCGATCGACTACTTCCGGCTCACCGAATCGATCACTTCCGCGCACCAGGCGTTCCGCGAACACGATCACGAACGAATACGCTCGCTGCTCGAAGGCGCCCTTCCGCTCTGGCGCGACATTCCGCTCGCCGAAGTGCACACGGAATGGGCGGAGAACTGGCGGAATTCCGTCATCTTCGACGAATGGATACCCGCCAACGGCCTGCTGATCGACGCGTACATCGGCCTCGAAAAGTTCGATCCGGCGCTTCGCAGGCTCAACGATCTCCAACGCGAGCACGGTTTCATCACCGGTCTCGCCCGCCGCCGGTTGACCCTCCTGCACAAACTCCGGCGGCACAATGACGCCACCGAATACTATTTCGCCGCGCGGCGGCAGCTACTGGCCGACGGCGACGACCGAGGCGCCGAGGATCTCCGTCGTTTCCAGGATTCCCTCGCCGAAGCCGATCCGCTGCCGTCGGCCACCGGGCTCACGGCGCCCCGCCGGGAACCGAACGTCCCTCTGCTGCTGCGCCGATTGCCCCGCGACATCACCGACTTCACAGGCCGCGAAGCGATCCTGGCGTCGCTCGACCGGCTCACCGGAGCGCACGAAGGATCACCCCATCCCGCGGTGATCGCGCTCGTCGGCGCGGCCGGGGTCGGCAAGACGGCCACCGCACTGAGATGGACCCATCGCACGAGCGCCCGGCATGCCTGGGGAACCTTCTTCATCGACCTCCACGGCGACGGCACCGCGCCGCGGGTCGAGACCACCCAGGTCATCGACGACCTCCTCGACGCCTTGGGTTACGAGATCACCTCCATCACCGGCACCGCCGGACGTGAGACGAAACTCCGCTCACTGCTCGCCGAACGCCGGATGCTGATCGTCCTCGACAACGCGGCCGACAGCGCGCACGTCCGCCCGCTGCTCACCGCGCTGGCCGACTGCGTCGTCGTCATCACCTCACGCCGCCGCCTCACCGCGCTGTCGGTCCGCCACGACGTCCCGAACCTCACCCTTGGCACCTTGCCGCCGGACGATTCGGCGGAATTCCTGGCCCGGCGCATCGGCGCCCGGACGACGCGGGAACCGGAGGCCGTGGCACAACTGGCGCGGATCGGCGCAGGACTCCCGCTCGCCCTCACCCTCATCGCCGAACGCGCCGCCAACCGGGCAGGCACCACCTTGACGACCCTCGTCGGCCAGTTGCGGGATTCCGACCTCCTGCTGCACATCGGCGATGACGGCGACAGCGCGGACGCCAGCCTCAGTTCGGCGTTCTCCTGGGTCTATCGCGCACTGCCTCCGGCCTACGCCCGCGTCTTCCGGCTGCTGGGCATCCACCCCGGCGCGGAGATCAGCGTCGAAGCACTGGGTGCGATGGCCGCCGCCGGCCACCTGGAAACCCAGCGAGCCCTGGATTCGCTCGTTTCGGCGCATCTCGTCTCCCAGCCCGCCGACATCGACCGCTACCGCGTCCACGACCTCCTGCACCGGTTCGCGGCGGTCCTCGTCCGGGACGATCACGAATTCGTGCCGGCCAGGAACCGTATGTTCTCCTATTACCTGCACAGTGCGGACGCGGCGCAGCGGACCGCTTCCCCGCATCGTCAGGCGCCGCCGATGCCGCCACTCGAACCGGGCTGCGTTCCCCACCGCTTCGACGACGTGTCCGAGGCGCTGCGCTGGACTCTCCTCGAGCGTTCGAATCTCGTGTCCATGGTCCGCCGCGCCGCGGAGGACGGCCTGCACGGCTACGCCTGGCGGCTACCGCATTGCCTGATCGACACGCTGAAGCGCTATGGGCTGTACGAAGACTGCGTCAGCACGATGACCACCGCGGTCTCGTCCGCCGCCGCGGACGGGAACATCCACGCGGAAGCGTCCTCCAGCAATGACCTTGGCGAGATCCACCTGATCACCGGCGCGTACGACCTCGCGGATCGCTACCTCGGCCGGGCGCTGGAACTGTCCCGGCGCCACGGGATCGCGGTGGGGGAATTGTCGGTGACGCTGAACCTCGCGCGCCGCCACCAGTACGCCGGGCGGCTCCCCGAGGCCGTCACCCTCTACCGGGAAGGCCTGCGGCTCGCGGAATCCCTCGGCGACCGGGAGCGGCACGCCAAGGCCGCCCACCGGCTGGGCGACGCGCTCGTCGAACTCGACCTCCATCATCACGCGCTGCCCCACTATCAGCTCGCCCTCGACCTGCGCCGAAAGGCCAACGACGTGGCCGGCACGGTGGCCACCCACACGGCGCTCGTCGACGCCTACACCAAACTCGGGAACCTGGACGCCGCGGACGCGCACCAACGTCCCGCGCACGAACTCCTCGACCAGGTCGGGCTGACGGTCGCGACACGGCTGTACACCGTGATGGCGGAACTGGCCCACGCGCGCCGCCAGGACCGCGAGGCGCTCCGTCACGCGCAGCACGCCCTCGAACTGGCCGAAAGAGCGAACCATGTCAACGGGAGGGCGCGAGCGTACGTCGCGCTTGGTTCGATACTGGCCGATCACGGGAATCGCGAAGACGCGCGGTGGGTGTGGCGAAAGGCCGCCGGGCTCTACCGGGATACGGGCAGGGACCGGAAAGCCGAGAAAATCGACGGGCTCCTCGCCGAGATCGACGAGCCCGATCCGGTCGTGCCGCCGGCGAGGTCGGGGCAAGAGGACACCGTGGCTCTCCCACCTCCTCGTCGCCCGATAGGTCCACGCACTCCTCGAAAGAGTGATCAATTGCGTCACGGCACGCCACCGACTACTTGATTTCTCCCGAATGCGCATGTCGGACGAGTATCACCCGAATGGCCGAACAACTCTGAGTAGAGCGTGAAACTTGCACACGCGGAACCGGCCTCTTTAAGATCCACTGGCCGGATGGGGCAACCGGAATAAGGCCCCGCCAACCCCGCATTCACAAGGAGCACGTTGCTTACTCCCACGATTCTCGCTGCGCTGACGGCCGTCCCTGCGCTTTTCGCAGTGGCCAAAAGCTGGTGGAACTGCTGACACACCCCGGGTAGCCCGGACTTCGGTCCGGGCACCATCAAGCTCCCGCAAAACCGGTACCGTGAGGTGACCGTGCCCTACCGGACCCGACGGGGAGCGAGCCGATGCCAGAACCGGTCCTCATTTCTCTCGCCGCCGCACTCGCGGCCCGATCCGTGGCCGGTTTGTACAAACTGGTGAAGGAAAAATTCTCCGAAGACCCCGAGGCGACGGCGGCACTCGAAGCCGCCGAAGGCGCTGCGGAGGATTCCGCCGAAGTGCGCGCGCTCGCGACGCGGCTGTCCACGGCCGAAGCCGAAGACCCCGATTTCTCGGAACGGCTTCACCGCGAGTGGGACAAGGCCGGCGGGAACAGGGCCGAGACCGGTGGCGTGGTGAACACGGTCTCGGGCACGGTATCCGGGAAGGTCGTGCAGGCCCGCGACGTCCACGGGAACATCTCGTTCTGATCCGGGGCCACGGAAAACGCGTCGCGTTCACTTTGGCGCATCACTAAGATCATCGCGCGATGAACGACGAGACTTTCCTCGCCCACGTGGCGGACGGCCTGGCCGCGTTGCCCGCCGTGCACGCCGTCACGCTCGGCGGATCACGCGCCCAGGAAACCCACGGCCCCGGCAGCGACTGGGATTTCGCCGTCTACTACCGGGGCGGTTTCGCCCCGGCGGAGCTACGCGCCCTCGGCTGGGAGGGCGAGGTGTCCGAGATCGGCGCCTGGGGCGGCGGCGTGTTCAACGGCGGCGCCTGGCTCACGATCGACGGCAGGCAGGTCGACGTCCACTACCGCGACCTCGACGCCGTCGAGCGGCACCTCGCCGAAGCCAGGGAAGGCCGGTTCCACTGGGAGCCGCTGATGTTCCACCTCGCGGGTGTGCCCAGTTACCTGCCGGTCGCCGAACTCGCCGTCAACCGCGTGCTGCGCGGCGACCTGCCGCGGCCGGACTACCCGGAAGCGTTGCGGGAAACGGCTCCGGCGATGTGGCGGGGCCGCGCGGAACTGACCCTGCGCTACACCCGCGGTGCCTTCGTCCCGCGCGGGCAGGCCACGGAGGTCGCCGGCGCGCTGGCCACCGCCGCCATGGAGACGGCACACGCGGTCCTCGCGGCCCGTGGCGAGTGGGTCACCAACGAGAAGCGGCTGCTATGGCGGGCGGGACTGCGCGAGGTCGACGCGATCATCGCCGGTCTGCGGGCGGACGCGGACGTCCTCACCAAGGCTGTCGACGACGCGGAGACGCTGTTCCGCGCGGCGGATTCCGCCACCGGGTAGCCGCGACCGCCCCTGTGGCGCGCGTCACGGAATGACCGGCGATCTTCAGCGCTACAGAGAGATGAGACCCGTTCCGTACCAAGGGAGTGACATGTCCGCCACCGCCACGCCGGAAGAGACCGCTCTGGCCGTCCCCGCCCTCGACGACTTCGACTTCCCGCTCACCGACGGCGCGGCCTGCCGCATCGACGACCCGGACTGCGAAGCCTGCCAGTAAGCCGCCTGCCGATTCAGCGGCCGAAGGGGTCTTTCCCTTCGTCTCACGCAGTGAAGGCGCCTCCCCCGCCTGTGGCGATACTGTCGGTTCAGGCGGCGAGGGGCGCCCTGCGGCGCGGCCTTGCCGCGACGCAAGCCCCTTTACTTGCGTGAGCGTGTCGCACGCTCCTGCCGGCAGACCGACCACACGCGCACCTGACCGGAAGTCACGTGCGTGAAGCCGGATCACGCGTGTCTCCAGCCGGAAGACACGGCGCGGGTCCGGCCCCAGCGTGTTCCGTCTCCAATCACGCGAGTCCCGTGTCTGAACACGCGAATCGCGCCCTTCGCCGAAGGAGGGCAAGGCAAGCGAGGTCGCCGCTCGCCGAACAGACCAACAGGACGTCCGACGCGGGGAAAGCGTCCTTCGGTCCGGGCTCAGTTCACTCGCCCGTCGACGGCCGCCACGATGAGCGCCGCGCACCGCTTGACCGGCAGACGCCGTTCCCGCGCCATCGTCTCGAGGGCGACACGGGCGGCCTGCCCACGCAATCCTTGCGCGGCAAGCACTTTCAGCGCCAGGCTGATGACGTCGGCGGAAGGTGACGCTTCAGGCATCAGGGACCTCCGGCTCGCTTGGCGGACTGGCGAACGGCCGCGAGTACCCGCTCCGGGCCGAGTTCACACCTCCCGTTTCACCGTGAAGACCGCCGGTCGTCGACGGCGTCCCGCCGGACCTGCTCGGCGTGCACACCGATCTCCCCGAGCCGTTCGGCGAATCCGGTGTGCTCGCGGGGAAGCTGTGTGCGCAGGTCGGCCAGCGGCGCCAGCAGACCGGTGACGTCGTCCTCGCCGAGCACCGCGCTCACCCGGTCCGCGCTTTCCCTCGCCCTGGCATTCAGTCCGTCCAGCGCGCCGGCCTGACCGGCCAGCTGCCGCAGGATCGCCGAGTTGCGCCGGGCCCAGTCCGACACCGCGCGATCACCCGCCCGCCGATCGCGTTCTGCGTCGACCCGTGCCTCCCCGGTGTGCTCGCCGCCGACGGAGGGCCGCAACCGCAGGAATCGGCGCTCCGCCGCCTGACGGCTCGCGACCCCGAGTGCCGGGGCGAGCGCCGTCCAGCTGGTGCCGCCCTCGCGTGCGGCCGCGATCAGCTCCGGCTCCCACGCGGCCAGCTGTTCGCGCACCGTCTTCAGCGCGACCAAGGCCTCCAGGAGCCGCTCCGGTTTCGAGACGCCGGAGCGGGCCTCGGCCACGATGTCGTGCACGGAACGCACTGTTCGAGCGGGGTCTTCGTCCATTCTTTGCCATCCCGTCCGTCATCCGATCTGTCATCCTACCGACGACTTGGCGGTTGTCATCGTTTCGATGACATGCTACAACAGTAGTGCGTGTTGACACCAGAGACAACGAGCCAGGAGGTGGAACCCGATGTTGATGCGCACCGACCCGTTCCGTGAGCTGGACCGGTTCACCCAGCAGATGTTCGGCACCACGACGCCCGGAACGTGGTCCAAGCCGGCCACGATGCCGATGGACGCGTACCGCGACGGTGACGAATTCGTCGTCTGCTTCGACCTTCCCGGTGTCGCGGCCGACGCGATCGAGCTGGACGTCGAGCGCAACGTCCTGACGGTCAAGGCGGAGCGTCGGCCTGCCCCGGGTAAAGACGTCCAGATGCAGGTTTCCGAACGTCCGCTGGGTGTCTTCTCCCGTCAGTTGTTCCTCGGCGACGCCCTCGACACCGACCGCATCGCCGCCGGGTACGAGGCCGGCGTGCTGACCTTGCGCATCCCGATCGCCGAGAAGGCCAAGCCGCGGCGCATCGAAATCAAGGGGGCCGAGTCCGACCGCAAGGAGATCCAGGCCTGAGTGTCCCTTCCGGTGCGGGGCCCGCTCGGGCCCCGCACCGGCTGAGACCCGGGGAGAAAGGAAGTCCTCGTTGCTCACCATGCCTGTCCGGCACCCCCACACCCGCGAAGCCGTGTGGGGCTACCTCGCCGACGTCACGGATGCCCTCGGCGTCGGCCTCGAATCCTGCACCGTCGACCACGACAGCCCGGTCTCGGCCTACGTCGCGCTCGACGGACGCCTCCCCACCCATCCGGACCGCGACGTCGCCCTGCTGTGGGACGAAATCCACGGCTGGGCCGTGGCGATCGAGACCCATTCCGGCGAAGACCTCATCGTGCTCCGTTATCTGGGCGGGAAGACCGCCACCCCGGAGCCCGCCAGGGTCGAGCGCTTCGTCAAGGCCGTACGCGAAGACGACCACCGCTTCGGACAACTCACCCCGCCGGATTTCGGCATGCCGTCCGCTGTGCACGAGTGACCGCGGCGCGCGTCGAGTACCTCTGAAGGGCTTGGGCTGTGTCCGGCGAGTATCGCCGGGCGTGCTGACCTGCGGAAAGGGAGCGGGGGACCTTTGGTGTCGCGGGAGGGGTGTGTGGATATAGGGACGTTGAGTGTCCCTATATCCACACACCCCTCACTCGCTGTCAGGGCCATCGCTGACCGTGTGGATTTTGGTGCGTTGGATGACCCGAAATCCACACCGTCACCGGGAGGGGACCGCGAAACTGGATCCGGACCTCGTCGTGGACTTCGCGTACGTCCCGTGGGGAGAGAAAAGCCGCGTACTCGGCGAGCGGCTCGACCTGCCCGCGCGCAGCACTTCCTTGGCGTACCTCACCGCGCTCGCCCGTCTTGGCGCCGATCGCGTCGCGCTCGCCTCGATCTATCACCGCGACACGACCGCGACTTTCGCGGATTTCCTCGCCGAAGCGGGGGTCACCACCGTTCACTCGGTCTCCGCCGACGCCCCCTCGGACCGCGCCCTCGCCACCTGGGATGGCGGTCACGCTCTGGGATTCCTTGCACGCACTGGGTACCCCGCCGACCCGGCCGGGGCTCGGCAAGCTGTTCGCGGCGGCCTCTACGCCTTGAACCTGCCGCGCAACTCTTGCAGCGTCTTCGTGAGCAGACGGGAGACGTGCATTTGGGAAATCCCGACACGCTCGGCGATCTGAGACTGCGTCAGCCCCTCGAAGAACCGCATCGCGAGGATCGCCCGTTCGCGTTCCGGCAGCTTTTCGAGCAGGGGGACCACGGTGTGCCGGTCTTCGATGTGCTCGAACCGGGAATCCAGCTCCCCCACCACGTCCGACAGGGGAAGCGAGCCCTCGCCGTCGTTGACCGGCCTATCCAGTGACGAGGTCTGGTAGCTGTTCGCGGCGAGCAAGCCTTCTCGGACGGTGTCGACCGCCACGTCGAGGTGACCGGCGAGTTCGGTGGGGGTCGGCGCGCGGCCGAGGGTCTGGGTCAGTTCCGTGGTCGCCCGCGAAAGCCGGGTGCGCAGCTCCTGCATCCCGCGCGGGACGTGCACCGCCCAGCCGGTGTCGCGGAAGAACCGCCGCACCTCGCCCATGACGGTCGGCACCGCGAAGGCGAGGAAATCCCCGCCCATTCCGGGATCGAACCGGTCGACGGCCTTCATCAACCCGATCCGCGCCACCTGGACCAGGTCTTCCCTCGGCTGGCCTCGTCCGCTGAAGCGGGCGGCGATGTGCTCGGCTATCGGCAGCAGTTCGAGGATCAGACGTTCGCGCAGACGGCGCCGATCCGGGTGACCGTCGGGCAAGGAGGCCATCTCGTCGAACAAGGGGCGGCAATGCGAATAGTCGTCTTTCCGTGCCCTGCCGCTTGGGCGGTCACGCGGGGACGGCACCACCTGCTCCCGCTCTTCCCGCAGGACGGAGTGGTCGAGGTCTTCCATGAGCGACGGCGCGTTCATCAAAGTCACATTCGTCCCTGGTGAACTGGCATTGGTCCGCTCCCCTCGTCTTCACCGGATTACCCGGCAGACGGACACGACAAACATCGACCACCCTGGCCTGGACGAGTGATCTCACGATTCGTCCGTGATCCGAGGGGGTATTCGCAGGTCACGAACCCAAGGAGGAGCCGTGCCTGAACAGAGCTGGAGCGACAAACGCGAACGTCAGTACGAGCACATCAAGTCCTCCCAGAAGAAACGCGGCACGAGCACCGACCGCGCCGAGGAGATCGCCGCGCGCACGGTCAACAAGAATCGCGCGCAATCCGGTGAATCCAAGACCTCGAGCAAGAGTTCGACCAGGGACACCTCACCGCAGAAGCGCGGCGGCCAGCGGTCCGGTAACCGGAAGGGCCCCGGCGGGCCGACCAAGGACCAGCTCTACAACGAGGCGAAGAAGCGCAACATCAAGGGCCGCTCGAACATGACGAAGAAGGAACTGCAGGACGCCCTCGGCCGCTGATCGGAGCAGGATGGACCACTCGCGCGCACCGGTGCTGGAAGCCATCGACGCCGACCCGGCCTGTCCGATCACCGGCGGATCGCGGTGCAGATCACCCACGCCGACGACCAAGACACGGTCTCCGCCCTGCTGCACGGCTTACGCGGGCTGGTCGACCACGACTTCGAGCGGCGGCCGCCGGTCGACCTGCCCTCCGGCGCCGAACTGACGCTGGAAATGCGGATGCTGCCTCGCGACGCGTTCTTCGCCGAAGCCGAGCACGTGCCGCTGGACAAGGCCGAGGGGCGCGTGAGCGCGGAGATGATCAGCCCCTGTCCGCCAGGGGGCCCGGCGATCGCTCCCGGCAAGGTGTTCACCGAAGCGATCGTGGGCTACCTCCACACCGGTGTCCGGACGGGCATGTTCGCCTACGACGCCGCGGATCCGGAGCTGGGCACGGTACGGGTCGTCACCTGAGGGCGTGGATTTGCCTCCCGTGCCCGACCTGCCCCGGCGCTGACGATGGAGGAATCGGGACGTTCAGTGTCCCGATTCCTCCATCGTCAGAGAGTTCGCCTCGGTCTCGTTCCCTCCGTTGATCACACCCAGATCAGTCGAGTTCGGTTTTCGACAGGGCCGCTGTGACCAGTCCGCCTCCGCGCCCACCACCCACTTGACCAGCGGTTATGCGACTTCACCCCAAAACACTCACGACCCGGGCGTGACGACCTTCAGGGTCGGCAGCAGCCCGGTGAGCTCAAGGGCGCGGAGCAGGACCTTGGACGGCGCCAAACTCAGGTCGATGCCGGCCTCCGCGCACTGACGGTTCGCCTGCACCAGCACGGAAAGGCCCGACGAGTCACAGAAGCTGACTCTGGTCAGGTCGAGCACCACGGCAGCGGGACGCCGCTCCAGCAACTCCTGGAGCTCGGCCCGGAGCCGGGAACTGGTCGCGATGTCGATATCACCCGCCACCTCGACGGTGATCGCGTCTTCCGAGCGCACCGTCTCGGCCATGACGAGAGGAGCGGCCTGCCCGGCTTCGGTGTCGATCGCCATGCATCGACGGTAAAAGGCCTCGGTCCGGACCGCAACCGTCGTCTCCCGCTCAGGACGATTGGGCGACCTGCCGCGCGATCTCGTCCTTGCCCATCTTCGAAGCGCCCGTCACACCGGCGTTGCGCGCCTGGGTCAGGAGTTCTTCCTTCGTGGCCTCACCGGGGCGGTCGCCGAGGTGTGAAGTGCGGCTCGTCACGAAGGCTTCACCGAGCTCGCGCCGCCGTGCCTCGTTCAGTTCGCGACGCATCTTCGGCAGGACGGTGGATTCCTCCTCCTTCACGTGATGCGTGACGGCCTCGACGAGGTCGGAAAGCACCTTGTCGAACTGCTTCGATCCGGGATCGGTGTCGTTCAGCTTCACCAGCAGCTGCTCGGCCTCGGCGTGCTCCTTCTGGCCGTGCGCGACCTCGTCGGACTCGTCCGCCTCGCCTTTGGCCGCGGGGTACACCTCGGCCTCCTCGGCCCGGCTGTGCGCGGTGAGCAGCGACGAAAGCACCGGGACGAGCAGCGGTCGTTTCTCCGGATGCCGTTCGAGTTCGCCGAACAGCCGCTCCACCTCGCGATGGTCCTGCATGATCAAGTCCACTACGTCGCCCGCCACAGCCGCCTCCTCGGTCCGGGATCACTTCGACGCCACCGGATACCCGGGCGGAGCCGATTCATTCCTCTTGGCGCGGGGATATCCTCAGCGCATGGCTTGCCGTATCACCGAACTCATCCTCGACTGCGCCGATCCGGTCCGGATGGCGGCGTTCTGGTGCGAAGTGCTCGGGTACGTCGAGATCGGCAAGGATGGCGACGACATCGAGATCGGCCCGCCAGGGACCGGCTTCGGCGGTCCGCAGCCCACGTTGATCCTGAGTCGCAGCGACGATCCGAAACCCGGCAAACTCCCCCTGCACATCGACGTGAACCCCACCGACCATGATCAGGACGCGGAACTGGAGCGGCTGCTCGCCGCCGGGGCGGTGCCCGCCGACGTCGGCCAGACGGGGAAGGAATCGTGGAAGGTGCTCGCCGACCCCGAAGGAAACGTGTTCTGCCTCCTTCGCAACCGGGTCGATCCCTGAGCACCGTCCACATCGGACTTTCGATTGGCGGATGACACCACTGGGTACCCGTGAAGGACCCGAACCCGACTGGATGGTCAGTGATGGCGGACGAACGACTGTGGCAGCGCGACAGGGCCGGTTTCGGCTCCGCCGAGGACATCTCGGCAGGTCCGCTGGCCGAGCAGTTCGTCGAGCTCACGCGCCTGTTGCTGACCGCGTCGACTCCCGCGCAGGTCCTCCAGCAGGTCGTCGACGCCGCGTACCGGGTGGTGCCGGGCGCGGATCTGGTGTCGGTCACGCTCCGTGCCCCGGACGGGACCTTCCACACGCCGGTCTCGACCGGTGAGGTGGCGTTGGAACTCGACGAGGTGCAGTATCGCGCCGGGACGGGGCCCTGCGTCGACGCCGCCGACAGCGGAAGCCCCGGTCACGTCCGAAGCGACGACCTGGCGACCGAGAAGCGGTGGCCGGACTTCTCCCGGGCCGCCGCGGGCCACGGGTACACCGCGATCCTGTCCACCGTGCTGGTTCCCCACGCGGCTCCGCCGAAGCTGCCCGGGGCGCTGAACATCTACAGCCGCCGCCCCGACGCCCTCGACGCCGTCTCGGAGGACACCGCGCTGCTGCTGGCCACTCACGGCTCACTCGCCTTGGCCAGCACCAACGCCGTGAGCCGGATCGAGCTGGAAGCACACCACCTTCGCCGGGCCGTCGAATCGCGCGACGTCATCGGGCAGGCGAAAGGGATCCTCATGCAACGACGCGGCCTGACCGCCGACGAGGCCTTCGACCTGCTGCGCCGCACCTCCCAGGACCTCAACGTCAAACTCGCCGAACTCGCCCGCACCCTCGCCACCCGGCACACCGAACTCGACCTCCCCTGAAGCGCGTGAAGGCCCCTTCCCGCGGCTGAGCCGCGGGAAGGGGCCTTCACGCGCAACGGCGGACCGCGACGATCAGGCGAGGTCGAACCGGTCCAGCTCCATGACCTTGGTCCAGGCGGCGGCGAAGTCGGCGGCGAACCGCTCGCGCGCGGCCTGGCCCGCGTAGACCTCGGACAGCGCCCGCAACTGGGAGTTGGAGCCGAAGACGAGGTCGACGGCGGTGGCCGTCCACTTCACCGCGTCCGTGGCGACGTCACGGATCTCGTAGACGTTCTCCTCGGCCTCCGACACCTTCCACCGGGTGCCCGGCGAGAGCAGGTTGGTGAAGAAGTCGTTGGTGAGCACGCCGGGCCGGTCGGTGAGGACACCGTGCCGGGTGCCGCCGGTGTTGATCCCGAGTGAACGCAGGCCGCCGACGAGGACGGTCATCTCGGGCGCGGTCAGGTCGAGCATGTAGGCGCGCTCGACGAGCAGGACCTCCGGCTGCAGCTTCTCCTCGGGACGCAGGTAGTTGCGGAACCCGTCGGCGCGCGGTTCGAGCAGCGCGAACGACTCGACGTCGGTGTCCTCCTGCGTGGCGTCGGTACGGCCGGGGTGGAACGCCACGCTCACCTCGGTGCCGGCGTCGCGCGCGGCCTTCTCGACGGCGGCGGTGCCCGCCAGCACGATCAGGTCGGCCAGCGAGATCTTGGCGCCGCCGGCGTCGTTGAACTCGCGCCGGATGCCTTCCAGGGTCTCCAGGACGGTCCTGAGCTGCTCCGGCTGGTTGACCTCCCAGCCACGCTGCGGTTCCAGGCGGATCCGGGCACCGTTGGCGCCACCGCGTTTGTCGGTGGACCGGAAGCTCGCGGCGGACGCCCAGGCGGTGCCGACCAGCTGACCGACCGTGAGCCCGGACTCGAGCACCTTCCGCTTGAGCGTGGCGATGTCGGCGTCCCCCACGACTTCGTGGTCGACCTCCGGCACCGGGTCCTGCCACAGCTGCGGTTCGGGCACCCACGGTCCCAGGAAGCGGCTGACCGGGCCCATGTCACGGTGCAGCAGCTTGTACCAGGCCTTGGCGAAGGCGAGGGCGAACTCGTCCGGGTTCTCCAGGAAGCGGCGCGAGATCTTCTCGTACGTCGGGTCGACGCGCAGCGCCAGATCCGTGGTGAGCATGGTCGGCTTGTGCTTCTTGGCCGGGTCGTGGGCGTCCGGGATGATCGCCTCGGCGTCCTTGGCGACGTACTGCTTCGCGCCGCCGGGGCTCGTGGTGAGCTCCCATTCATAGCCGAAGAGGATCTCGAAGAACCGGTTGCTCCACTGCGTCGGCTGGTCTGTCCAGGTGACCTCGAGACCGCTGGTGATCGCGTCGGCGCCCTTGCCGCTGCCGTGGTCGCTCAGCCAGCCGAGACCCTGCGTCTCGATCGGGGCGGCTTCGGGCTCCGGGCCCACGTGGTCGTCGGCGATGCCCGCGCCGTGGGTCTTGCCGAAGGTGTGGCCACCGGCGATGAGCGCGACGGTCTCCTCGTCGTTCATCGCCATCCGGGCGAAGGTCTCCCGGATGAAATGGGCCGCCGCGGCCGGGTCCGCGCTGCCGCGGGGTCCCTCGGGGTTGACGTAGATGAGGCCCATCTCGGTCGCGCCGACGTCGGGCACCATCTCGGTGTCGGTGGCGTAGCGCTCGTCACCCAGCCAGGTGTCTTCCGGACCCCAGAAGATCTCCTCGGGCTCCCAGGTGTCCTCGCGGCCGAAGCCGAAACCGAACGTCTTGAAGCCCATCGACTCCAGCGCGACGTTGCCCGCGAGCACGAGCAGGTCGGACCACGAGATCCGCTGGCCGTACTTCTCCTTGACCGGCCACAGCAGCCGCCGCGCCTTGTCGAGGTTGGCGTTGTCGGGCCAGCTGTTGAGCGGGGCGAAGCGCTGCGCGCCGTCACCGGCCCCGCCGCGGCCGTCGTGGATGCGGTAGGTGCCCGCGGCGTGCCAGCTCATCCGGATCATCAGGCCGCCGTAGTGGCCGAAGTCTGCGGGCCACCAGTCCTGCGAGGTGGTGAGCACCTCGACGATGTCCCGTTTGAGGGCATCGACATCGAGTGCGGCGAACTCGTCGGCGTAGCTGAAATTCGCGCCGAGCGGGTTGGATTTGGACGAGTGGGCGTGCAGCACCGAAAGGTCGAGCTGGTTGGGCCACCAGTCCTTGTTGGTGCGCGGGCGGCCGCCGGACTTCGGCGTCGGCGAGTCGATCGCCGGGTTCTCGCTCTCGCTACCGTGCGCGGTCACGGAGTCGTGGGCCACCGGGCAGCCCTTCTCCGGGGTGTCACTCATTTCTTTCCTTCCGTGGCAGGCGAATTCATCGCTGGACGGGTTCGGCCGCGCAGTCGGGGCAGACGCCCCAGTAGACGACCTCCGCCTCGTCGATCACGAAACCGTGGTCGGCGGAGGCGGTGAGGCAAGGGGTATGGCCGACGGCGCAGTCGACATCCGCGATCGCGCCACAGGACCGGCACACGACATGGTGATGGTTGTCCCCCACCCGGGTCTCGTAGCGGGCGAGTGTGCCCGCCGGCTGGATGCGGCGGATCAGGCCGGTTTCGGTCAGTGCTCGCAGCACGTCGTAGACCGCCTGGTGCGAGACCGTCGGCAGGCCGGCCCGCACCAGCGCGATCACCGTTTCGGTGTCCACGTGCGGGTGATCGCGCAGCGCGGCGAGCACGGCCAGCCGGGGCCGAGTCACGCGCAGCGAAACCGCTCGCAGCTGTGCCTCGAAGTCGGACATCACCAAGGACGATAAGAGCGTCTCTGGAACGGGTCAAATCAAGACCCCTGGGGAGTGACGTCCGGTTTCGACCGGATCGACCCCGGGTAGCCGGTGGGCGAGCCATGACTTGCGTGAGGTGAGTTCATGACAACGACCGGAAAAGGCAAGCCGCCGGACCGCATCGAGATCGCCGACGTCGAGTGCCTCGAAAACGCGGTCGACGTCTTGCGTGCGTTGGATTACCGGCAGGGTGGTGCCTTTTCCCACGACGCGGTGCACGTCGTGAAAAGGGTCAGCCTCCTGCTTCATTGGGGCGCGGTCCCCGGCGCGCTCCGGTCACGGCTGCTCACCGTGCTCGCCGATCTGCACAATCTGCTCGGCTGGACGGAATTCGACATCGGCCGCCGGATTCCGGCACGGCTCCGGTTCGACCGCGCGCTCGCTCTCGCCGGCGAGGCCGGGAACGACGGTCTCGTGGCCAACATCTGCTACCGCCTCGGCAGGCTGGAACTGCACCATGACGACGTCGAAGCCGGGCTGGGCCACTTCCGCCGGGGGCAGGCCGCCGCCCACCGGTCCGGTTCCGGGCGGGCGCGGGCGATCCTGACCGTCAACGAGGCGTGGGCCTTGGCGAAGGCCGGGGACGAGCGTGCCGCCCTCGACGGCCTCGCGCGGGCGGAGTCCCGGTTCGAGCGGGCGGACACGTGGCCTGCCGCGCGGCCATGGGAAGCCTTCTTCGGCACCACGGACATGGAAGCGATGCGAGGCACCGTCCTCACCGAACTGGCTCAGACGGTCACCGCACGGCACAGCGAGGAGGCGATCGCGCGGCTTCGCGACGCGACCGGCCACTACGGCGCGGAAATGTCCCGCAGCCTGGCGCTCACCCTGATCATGCTCGCCCAGAACCACGCACTCCAAGGTGATTTCGACGAGGCCGTCCGCATCGGCACCGAGGCGGTGGACCTCGCGCGTGGCCTCGGTTCCGCCCGCACCAAGGACCGGCTCGCGCCGCTGGCGGCACTGCTGCGAACACACGCGGCCGACCCCGCCTCCCGCGCTCTGCTCGCCAGGATCGACGCCTACCGCGCCGAACCGGTCCCGGCTCCGGCGAACCGCCGCGCGAGCAGTGCCGCGGTCGCCGCGAAACCCACGCACAATCCGGCCCAGACACCCCAGCCGCCCCAAGCGAACACGTAGGCGCACAGGACCATGGCCGGTACACCGACCGCCCAGTACCCGACGAGGGTGCAGCGGAGCCCGGAAACGGTGTCGCCGAGCCCGCGCAGCAGGCCGACGAGGATGTTCTGCGTTCCCTTGCTGTACTGCTGCGCGATGGCGAACACCAGCAGGGTCGACGCGGTGCCGAGCACCACCGCGTCGGCCTCGTCGTGCAGGAAAGGCCACAACAACACCTGCGGTATCACCAGGTACGCCAGGCTCACCACCGCCATGAAGGACCATGAAAGGGTGAGTGCCTGCCGGGCGATCACCGGCGCCCGCCGACGTTCGCCGTGGGCGACCGCTCGACTGACCAAAATGGACGATCCCTGCGACAGTCCGATGTTGACCTGGTAGACGATGTAGGCCAGCTGGTTCGCGACGTTCGACGCGGCGAGCATCGCCGGGCCGAAGGCTCCCATCAGGACCGTCGCGATCGAGGTGATCGCGGCCTCCGACCCGTAGGTGAAACAGATCGGGGTCCCGTGCCGGACGATATGCCGGACCACCGCCGGATCCGCGCGCCAGAGCGCGAGCGACACCATGGGGCGCAGCCGCGGGTCCCGCCGGACGGCCGAGGCGAACACGGCGAGGGTGAAGAACTGGACCAGTGTCGTCGCCAAACCGATCCCGGCGATGCCCAGTGCCGGCAGGCCAGCCCAGCCGTAGACGAACGCGGCGTTGAGGGCGGCGTTGACCGCGATCGACACCAGCGTGACGGCGAGCAGGGAACCCGGGCGCCGCAGCCCGACGGCGAACTGGCGCAGCACGTTAAGCCACACCATCGGGAACAGCCCACCGGCCAGCGCGAACATCATTGCCTTGGCGAGTGCGACGATCTCCGGTTTCTGGCCGAGCAAAGGCAAAGCGGCCGCGAGTCCACAAAGGACTGCCGCGCCGATCGCCGCGGTCACGGTCGCGACGAGCAGCGCGGACCGCAGGAGCGCCCGGATCTCGTCCCGCGCGCGTTCGTCGAGTTCGCCGGTGCCGGTGCGGAGTTCGCCCGCACCGGCGGCCGTGGCCACGAGGTTCCCGACGCCGGTGACCATGCCGACGCACATGGTGCGGATCTGGTTGTAGAGCAGGATCGCCAGCCCGCCCGCCGCCACCGCCGTCACCCCGAGCAGGCCCAGCATGGCCAGGTCGACGCTGGTGAGCGCCACCTGTGCCAGCTGGATTCCCGCGATCGGCGCGGCCAGCGCGACGAGTGCCCGGTATCCGCGCGTGGCCACCATCGTGGTCATACGCCCACCGCCACCGGACGAGCCGTCCTGTCGCGGATGGCCACTCGCACGGACGCGGCGTAGGCGGCGAACCAGCGATCCATCCGCCGGTGGGCGAGTTCGTCGAGCACTCCCCTGGCACGCAGCCATTCGTCGTCGTAGACCGAGTCGAGGTACTTCTCGCCCGCGTCGTTGCACAGCACCACCACGGTACTTCCGGCCGGATACGCGTAGAGCCGCCGGAGCGCGACCTGGATCGCGCCGCCGGTGGTCCCGCCGACCAGCACACCGGTGCGCCGCCCGACGACGCGTGCCCCGGCGAAGGCGTCGCCGTCGGACACGCGGTGGGCTTCGTCGATCACCGATCGGTCCACGTTGTCCCCGACCGGGAAACCGGCCGGGCTGCCCGCCCCGGTCTGGTGGTAGATCCCCGGCGCGCCACCGAAGATGATCGAGCCGACTGGTTCGACCGCCACCGCGTGTGTGCCCGATCCAGCCGCGCGCAGGGCACGGGCCGTGCCGCACAGCGAACCGCCGGTGCCGATCGCCGCGACGAGCACGTCGACGGCGCCGAGCTGCTCGAGAAGTTCCCGCGCCAATCCGGTGTAGCCGTTGCCGTTCCCCGGATGGTTGTGCTGATCGGGATGGTAGGCACCGGTTTCCGCGGCGATCCGGGCCGCGACCCGCCTCCGCTGGACCGAACTGACGCCGCCGTCCGCCGGGGCCTCGACGAACACCAGTTCCGCGCCGAGCGCACGCAGCATCCGGAGCTTTTCGCGGGCGGCGTGATGGTCGACCACGGCGGTGAACCGGTAGCCGCGTTCCAGCGCCACCAACGCGAGCCCGTTGCCGGTGTTGCCGGAGGTGGGCTCGATGATGTGCCCGCCCGGCCGCAGCCGTCCTTCGAGTTCCGCCTCGTCGATCATCTGCCTCGCCATGCGCACCTTGCACGAGCCGGTCGGGTTGAGGTGGTCGAGTTTGAGCAGGAGGCGCGTGCCGGTGCCGGTGCGCGCGAGCTCCAGCAGCGGCGTGTTCCCGATCAGATCGGACGCGCGCTGGACGATGGTCATCGGATCTCCTGGGTCGGATAGTCGGTGTCGACGTGCCAGTGATCGCCGTCGACCACCACCTTCGGCGGCAGGGGAAGCTGGTGGAAACCGCTCTCGTTCTTGTCCATCTGGTAGCCGGCCGTGTTGGGGTACACGAGGAGATCGCCGGTCCTCGGCCGGGCGGGCAGCTCCACCGCGCGCCACGTGAGCACGTCGTACTCCATGCAGCTCGAACCCCCGACGACGGTGCGCACCGGTGTGCCGTCCGTGGCTTCCCTGGCTTCCCTGGGCACGAGGAGCGGATCGGGCAGGAACTCGCTGCCCTTCCACTGCTCGGACAGGCTCATCGACAGGCCCGCGACCGTGGTGATCAGGTGACCTTCGGCCGGTTTGCAGCCCAGCACCGGGAACACCGAGAACCCGGCGCCGTCGACGAGCGCTCGGCCCGGTTCGAGCAGCAGCTCGATCCCGGCCGCGCGCAGCAGATCAGCCAGCGGCTTCCCGGCGATCTGGTGCCGCAGGATGGCGGTGACCATGGCCGCACCGGTCGGTGACTGGTGGTACGGATAGGTCCGCGCCGGGTTGCGGCCGGCGTGGAACCAGCCGTCATGCCTGCCGGACTCGAACCGCGCCCAGTCCTCGGCGTCCACATAGGACACGGCGATCCCGCCACCGATACTGATCTTCGACGCGGGATGCCCGAGTGCACGGGCGTCCTGGCAGAGATCGATCAGGTACGCGGCGAGTTCCGCCCGCGGCACCGGGTCGTAGCCGTCCAGGTGGAACGAGAAACCCCGCAGGACGACCGGTTCGGCACACTGCCGCACAGCCGCCTTCAAGGCGTCGGGAGCGAAGCCGAACCGGCTCTCCGGCGCGGACGGCGGCCTCACCCGCAGCAGCACCTGGGCCGTCTCCCCGAGTTCGGCGGCCATGCGCGCGACGCGTTCCAGTTCGTCGGCCGCGTCCACCGCGATGAGACAGCGGTGCCGCAGGGCGAGCCAGAGGAGGCCGTCCGGTTTGGCGGCGCCGGTGACGCCGATCGCCTCCCCGCGCAGGCCGTTGCCGAGGGCGTGCACCAGTTCGGGCACGCTCGCGACGTCGACGCCCGTGCCGGGCCGGACGCACTCCCGCAGCCACGCCGCAGCCTTGTTCGCCTTCTTCCCGTAGTAGACGGTGCCCTCGACGCGCGCGGCCGCGAGCGCCGCGACCATTCCCCCGAGATTCTCGGAAAAAGTGGCCGGACGGATCACGTGGAAGGGGCCGCCGCCGATCCCGCGGGCGATCTCCCACAAGGTCTCCGAGCCACGCAGCCGGTGCGCCCAGGGACGTTCGAGCGCGGGCAAAGGCGGGGACAGGGTGTCGATCAGGTCCACAGGGCCACCTCACGGCCGCGGCCCGCCGCGATGGCGCGGGCGGCCAGCGCGTGCGCGACCGGGATGTCGGTGATGATCATGCCGCTGCTGAAGGCGAACACCCGGTCTTCGTCGCCGCGACGCCCCGGCGCGCGACCGGCGAGGATGTCGGGGAGTTCGGCGTCGATGCGGAACACGCCGTCCGGGCCCGCCATCCGCTGCCCGGTCACCTCGACCTGCGCGCCGTTGGTCGCCACGGTGTAGTCGGCCTCGGCGAGCGTGCCTTCCTGGACTCCCTTGCTGGCGACCGAGATCAGCAGCCCGCCCGGCGGCAGCCAGCCGAGGCGGATCTTCGGATGCGCGGCCCGGCCCGACGCGGCGACCACGATGTCGGACTCGCGCGCCGCGGCCTCCACGTCGTCGACGAGTTCGACCGCGCGGTCCGGGAACCGCTCTTCGAGTGCGGCGACACTGTCGCGCAGACCGTCGGGATGCGTGCCGAACAGCCGCAGCCGTTCGAGGTCCGGCAACGCGGTGAGCAGGTACGGCAGCGTCCGGATCCCCTGCGCGCCGGTGCCGACCATGAGCGCGGATCGCGCCCCCGGCCGGGCGCACGAACGCGCGATCAGCGCGGTGCTGGCAGGCGTGCGAGTGGCGCCGACGCGGTGGCAGTCCATGAGCGCGAACGGCAGGCCGGTGGTGTCGTCGTAAAGGGTGATCGTCGTGTAGTACTTCTCGGCCGAGGTGCTGCCCTGCCGGTAGCTCGTCTTGAACGCGGCCTGCTCGAGGGAGCCGTCGTAGCCGAGCATCGAGTACGCGACGGCGTCCCGCGCGGGATCCGGCATCGGCACCATCAGCTTCGCCGGATTCCGCGAGGCTCCGGACGCGTAGGCCAGATAGCCGTCTTCGACCATGGTGATCGCCTCGTCCGGCGTGAGTTCGAGGTTGTGCAGATCCGTGCGCGTGAGAATGTGCAGCGAGGGACCGGAGCTCATGAACGTTCGGCCTTTCTGGTGGACGGGGTGACAGGCGCGTCCCGGATCTCGGGAGCACGACAGGGGAAAGCCCGGCCGCAGCTTAATGAAAACGATTGTCTTTATCAGTAAGTGTGGCCTTTGTCACGCCTTGGGCGACATGTCGCGAAAGCCAGTTGTCACCGCGAGTTCCGCCTCCAATCACGCGAGTTCCGCCTTCAATCACGCGAGTCTCGTGCGTGGACACGCGAATCACGTCTTGGCTTTCGCCTTCCTCGCTAAGCTGGCCGCCCTCGACCCCAGGAGTTGCCGGTGAGTGGAACTCGAAGTGCCGCCGAATGCCGCGCCCGGGCGGAAGAGGTCCAGGACCTCCACGCGCTCAGCCACCTCGCGCCGGAGCCGATCGGCCCGCCCTCGGGCCTTCCGCTGGTCGTCAAGGACAACATCCACGTCGCGGGCATGCCGAACGCCGCGGGCACCCCGGCACTCGCGCACCACGTTCCGCGTGCGCACGCGACCGTGGTCCGGCGCCTGCTCGACGCGGGCGCCACCGTCATCGGCAAGGCGGCCATGCACGAACTCGCGCTCGGCATCACCTGCGACACGACTCCGCTGGGTCCGGTGCGCAACGCCTGCGACCCGGCCCGCTTCGCCGGCGGCAGCAGCGGCGGGACCGCCGTGGCCGTCGCGGCGGGCATCGTCCCGGCGGGCCTCGGCACCGACACCGGGGGTTCGGTGCGCGTGCCGGCCGCGCTCAACGGGGTCTGTGGTTTCCGGCCGACCACCGGCCGCTACCCGTCCGACGGCATCACGCCGTTGAGCAGCACCCGGGACACGGTGGGGCCGATCGCCCGCACGGTCACCGATCTCGCTTTTCTCGACGCCGTCCTCGCGGCGGAGGAACCGGGCCCCCTGGTCGGACTCCCGCCGATCCGGCTGGGCGTGCCACACGGTTTCCTGACCGGCGACCTGGCGGACGACGTCGAAGAACTGTGGGCGGCCGCGCTGATCCGCCTGCGCGCGGCCGGGGCCACGCTGGTGCCGGTCGACGACACGCCCCTCGCCGAACTCGTCATCGATCAGGGCATGCCGCTGGTGATCCACGAAGCGGGCACCGGGCTACGGGCGTACCTGGCCGAGTACCTGCCCGAGGTCTCGTTCGAGCGACTCGTCGACGAGATCGCCGCGGCCGACGTCCGGGCGATCTTCACCGAGTCGGTCGTGCCGGGCGTCGCACCTGCCGTCTACGAGGCCGCCCTCGCCAACCGCTCGGCCTTACGCCGCGCCTACGCGAAGATCTTCGGCGAGACCGGAATCGACGCACTGGGATTCCCCACGACACCGGCGACGGCACAGGACTTCTCCGCCATCGAGAAGTTCGTCCATCGTGGACGCGCGGTCCCGACCTTCCCCACCTTCATCCGCAACTGCCAGCCCGGCAGCATCGCGGGCGTCCCCGGCCTGACCGTCCCGATGGGACACGGCCACGGCGGCCTGCCCGCCGGGCTGGCGCTCGACGGCGCCGTCGGCGGAGACCGGAAACTGTTGGCGGCCGGGGCTTTCGTCGAACGGGTCCTGACCGCCTAGGTCCTGGTGTATTGAGAGGTAAGTCGAATGTGGCGTGCTCGAGTCGGCGGTGGGAGCGGGTCGTTCTCTTGAGGGGTGGGGCAAAGGTGGCAGGTTGCGAAAGCCACTTTCGCAACCTTCAACGTTGCGAAAGTGGCTTTCGCAACGTCGGGAGCGGGGGTGCGGCAGCGAAGAAGAGGCCTTCGCAACTCCGGTGCCTTCGCTGACACCCATGGTCAAGACGCGTCGCGAAAGCCACTTTCGCGACGCCTGAGGTCCCGAAAGTGGCTTTCGCGACACAGTCGCCCCACGGCCGCGAGCGAATCCCCGCGACCCGGCACCTTTGCGCCACCCCCTGCCCGCCAAGAGCTGGCCGGTTCGCGGACACACTCCGATTCAAGCCGAGACGGCGCCGGTGTAGCGGTCCAGCAGTTTCTCGTCCAGTTCGGCGAAACCGTGTCCGTGGCTGGAGTAACAGCCGACGCCGGCCACCAGAGGCGCGGAGAGGAAGCTGCCGAACCCGGCCTTGTCCGCGCCATGGGCGAAGAGCGGCCGTCGCGTTCCTCGCCCGGCCCGCCGCCGGATACCTCACCGGTGCCTCACTGGTCGTGGACGGCGGCCTGATGTCGATGGGCGCCCAGGCCGGGACGGCCTACCCCGCGCACGACTGGCGCTCGCCCTGAGCCTCCGGCGCCGGCTGTCCATTGTGGAGCGTCGAGCCCGTACTCCGGGAACCGGCGCGGAACGTGTCCGGTTCGCCCCCCTTGGTGGCCGTCGCCGCCCTCCACGTGAAGCCCTGCCACACGGTGAACTGATCCCCGTTCGGAGTCATGTTCACAAAGGAGAAAACCGTGAAGATCACCCCAGGCAGGGTCACGCATCAGTACGACGGGGAGCTGGTGGTGTTCCACATCGGCATGACGTTCAACAAATGGTGGCGGCCCGATCTCTATCTGCCGGTCTTCTTCGCCATGCCGGCGATGATGCGCGAGCTCGCCGACGACCCGGACTCGGGACTGCTCGGCTACGAGTTCCTGTTCAACCGCAGAGGACCGTTCGCCGTGCAGTACTGGTCCTCGGCCGAGAAGCTCTACGCCTACGCGTCCGCCGGATCGCTGAGTCACCGGCCGGCGTGGACCAGGTTCAACGCGATGGCGAGGAAACACCCCACGGCAGTAGGAGTCTGGCACGAGACCTTCGTCGTCGAGCGTGCCGAGAGCATGTTCGTCGGGACGCCGGCCATGGGGCTGCCCAAGGCGACGAAGACCGTATCCGTCGAGAAACGTCATCACCGGGCACGCACACGCCTGGCGGAGGGCGCCACCACGCTGCCCGCGAGCCTTCAGACCGCCGAGAGGCCGGTCTGAGACCCGTCATCCGAGGTGCGGGCGGCAAGTGGGGTCCGGCCGGTCCAACGACGATAAGCACGGCGGAACTCGCGGCCGTCGCTGAAGCCGACTTCGGCGGCCACAGCCGAGATCGCCAGGGTGGAGTGCCGGAGCAACGCGGTCGCGTGTCGCTCGCGGACGCGGTCGCGGATGGCGCCGAACTGGTCGCCCGCCTCGGCGAGCTGCCGGCGCAACGTGCGTTCGCTGATGTGCATCTGCGCGGCGATCTCGGCCATGGTGAGCGGGCGGTGGAGGTGCGCGTTCAGCATGGCCTCCACCGCGGCGACGACTCCGGGCCTGATCCGCGCCGGAGCGATCAGGCTCCGGCACACCGCGAGCGCCGTCCGCAGCGTCGGTTCGTGGTGAGTGGGGATCCGCGATCCCAGCACGTCGGAACTGATCACGAGCCGGTCGGCGTCGGCGGCGAAGTGCACCGGGCAACGGAAGAACCGCTCGTACCGGGCGGCATACACCGGCGACGGGTAGGACAGGAAGAGCCGGGTGGGCGTCCAGGTCTCACCGAGGACGGAGCGCAGGAACGCGATGGTGCTGGCGAAGGCCTCCTCCGCGAGGAACGGAAGCAGGGCTGGATCCGGCCAGCGCTCCCGGAGATACAGTTCGATCTCGTCCCCGTCCAGCCCTTCCGCGATGAAGTCGGCGAGGCTGCCGGAAGCCCGATGCAGTTCGTCGAGCACCCCCAACGCGTCGCCGACGGTCGCGGACGATCTCATCGCGACCCCGACGAAGCCGAAGGACAACAACGCGTCGCGGGCTCCGACCTCGATGCCGAGGGGCCGTTCGGGCAGCGCCGCGACGGCTCTGCGGAGCACCGTTCTCGCTTGGTCCAGCGACACGCGGACATCGACGTCTTCGAGGAGCCCGGGCTCCAGCCCCGTCCCCGAGAACCAGGCCGAGACCGGCAGCCCGGCCTGGCGGCCGATCGCCACGACCGCGCTCAGCAGCGTCGGCGGAATGGCCGCGTCAGCGGGTGTCATCGACGAAACCAGACCATCACCCGATTCTAGGAGAAATCCGCCTCGGAGTACCCGTCCCCGCGGAACCGCGGGGACGGGCCGGAACTCAGGCCGCGGTCTTCTTCCGCTGGAGCAGCAGGAGAAGTGCGGTCACCAGGCCGATCGCGGCGAAGATCGCGCAGGCGAGGAAGGCGGCGCTGAAACCGTCGGTGAGGGCTGCCTTGTCGGTGGAGCCGCCGGTCACCGCGAAGGCCACCGAGGAGGTGATCGCCACGCCCAGTGCCGCGCCGACCTGGAAGGTGGCGTTGTTGAGACCCGAAACCAGGCCGGACTCCTCAGGCCGAGCGCCCGACAGCGAGGCGATGGACGCCGCCACGTTGGTGCTGCCGATACCCGAACCGAAGACCACGAGCCCGATGAACAGGTCGGTCCAGTAGCCGCCCTGCGGCGAGATGGCGGTCAGCAGCAGCAGGCCGGTGCCCAGCAGCGTCATGCCGACGATGGCGATCGCCTTGTAGCCGATCTTCGCCGCCAGGCGGGCGGCGACGTTGGCCCCGATGATGGACATGACCGCGTAGACGGCGGTGCTCAGCCCGAAGCGGACCGCGCTGTAGCCGAGGACCTGCTGCGCGTACAGCGAGGTCACGAAGGCTCCGCCGTAGACGCACATCGCCACGAGAAGCATCAGGATGTTCCCGCCGACCAGCGAGCCGGAACGGAAGATCCGCAGCGGCACCAGCGGCGACTTCCCCCGGCTCTCGACGACGACGAACAGGGCCAGCAGGACCACCGCGCCCGCCAGCATCCACAGCGTGCGGCCGGACAGCCAGCCGGCCTCCGGCGCGACCACGACGGCGTACACCAGCAGCCCGATCGCGGCGGTGATCGTGAGTGCGCCCAGCGGGTCGAAGGACTTGCGGCCATGGCGGACCGGCGTCTCCCGCAGCAGGCGCGGCCCGAGGAACAGCACCGCCAGCACGACGGGGATGTTGATGTAGAAGATCCACTCCCAGCCGAGCCCGTCGGTGATGGGGCCACCGATCAGCAGGGCGGCGGTGGCGCCGAACGCGCCGATGCCGGTCCAGATGCCCAAGGCCTTGTTGCGTTCGGCGCCCTCGCCGAAGGTGTTCATCAGAACGGCCATCGCCGTGGGCGTCATGATCGCCGACGAGAGGCCCTGGAGCAGGCGGGCACCGATGAGCACCTCTCCGGTCCAGGCGAGTCCACAAAGGATGGACGCGACGCCGAAGAGGGCGGCGCCGACCAGGAACATCCGGCGGCCGCCGAGCAGGTCGGCGGTCCGGCCGCCGAACATCAGCAGGCCACCGAAGGCCAGCAGGTAGGCGCTCATCACCCACTGGGCGTTGCCAGGGTCGAAACCGAACTCGGTCTCGATCGCCGGAAGCGCCAGCAGGACGATCTGAGAGTCGACGATGACCATGAAGAAGGCCGCGCACAGCAGCGCGAGGGCCTTCCAGCGTCTGGGGTCGGGGGTGGACGGCGCCGGGGCCGAGGCGTCGGGGAGATGGGTGGTACTCATCGCTTCTCGCTTCGTTCAGGATTCTGTGACGGATCACCGGGGCATGACGGCATGGCCTCCACCACCCGGTGCGGGCGGTGGAGGCCCGTCGGATCACGGATTCGTGCAGGAGCCCCAGTGCTGCCGAGTCTTGGTCACCCGACGTGCGGGAACAACGGCGAAACCTGCAACAATCGGTAACCCGCGCTTACCGATCGGAGGACACCGCCGTGGAGTGGAGGGAGCTCGAATGCTTCCTGACCTTGGCCGAGGAGCTCCACTTCGGCCGCACCGCCGAGCGGCTGTACACCTCTCGCGCCCGGGTCAGCCAGAACATCCAGGCGTTCGAGCGACGCATCGGAGCCCGCCTGTTCGACCGCACCAGCCGCAAGGTCGTGCTGACCGCGATCGGACGCCGTCTGTCCGATGAGCTCGAGGCCCACCACCGGGCGATCGTGGAAGCGATCGAGGACGCCCGCGAGGTGGCACGGGGACGCGGGAAACCGCTGCGTGCCGGATTCTCCGCCCCCTGGTGCGCCGAGCTGCTGAATCTGGCGGGCGATGACCTGCACACCGAGCACCCCGGCACGTTCGTCGACGTCCGGGAAATCCACCTGTCCGACCCGCTGGGGCCGCTGCGCGCCAGGGAGGTCGAGGTGCAACTGACCGAGTTCCCGGTGTCCGAGCCGGATCTGCGCACGTCGGCGCCGCTGATCGCCCAGCAGCGCTTCCTGGCGGTTTCCACCCGGCACCGCTTCGCCGAACGCGCCGCGGTCACCCTGGAGGATCTGGCAGGCGAGGAGATGATCGTGTTCGGGGACCTGATGCCGGTCTATCAGCGCGAGCATTTCTTCCCGCATCGAACGCCCGGGGGCAGACCGATCCGCCACACCCACGGCGTCCGGTACTGGCAGGACGCGATGTCCCTGGTCGCCGCGGGCAGAGGAGTGTGCGTCGCCGGCGGCGACGCCCGCCGGTACTACTTCCGGCCCGACATCACCTACCTGCCCATCAGCGACGCCCCGCCGATCCGGTACGGCCTCGTCTGGCGCCTCGACACGGAGAACGTCCGGCTGATGGACTTCATCGCCACCGTCGAGCGCCTCGCCGCCGGCCGCGGCGGCGAGCCGCAACCCTGACGCCTTTGCTCACAGCAGCGAAGTGACTACGCGGCTCGGGCACGCGCGCCTCTCGGTTTCGCCGTGCGCCTGAGCCTGGAGGTACGCCTGTCGCAGGCCTGCGCGGGCGCGGTGGGCCAGGGCGGCGACCCCGTTCGGCGACACCCCCAGAACCGGTGCCAGCTCGGCCGGTGTGCGGCCTTCGGCGACGGTGCTCCACAGCACCGCACGCCACCGTACGGGCAACGTGTGAAAAGCGGATCTGACCAGCTGATCGGTCGACGCCTGCAGCGCCGGCCCGTCGGCTCCTTCGACGTCCTCGGTCGCCGGGACCACCGCGTGGGGCTGGACGCGTAGCCGGTGACGGCTCCACTGGGCGGCGACGTGCCGCATCGTGACGACCAGGTACGGCCGCAGCTCATCGCGCGGTCCACCGCCGTCGCGGACCGCGGCGAGCACCCGCGTGAACGCTTCGGCCACGAGATCCTCCCGTTCGGCGGGCTGGTCGACCCAGCACGCGGCGATCCGGCGCAGCGGCCCGGCATGCCGCCGGAACAGCAGATCACCCGCCTCGAGGTCCCCGTCCCGGAGCCTCCCGAGCAGTCTCGCGTCCGGTGGGGCGTCGTCCACGGCATCCCACATCGCATTCTCCAGATTCCTGTTGATCAACAAGGGATTCGCGGCACGCACCCTCCGCAACGGAGTGACCGACAAAGTAACAGATACAACGGCGTATCCCCTACCCGTGACGGTAGGCTCGCGGAAGTGACCTCCCCTTCCGCGACCTCACGCTCCGGCGACGGCCGCGCGACCCGCTGGGTGGGGCAGCGGGAGCGCCGTCGTCGTGAGTTCGTCGAGGCGGCCTTGCGTGCGATCGCCGAACACGGACCGCGAGCGTCGACGGCACACATCGCCGACGAGGCCGGTGTCGCACGGCCACAGCTGTACAAGCACTTCGACGGCGCGACCGACCTGAAGCAGGCCATCGCCGACGAAGCCGCGCTACGCATCACCACCGCACTGCGGCCTGTATGGGAGCTGCGGGGAAGCGCGATGCAGCTGATCACCGTGGCGGTCGACGCGCACACCGGCTGGCTCGCCGAGAACGGCAACCTCTACCGGTACCTGAGCCTGCGCTCGCACGGCGACCGGAACGCGGTCGCCGACGTCAGGACCGTCATCGCCCGGCAACTCACCCAGCTGTTCGAGCACTACATGACGATGTTCGGAATGGACACCCGAATCGCGGAATCCGTCGCTTTCGGTGTCGTCGGACTCGTCGATTCCTGCGCCGCGCAATGGCTCGAGAACCCCCGCGACGTACCGAGAACCGAACTCGCCGCCCTGCTCATTCGCTGGATATGGCGGTTGCTCGACGACACCCTCCGCGCGGGCGGTGTCGAACTCGACCCCCACCTCACGCTGCCGCCGCCCCCGCCGCAACCCGCGCTCTGACCCGATGCCGCTCAGCTTAGCTTGATCAACTCGTTGACCTGCGGTTTTCTTGGCGATGGCGACGGACTCCCCAGCCGCGCCACCCTGGTCACGACCACAACGACGCGAAGCAGGCACCCATGATCAACCTAAGCTGAGCGGCATTGCGCTCTGACCGGCCTGGACAGGCAGGAAACGTGGACCTCGCCATTCATCACCTCCGGTGCTTCATCGCCGTGGCGGAGGAACGTCATTTCGGCCGCGCCGCGGCCCGGCTGCATCTGAGCCCTTCCGCGATGAGCGAGCAGATCGCTTCACTCGAACGACGACTTGCCCGCACGCTGTTCCGGCGCACCTCACGCAGCGTCGAACTCCGGCGCATCTGCCGGAGCTCGCCCGGCAGGCCGGTCCCTTGACCTGGGTCGGCGCCGAGGCACCGCCGTTCCAGCTCTCCCACGGCACCGGGGACGTGCTCGTGCCGCACCGGCAGAGCGAACGCCTGCACGCGGCACTCGTGGCCGCCGGTGTGCCGAGCGAGCTGTACCTCCTGGACGGGTACCGGCACGGTTTCCTCAATCCGCCCGGCCGCCTCGACGTCGCGCTCGCCGGGGTGATGGACGACGGCAGGCTGGCGGCGGAAGGCACCGCGTCCGCCCTGCGGCGGACTTCGGCCGCCGACGGCGAACCGGCCGCGTTCGGGTTCTCCGACATCCACGACTTCTTCCGCAGGCACCTCACGACCCGTTCCACGACAGGAGAAGCCCGGTGACAACGCCCGATCCGGAGACCATGCACGGACTCGCTCCGGTCGTCAACGCCCTGCCCGGCGAACCGGTCCCCTACTACCTCGCCACCGGTGAGGGCCTCCGGTACGAAACCGGCGGTCTACTGTGGACGGTCGTCGCCCGGACCGAGGACACCGGAGGCCTTTTCGACGCGGCGTTCGTACTCGGCCCGCGCGGAGCGGAGATCCCTTTCCACAGCTTCGCCGTCCACCAGCGGTCCTATTACGTCTTCGAAGGCTGCGCCCAGTTCTGGCTGCCGGGCGAGAGCCGGATCCTGGTGCCCGGCGACTCGGTACACGTCCCGCCGGGCACACCGGTGGCCTGCCGCATGCTGAGTCACCTGACCAAGGTGTTGCAGTACTCCGCCCCCGGCGGCGTCCTGGACGGACTCCCCGGGGCGACGGCAGACGTCGAGCGGCACCTCTACGCCGCGGGAGCGGTGATCGGGGGCGAAGTCCCGCCGGGGGCGACGCCGCACGACCTGCCGCAGGTGGCCCCCGTTGACGCGTGGGACGACACTTTGCCCTCCGGCACCGAGGGTTACTTCCTGCGAGCCCGCACCGGCGACCGGCGGGGCTGGCCGGACGCGGTGAACTCGTTCCTGGCCAGGGGCCGCAACACCGGAGGCCGGTACTTCGCGGTGAACACCCTCGCCGCGCCGCAGCCGTACATCATCCGGCACTTCCACCGGCGGCACACCGAGAACTTCCTGTGCCTTTCCGGCCGGATCTGGCTGTGGGTCAACGGCGAGGAGCTCCTCCTGACCCCAGGAGACTTCCTGCACGCCCCACCCGGCACCGTGCACAGCTTCGCCGTCACCGCGCACAACACCCAGCTGCTCGGCCTGCTCACCTCGGACGTCTTCGAACCGTTCTTCGACGTGACCGGCGTGCCGACCGAAGACCACGTGCACACCGAGGGGCTCATCGACCCGTCGGTGGTGATGGGTGGCATGCGAGTCAACCAGGACCTCGACGTCGTCGTGGCCGGTGGCCCGCCGGAGCGCGTCCGGGCGGCCGGCAGCTGAAAAGCGGTAGCGTGTGCCGAACGAACCGAAGGGAATCCGGGCACTGTGACTCGTCGATTGTCAGCAGGCGACCGCCCCGGGATCAAAGGCTTGCTCGGTCCCATCTGCCTCGTGCTCAGCCTGCTCGGCTGGCTGCTCCCCTACGGCGAAGTGGCCTCGGCACTGGCCTTGGCCGCCGGAGCGCTGTCGATACTGACCGACCGCCAGTATCGACTGGACGGCCTTGTCATCGCAGGCGTCTGCATCGCCGCACTCCAGCTCTTCTTCGGGCTGCTGCTGTTCACGATGGATCTGGCCGGCCACTGACGACTGACCGCGAGGGCGCCGTGCTGCTGCCGGAATCGGGTGTGACGGCCGACCATTCGAGGTAGGCGCCGCAGCTCGGGCAGAACGCGTCGCTGAGATGGCCTGATGAGCCACAGGCTGAACACACGACGACGCGATCGTTGTTCGTCCCGCCTCCCGGCGGGCCCGACAACCCCATCGGCGCCAATGAGGGGAGGCGTTCGCGGGTGCGTCGCAGCAGGTCCGCGCGTTGGTGCGGAGCACCGAGGCTCCAGGCGAGGGAGAACAGGCCGTTGTCGCGGGACAAGGCGATCACGCCTTCGGGGACGTTCTTTTCCAGCCGGGTCAACACGTCCTCCGCCGACTCGCCGTCGACCGGCGCGGCGAGACCGGTGATCCGGCAGAGCCATTCGACTTGCTCACGATCCATGTCGCTGCCGGCGCGAACGGCCGCGCGGAGGCGGGCGAGTTCGATGAGCTGGCCGAGCATGTCCTGTTCGGGCTCGACGAGGATCAGCCGGAACAGACTGGGAAAGTACATGCGCAGCAACAGGATCTTGATGTGCTCGTCCGAGCGTAGCCGGGAGGAGTGGCCGTCGATCTGGTGTGAGAGCACGAAAGTGTTGAGGAACCGCTTGAGCCGCCGTGGATTGCGTTCACTGCGCTGGACGAGCAGAGACAGGTCTTCGTCGGCGAGCAGATGCGCGATGCCGGAGGCGTGGGCGCAGGCACGCGCCAGGTCAAGCGACCGTTCGGGGTCCGGGACGGGAACGACGTAGTCGACCTGGATGATCTTTTCCAGGTAGGCACGGCTGAGGTCGGCGGAGGAGGCGTGTTCGCTTTGGGCGAGCGCGTCGCCGACGATCGCCGGGTCGTAACCGATGACGAAGGTCAGCCCCGGGGCGTCGAGATAGAGACGGATCGCTTCGAAGACCTGGACGATGTTCTCCGGGGAGCATCGGTCGAGGTCGTCGATGAAGACCACGAGCATCCGCCGCTGGTCGAGGGGGCGGTTCTTGTCCGACCAGGCGGCGACGGCGTCCTGGATCTCCTTGCGGATCCGGTTGCGCTGTGCGGCGTCGACCCGGAAGCGTTGCCACAGGTCGTCGGCCAGTGCCCGCAGGCCGACCCAGGAGGCCAGGACGACGAACGGGGTGGCGAGCCACGAGGAACGCCGGGTGCGGCGGAGGATCCGGCGGAGCACACTGGGATCGAGCTGGTCGAGCACCGACCGGATGAGGCCGGTGAGCGCGTTGGTGCCTTCCGCGGTCCAGGCGTTGAACCAAGCGACGCGGATCCGCCCGCGATGTTCCTCGGCCCGGTCTTCGATGGCGTGGCGCAGCAACTGCATCAGGCTGCTTTTGCCGACGCCCCAACCGCCCTGGATACCGATCGTGAACGGCGTGACGGCACGCGCGTCGAGAAGAAACCCGGCCATGCGTTCGGCGATGACGCGATGCTCGAACATGTCCTCATCGGGGTCGATCGGATGGTCGCTGAGCAACGCGAACCGTGGTGGTGCGGGCTTCGAGGCCTGGACGCGCGCAGCCCTGTCCTCACCGGAGTCGACCTCGGACTCGCTCGGGACGGTCAGCTCGATACGCCGATGTGATTTCGTGTACTCGCCGCGGGCCTCGACCACCAACCGGGCCTGCGTCTGCTCGTTGAGCAGTACCTGGATCGTCCAGACGTGATCGCCGCGGGGATACACGGCCTGGCTCACTCGCTGGAGTGGCTCGGGGATCGAACCGCCGTCGGCGCGGAAGGTCACATCGAACAGTTCCACGATGTCGCTCGTGTTGAGCAGCCGCACTTCGACCGGATACGGCTGGTCGTACTCCCGCGGGCCACCGACCACCCGCGCGGTCAGCCGCGGCGGATTCGGATCTTCGGCACTCATCACGCTCCCGATTCTGAAAGCTCATCCCCCGCAACGATGGAGCATGCGGCCCCTGATGTCCGGCCGGCGAGTGGCCACCGCAAGGGTATCCGGGATGCGGTGGGCCACGGTGGACCTCGCGACGGTGCGGGACACCAAGTCGTATCTGGCGCGGCTGGTGACCCGTCAGGCGCTCAACGCGTCGAGAGCGCACCATGACGACCGTCATGCCACTTTGATGACGACCTTGCCCGAAGCGTGGCCGTTCTCGACGGTGGCGAGGGCGGCTGGGGCGTCGGAGAGCGAGTGGACCGCGGTGATCACGGGTGCGAGGACTCCATCGAGGGCCAGGCGGGCGGATCGCTCCAGGTTCCCGCGATCGAGGCGGCGCTCGACGAAACGCCCACCGAGCTCGGGTACCGACATGTCACCCACGGAGATGACGTTGCGGGGATCCCGGGCCAGCGGAGCGACCGCCCGCAGTGAGATTCCCCCGACCAGGTCGACGATCCCGCCGAAACCGTCCGGAACCAGCTCGCGTGCCACGGCGACGACGTCCTCGGCGGCGTAGTCGATGAACCGCACCCCGATGGCTTCGGCGTGCTCGCGCTTGGCGGCACTCCCGGTGCCGATCACCAGCAGCTCGCGGCCGATGGCCAGCCGGGCGACGGCGAGGCCGACGCCGCCCCCGACCCCGTTGACCAGGACCGTGGCACCGGCCGGGAGGCCGAGCTGGTCGAGCACGTCCACCGCGGTCGTCCCGGCCACCGGCAGCGTTGCCGCGACGGTCGCGGACAGGCCCACCGGGATGCGCGCGGTGTTCGGCGCGGACAGCACCGTCGTCTCGGCGTAAGTACCGCCACCAGTGAGGGCGAAGCCGAAAACCGTGTCACCAACCTCGAGCCCGTCGACGTCCTCGCCCAGGGCAAGCACGGTTCCCGCTGCCTCCATGCCCAGCACACGGGGGAACGGACGCCCGCCGTCGAGCCCGGGGACCAGACCCGAGCGCACCGCGTGGTCGAGAGGGTTCACACCGGCGGCATCGACCCGGATCAGCACCTCGCCGCGACCGGGGACGGGATCGGGACGATCGAAGAACTCCTGCACCTCGGGCCCGCCATGCTTGCCGAAACCCCACGCCTGTCCCATTTTTCGCCGTCTCCTGGGTGACCGGCCCGGTGGTTCCGGGCGCTGTCACCATCCTCACCGCTGACATCGGTGTAAGGGGCAAGCGGCTGAGGTGCGGGTCACAGCGTCAGGTCGGCTGTGCCACCGGTTCCGGGGCCGTGGACAGCGTCGCCCGGTGCCGGCTGTTGGCTTTGATCAGCACGTCCAGTGCGTTCCGGGTTTCGATCAGGTGCGCGATGTCGGCGTCGACCCGGTCGCGCTGGAGCATCATCAGCGTGAACGTCTCCTCGGCGACGCCGAGGTCACCGGGGATGTCCACGCACGGCAGCACGGTCGCGATCACCTGGCTGGACATACCCGCGTCGAACAGTTGCCGGATGAGCGACACGCGCTGGACCTCGGCGTCGGAATAGTGACGCTGCCCCGTGCCGGAGCGTGTGCTGGTCAGCAGGCCCTGCTCTTCGTAGTACCGCAGAGAGCGCGGACTCACGCCCGTGCGCTGGGACACCTCGCCGATCCGCATTCCCGCGAGCCTACGGCCTCCGTCAGCGGTTGTCGTATGCCGCGCGGGCGGCGTCGATATGCGGCAGGTGCGTGATGCTCCAGTCGAGCAGCGGTGCTGTGGCCTCGCGCAGGGTCCGGCCCATCGTGGTCAGCTCGTAGCTGACGTGTGGCGGCATGACGTTGTGGACCGTGCGTGTCAGGATCCCGTCGCGTTCCAGGTCGCGCAGTGTCACGGTGAGCATGCGCTGGCTGATGCCCTCGATGGCACGTTTGAGTTCGGTGAAGCGCCGCGGCCCGTCCTTGAGCATGCGCACGATCAGCAGCGCCCACTTGTCCCCGACGATCCCGAGCACTTCGCGGGCCTGACACGGGTCCTGCATGGTTACCTCCAGAGAACCGAGGCACCCGAAAGTGCCGTATTGCCCGGTGCTCGTCGTGGGGATCATGATGCTTCCGGTTACCAAAGGGTACCGAGGCACGAGGAGGAACCACACGCGCATGGCCACATTCCTGCTGATACACGGCGCCTGGCACAGCGGACAGGTCTGGAACCGGGTGTCCCCGCTGCTCGAGTCGGCCGGCCACCGGGTATTCGCGCCGTCCCTGACCGGCTACGGAGACAAAGCACACCTACTGGGCCCCGAGGTCGGGCTCCACACGCACATCGACGACGTCACCGGCCTGATCGAACACGAACGTCTCGACGACGTCGTGCTCGTCGGACACAGCTACGCCGGGATGGTCATA
Source organism: Amycolatopsis sp. WAC 01375 (assembly GCF_003947325.1). NCBI lineage: Bacteria > Bacillati > Actinomycetota > Actinomycetes > Pseudonocardiales > Pseudonocardiaceae > Amycolatopsis > Amycolatopsis sp. WAC 01375. Next base: position 466,178 of record NZ_QHHW01000036.1, read on the forward strand.
TCGGGAGTCGCCAACCGGCTCCCGGAGCGGATCGCGCATCTTGTGTTCCTCGACGCGATGGTGCCCGAGGACGGCGAAACCGCGGTCGATGTCCTTCCGGTCACCAAACAACTAGTCGACCTCGCCGTGGACGGCTGGCGGGTTCCGCCGATGCCGGAGCAACCACCGCCGCTGGGCTTGTTCGGGGTCACCGATCCCGACGACATCGCCTGGGTGCGCTCGATGCTGTCGGATCAACCGGTCCGTTGTCTTGTGGAGTCCGTCCGGCTGGACAACCCGGCCGCGCGCACGATCCCGCGTACGCACATCCACTGCGTCGGAGGTCGTCCGGCGGGCATCACCCGGAGACCTGTCCCCGCGGGTGAGCGGATCCGGGAACTGCCGACCGGCCACGACTGCATGGTCACGACACCCGTCGAGCTCGCCGAGCTTCTGCGCGACACAGCCTGAGTCGCTGGCCACTGTGGACGAAACAGCCGCTACAACGAGCTGGCAGCAAATCAGGTGACCCTGAACCACGTCGAACACGCGAAACACCGGAGAACGAGAACTCGTCGAAGATCTCTCTGCCAAGCGCACGCGCGAGGCGGATCGCCCCGAGCTGTGCGGCATTCCCCAGCTGATGCCTGGTCTCCTCAGTCAGAGGCGTAGGCGGTGGGCTGCTTGATGCAATCGATGGTCCAATCCAGGGTGTCATCCGTCGGCGCAGGGTCCGGGGAGCGAGTAAGTGCCTGCTCACGTCCGGTGTGGACCTGCTCACCGAGGGCCTCGGTGAGCAGGCCGCCCTTGGGCCGGGGAGCGCCGAATTGCGGCAGGTGACGCGTGTCCGCTCGAAGGCGTCGACGGCGGTGTCCCAGTCCGCTATCCGCTCCGCGCGCGCGTCCGGCTTGCGCGTCGTTGTCGATTCTCAAGGGGACAGAGACCCCGGCAGCGAGAGCAACCAGTGCCACGAACACGCCCGGCGCCGCGATGTACAGGTCGTACCACGGTGAGTGCTCGCGACTTTTCAGCATACGCGCTCGATCTCGATAGCCGACTTCTGCGAATTGCAGCCGTTCTTCGTGTCCACGGCGGCTTCACCGACTACTTGATGGACACCACACCTCAGCCTGTCCGCATCACTGACTCGGACGGAGAAATGAACGTACATACCTGCTTTGGGGGTATATTTCCCGATGTCGATGCCGTCTCCGGAGATAGCATCACTTTCCATTGCTCGCCATTTACTCGGTCGCACACCGGTGATGGGCTACGTCCATCACGAGAACCACGACGGGCTCGGCCTGCTCGTCCATCGCCTCGGATTCGTCGCGACCGGCCAAACGGTCCGTCTCGGCCCAGATGAGGCCCCGGGCTATCTCCGCCGCGACAGCGCGGGATACGCGACCGCCCGCGTTCTCAGCCTTCCTGACACGGCGATGGCGCGTATCGCCGACGAACAGCAGCGCCTCCGTGACGGTTCGGGTGCACCTTCGCAGCGGTTCTCGGTTCGGCTCGTTGATCGAGAGACGCTTCCACCCGCGTCCGCGATCAGGTAGTGGTGAGGAACTGGTGCGGCCGCAGAGCACGAGCGACGATCCGGGTGTCCCCGATCCAACCGTGGAAACCCTGCCCGTAACGTCCGGCGAATTGCGTGGCACCGATGGCGAACGGCTTGCCCAACGTCGTGATCCCGCGGGAGGGCTCGCTCGCGTTCCTCGCGATCCTCGACCCGTCGACGTACATGGTCGTGTGACGGCCGTCGTTGACCACGGCCACGTGTGTCCAGCGCCCCAGCGGCAACGCGTGGCTCCAGGACGTCGGATCCGCGTCACGATCGGTCGGGTAGACCACGAACTGGAGGAAGTACTCGCCTGAGAGGTTGAGGCTGCAGGTCGGCTCGTCCGGCGACCAACCGCTGTGCTTGCCCGCGTCGCCGCTGCGGCCCTCCCAGCTGAGGATGCCCATGAAGGCGTGATCGCCCACGAACGGCTCCGGGAGCTTGATGAACGTCTCGATGGTGTAGTCGTCCTCGAAACGCAGGCTGTTCACCGGCGCGGTCGCTCCCGCGCGCAGCACGGCACCGCGGTCCGGGTTCTTGCCGCCACCGAAGCGCAGGCTGGCGTGTGCGGGCTGGCCGAGATGATGGTCGGCGGAAAAAGTCAAGGCTTCCGGGCCACTCGCACCCAGCCGTTGAACGAAGAGATCGTTGCCATGTCCGGTGAGGTCACGGGCGACCGCTCCGGTGGCGACCGCCTCGCCGTCGCGACCACCAGAGAACCCTTCGGCGTCGAAGCGCCAGTACGCCACGGTATCCCGCGTCAGCACCGCGTTCGCGGGCCGGGACGGCGGCACCGCGGGCGGGGCGAACCCGGCGAACCGCTGTGCGAAGTCGATCTCTACGGTGAAGCGATCGGCGTCGCCGCTGAGCTCCAGTGTCTCCTCAACCAGCTTCGTGCGTTCCCGCGTTGGCAGACCGAGCAACCACGGGGAGAACGTCTCGACGTCGATCACGTTGCGGGCCAGGTCGAACGAGTAGTAACGGATCATCCCGGCGCCGCCGTAGTAACGGTCCTGATAATTGGTCAGGTGCAGGTGTACCGGGTGGCCCGCGTCATTGGTCAGTGTGGTGCGCCCGACGGGCCACCAATGTCCGTTGAGGGTCAAGAAGATCTGGTCGTTGCGCCGGATCAGCTTGTCCCACAGGTGTTTCCCGTGGTCGGACAGTTCCGCCCCACCGGCGCCGACCGGGGCGACCAGATCGTGGGTGGTGAGGATGACCGGTAGGTCCCGGTGCTCGTCGATGACCCGTTGAGCCCAGGCGATCCCGCGATCGGACACCCGCCAATCCAGTGCCAGCACCAGCCAGGAACGTCCGGCCGCCTGGAATACGTGGAAGCTGTTGTACCCGTCGGGCGACGACCCGCCGTAAGTGGCCGAGCGGGAGAACCGCCTCGGCCCGAAGGTGGCCAGGTACGGCGAGGCGCCTCGCTGGTCATCGCCCGACCGCACATCGTGATTGCCGGCGAGAACGCTGTAGGGCAGACGCCCGTCGATCGCGGAGAACACCCGGTCGGCCTGCCGCATCTCGGTGTCGGTGCCGTGCTCGGTCACGTCGCCGAGTTGCGCCATGAAGGCGACGGTGTCTTCGCGGCGATGCCGCAACAGATGGGTGAGCGTCGCGCGCACCGGTGTGTCGTCGGTACCGCCTTCGTCGAACAGGTACTGGGTGTCCGGGAACACCGCGAGCACGAACCGCGGAGCCGAGCCGGCCGCGTCGACCTCGTCGGCCGCGGCCGTCTCCGGAATCGCCGCCGCTCCGGCGACGGCCACCGGGGTGGCCAGAGCGACCTGCAGCAGTCTCCGGCGGTTGACGCCAACCTGGTCCATGACACTCCTTCGTTCGCTTTGCTAAGCACGTTCGTCCGAACAAGAGGACTGACGATGACCGGGAGCTGAACCCCGGGGACCTGATTCCCGAATTGCTTCCACCTCTCGACTCCGCTGTCAGGGGCGCAGGCGGCACCATCACCGCGAAGCGCTCGCCCGGCAAGTCAAGCGCCGGCGCGGCGAACGGCGCGGCCGACATGCAGATAGAGCGCACGACCGGTGCCATCGTCACCGAGGAACGCGTGCGGCATGTGCATCCCACGATCGGCTTCGACCGGGATCAGCATGTCCCTGCGGTAGAAGACGAGTTCGGTACGTTCCGGCTTCTCGCCCATCTCCGCGAGCACACCTTTCGGCACCTGCTCGAGCCAGATCCGCCGATCGTCGTCCTGGCTGACCGTGAGATCGAAGACCTGAGCGGAATAGGTGCCGATGAACCGTTCGGCGTCGATCTTCCGCGGGGCGGAAGGCGGGGCGGGCAGCGCGGGCAGCCGCCTGCCGGTCAGCGCGTCGAGGACTCGGCCGACGACATCCCGGTAAAGCGACACGGTGTCCCCACCGTTGGTCAGCAGAGCGATGGCCACCCCGGCCTCCGGGACCATGCGCAGGAAAGCGCTTTGGCCGATGGTGGTTCCGTCATGGCCGATGATCGCTCCGGCGGGCGTGTCGAACCGTTCGAAGCCGAGCCCCCACGACGTTCCCATCAGGCCGAGATCGGGCAGGCTGACTTCGTGATCGTGCATCCAGGCGGCAGTTTCCGAAGCCAGCACCTGGGTCCCATCGGCAGCGCGGCCGTCCTCGATGTGCATACGCGCGAAGGCGACCAAATCCCGCGGCCGCATCGCGAACATCGAACCGGCGGGCGCGTTCGACCTCGCCATGGCCCACACCGGGGCGGGCAGGTAGCCCGAGCCCGGTTCCCTCTCGATATGCCCTATCGCGGCACGGAACTTGATCGCTTCATAGGGATCGGTGGCCGCATGCGCGAGTCCGAGCGGCGCGATCAGGTGCTCGCGCAGGCACGCGTCGTACGGCTTCCCGCGCAGGACCTCGACGAACCGTCCTAGTACGCAGTATCCGGCGTTATTGTAGGAGAATTGTTCACCAGGAGAAAAGAGCTGCGGCACGTCCCGCAGAAGCGCGACGTATTTCTCGACACAGTCGTCGCCGACTCCGGTGTCGGTGAAGATGTCTCCTTCGAAACCGGCGGTGTGATTCAGGAGTTCCCGCGCGGTGATCTGCTCCGCCGCATCCCGATCGGCGACACCGAACTCAGGCAGGTAAGTCCGGATCGGCCGGTCGAGCTCGATCTTTCCCTCGTCCACCAGCTGCATGACCAGCGTGCTGGTCCACAGCTTCGTGATCGATCCGATCTGGAAAAGGGAGTCCGCCGTCGCCTTGACCCCGGTCGCCTTGTTGAGCAGACCGGCCGCACCGTCGATGATCCGGTCACCCTGGAGCAGGGCCCACGCCGCGCCGGGAACGTCGTACTTCTCGAGTAACGACGGAAGCTGCTCGGCGAGCCATGCGCTCGTCTCGTCAAAGTCGCTCATACCTGACGATGATAGGAATCCGATTCCCCGGCGTGTTCGTCATCACCGACCAGTATGCCCAGGTGTTTTGGTCGGCTTCGACGAGCGTCAGCGCAAATCGGTGGTCATCAACCGAATCCCGCGCTCGAAGAGATCAGCGTAGTTCATCGTCGTGAAATGTTCACCGACTTCGGAAAGGTGCGAATAGGCCTCACCGCCGGTCGCCGCCTGCTCCTCGAGCACATGTCCGGTCGTGAAATGCATGAGCAGCAACGCCTTTTCCAGCGCGGCCACCGCATCGAACCCCGCTTCGCGCAGCGCGCCCACGAGGGAGCCGGCCAGCCCCAGGGTGTTCGGACCGGTCGCATGCGTCCCCGCGTACACCCGCGCACCGTCGCGGTGCGTCAGGAGCGCCTCGCGAAACGCCCGCACCAAGGCCAGAACCCTTTCCCGAGGCGGCGCTTCGGGAACGACGGAGCAAACGCCCAGCCGGCGCGGGCCATCGAATCCGGACGTCGTCGACTATGAACAGGGCTGATCGACCGGTATGCGACGCATGAGGTTTCGGCGCGCGAATTACTACTGGTTCACTGACCCGTTCCGCGCGGCAGTGGTCCGGCCGAGCCAGTCCCGAGCTCGCGCGACGAAGCCTTCGGAGATGGGCGACTTCGACGCCCAGGACTCGAATCCGTGAGGCGCTCCAGGGACGATGTCGAGCTCACAGTCGACGCCCGCGTCGCGAAGGCGTCGCGCGTAGTCGGCGTTCTCGTCGTGGAACAGATCGATGTCGCCGACACCGATCCAGGCCGGCGAGATTCTCACGCCGGGCGGCGACCGAATAGGCCTCCGCGGACTGTCCGGGTTCGTGTCCGAGGTACGCGGACCATCCGAATCGGTTGTCGGGGTTGTCCCAGATCCAGTGCCGCACGTCGTCGAGCCCGGTCCTGGCGGCGGTCCGGTCGTCGAGCATCGGAGAGAACAGGGCTCCCCAAGCCCTGCTCCAGACACTCTTCGAGGTGACACAGCTCACCGTGCAGTTGAACGGCCTCGGCGACGTCGTGACGATCGGGGTTGAACTGCCAGCAGATCAAGTGCCCGCGATAGCGGAAGCAGGAGAAAGGATCACAGACGCCATGTCGGCTACCGAAATAGCAAAAAGCGCCGATCGGAATGATCGACGCTCTTTGCGTGGTAGCTGTACGTACCCCCGATGGGATTCGAACCCACGCTACCGGCGTGAGAGGCCGGCGTCCTAGGCCGCTAGACGACGGGGGCTAGGATCTTTCTCCTCTAGGAGGAGGTTTTCAGTTGTTCACCTGCTGTGTTGCTGCGGAGAAACTTACCAGACCGGGTTTCCCTCCTTCGCAGGGGGGTCACTCTGTGTTTCACTCCGGAGAGCTCTCCAGCTGGGGTACCAGGACTCGAACCTAGACTAACTGGACCAGAACCAGTCGTGCTGCCAATTACACCATACCCCAGTGAGGTACCGTTCCGATCTTGACCGGCTCGGTGCCGCACGAGAAAGAATACTAGAGCACGCTGTTCCGCACCGTGAAAGCGGGGGTCTCCGTAGCCCGCTGGGCCGGGACGCCGAGCTTGGCGAACTCGGAAACGAGCAGCTCAGGCAGCTCGTCGAGGCCGGAGATGGTGTGCACGCCCGCCGGGGCGCGCTCGGCGATGCCGTCCCGATCGAGCCAGACGGCACCCAGTCCGGCGTCGCGTGCGCCGATGGCGTCGGTGTCGAGCTTGTCGCCGACGTGGACGGCCTGCGCCGGGTCGCAGCCGAGGCCGAGGCAGACCGAGTGGAACATCGCCGGGTCCGGTTTGGCTACTCCGAGTTCACCGGCGATGGCCACGTGGTCGAAGAACCGGGCGAGTCCGAGGTCGGCGATCTTCTTGCGCTGATGCGTGCCCGAGGCGTTCGTGACGGCAGCGACGAGGACGCCGGCGGCCCGCAGCCATTCCAGGCACGGGAGGACATCTTCGAACAATTGCCACGAACGGGTGAGAATTTCACGACGGCGTCTTTCGAAGCCGTTGACCTGGTCTTCGTCGGCCAGAATGCCGATCTCGGCGAGGAAACATTCAGTACGCTTGTGATGCATGGTCGCGTAATCGATTTCGCCCGCGACCACCAGGGCGACGTGCTCTTCGGTGATGAGATCCCACAGTGGCCAGAGATCGTTCTGGCCGGTGAGCGCGCGCAGACTGAGGCGGATCGCCGCCGTGCAGTCGATCAGCGTGTCATCGATGTCGAGGCACACCAACCGTAACTCCGGAGGCTCCCACGGGGCTCCCTCCGGAGCGTCCGGCGTGGTTCGTGACGGGGTCCGGGGCACGAGAGCGAAATCCACCAAGTGAGGCTAGGGCACTCAGCGCGATCGCGACTCTGCCGATGAGGTGATTAAGGCTGGTCTGTTCCGGCGCGGGCACTCTACTCCCAGTTGGTGAGATGACGTGTTTTAGTTACCGGACAACGAGTAACGCGAGCGGGCGGGTGAATTGCCGATACCCGTGCTCCCGTCCGATTCACAACGCGCACACCCTGTGACGACAACGAAATCCTTACGCCGCTTGAGACGCGGACCGTCCACAAGGGCATTTGCCCGATCGTCGTCCTTCCTGGACTGTCACGCGACCTTTCGAGTCCTTTTTGGACAGTCATTGCCCACGGCCGGGAAGCTCCCGCGAACCGGTGAGACGCAGGCCATAGGCCGAACAGGGCATCCGCTCGGATGGCGCTTGACGCACCCGTCGGACAGGTGCATGCTGAGCTTATTCAACAAGTGATGAATAAGGGTTTCGAAGGGGTGGGACGGATGAGCGAACGCACGAACTGCGTGGTCGTCGGCGGTGGCCCCGCCGGCATGGTCGCCGGATTGCTGCTGGCCAGGGCCGGGGTCGAGGTCACCGTGCTGGAGAAGCACAAGGACTTCCTGAGGGATTTCCGCGGCGACACCGTGCACCCGTCGACGTTGACGTTGCTCGACGAACTGGGCCTCGGGGAGAAGTTCCTCAGCCTGCCGCACAGCGAGATCTCCTACGCCGGGTTTCCCGCCGAGGACGGCACGATGATGCGCCTGGCCGATCTGACCAGGCTGAAGGTGGCGCATCCGTACATCGCGATGGTCCCGCAGTGGGACTTCCTGGACCTGCTCGCCGACGCCGGCGCGAAAGAGCCCACGTTCACGTTGCGGCAGAGCACGGAGATGACCGGGCTGATCCTGGAACGGGGCCGGGTGAGCGGGGTCCGCTACCGCGACGCCGACGGGAAGACCGGCGAACTGCGCGCCGACCTGGTGATCGCCGCCGACGGCCGCTGGTCGCTGGCCCGGCGCGAGGCCGGGCTGACGACGAAGGATTACGCCATCCCGTTCGACGCGTGGTGGTTCCGGATCTCGCGGCGGGACGGCGAACTCGAAGGCGTGCTGACCCCGAAGATGCGGGACCGCCGCTTCGCCGTGCCGCTGCCTCGCAAGGGCTACTTCCAGATCGCCTACCTCAGCCCCAAGGGTGGCGACCTGCGCGAGGAGGGCATCGAAGCGTTCCGGGAGAACGTGGCCGCGATCCTTCCCGACCTGGCCGACCGCGTGGACGAGCTGAAGACGACCGACGACGTCAAGTTCCTCGACGTCAAGATGAACCTGCTGCGGAAGTGGCACCTCGACGGGCTGCTGTGCATCGGTGACGCGGCGCACGCGATGTCACCGGTCGGCGGCGTCGGCATCAACCTCGCGGTGCAGGACGCGGTCGCGGCCGCCACCCTGCTCGCCGAACCGTTGCGCCGGGGCAGGCCGTCGGTGACGGACCTGGCGAAGGTCCGCAGGCGCCGTCTCGCGCCCACGATGCTGGTGCAGGGGCTGCAACGGATGTTGCACAAGAACGTCATGGGGCCGGTCATGGCGGGCAGGCGCAACGGCCCGCCCGCGGTGATGGTGAAGCTGTTCAGCCGGTTCCCCGTGCTGTCCTACGTCCCCGCACGGCTGCTGGGCCTGGGCCTGCGGCCCGAGCACGCCCCCGCCTTCGCGCGGCGGGCGATGGAGCCTGCGGAAAGCTAGGTCCCGAACGCCATGAAAGGTCCTTTCCTTGCAAATTTTGCAAGGAAAGGACCTTTCATGGCACGGGGGTCAGATCTCCTGCACCGGGTTGGTCAGCGTGCCGATGCCTTCGATGGTGATCGAGACCGACTGGCCGTCCTCGATCGGGCCGACGCCCTCGGGCGTGCCGGTCAGGATGACGTCGCCGGGCAGCAGGGTCATCACGCCGGACACGAACTCGACGAGCTCGGGGATCTTGTGCACCAGGTCCGAAGTCCGGCCGTCCTGCTTGAGCACACCGTCCACCTCTGACCTGAGCGCGAGGTCGGCCGCGTCGAGCGAGGTCTCGATCCACGGGCCCAGCGGGCAGAAGGTGTCGAACCCCTTCGCCCTGCCCCACTGGCCGTCGGACTTCTGCAGGTCACGAGCACTGACGTCGTTCGCCACGGTGTAGCCGAGGATCGCGCTCGCCGCGCGGGCGGCGGGCACGTTCTTGACCGGCTGGCCGATGACGATCGCCAGTTCGCCCTCGAAGTCGACGCGGCCGATGCCGCGCGGACTGCGAATGGGCGCGTTGGGGCCGATCACCGTGGTCGACGGCTTGATGAACAGCATCGGGTCCTGCGGGACCTCGTTGCCGAACTCGGCGGCGTGCTTGGCGTAGTTCCGGCCGACCGCGATCACCTTCGACGGCAGGATCGGCGCGAGCAGCCGGACATCGGCGAGCGGCCAGCGCTTGCCGGTGAAGTTGGGGTTGCCGAAGGGGTGCTCGGCGATTTCCAGTACCTGGGCGTCGTCGCCGTCCCCTTCGATCGAAGCGAACGCGACACCACCGGGATGAGCAATTCGGGCTAGGCGCACTCCCCCACTCTACGACCTGTGCGCGGGTGCCTCACTGAGGGACTTGTGCACGAGCGCGTCGCACAGCGCGAGCCAGCTCGCCTCGACGATGTTGCCGTGCACGCCGACGGTCGTCCATTCCCGTTCACCGTCGCTGGTCTCGACGAGCACGCGGGTCACGGCGTCGGTGCCCGGATGGCCGGGCAGGATCCGCACCTTGTAGTCGGCCAGCTCGACACTGTCCAACCAGGACAGATGCGGGCTGAGCGCCTCGCGCAGGGCGGCGTCGAGCGCGTGCACGGGGCCGTTGCCCTCGGCGGTCGCGATCACGCGCTGCCCGGCGACGTGCACCTTCACCGTCGCCTCGGAGACGACCTCGCCGTCGGACCGGTGGTCCAGCACGACCCGGTACGACTCGAGTTCGAACGGCGGTTCGTCGAGGACGTCGCTCTGCGGGCCGTCGACCTCCCGCCGCAGCAAAAGTTCCAGCGAAGCGTCCGCGGCCTCGAAGGACCAGCCTTCGGATTCGAGGCGCTTCACCTTGCGGATGGCGCTCGTCAGCGCCTCGGGCTGGCCGGCAAGGTCGACCCCGAGCTCACGTCCCTTGAGCTCCAGGCTGGCCCTGCCGGCCATCTCGGTGACCAGTACCCGCATGTCGTTGCCGACAGAAGCTGGATCGATGTGGTTGTACAGCAACGGATCCACCTTGATCGCGCTCGCGTGCAGTCCCGCCTTGTGGGCGAAGGCCGACGCCCCTACGTACGCCTGGTGGGTGTAGGGGGCGATGTTCGCGATTTCGGCAAGGGCATGGGAGACCCGGGTGAGCTCGGTGGCGCCTCCGGTCGGGAGCACCTCCATGCCGAGCTTGGTCACCAGATTTCCCGTCACGGCGAACAGATCGGCGTTACCCGCTCGTTCGCCGTAACCATTGGCGGTGCACTGGACGTGCGTCACGCCGGCCTGCACGGCGGCGACGGAATTCGCCACCGCGCAGGAAGTGTCGTCCTGGCAATGGATTCCGAGCCGGAATCCGGTCCGTTCCTTGACCTCGCGGACGGTTTCCGCGAGGTCGAGCGGCAGCTGACCGCCGTTGGTGTCGCACAGCACGGCGACGTCGGCGCCCGCGTTCACTCCCGCGTCGAGCACCTTCAAAGCGGTGTCCGGGGAGAACGCGTAGCCGTCGAAAAAGTGTTCCGCGTCAAGGAAGACGCGACGTCCTTCGCCGACGAGGAATGCGACGGTGTCTCGCACCATCTCGCACGCCTCGTCGACATCGACCCGCAGCGCCCGCTCGATGTGACGCAAGTCCGATTTGGCCACCAGCGTGACCACCGGCGCCTGGGCCTCGAGCAGGGCCCGCACCTGCGGATCCTGTTCGGCCTTGGCGCCCGCCTTCCGCGTCGCGCCGAACGCGACGAGCGCGGCGTGGCGGAGTTTCAGTTCACCCGAAACCGCGCGGGCGAAGAATTCCGTGTCCTTGGGCAGCGCGCCCGGCCATCCGCCTTCGATGAACCCGACCCCGAGATCGTCGAGCAGCCTCGCCACCGCGAGTTTGTCCGTGACGGAGTAGGAGATCCCCTCGCGCTGCGCACCGTCGCGCAACGTCGTGTCGTAGAGGTGGAAGGCGTCGCCGAGCGGCGTATCGGCGGGCTCCGTGCGAGTCACGGGGAACTCCTCATGGTGGTGGCAAAACGTGTTCAGGCAACAAAAAAACCTCCCGCATGGGTGCGAGAGGTTGCGCGCCGGGGGCTCTTGTGGAGCTGTTATCCGGCGCGCTCGGCGATAATGATGGTGCAGGAGGTCACGGACGCATCATGGCACACGCTCCGAGGGGCGTCCACAAGTCGGTCAGAAATTCCCATGTGCTGGGATCACGCCGAGCGGCCGGCCCGCGTGGGTCGTGAGTGGCGTTTCGGGTTCTAACCCGAAACGCCACTCACGACCCACGCGACCACGCCCCCCCCCGGACGCAATGAAGGGGCCTTTCATAGCAAAATTTGCTATGAAAGGCCCCTTCATTGCAGAGCTCGGAGCCCGAACGACTACTGAGTGACCGGGCGCACGTTCGACGACACCAGCGCCGCCAGCCGGTCACCGATCGCGTGCGTCGCACCCGGCGACGCCTGGTCGCGGGTCGCGAGGTCGAAGGCCACCGAGGCCTCGATCCGCCGCGCCGATTCCTTCTGTCCCAGGTGGTCCAGCAGCAGCGCGACCGAAAGCACCGCGGCGGTCGGGTCGGCGAGACCCTGGCCCGCGATGTCCGGGGCACTACCGTGCACCGGCTCGAACATGCTCGGGTTCCGCCGGGTGATGTCGAGGTTCCCGCTCGCCGCCAGCCCGATGCCGCCGGTCACGGCGGCCGCGAGGTCGGTGATGATGTCGCCGAACAGGTTGTCGGTCACCACGACGTCGAAGCGCGACGGGTCGGTCACCAGGTGGATGGTCGCGGCGTCCACATGGGAGTACGCGACGGTCACCTCCGGGTGCTCCAACGAGACCTCTTCGACGATCCGCGACCACAGCGAGCCCGCGTACTCCAGCACGTTCGTCTTGTGCAGGAGCGTCAGGTGCTTACGAGGCCGCGCCTCGGCACGGTTGAACGCGTCGGTCACCACTCGCCGGACGCCGAACGCCGTGTTGACGCTGACCTCCGTCGCGATCTCATGGTCGGTGTCCTTGCGCAGCAAGCCACCGTTGCCCGCGTACGGGCCTTCGGTGCCTTCACGCACGACGACCATGTCGATCTCGCTCGAATCGGCGAGCGGGCCGCGCACGCCCGGGTACAACCGGGCGGGCCGCAGGTTCACGTGGTGGTCGAGCTCGAACCGGAGGCGCAGCAGAAGACCGCGCTCCAGAATGCCGCTCGGCACCGTCGGGTCGCCCACCGCGCCCAGCAGGATCGCATCGTGCTGACGGAGTTCACCGAGTACCGACTCCGGAAGCAGCTCGCCGGTGGAGTGCCACCGGGCGGCGCCGAGGTCGTAGTTCGTGATCTCCGCCGTCGGTACGACCTCACCGAGCACCTTGAGCGCCTCGGAGACCACTTCGGGCCCGATCCCGTCTCCTGGGATCACCGCGAGCCGCATCCACACACCTCCGTAGACCAGGCCACCGGCAGTCCGGATGGCCCATCCGCAAGAAAACGCCAGCAGCGGAAGGTTACCGGCCGTAGCCCGGTAGCCGTAGCCGCACCACCCTTATGCCGGAATCTCCCACAGAGCGAGACAGCCGAAAGGGTGAATACAAGAAGGGACGCCCTGGCGGAAAGCTTGCTGCCAGGGCGTCCCTCACCTCATCGAACGCGGATCACCGCACTACCGCGTCAGCCCACACCGATCGGCTGACGTCCGGTGTGCCGCCCGCCGTTGCCCGGCCGGTCGACACCGGCGTCGCCGCCACCGGCGTTCGTCTGGATCTTCACCACGTTGGCCCGGTTGCCCGAGGCGTTGTGGTGCTCGATCGCCAGCAGGCCCAGCACGGTGTCCTGCGCGGCCGCGTTGCGGTTGACCACCAGCGCCGTGCCCGGCTTCGCGACGTAGCCCAGCGCGGAGTCGCCGCCGCCCTGGACGGTGTACGCGGGAGCCAAGGCGTCGAACGAAAGCGGCGTGCCGACATAGTCGATCGTCGACGAGTCCGCACCCGGCGCCGCGTAGAACCCGGAGGTCCCGACCGTGTAGCTGATCTTGTGCGACGCGGCGTTCGGGTCGATGCCCAGCGCCGCGATGCTCACCGGCAGCACGACGACGTTGGTGTCGTACACGTTCGTGTCGACGTCGCCGAGCTGGCCGTTGATCGGCTGGATGTCCACCTGCGGGAAGCCCGGCTTCAGCGCCACGGTGACCGCCACGAGGACGTCGGTGGCCGTCACCTTGGTCACATAGGTCTCGAAGTCCGGCTGTCCGTCGCCCGTGGTGTCGATGTCCACGAACGGCGAGGTGTTGCTGCCCAGGTTGGCCAGGTCACTCCAGGTGGTGAGACCGAAGGCCAGCAACGCGTTCTCCGGCTCACCCTGCGCCTTGGCCAGCGGGGCCGTGGACGCCGCGCCGATGTAACGCAGGTCGGCGCCCTTGGCGGTCTGGTTCAGGGTGCAGTCGGTGGTGACGTCGCCGTCGCACTCGGGCAGCTGCGGGGACTCCGCCTGCAGCTCGAGCACGCTGATCAGCGAGCGGTACCGCTGCGGACCGGTGCCCTGGTCCACGCCCTTGCCGGTCAGGTTCAACACGGCCTGGTTCTGGCCCGCGCCGAAGTTGACGTTGCCCGGGGTGTTGATGGACGAGACGGGCTTCGGCGCGGAGTACACCGAAAGCCGCAGCGGAACGGTCGTGCCGCTCTTCGGGGTGAACGCGATCCGGCCGGAGGCGTCCGCCACGAACTGCCGGGCGAGCCCGACCTGCGAGGCCGCCATGGTCGGGTCCATGACCTTGCGGAGCGCCTTGGGGTCGGCGATCTTCAGGGTCACCTTCACCAGCGCGACACCGCGCGGGCTCAGCTTCACCGTCGGCTTGTCCACTGTGTACTCGACACCGGGGAGCGAGTTCACGGCTTCGTAGCCCACCGAGTACTCGACCGGCTTGATGCCCTTGTTGACCACCTTGACCGTCTTGGTCAGCGTGACCGGGCCGCCCGCTTCGACGACACCGAAGTTCACCGAGACGAAGCCGGGGTTGTCGACGACGTAGGCCAGGACCTGGTTGTCCAGCGCGGCCTTCGCGTCGATCCGGCCGCTGCCGACGCGCTGCGGACCGTAGGTGCGGCCGGAGGCGTCGCGGATGTCGTGGCCGGCGGTGTTGATGACCGAGGCCTTGACCTCCTCGACCGACCAGTCGGGGTGCGCCTGACGGATCAGGGCGGTGATACCCGACGTGTGCGGAGCCGCCATCGACGTCCCGGAGATGACCAGGCGACCGGATCCGCTTCCGCTCAGCGCGGACGAGATCGAGTCACCGGGCGCCGCGACGTCCGGCTTGACGGCCGGGCCGCGCCCGCCACGCGAGGTGAACGAGCTCGGGGTGTCCACAATGGACTGGTCGGTGGTCGGCACGGACACGCGGCCCTTGCCGGTCATGCGGACCTGCAGCGTGCCGGCGGCCAGCGCCGGGCGGACCGAGGCGGTCGCGCTGCCGGTCAGCTGGAACGTCGGCAGAGCCGCGTTGCCCGCGATTCCGGCCGAGAAGTGCTCCAGCGTGGACGAGAACAGCGCACCCTTGGCACCGGCGGCCTGCGCGTTGTTCGAACGGGCACCGGAACCGCAGGCGCGGGTCGCGTCGTTGTCGTCCCATTCGAGGAACACGATCTTGCCCGCGGCCTTGGCCTTGTCGGCTTCGGAGTACGGCTTGCAGCCGGCGGCGTTGTCGGCCGACAGCGTGACCACCGGCGCGGTGACGTCGAGCGTGTCGTAGGCCGCGTAGTTCTGGCTGAACTGCCCGGTCTTCGCACCCTTGACACCGTCGGGAGCGACGGCTTCGACGGCGTCGCGAAGGACGGACGCGTCACGGCTGCTGGCGACGGTCAGCGCCTCGGGCGTGTTGCCCGGCGCGCCGCCGACGTCGTTGAGGTCGCCGCCGTTGCCCGCGGAGAACACCGGCACGACGTTGTTCGCGGCGATCTTGCGCACGAACAGCGAGTCCGGGTCGTCCGGGGTGGCGAAGTCGCCGCCCAGCGACAGGTTGACCACGTCGAGGTGGTCGGTGAAGTCGCCGTCACCGTCCGGGTCGAGCGACCAGTCGAGTGCCTGGGAGGTGACGTTGGTCGAGCCGTCGCAGCCGAAGACCTTGATCGCGTACAGCAGGGCCTTGGGCGCGGTGCCCGGGCCGATCTGCATCGCTTCGATCTTCTTCTTGTTGAGCTTCTTGTAGTCGCCCGTGAAGGTCTTGCCCGCTTCGTCCACACCGAATCCGGCGACCGTGCCCGCGACGTGCGTGCCGTGGTGGCCGCAGGAGATCGGGTTGGGGTCGGGCTTCGGGGTCTTGAGGGCCGGGTCGTCGCTGCCCGAGTCGTAGGCGTCGCCGACCAGATCGATACCGCCGACGACCTTGTCGGTCGGGAAGGCGGGGGTGGCCTGGTCGCGGTTGATGGCCTTGTACGCCTCGGCCGTACCCGGACCGCCGAAGGTGGCGTGGGTGTAGTCGATGCCGTCGTCGATCACGCCGACGCGGATGCCGTCGCCGTAGCGGCCGGTCTGCTGCCACGACGCGAGCGTGTTGGTCAGCTGGACCGCGCTGGAGTTCGTGCGGGTCTTCGGCACCACCTTCTTGACCGAGACGACGTCCGGCCGCTTCGCCAGCTCGCGGATCTTCGCCGCGTCGGCGGTGACGACCGCGCCCGCGACCGCGTTCGAGGTCTGGGTGACCAGCTGGGTGCCGGCGTCGGCGGCCTTGAGCTGCCCGACGACGGAGTCCACCGTCGCCGCTGCGGCGGCCTTGGCGTCCTTCGCGGCCTTCTTCGCCTTTTCCTTGCCTGCGCCCTTGTTCTGCTCGGCGTTGAAGGCGTCGACGGCGGGCTGCTTGGCCAGCTCGACGAAGGCGGTGATCTGGCCCTGTGCGGCCTTGAGCTTCGGCTCGACCTTCCCCTGGAATCCGTTACGGTCGATCTTCGCCGGCGTGACGCCGTCCGCGAGCGGGACATCCTGTGCGGCTGCCGTCGCCCCGGTCACGGACGTCGCGAGCAGTGCGGCGAAGACCGCGGCCGATGAGCGGATGGCCCATCGGGGTACGCGGGATCTGTTCATGAGTACGTGCCCTCACTCGAGGCCTTGACTTCGAACCTGCCTGCCTCTCGAACACACCCCCGACGGTGAGCCCCGGCGCCGCGCCGTGCCCTTGACGACGCGATGGTTCGGCCTCGCCGGAAAAACCTATCGGCCCATCCGCCCGACTTCAGTAGGCAATTTTCACCGTTATTGAATCTTGCTCTGCGTTTTCGCGAACCCTGCACCTACAACGAACGCATTTAGTCGACTAATTGCGAAAAGCGCGTGAAGGCCCCTTCCCTCGACTCAGCCGAGGGAAGGGGGCCTTCACGCGCTTTGCCGCAGGTCAGCCGAAGTTGACCGCGCGAATCGTGTGCGCGCCCACGGTGGCGCCGATCGGCTCCAGCAGGTGCGAGTCCACGGAACGGTCCACCCGCAGCAGCATGACGGCGTCCGCGCCGTCAGTGGTCTGGCTGATCTGCGCGGCCTCGATGTTCAGGCCCGCTTCGCCGAGCAGCGTGCCGACGCGGCCCATGATGCCCGGGCGGTCCGGGTACTCGAGGAGCAGCACATTGCCCTCGGCACGCAGGTCGAAGTGGCGGCCGTTGACCTCGACCAGCTTCTCGACCTCGTCCTTGCCGGTGACCGAACCGGACACCGAAAGGGTCGTGCCGTCGGCGTGGACCGCGCGAAGGGTGACCAGGCTGCGGAACTTGGGGCTTTCGGGCTCGATGACCAGATCGACCTGGACACCCAGCTCTTCGGCCACGCGCGGCGCGTTCACGAAGGTGACCTGGTCTTCGACGACACCGGAGAACACGCCGCGTTCGGCCGCGAGCGGCAGCACGCTGACGTCCTCGTTGGACAGTTCGCCCTTGACCACGACGGTGACCGAGGCCGGCGCCTTCGGGTTGAGCGCGGTCAGCACGGTGCCGAGCTTCTGGGTGAGCGAGAGGTACGGCCGCACGTGCTCGCCGACGGTGCCCCCACCGGCGACGTTCACCGCGTCCGGCACGAAGTCGCCGCGCAGCGCGAGCAGCACGGACTTCGCGACGTCGGTGCCCGCGCGGTCCTGCGCCTCGGCCGTCGACGCGCCGAGGTGCGGGGTGACGACGACGTTCGGCAGGCCGAACAGCGGGCTCTCGGTGGTGGGCTCCGTGACGAACACGTCGACACCGGCGCCGCCGACGTGACCGGAGCTGACCGCGTCCGCCAGCGCCTGCTCGTCGATGAGGCCGCCGCGCGCGGCGTTGACGATGATGACGCCCTGCTTGGTCTTCTTGAGCGCCTCGGCGCCGATCAGGCCCTTGGTCTCGGGGGTCTTAGGCAGGTGGATCGAGATCGCGTCGGCGCGCTCCAGCAGCTCGTCCAGCGTGACCAGCTCGATGCCGAGCTGCGCGGCGCGGGCGGCCGAGACGTAGGGGTCGTACGCGATGAGCTTGGTGTCGAACGCGGCGAGCCGCTGCGCGAACAGCTGGCCGATCTTGCCGAGGCCGACCACACCGATGGTCTTGCCCTGGATCTCGACGCCGGAGTAGGCGCTGCGCTTCCACGCGCCACCCTGGAGGCTCTGGTCCGCGGCCGGGACCCGGCGGGCGACCGCGAGCAGCAGCGCGACGGCGTGCTCGGCGGCGGAAACGATGTTCGAGGTCGGCGCGTTGACGACCAGCACACCGCGTTCGGTGGCGGCGGGGACCTCGACGTTGTCCAGTCCGACGCCGGCGCGGGCGACGACCTTGAGCGAGGTGGTCGCACCGAGGACCTCGGCGTCGACCTTGGTGGCGGACCGCACGAGCAGCGCGTCCGCCGTCTTCACGGCTTCGAGCAGCGCGGGGCGGTCCGTGCCGTCCACATGCTGGACCTCGACCTCGTCGGAGAAGACACTCAGCACGGAAGGCGCGAGCTTCTCGGCGATGAGGACGACGGGCTTGTTCGGCTTGGTCACGATACGGCTCCCACTATCTGGTCTGTGCCTGCGACTCACTGTTGACGGTCACGCCGTTGTGCCCGGTTGCGCCGCAGTTTAGACCTGGTGACAGGGGATTGTTAACTCGCCCGTAATCCCGCGAAAACGAGATCGAGGAGGCGTTCGAGGGACTTGTCACCCGAAAGGTGTTCGCTGGCCCAGGAAAGCGCGTGCAGCACCACCAGGATTTCGGGCACTGTGACGTCCGCCCGGAGCTCCCCCGCGGCCTTCGCCCTTTCCACCAGTTGGGACACCTGGTCTCGCATGGCGTGACAGGACGCGTAGAGCGGCGAGGTCTCGTCGTTGAGGACGTCGACCATTAGTTCGGGTAGTCCGCGGTAGCGGGCCGACTGTTCACCCATCCCGGCGAGCCAGGCCTTCAGCGCGTTCAGCGGCTCCGCGGAGTCCAGGAGTTCGCGGGCCGCGGCGGCCTGCGTGTCGAAGCCTTCGCGAAGCACCGTCTCGACGAGGGCCTCCCGGGTCGGGAAGTGCCGATAGAGCGTCCCGATGCCGACACCGGCCCGGCGAGCGATCTCTTCCAGTGACGCCTCGACGCCGTGCGCGGCGAAGGCGCGCCTCGCCTCGTCGAGGAGGCGCTCGTAGTTGCGCCGGGCGTCCGCCCGCAGCGGCTTCTTCTCGGTGTCCATCGCGCTCCCGAGCCTAGTCTCGACAAATCGGAGGCAGCCTCCGTATAGTCGGACGACGTAAGCGGAGGCTGCCTCATGTTAGCGGAGAGACTGTTGCGATGAACCTGATCGAAGAAACCCGGAACCGGCTGGGAGCGGTGGGGGTCTGGCTGCCGGTCGGCATGTTCGTGCCGACACCCGACGAGGAACGGCGGGCGATACAACGGCTGGAAGAGCTGGGTTACCGCACCGTGTGGGGCGGCGAGGGGCCGGGCAACCGTGAGCTGTTCGCGTACAGCGCCATCACGCTCGCCGCCACCGAACGGGTGGTGGTCGGCACCGGGATCGCCAACATGTGGTCCCGGCCCGCGTACACCGCCCAAAGCGGCGGGCGGACCCTCGCGCAGGCCTTCCCCGGCCGGTTCGTGCTCGGCGTCGGGATCGGGCACAGCCATCAGGCGGCGAAGACCGGGTCGGACTACCGGCCGCTCGAACAGACCCGTGACTACCTCGCGGCGATGACCGCGGCGGAAAAGGAATTCCCTTCACCGGTGCCGTTCCCACGTGTCCTCGCCGCCGTCGGCCCGAAGATGCTCGAACTCGCGCGGGAGCTGGCGGACGGCGCGCATCCGTTCGCCCAGCCCTTCGAGCACACGCCGTACTCCCGGGAAATCCTCGGCGAGGACAAACTGCTCGTTCCCACCCATTCGGTCCTGCTCGGCGATCGCGAGCAGGCGCGGGCGAGCGTGACCAGGGATATCGAACTGATGAAACGGTACGACGTCCCGCATTACTTCAAGGGCTGGAAGCGGCTCGGCTACACCGACGCCGACATCGACGGCGTCAGCGACCGGCTCGTGGACGGGCTGACCGCGTGGGGCGACGAAGAGCGGATCGCCGGACGGATCAAGGAACTCGTCGACGCGGGCGCGGACACCGTGCTCGTCAATCCGGTCGGGGACGATCTCCCGTCCATAGTGGACCAGCTGGAACGGCTCGCCCCGGCACTGGCGGAGGTGACCCGATGAGCGTCGGAGTCTGGACGTTCTCGTTCGACGGCAAGGAAATCGGCGAACTCCGCCAGGCGGCCGCGGAAGTCGAGGAACTCGGCTTCGACATGTTATGGTTCGGCGAGTACCTGGGGCGGGAGGCGTTCACGCAGGCGGGGCTGCTGCTGGCGGCGACGTCCCGGCTGACCGTCGCCAGCGGCATCGCGCGGTTCTCCCACCGGGCACCCGTCGCCGCGGCCGCCGCCGAACGAACCCTCGCCGAGGCCTATCCGGGCCGGTTCGTCCTCGGGCTGGGCGGGCACTTGCCCGGCGCGAAACCGCTGGAGGCGATGCGCGGCTATCTCGACGAAATGGACGGGACCGAACTGTCCACACCGGACTCTCCGCGTCGACGTGTGCTGGCCGCACTGGGGCCGAAGATGCTCGCCTTGGCCGCCGAACGCACCGATGGGGCGCATTCGTACTTCGTCCCCGTCGAGCACACCGCGCTGGCGCGGGAGACCATGGGACCTTCGGCCTTCCTCGCCGTCGAGCAGGCCGTCGTCCTCGGGCCGGACCGGGAGATCGCGCGGCGGCACGTGTCGATGTATCTGGACCTGGCCGCCCACCATCGGGCGAATCTGCGGCGGTTCGGGTTCACCGAGGAGGACTACGGCTCCGACCGGCTGGTGGACGCGCTGGTCGCCGTCGGGGAGGACGAGATCGACGCCCGGGTGCGGGCACATCTGGACGCGGGCGCGGACCACGTCTGTCTGCAGGTCCTGACCGGCGACGACCGGATCCCGCTGGCCGAATGGCGGGTTCTGTCGGGGGTCGGGGGTAGCGTGCGGGAGCGTGACGTCACCGGCTGAACTCGCTTTCGAACGGGCACGGGAACTGATCGACGCGCGGGACCTCGCCGGGCTCGCGCGCCTGATCGGCGACCTGCCCACGCTCGTCCACGCGCACGGGAAGAACGGGAACGACCTGCTCGGCATGGCCGCCGCGACCTGCGACGAGCGGCTGTGCCGGATCCTGCTCGACCATGGCGCCGATCCGGCCTCGGCCAACGTCCACGGCTGGACGGCGTTGCACCAGGCCGGGTACGCCGGGCTGCCGCTGCTGGTCACGATGCTGCTCGACGCGGGCGCCCCGGTCGACGTTCCCGCCCGCGGCGACGGCGGGACACCACTGGTGGTCGCGTTGTTCTGGGGCCATCGTGAGGCCGCGGAGCTGCTCGCCGCGCGTGACCTCTCCCCCGGCAACCTCCGGGTGGCGGCGGGACTCGGCCGCGCCGACCTTCTCGATTCGCTGCTCGCGCCGGACGGCACGCTCTCCCCCGCGGCGGGCGCGCATCGCGAGTTCCACCGGCCGCACAGCGGTTTCCCGGAATGGCGGCCGAGCGACGATCCCGCCGAGGTCGTCGACGAGGCACTCGCGTGGGCGGCGCGGAACGACCGGTCCTCGGCTGTACGCACCCTCGTGGAGCGGGGAGCGGCGGTGGACGCCGACGTCTACCGGGGCACGGCACTGACCTGGGCCGCGGCTCAGGGCAAGGCTTCGGCGATCAGGACCTTGGCGGAGCTCGGCGCTTCGGTCGACCATCGGGGGACGTTCGGCGGGTTATCCCACGGGGAGGGCGTCACGGCGCTGCACCTGGCCGTGCAGGGCGGGCACGTGGACGCGGTACGGGCTTTGCTCGAGGTGGGGGCGGATCCCTCGGTGGAGGATTCCTTGTACTCCTCGTCGGCTTTGGGGTGGGCCGAGCACTTCGAGCAGAGGGAGATCCTGGCGGTCTTGCGAGGCGCCTGAGCTCGCGCCACGGCGTGCACGCGGCCGAGCGGGTGTTGCGAAAGCCACTTTCGCAACGTTGAAGGTTGCGAAAGTGGCTTTCGCAACGCCCCCGCCGTCGAGACGGCAACGGAGGCGCACGACCCGGCCGCACCGACCCCACGGCGTGCAATGAAAGGTCCTTTCCTTGCAAAATTTGCTAGGAAAGGACCTTTCATTGCACGACCGGCACCCGCTACGCGCCACAGCTGTCCCGATCCTGACGCCCCCTGGCTCGTCCGCGCCTCGCCGAAAGTACGACGAGCACCGAACAATGGCCCCATGCGAGCGATCAGCCAGAACCGCCTCGGCGGCCCCGAAGTCCTCGAACTCGTCGACGTCGAAAGACCTGTCCCCGGCCCGACCCAGATCCTGGTCCGGGTACATGCCGCCGGCGTCAACCCGGTCGACTGGAAGACCCGCAAGACCGGGGGCATCGGCCCGATGGGCGATCCGCCGTTCATCCTCGGCTGGGACGTGTCCGGCGTCGTCGAGGAGGTCGGCGCGGGCGCGTCCCTGTTCTCCCCCGGTGACGAGGTCTTCGGCATGCCGTCGTTCCCGTTCCAGGCCGGCGCGTACGCCGAGTACGTCGCCGCGCCGAGCCGTCACTTCGCGCGCAAACCGTCCACTTTGGACCATGTGCACGCGGCCGCGGTCCCGCTCGCGGGGCTGACCGTCTGGCAGAGCCTCGTCGACACGGCGGACATTCAGCCGGGGCAACGGGTTCTGATCCACGCGGCGGCGGGCGGCGTCGGGCATCTCGCGGTCCAGATCGCCAAGGCGCGCGGCGCGTACGTGATCGGGACGGCCAGCGCGGCCAAGCACGAATTCCTCCGCGGTCTCGGCGCGGACGAGCTCGTCGACTACCGCACGACGGACTTCGCCGAGGAGGTCCGTGACGTCGACGTCGTCCTCGACACGATCGGCCAGGAGTACGGCCCGCGGTCGCTCAAGACGCTTCGCCGCGGCGGCAGGCTCGTCCAGCTCACCCGCACGAACGACGAACGGATGCCGGAGCTGGCCGAAGCCGCTGGAGTCACCGCCGGGTTCACCCTCGCCGAGCCGGATCGCACCGGCCTGCTCGCGCTGGCCGGACTCGTCGACAGCGGACGCCTCAAGCCGACGATCGACACGGTGTTCCCACTGGAAGAGGCCGCGAAAGCCCAAGAACTCGTGGCCGCAGGGAAGACCACGGGAAAGGTCGTGCTGTCCGTCGCGGAGTGACCAGGTGGACAAGCGGAGTCTGCATTTCAAGTTCGGCGAACAGGGCGAGGTCCGGTTCCGGGTGATCCACGAAACCCTCGATCCGGAGGTCGTGATCGGCGAGTTCGACTACCAGGGCACGGCGAGCGACAGCGCGGAATTCCGCGTCACCACCATCTTCGTGCTGCGCGTGCGCGACGGGCTGATCGTCGAATCGCGTGACTACGCCGACCATCTCGCCATCTCCGCCGCGACCGGACGGCTCGACGACCTGTTCGCGCGGCTTTAGGCGGACTCCATCCGGGTGATCAGCCGGCCGGGTGGCAACGGCCTCGTCGGCGAGCGCGTGAACCCGGTGGCGAGTCCGGATCCGCCGGATCTCGCCACCATGAGGGAGGAACCGATGACGAGCATCCGGTCGAAAGCACGCGGAGGGGTCGCGGCGGCGGTGATGGCGATCGCCGCGGGCACGCTGGTGTCGATGGCACCGGCCGCCTCCGCGTCGACCCAGGCCATCCCACCCGACTGCAGCGTGTGGCGGAGCACGGGCTCCTGGGCGGTTTCGTCGAAGTGCACCCAGCGCGCGCACCGAGCCGCGGCGGAGTGCCGTACCTACACCCAGCCCACGTACCGGTGGTACTTCGGCGCGTGGGCGAACAGGAACGAGGTGTCCACAGTGAACTGTCCTCAGGACACGACGGGTCTTCGACGAATGAGCGTGGATTACCCGGACTGATCATGGGCGAAGGCCGCGGCGGCCATCCGAATGTCCACAGTCGACGGTCGTCAGCTGTGGACATCTCGGGCCGGCTGTCGACCGACTGGCTAATCGCGGGCTTCCAGCAGGCCTGCCGCCCGCGCGGTCCGCTGGTACAGCACGTAGCGCCCGTCTCTGACCTTGGTGACGAGACGGGCGCGGTGCAGCGCGCCGAGGTGATAGGAGACGGTGCCCGGGGTGTATCCGAGCCGGGCGGCGAGTTCCGCCGTGGACCGGGCGGTTTCGAGGTCCGCCAGTATGGCCGCTCGGGCGTTGCCGACCACTTGCGCGAGGTTTCCGGACCTGTGGTCCCGGCCGGTTCCGACCCGCTGGGCGGGGTAGTAGAGGACGAGCTGCCCGGGGGTGTCGACCTGGATGATGACGTCGGGCCAGTTGAGCACTCCGGGTGCGAGGACCAGGTCCCTGCCGGTGCCATCGATTTCGCCGTCCCACGTCTTCTCGATGGTGACCGCGTCGCCGGACCAAGCGATGTCGGGGTGGAGCGTTCCGAGCATCCGGCCGACGCCGTGGGCGGCGATGCCCGTCGCGCGATGGGCGATGTCCTGATCGATGATCGAGCGCAGGTCGGGCCAGCCCTCGGAGAGGGTGTCCCGCCAGAACCGGGCGAGACCGTTGGCGAGACGTCGCTGCATCCGTCCCGATTCGGCGATCCGGCGGGTCTCGGCCTCCAGCGGCCTGCGCCAGTGGGTCCGGGTGTAGTGGAAGACCTGGCTTTCGAGGTCGTCCTGCGCAACCGCCTCGATCTGCGCGATCTGTTCGTCGAGCAGGTCGCGGCGCTGCGTGTCCGTGCCCGGCTGCGGGGTGAGCAGGTCGGGCGTGTAGGTGTCGCCGTCCCGCGGCAACAGGTCCGCGAGCAGGGCGACGTCCGGATGGGCGAGTGACGCGCGGGCGAGTGGTCCGGGGTCGCCGAACACCGGGTGCCGTCCTGACGCGGCGGCGAGTTTCAGCCACGCCAGGGATTCCGCTGCGGGGGAAGGGGAAAACCGCGTTCTGGACACCGTATCGGCGTCGACACGCAACGTGAGTACCGCGTCGACGCTAGCAGTCTTCGCGACGGATTTGAACGGGCTCGAATCCTTTCCGGTGCGAGGCCCACCCGGGGTTGAGTGGTGTCTCCGAACAAAACGAACCGGGGAGTGATCGTCATGGGCACAACGAAGGCGAAGAGCCGCTTGAGAAAGGTCGGTGCCGCCGTCGCCGCGGTCGCATCGGCGGGCGGGATGGTCTTCGCGGCGACACCCGCCACCGCCGCCGACTACCCCACCAGCAAGTTCCGGATCGAGGTCGGCGAGAGCTACTACATCGGCACGGTCACCTGGTACAACCGGTCGGTCGGCGTCAACGGGGCGTTCAAGGCCTCCGGTTGCCGACGGGTCTACGCGGAGGCCAGGGCGGGCACGAGATGGCTGGGCTGGCAGAGCTCCAGCACCTGGTGCGACGAATCCGGGCCGGCGCCCCTCACCGTCAGCGCGGACATCGACGGCGGAGCCACCAAGGTCTACGTCTGGATGACCACCGAGGACCCCAAAAAGGGTCTCGAATACTTCACCTGCTTCCGCACCTTGAGCGCTTGCGCCGGTCCTTCCGTGGGAACGCCGCCGGACAACTGACCGATCGGATCCACACCGAGGAGCACCGACAAGGAGGGTCCACTTGAACGTCCGTTCCCTGGCCACGGCAGCGGTTTTCGCACTGATCGCCTGTCTGCTGGCCGCCACCCCCGCGCAAGCGGCGACATCCGTCACCTTCACCCCGCAAACGATCTCGGTACCCAAGCAGGTCCGGCCTGTCGTGCACAGCGTCACTCCCGTAGGCACCATTTCGCTGGACATGACCGCCACGCAGACCGCATACGTGGTCTCGAAGATGCGGGTCAACGACGCCACCATCCGCAGCCTCTTCGACAACGAAATCGTCTGCCGGGGCCCGGGCGGCTGGAGCAAGAACATGGTGATCGGGCAGAACGTCTACGACACGAACTCGGGCTCCCCGAACCAGGACGTGACGCTCTACACCCGCTTCCTCGTCCACCCCGGCGTCGCGGGCACGGTCACCTGCACCGCGAACGTGCGGGGCAACTCGCTCAGCCGGGACAGCGCCGCCACCTACCGCTTGGTCAGCGGGTACCTCACGTTCGCCGACACCTCCGTCACCAACGCCACCGACGGGCAACCGGTGCAGTCCAGCGTGAGCACGGGAGTCCGTGGTCTCCACGCCGATTCCCCGAAGGTGTGGGAGCCCACGCTCGACTACTTCACCCTCCCCTCGACCGTGCAGGGCCTCAACGTGGTGGGCGACGTCGAGCTGCAGGTCTGCCTACGGGGCATCACCTGTGACGAATACAAGACCACAAAGGTGAAGTTCACGCTTTTCGTCAACCAGTGGAAGGCGGACGGCACACTCTGCAAGACCGACAGCAGCATCCAGGTCACGCATGAGGTGCCGTACTGGGTGCACCACAAATACGTGCCACTCAACAAAGCGGACTTCACCGTGAGCAAGGCACCGGGCTGCGTCCCCCGGTTCAACGCCTACGTCAAGGCCGAGTGGCTGGGCGGCGAGGCGGCAGGCATCCAGGGAACGGCCACCGGACTCACCGACTCGGAAGGCTCGACCACCACGCACGACTCCGACATGAGTCACGCGTACGTCTTGCCTTATTGATCCGGCTGGGCGGGAAGGTCGAATTCGCCGTCCCGCACGCCTTTCACGAAGGCGTCCCATTCCGTCGGCGTGAACACGAGGACATGGCCGTCCGGATCCGACGCCTGGCGCATGGCGGTATAGGTGACGCCGTCGGTGTGCGGGATCAGCGCGTACTCCGCGCGGTCTTCGAGGTTCGCGCCTTCCGGTTCCGCCCGGATCCACACCGCGTCGCTCAGGTCCAGGTCGGGCCTGACCTGAGCCTTGTCGTCCACCGGCTGCTCACTCATGGTGTCCACGCTATCGCTTTCCGATACGCAAAACGAAGGGGCCCTTCGCGATGAAGGGCCCCTTCGTGGTGACGACTAGGCGGTCTCGGTGATCGGCCGGTCCACCCACGACATCAGGTCGCGCAGCTTCTTGCCGGTCTCCTCGATCGGGTGCTGGTTGCCCTGCTCCTCGAGCTTGGTGAAGTTCGGCCGCCCGGCCTCGTCCTCGGCGACCCATTCGCGGGCGAAGGTGCCGTCCTGGATCTCGCCGAGGATCTTCTTCATCTCTTCCTTGACCGCCGGCGAGATGACGCGCGGGCCGCGGGTCAGGTCGCCGTACTCGGCGGTGTCGGAGATCGAGTAGCGCTGACGCGCGATGCCGCCCTCGTACATGAGGTCGACGATCAGCTTCAGCTCGTGCAGCACCTCGAAGTAGGCGATCTCCGGGGCGTAGCCAGCCTCGGTGAGCACCTCGAAACCGGTCTGCACCAGCGCGGAGGCGCCACCGCAGAGCACGGCCTGCTCGCCGAAGAGATCGGTCTCGGTCTCCTCGGTGAAGGTCGTCTTGATGACACCGGCGCGGGCGCCACCGATGGCGGCCGCGTAGGAGAGCGCGAGCGCCTGCGCGTTGCCGGAAGCGTCCTGCTCGACCGCGATGAGCGCCGGGACGCCCTTGCCGTCGACGAACTGGCGGCGGACCAGGTGGCCCGGGCCCTTCGGCGCGACCATGGCGACGTCCACATTCGACGGCGGCTTGATCAGGTCGTAGCGGATGTTGAAGCCGTGGCCGAAGAACAGCGCGTCGCCGTCCTTGAGGTGCGGCTCGATGTCCTTCTCGTAGATGGCGCGCTGCTTGGTGTCCGGCGCGAGGATCATGATCAGGTCGGCCTCGGCGCTGGCCTCGGCCGGGGTGAGCACGCGGAGACCCTGCTCCTCGGCCTTGGCCCGCGACTTCGAGCCCTCGGGCAGACCGATGCGGACATCGACACCGGAGTCGCGCAGGCTCAGCGAGTGCGCGTGACCCTGGCTGCCGTAGCCGATCACGGCGACCTTGCGACCCTGGATGATCGAAAGGTCCGCGTCGTCGTCGTAAAAGATTTCCACTGCCATGAGGGGTACTACTTCCTTTCCTGACTTACAGATTTAAGAAGATCTAGCGGGCGGAGGTGGCGGTGATGGATCGGGCGCCCCTGCCGACCGCGACCATTCCGGACTGGACCAGTTCGCGGATGCCATAGGGCTCCAGCATCCGCAGCAGGGCACCGATCTTGTCCGAGGTCCCGGTGGCTTCGACGGTGAGCGCCTCGGGGGACACATCCACCACTTTCGCGCGGAAAAGCTGGACTGTCTCGAGGACCTGGCTGCGCACGGTGGCGTCGGCCCGGACCTTGACCAGCAGCAGTTCACGCTGCACGGCTGTGGACTTTTCCAATTCCACGATCTTGATGACGTTGACCAGCTTGTTGAGCTGTTTGGTCACCTGTTCGAGCGGTAGCTCTTCGACGGCGACCACGATCGTCATCCGGGACACCTCGGGATTCTCCGTGGGCCCGACGGCGAGGGATTCGATGTTGAAACCACGCCGGGAGAACAGTCCGGAAACCCGCGCGAGGACACCGGGCTTGTTCTCGACCAGAACGCTCAGGGTGTGCACGCTCATCGGGCGTCTCCTTCTGTGGCGGCGTTCAGCTCCGCCTCGGCGGCGACTTCGTCGTCGTCGAAGAGCGGGCGGATCCCGCGCACGGCCATGATTTCGTCGTTACCGGTGCCCGCGGCCACCATGGGCCACACCTGGGCATCCTTCCCCACCACGAAATCGATCACGACGGGGCGGTCGTTGATCTCCATGGCGCGCCGGATGGTGGCGTCGACGTCCTCCTTGGTCTCGCAGCGGAGCCCGGCGCAGCCGAGCGCCTCCGCGAGCAGGGTGAAGTCGGGGATGCGGTGTTTGTGCGTACCGAGATCGGTGTTGGAGTACCGCTCGGAGTAGAAGAGGTTCTGCCACTGGCGGACCATGCCCAGGTTGCCGTTGTTGATGACGGCGACCTTGATCGGCGCGCCTTCGATGGCGCAGGTGGCCAGTTCCTGGTTCGTCATCTGGAAACAGCCGTCGCCGTCGATGGCCCAGACCTGCTTGTCCGGCATGCCGAACTTGGCGCCCATCGCGGCGGGGACGGCGAAGCCCATCGTGCCGAGACCGCCGGAGTTGATCCAGGTGCGCGGGTTCTCGTACTTCACGAACTGCGCGGCCCACATCTGGTGCTGGCCGACGCCCGCGGTGTAGACCGCGTCCGGGCCGACGAGCGAACCGATGCGCTCGATGACGTACTGCGGGGAAAGCGTTCCGTCGTCGGGCCACTCGTAGCCGGCCGGGTAGTCGTCACGCCAAGCGCTCGCCTGCGTCCACCAGTCCGTCAGATCCGGCTTCGCGGACTTGTCGGTCTCGGCGCGGACGGCCTCGATCAGCTCGGTGATGATCTCCGCGCAGTCGCCGACGAT
This sequence comes from Amycolatopsis sp. WAC 01375, assembly GCF_003947325.1. Taxonomy (NCBI): domain Bacteria; kingdom Bacillati; phylum Actinomycetota; class Actinomycetes; order Pseudonocardiales; family Pseudonocardiaceae; genus Amycolatopsis; species Amycolatopsis sp. WAC 01375. The sequence goes on from NZ_QHHW01000036.1 coordinate 495,447, forward strand.
CGGCACGTCCGCCTTGCGGTTCTTGGAGATCTCGGCCGGGTCGATGTCGGCGTGGACGATGGCGGCGTCCGGCGCGAACGACGACAGCTGCCCGGTGACGCGGTCGTCGAAGCGGGCGCCGAGGGCGATCAGCAGATCCGCCCGCTGCATCGCGGCGACCGCGGCGACCGAACCGTGCATTCCCGGCATGCCGAGGTGCTGCGGGTGCGAGTCGGGGAAGGCGCCGCGGGCCATCAGCGTGGTGACGACCGGGATCCCGGTCAGCTCCGCCAGTTCCATCAGCTGGCGCGACGCGTCGGCCTTGATCACGCCACCGCCGACGTAGAGGACCGGGCGGCGTGACTTGCTGATCAGGCGGGCGGCCTCGCGGACCTGCTTGCCGTGCGGGCGCAGCGTGGGCCGGTAGCCCGGCAGCCGCATCTCCGTCGGCCAGGAGAAGGAGGTCATCTCCTGCAGGACGTCCTTGGGGATGTCCACCAGGACCGGACCGGGGCGGCCGGTCGACGCGAGGTGGAAGGCCTCCGCGATCGTGCGCGGGATGTCCGCCGGGTCGGTGACCAGGAAGTTGTGCTTGGTGATCGGCATCGTGATGCCGCAGATGTCGGCTTCCTGGAAGGCGTCAGTGCCGATCAGCGCGCGGGACTGCTGACCGGTGATGGCGACCACCGGGACCGAGTCCATGTTCGCGTCGGCCAGCGGGGTGACCAGGTTGGTCGCGCCGGGACCCGAGGTGGCCATGCACACACCGACCTTGCCGGTCGCCTGCGCGTATCCGGTGGCGGCGTGGCCGGCGCCCTGTTCGTGGCGGACCAGGACGTGGCGGACCTTCGTCGAATCGAGCAACGGGTCGTACGCCGGGAGAATGGTGCCGCCGGGAATACCGAACACGACTTCCGCGCCCACCGCCTCGAGCGAACGGACGAGCGACTGCGCGCCCGTGACCCGCACCGGGGTCCCGGCGGGCGGCGCCGGCTTGGGTCGGGCTCCAGAGGTTCCCGCATTCGCTTCAGCTCGCGAGGTGGCACTAGTCATCGCTGTTTGCCTCGTCTTGTCTAGTCACTCGTTCGGGTATTCATCGACTGGTCGGGCTGGTGAAATTGTTCCAGGCAACAAAAAACCCCCGCCGACCGGAGTGGTCGCACGAGGGTCGCGCGTCGACGCAGCGGAGACTTCCCTAAGCGTCGACGCGCTTGGGAAGTACGAGGCCGGTCTGCGTTGTCACGAGAGTGAAGCTAGCCGGTCGCCGTCAAGAGTGTCAACTCTGCGGGATGGCGATTCCGCATGCTGGACACCATCGGCGGATGGCGCGACCCGCGTTCGGGGCTCCGAAGGCGGCGGTGCACCATCTTTGACGTGGCAGAAGAAAAGCAGCAGGAACAGGCGAACGAGGACCGCAAGGCCGTCTTCAAAATCCCGAACACGGCGTTGCTGGCGATCGCTTTCCTTGTCGTCTGTGTGACGCCTGTCGCGTTCGGCGACGTGCCGTACCTCCAGTGGCTCTATCTCTTCCCGATCGCGCTGGGGGTGTTCGTCATCCGGACCCGCACGACGGCGACGGCGAAGGGCTTGGAAGTCCGCACGATGTTCGGGCGGCGTGACCTGCCGTGGGCCTCGCTCAAGGGCCTCGCCATCACCGAGAAGGCGAAGGTACAGGCGGTGCTGAAGGACGACACCAAGATCGCCCTCCCCGCCGTGCGCACTCGTCATCTTCCGGTGATCTCGCTGGTCAGCGCGGGTCGCGTGGCCGACCCTTCCGGGCTGACCGACGACGTGGCCAAGGCCGAGGAGAAGGCTCCGGAGAAGAGCGAGAATTCCGGGGAGTAGGATTGGTAGGACCAGTTTGGCGCCAGTTCGCCCTGGTCCTCATCCCGAACCTTGGAGTCAGCCGTGCCTCAACTCCGTTCCCGGACCACCACCCACGGCCGCAACGCGGCGGGCGCCCGCTCGCTCTGGCGCGCCACCGGAATGACCGACAGCGACTTCGGCAAGCCGATCGTCGCCATCGCGAACTCCTACACCCAGTTCGTGCCGGGGCACGTGCACCTCAAGGACCTCGGCGAGATCGTGGCCGGCGCGGTGAAGGAGGCGGGCGGGGTCGCCCGCGAGTTCCACACGATCGCCGTGGACGACGGGATCGCCATGGGGCACAGCGGAATGCTGTACTCGCTGCCCTCGCGCGAGATCATCGCCGACTCGGTCGAGTACATGGTGAACGCGCACCAGGCCGACGCGCTGGTCTGCATCTCCAACTGCGACAAGATCACCCCTGGCATGCTGAACGCCGCCATGCGGCTGAACATCCCCGTGGTGTTCGTCTCCGGCGGGCCGATGGAGGCCGGGAAGGCCGTGGTCGTCGGCGGGGTCGCGCAGGCGCCGACCGACCTGATCACCGCGATCGCCGCGTCGGCCAGCAGCGAGGTCGACGAGGACGGGCTGTCCATTGTGGAGCGTTCGGCCTGCCCGACCTGCGGTTCGTGCTCGGGCATGTTCACCGCGAACTCGATGAACTGCCTCACCGAGGCCCTTGGGCTCTCCTTGCCGGGCAACGGTTCCACCCTCGCCACGCACGCCGCCCGCAAGGCGCTCTTCGAGGATGCCGGGCGCACCGTCGTCGAACTGTGCAAGCGCTGGTACGAACAAGACGACGAGTCCGCGCTCCCGCGTTCGATCGCGTCGAAGAAGGCGTTCGAGAACGCGATGGCCCTCGACATGGCGATGGGCGGTTCGACCAACACGGTGCTGCACATCCTCGCCGCCGCGCAGGAGGGCGAGGTCGACTTCACCATCGACGACATCGACGCCATCGGCCGCCGCGTGCCATGCCTGTCGAAGGTCGCGCCGAACTCGGACTACCACATGGAGGACGTCCACCGCGCGGGCGGAATCCCGGCCATCCTCGGCGAGCTGTACCGCGGCGGCCTGCTGAACACCGACGTCCACTCCGTGCACTCGCCGGATCTGCGGTCCTGGCTGTCCACTTGGGACATCCGCGCCGAGGCCCCCTCGGACAGGGCGGTGGAGCTGTTCCACGCGGCGCCGGGCGGGGTCCGGACCACGGAGGCGTTCTCCACCGAGAACCGCTGGTCCTCTTTGGACACCGATGCCGCGGACGGCTGCATCCACAACGTCGAACACGCCTACACCAAGGACGGCGGGCTCGCGATCCTGCGCGGCAACCTCGCCGAAAACGGCGCCGTCATCAAGTCGGCGGGCATCGACGAGGAACTCTGGCACTTCGAGGGCCCGGCGCGCGTGCTGGAAAGCCAGGAGGAGGCGGTTTCGGCCATCCTCAAGAAGGAGATCCAGCCTGGTGAGGTGCTGGTGATCCGCTACGAAGGCCCGGCGGGCGGCCCCGGCATGCAGGAGATGCTGCACCCGACCGCGTTCCTCAAGGGTTCCGGCCTCGGCAAGAAATGCGCGCTGATCACCGACGGCCGGTTCTCCGGCGGCTCGTCGGGCATCTCGGTCGGGCACATCTCGCCGGAGGCGGCCGCGGGCGGGACGATCGGCCTGGTCCAGAACGGCGACCGGATCCTGCTCGACGTCCACGAACGCCGTCTCGAACTGCTCGTCGACGCGGACGTCCTCGCCGAGCGGCGCGCGAAGATGGAAGCGAGCGAGCGGCCGTGGCAGCCGGTCTCGCGGGACCGGAAGGTGACCGCCGCGCTGCGGGCCTACGCGCGGATGGCGACTTCGGCCGACACGGGCGCGGTGCGGGACCCGAGCAAGTAGTCACCTACTTGCGCCCCCTCGCGTGCAATGAAGGGGCCTTTCATTGCAAATTTTGCTATGAAAGGCCCCTTCATTGCACGCGAGGGGCGGTCAGCGGCAGAGGACGAGCACCACGACCGAGGCGGCCGCCGTCAGCAGTAGTCCGATCAGCCCGAACGAGAGCGGCCGCTTCCGCCACGGGGTGTTGACGTCCAGCGCGATCCGTCCCGAGCCCGCGAGCAGGACGGTCAGCGAAGCCGCGGCCAGCAGGAGTTCGAACTCGAAGCCCTGCCCTTCCTTCTGGAAGAACCCGCCGCCGAACTTCACGTACACGATGTTCGCGCAGACACCCAGCAGCGCGGCGGCGCCGACGGGGGTGAACAGGCCCACCAGCACGAGTGCGCCGCCGACCACCTCGCTGATCCCGGTGATCCACGAAAGCAGCGTGGTCTGGGTGGTGTAGCCGAAGTTGCCGAGCACCCTGGCGAAGCCGCCGACCCCGGGCCCGCCGAAGGCGCCGAAGAGGTGCTGCAGCCCGTGCGCGCCCATGGTCACGCCGAGCACCACTCGCAGGACGAGCAGACCGAGGTCGATCCCGCCCCTGGTCTCCGCCGGGTTCGGGCCGCTGTCGGGCTCGGCCACGTCCGAGATCATGCTGGTCTGGTAGTCATCGCTCACGCGCGAAGGGTAGGCGAAACCTGCCCGTCAGGCGACCGAACCGCCGGACCTGTTCGAGTACGCCGTGACAGGAGGGACATCACGCGTGTCCAGCCGGACGACACACGTGACTGGACGGACGACACACGTGATCGGACGGACGACACGCCGGAGCGGTTCAGAACAGGGTCGCCGGCTCGATCGGTTCGGGCTCGGGCAGCGGGGCGAGGCCGGGCACCAGGGCGCGCACGTCGTCGTGGAACCGGCGGGCGAGCGCCGGGGCGTCGTCGTTGTCGGGGGTGTGCACGAAGATCGTCGGCGATCGGCCCTCACGCAGCCACTCGGCGACCACCTCGGTCCACGGCCGCCACCCCTCGACGGTCTCCTCGGCCGAGTCCCGGCCCAGGTAGCGGACGATCGGCCGGTCGGTCAGCGCCCGCGTCCGCCGCGGCAGCCGCGGTTTCTTGCCCCAGGCATCCTGCTCGGCCTCGCTGGCGGGCGGTCGCCGGAAGAAGACCGTGGTGTCGAACGGCACCCACTCGGCGTTCGCGTCGGCGAGTGCCCTCTCCAGCGACGACGTCGAGCGGGCGTCGGTGTGGAAGTCGGGATGCCGCACTTCCACGGCGCGACGGCGGCCTGCGGGGAGCCTGCGCAGGAAGCGGCCGAGGGCGTCGACGTCCGACGGGCCGAACGAGCCGGGCAGCTGGGTCCACAGAACCGCCCGGTCACCGAGCGGTTCGATCGCGTCCAGGAACGCCCGCATCTCGGTCTCGACCCCGGTGAGCCGTCGCTCGTGCGTGACGATCTTGGGCAGTTTCACCACGAACCGGAAGCCGGGATCGGTCTGCCGTGCCCACGTCGCGACGGTGTCCCGGGCCGGGGTCGCGTAGAAGGTGGTGTTGCCCTCGACCGCGTTGCACCAGCCGGCGTAGGCCCGCAGCCGCTCCCCCGCGGGCAGCGACCGCGGCACGAACCGCCCGGCCCACGCCTTGTGCGTCCACATCGCGCAGCCGACATGAAGATTCGCCACGGTACTCAGTATTCGCCGTGGACCAGGTTCTTCGGCAACTCCCCACCCAGATAGTGGCTCAGTTCCCTGGCCACCACCGCGTACGCGCGCTGCCGCCGCCCGCTCACCGCGCCCGCGACGTGCGGCGTGAGCAGCAGTCCCGGCACGTCCCACAGCGGATGCCCGGCGGGCAGCGGCTCGGGATCGGTGACGTCGAGGGCGGCACGCAGCCGTCCGGACGTGAGTTCCGCGACGAGCGCGTCGGTGTCCACGACCGGCCCCCTCGAGACGTTGACGAGGATCGCGTCGTCCGGCATCGCGGCCAGGAACTCCGCGTCGACCATGCCGCGCGTGTGCTGGGTGAGCGGCACCATCAGGACCGCGACGTCGTGCTCGGACAGCAGGGCGGGGAGTTCGTCGACGCCGTGGACACCCTCTCGGGCGCTCGCGCCGACCATCGTGCAGCGCACGTCGAACGTCTCCAGCCGACGGCGCAGATGCCTGCCGAGGTCGCCCGCGCCGATGATGAGGACCCGTTTGCCCTGCAGGGTGTCGGTGGTCCGCCGTTCCCAGTGCCTCCGTCGCAGGCCGTCGGCGAAGCCGTCGAGACCGCGGTAAATCGCCAGCAGGACCGCGACGACCCACTCGGCCGAGCTTCCGCCGTGCGCGCCGCGGCAGGTCGAGAGCAGGACTCCGTCCGGCACCTTGCCGATCCAGTCCTCGGCGCCTGCCAGCAGCAGCTGCACGAGTTTGACGTTCGGCAGTTCGCGCCAGAGTGCCTCGGTGGGCCGGTCACCGGTCACGAGGACCTCGGCGTCGGCGGCCTCGGCGGGCACCGGCTCGCCGTGGCGGTACACCACCGGACGCACGCCGTCGATCTCCGAAAGCGCGGCCACTCCCTCTTCGTCGGGCACGAGAACGGTCACAGTCATGATCTCCACGGTATCCAGTGCCGCTTACCTGTGGCTCACGCACGCCCACCTAGGCTTGCCCCGTGCGTACCCGGTACCGGCGGAAATGGACCGCGCCGCTGGCCATCCTGGCCTGCGGTGCGCTGATGCTCTCCGGCTGCGCCGAATTCGACAACACCGCCGCCGGGCAGAAGTTCACCCCGGTCAACCCGCCGTCCCCCGAGGTCCCGCCGCAGATCGGGCCCGGCGGTGAAGCGGGCGACCCCGGCCCCGGCCGCGGCGGCAACGGGCGAAATCAGACGCCGACGCCGATCCCGCCGCCGCAGGGCTGCAAGGACTTCGACAAGGCCGTCATCGCGACCTGCCTGGACACCGTCGCCGCCGTGGCCGCGATCCCCGGCGACGGCACCGCGCCCAGCGCGCTCGCCGGAGAACGCAAGAGCGGCCGGATCGTGCTCGCCGCCTCGGAGAAGGATCCGGCGGACTGGGCGACCATCCCCGTGGACGGCTCCGGAGACGGCGGCCTCACCTCGCTCGCCCTCTCCCCCGGTTTCGCCGAAGACCAGCTCGTCTTCGCCTACATCACCACGCCGACCGACAACCGGGTCGTCCGGCTGGCGAAGGGCCAGGCGCCGAAACCGGTGCTGACCGGCATCCCCAAGGGCGCCACCGGCAATCGCGGCGCGCTCGGCACCGACGCCAAGGGCGCCCTCCTGGTCGCCACCGGCGACGCGGGCAATGCCGGGCTCGCCGCCGATCCCGCGTCTCTCGCCGGGAAGGTGCTGCGCATCGACACCTCGGGCAAGCCGGCGGCGGGCAACCCCACACCGGGTTCGGCGGTCTTCTCGACCGGCGTGCACTCCCCCGGTGGGATCTGCCGTGACCAGACCGGTTCGCGCCTGTGGCTGACCGACAGGCTGGCCGACAAGGACGTGCTGTACCGGCTCCGGGGTGGCCAGCCGCTGACCACCCCGGCGTGGAGCTGGACCGACAAACCCGGCGTGGCGGGCTGCGCGGATTTCGTCGGTGCCACCGGCTATCTCTCCATCACGACCTCGATCGCGGGCAACCTGCAGAACCTGCCGGTCACCCCGGACGGCGCGGTGACCGGGAAACCCAGCGTCGCCATGGACGGCAAGGTCGGCAAGCCGCCGAAGACCTTCGGCAGGCTTTCCGCGATGAGCATGATCAACCCGCAGGTCGCGATCACCGGGACGATCAACAAGGACGGCGGCTCACCGGTTTCGAGCGACGACCGCGTCGTCATCATCACGCCGTCGGCCAGCGCCGGCGGGGGCGGCAAGGACTGAGTGTCTCTCGGTGAACCCGCACCGCGATAGCGGGGCCTTCGGCCAGGCGGGTTCACGCGTTATGTCCGGTTCACGAGGCCGTCCTCAGCTTCCGCCAACAGGACTGAGCGGCCTTACCTGGACGGCCTCGGCTGAGCGGGCGGCGTGAACCGGGTGAACAACGGCGCCATCGCCTTCTCCTTGCCCAGCGGATCGAACAGTTCCGGCACGAGCCGATACGCGGATCCGAGCGCGGTCGCGGCGGCGGTGAGCCGGCGCGGATCGGTGGACGGCCAGTGGCCGGTGTCCACTCGGGACAGCAGGGTGCGCAGCAGGACGATCTCCTCGGCCGCGTTGAACGAGCAGTGACCGCCCCGGCTGACGTAGGTCTGCCGCAGCAGAGCGGGATCACCGTTGCGCCGGACCTGATCGCCGTACCACCGGGCCTGCCCCGCGACGGCGCCGCCGTCTCCGGTGGTGTGCGCGGTCAGCACTGGTGACGGTGTGCTCCCGCGCGCCACCGTGTAGCGGTGCATGTAGGCCTGCGCCTTCGGATCCGCCGAGATCCGCGGGCCCGCGGCGAGCCGGTCGAGATCGGCTTCCAGATCCACGCCTCCCGCCCGGTACGCATGCCGCACCAGGTCGAGCCCGGTCGAGCGGGCGAGCTGACTCCGGTAGTCGATGCCGGTGTTGAAGGAAGGGTTCCCACCGGCCCGGCGTTCGATTTCGGGGCGTGCGGACGGTCCGTAGCCAGGCAGGTAGGCCCCGGTGACCCATAGCGCCTGCTGCGCGAGGCGGTCGGCGGGAGCCGTCGGCTCCGGTTCGTGCGCGAGCGCCCAGCCCGGGATGGTGCCCAGTGCTCCGGCCAGCGCGATCCGCGCCCTGCCCGCCTCGGTCTTCTGGGCTTCGGCGACGACGGCTTCGAGTGCCGCCTTCGCGGCCTGCGGATCGCGGGGCCGGACCAGGTCGATGTCCGCGTCCGGCGCCAGCAGGGTCTTGAGCGCGAAAAGCATGTCCAGAGCGCTGTTCCACGTGCCGTTGGTGTCGTACTCGCCGCACTGCGTCAGGACGCCGTCGAACCGGCCTGGGTTGTTCTCAGCCAGCTTCAAGGAGATCACGGCGCCCATGGACATCCCGCTGGTGATGGTCCGCCGCGGTTTCCCCACCTTGGCCTGGAACCAGTCCAGCAGCGCGATCTGGTCGGTCAAGGCCTCCTCGATCGCGTGCCCGAAAACTCCCTTGTAGTTCGACGCGGCCAGTGCGTAACCCTGGTCGAGCAGCCAGGACTCGGTCTCGGGTCTGGTGGCCAGCATGATCTGTGCCGGCTTCCACGGGTCCACGTAGAGCCCGTGGCTGTAGAGCACCAGCGTGCCGTTCCAGCGTTTCGGCACTTTGACCAGGAAGTCCGCACCGTCGATCGTTCCCTCGTGGACGCGCGGGCGTTCTTCGGCGGCCGCTGGCGCAGCGGTGAACAGCGCGCCGAAGAGGAGCGCGACGAGCACGGTGACGAGTGTCCTGCGTGAGTGGGTCATACGAGAAAAATAGGTGACCATATGGTCACATGTCAAGCCGGTACTCCGTCCGGTGCCCGCACATGCCGTAACCGTCCTTTTTGGACGGAGCGACCACCCGGACACCGGACCGCTCCAGGTGACTCACGTCGCCGTTCGCGAGCGCTTTCAGGTGTTCCCCGGTCAACTCGGCGGCGGCCAGCGCGCCGGCGCGCCAGCGCGGGAACCAGGCGTCGACCTTCGGCGCGACCAGCGCGGCGGCCGCACGGTGGAAATCCCTCAGCGGGCCGGGGTTTCCCGACACGAGGGCGTCGCGGATCGGCAGATAGCCCTCGATCGCGAGATCGCGGCGACGGCGAGCGGCGTCGTCGTCCACGGGCATCGCGGCGGCCTCCGCGTACGCGTCCGGGTCGGCGAGGATCGGCGGCGGGAAGGTGAAGACCGCGTCCCCCGCTTCGGGCAGCCCGCTGTTCTGCATGAGCACGGTGATCCGCAGGTCTTCGCGCTGCACCATCCGATGGACCGTGCCGGGCGCGAACCACGCGACGACACCGGGTTCGAGTTCGATCTCCCGGTAGCCGCCGACGTCGAGCGTCTGCACCGCGCCACGTCCACCGGTGACGACGTAGGCCTCGGTGCAGGCCAGGTGCAGATGTGGGCTGCCGCCGCACACCCCGTCCGCGGCTTCCCATTCGTAGGCGCACAGATGGGAGAGGCCGATGCCTCCAGGCAGGGGGAACACGATGATCTCCTCGAAAGAAAGCGCTTTCTCACTACCCGCTTCCGCAAATAGGTGACTAATTGCGGAAAGGGGGTTATGGGCGGCGGACGCGGGTTTCCGCGCGCAGGCGCCGGACGTCGAAGAACGCGACGACCGCGGAGACGACAGCGGCGAGCAGGCCGAGGTAGCGGCCAAGGCCGGACCCGATCTCGATGCCGGCGGCGGAAAGGATCCCGCGCTGGTCGGCGTCGAACTGCCAGTCGAGGCTGATCCAGCCGAGCAGCATCAGCAGCAGCGCGCCGATGGCCGCCATCAGCCACAGATGCGGCAGGCCCGCGCGGCGGACGGCGTCGACTCGGCCGAACAGCACGACGGCGAGGCCGGGCAGGAACAGCAGGAACACCGGCGCCCAGGCGAGGAAACCCGAACGCCACGCGTCACGCGTGACGTCGTCGGCGGGCAACGTCGTCAGGACGTCCTCGATCTCCGGGCGCGACGCGGTCAGCGTCGTCCACGGCAGGAACAAGGCCACCAGCGCGAGCAGCCCGGCCGCGAGGCCGAGCCACTCACGCCAGGTGACCTTCTTCAAAGCGAGATCAGGCACCGACTCGCTCGACGATCAGTTCGCGCACGCGTTTGGCGTCGGCCTGGCCCTTGGTGGCCTTCATGACCGCGCCGACGATCGCCCCGGCCGCGGCCACCTTGCCGCCGCGGATCTTCTCGGCGACGTCGGGCTGCGCGGCCAGCGCCTCGTCGACCGCCGCGATGAGCGCGGAGTCGTCGGAGACGACCTTCAGGCCGCGCTTCTCGACGACCTCGGCGGGGGAACCCTCGCCGGCGAGGACACCCTGCACGACCTCCTTGGCCAGCTTGTTGGTCAGCTCACCGGAGTTGACCAGCGCGATGACCTCGGCCAGCTGCGCCGGGGAGATCGCCAGCTCCGCCAGTTCGATCTCGCGGGAGTTGGCCTCCTGCGCCAGCGTGTTGACCCACCAGCTGCGGGCCTCGTCCGGCGTCGCGCCCGCCTCGACGGTGGCGGCGACCAGGTCGACCGCGCCGACGTTGAGCAGGTCGCGCAGCGCCTCGTCGGTCAGGTTCCACTCGCGCTGGATGCGCTTGCGGCGCTCCGACGGCATCTCCGGGAGCGTCTTGCGCAGCTCCTCGACCCATTCGCGCGACGGCGCGATCGGCACCAGGTCGGGCTCCGGGAAGTACCGGTAGTCCTCGGCGGTCTCCTTGGTGCGGCCCGGCGACGTGGTGCCGTCGGCCTCCTGGAAGTGCCGTGTCTCCTGCTTGATCGTGCCGCCCTCGGCGAGGATCGCCGCCTGGCGGGTCATCTCGTACCGCACGGCGCGCTCGACACTGCGCAGCGAGTTGACGTTCTTGGTCTCGGTGCGCGTGCCGAACTCGGTCGCGTCCTTGGCCATCAGCGAAACGTTCGCGTCGCAGCGCAGGGAACCCTGGTCCATGCGGACGTCGGAGACGTCCAGCGCGCTCAGCAGATCCCGCAGGGCGCTCACGTACGCGCGGGCGACCTCGGGGGCGCGGCCGCCGGTGTGCTCGATCGTCTTGGTGACGATCTCGATCAGCGGGACCCCCGCGCGGTTGTAGTCGAGCAGCGAGTGTTCGGCGCCGTGGATCCGGCCGGTCGCGCCGCCGACGTGCAGCGACTTGCCGGTGTCCTCCTCCATGTGCGCGCGCTCGATCTCGACGCGGACGACCTCGCCGTCGTCCAGCGTCACGTCGAGGTAGCCGTTGAAGGCGATCGGCTCGTCGTACTGCGAGGTCTGGAAGTTCTTCGGCATGTCCGGGTAGAAGTAGTTCTTCCGGGCGAACCGGCACCATTCCGCGATCTCGCAGTTGAGCGCGAGACCGATGCGGATCGCGCCTTCGATCGCCTTGGCGTTCACGACCGGCAGCGCACCGGGCATGCCGAGACAGGTCGGGCACACCTTGGTGTTCGGCTCGCCGCCGAACTCGTTGGCGCAGCCGCAGAACATCTTGGTGTTCGTGTTCAGCTCGACGTGCACCTCGAGGCCCAGCACCGGGTCGAACCGCTCGATGACGTCGGCGTAGTCCATCAACTCAACCACGGCGGTCACTTCTTTCCTCCCAGCTCCGGAACCTCGTGCACCAGCGAGCCACCGTTGGCGGCGTCGCGTGCGACCTCGTAGGCGGCGCCGACGCGGTACAGCCGGTCGTCGGCCATCGCGGGGGCCATGATCTGCAGGCCGACCGGCAGGCCGTCCTCATGCGACAGTCCACTCGGGACGCTCATCGCGGCGTTGCCCGCGAGGTTCGACGGAATGGTGCAGAGGTCCGCGAGGTACATCGCCATCGGGTCGTCGACCCGCTCGCCGATCTTGAACGCGGTGGTCGGCGTGGTCGGCGAGACCAGCACGTCCACCTTTTCGTAGGCGGCTTCGAAGTCGCGCGTGATGAGCGTGCGGACCTTCTGCGCCGAGCCGTAGTAGGCGTCGTAGTAGCCAGAGGACAGCGCGTACGTGCCGAGCATGATGCGGCGCTTGACCTCGGGGCCGAAGCCCTTCTCGCGGGTCAGTGACATGACCTCTTCGGCGCTGTGCGCGCCGTCGTCGGACACGCGCAGGCCGTAGCGCATGGCGTCGAACCGGGCGAGGTTCGACGAGCACTCGCTCGGCGCGATCAGGTAGTACGCGGGCAGTGCGTAGGTGAAGTTCGGGCACGAGACCTCGACGACCTCGGCACCGAGCGCGCGCAGCTGCTCGACGGCGGCCTCGAACGACCGCAACACGCCCGGCTGGTAGCCGTCGCCGGCGAATTCCTTCACCACGCCGACGCGGACGCCCTTGAGGTCACCGGTGAGGCCCTGGCGGGCCGCGGCGACCACCGGCGGGACCGGCGCGTCGATCGAGGTCGAGTCCATCGGGTCGTATCCGGCGATGACCTCGTGCAGCAGGGCGGCGTCGAGCACCGTCCGCGCGCAGGGACCGGCCTGGTCGAGCGACGACGAGAAGGCGACGAGACCGTAGCGGGAGACACCGCCGTACGTCGGCTTCACGCCGACGGTGCCGGTGACGGCGCCGGGCTGGCGGATCGAACCGCCGGTGTCGGTGCCGATCGCGATCGCAGCCTCGAACGCCGCGATGGACGCCGAGGAGCCACCGCCGGAACCGCCGGGGATCCGGGCGTGGTCCCACGGGTTGTGCGTCGGGCCGAACGCGGAGTTCTCCGTGGAGGAGCCCATCGCGAACTCGTCCATGTTGGTCTTGCCGAGCACCACGACACCGGCTTCGCGCAGCTTGCGCGTCACGGTGGCGTCGTACGGCGGGATCCAGTTCTCCAGGGTCTTCGAACCGACCGTGGTCGGGATGCCCTTGGTGGTCAGCACGTCCTTGAGCGCCAGCGGCACGCCGGCGAGCGGCGACTTCGGCGCCTTGCCCTCGGCGACGTCGGCGTCCACCGCGCGGGCCGCGTCGAGCGCGCCCTCGGTGTCCACGTGCAGGAACGCGTGGATGTGGTCGTCGACCTCGGCGATCCGGTCCAGGTGGGCCTTGGCGACCTCGACGGCCGAGACCTCACGGGACTGGATCTTCTCCGCCAGCTCGGCGGCGGTCAGCTTGATGAGTTCGGTCACTGTTCTTCTCCCAGAATCCGCGGCACCCGGAAACGACCCTCTTCGCTGGCAGGCGCACCGGCCAGCGCCTGCTGCTGGGTCAGGCCCGGTCGGACCGTGTCCTCACGGAACACGTTGGTCAGCGGCACGGCGTGCGATGTGGGCGGGACATCCTCGCCTGCGACCTCGCTCACCTTGGCCACCGAGTCCAGGATCTGGTCGAGCTGGCCTGCGAAGACGTCCAGCTCCTCTTCGGTGACGGCAAGCCTGGCCAGCTTGGCGAGGTGTGCGACCTCGTCGCGGGAAATGTTGGGCACGCGGGTGACTCCCGGGGTGTGCTGTGCGGGTTCTGTCGGAAGCTGCAAGTCTATGGTGGCGGCGTCGGCGTACTCGACTGGGTTATGCCGCGGCCTGCGCTCCCATGTCGGGTAAGGAGTGCTTGGTTCGTTATCCCGCGCCCCGGACGTCGGGTCCCATTACCTCGTCCGGTCTGTCACAATCGGCGCCCGGCGTAGCGCGTTCCACGGCGAGGCTGGGACGCCTGAGGCGAGAGGGGCGCGTGTGTCGTTCCTGATCCGGGTCCAATTACCGGACACCCCGGGGACCCTCGGCGCGGTCGCCACCGCGCTCGGCACCGTCGGCGCCGACATCCTGAGCGTGGATGTGGTCGAACGCGGCGGCGGTGTCGCCATCGACGACCTCGTCGTCGAGATCCCCTCCGGCAGGCTGCCGGACGCGCTCATCACCGCCGCCGAAAGCGTCGACGGTGTCGAGGTCGACGCCGTCCGCCCGTACGCCGGGGTGCTCGACACGCACCGCGAACTCGAACTGGTCGAGGAGATAGCCGCGAAGCCCGCTTCGGGGCTGGAGATCCTCGCCGAGGGTGTGCCGCGGATCATCCGCGCGGGCTGGGCCGTCGTCGTCGAGCACGCGGAGTCGGGCGCGGTGCGCCTGGCGTCGTCCAACGCCGCGCCCGAGACGCCGATCACCGACCTGCCGTGGCTGCCGCTGGAACGCGCCACCATCCTCGACGCCGAGGAGGCGTGGGTGCCGGAGACGTGGAAGGAACTGGGGACCGAACTCGCGGCAACGCCGCTGGGGAAGCCCGGCAAGGCGCTGCTGGTCGCGCGGCCGGGCGGGCCGAACTTCCGGGCCGCCGAGGTGGCGCGGCTGGCGCACTTCGCGGGCATCGTCGCCGTCGTGCTGGACAGCTGAGCGCTCGCTCCCTTGGCCCAGGGCGTGCAATGAAGGGGCCTTTCATTGCAAATTTTGCTATGAAAGGCCCCTTCATTGCACGGGCGGAGGGGGCTTAGGCGAGCTCCAGGCCGTAGGCGATCAGGGTCACGCCGGGATGCGGCTCCCAGTCCCGCTCGGGCAGCCGCACGAAGCCCAGCCGCTCGTAGAGCCGATGTGCCCGCGTCATCGTGACCAGGCTGCACAGCACCACCCTTGCCACGGCCAGTTCCCGCGCCCGCGCGAGGACCGCCCTGGTCAGGGCCTCGCCGATGCCGCGCCCGGTCGCCGAGGGCAGCACCCCGAGCATGCGGAATTCCAGTTCGCCCTCGCGGGACAGTTCGGCGAACGGCGTGCCCGGCCGGGCGATGGTGACCGTGCCGACCGGCGTGCCGTCCCCGTCCACCGCGACCAGGAGTTCCGCCAGTTCCGCCCGGCGGGCGGCGTCGAGGAGTTCGGCGGCGTAGCCCACGCCGTCGACGAGGCTCCGTTCCGCGGAGTACGCGGCCAGGGTGAGCTCCCCGACCGCCGTCAGCTCCTCGGGGCGGGCGGGCCGGATCTCCAGGTCACTCACCGTTTTCCTCCTCTGTCGGCAGCGCGAGTTCGGCTGCGGCCTCGGGACCGCTTTCGAGCAGCACCCGGAAGCCGTTCTCGTCGAGCACCGGCACCTTCAGCTGGACGGCCTTGTCGTACTTCGTGCCCGGCGCGTCGCCGACGACCACGAACGCCGTCTTCTTCGACACCGAACCGGCCGCCTTCCCGCCGCGGGCCATGATGTATTCCTTGGCCTCGTCACGGGAGTAGTCGTTCAGCGAACCGGTGACGACGATCGACAGGCCTTCGAGGTTGCGCGGGATGGACTCGTCGCGCTCCTCCTCCATCCGCACGCCGGCCGCGCGCCACTTCTCGACGATCTCGCGGTGCCAGTCGACCTCGAACCACTCTTTCGCCGCGCGGGCGATGGTCGGGCCGACGCCGTCGACGCTGGAGAGCTCCTCCTCCGAGGCGTTCTCGATCCGTTCGAGCGAGCCGAATTCCCGCGCGAGCGCCTGCGCCGCCGTCGGGCCGACGTGCCGGATCGACAGGCCGACGATGACCTTCCACAGTGGACGGTCCTTCACCGTCTCCAGGTTGTCCAGCAGCTTGCGCCCGTTGGCCGACAGCTCCCCCGCCTTGGTGCGGAACAGCTCCACCTGGAGCAGCTTTTCCTCGTCCAGATCGAAGATGTCGCCCTCGTCGTGCACGACACCGGCGTCCAGGATCGCCACCGCGGCCTCGTAGCCGAGCACCTCGATGTCGAACGCGCCCCGGCCGCCGAGATGGAACAGCCGCTCCCGCAGCTGCGCCGGGCACGACCGCGAATTCGGGCAACGGATGTCGATGTCGCCCTCCTTCTGGTACGCCAGTTCGGTGTCGCAGTTGGGGCAGCGCAACGGCATGACGAACTCGCGCTCTTCGCCGGTGCGCGCGTCGGCGACCGGGCCGAGCACCTCGGGGATGACGTCGCCCGCCTTGCGGATGACGACCTTGTCCCCGATCAGCACGCCCTTCCGTTTGACCTCTTCCTGGTTGTGCAGCGTCGCCATCGCCACCGTGGACCCGGCCACCTTCACCGGCTCCATCACCGCGAACGGGGTGACCCGCCCGGTGCGGCCGACGTTGACCTGGATGTCCAGCAGGGTCGTGATCGCCTCTTCCGGCGGGTACTTGTAGGCGATCGCCCAGCGCGGCGCCCGCGAGGTCGTCCCGAGACGGCGTTGCAGCGCGACCTCGTCGACCTTGATGACGACGCCGTCGATCTCGTGCTCGGCGTCGTGCCGGTGCTCGCCCCAGTATTCGATGTGCGCCAGCAGTTCCTTGCCCGAACCGAGCACCTTGCTGTGCGGCGAGACCGGCAGCCCCCACGCGGCCAGCGCGTCGTACGCCTCGGACTGCCGCTTCGGCTCGAAGCCCTCACGTTTGCCGAGACCGTGGCAGATCAGCCGCAGGTTGCGGGACTTCGTGATCTTGGGATCCTTCTGCCGCAACGATCCGGCGGCGGTGTTGCGCGGGTTCGCGTACGGATCCTTGCCCGCCTCGACCATCTTCGCGTTGAGCGCGAGGAAGTCCTCGACGCGGAAGTACACCTCGCCGCGGACCTCGACCAGCGCGGGCACCGGGAACTCGTCCGTCGCCGTCAGCCGCTCAGGCACCTGCTCGAGCGTGCGGACGTTGAGCGTGACGTCCTCTCCGGTGCGGCCGTCGCCCCTGGTCAGCGCCCGGGTCAGGCGGCCGTTCTCGTACAGCAGGTTGATCGCGAGCCCGTCGATCTTCAGTTCGGCGAGGTACTTCGTCGCGCCGATCTCCTTCTGGACCCGCTCGACCCAGGCTTCGAACTCCTCGGTGTCGAACACGTTGTCCAGGCTGAGCATGCGCTCGAGGTGGTCGTGCGCGACGAACTCGGTGGAGAAGGTGCCGCCGACGTTCTGCGTCGGCGACTCCGGCGTCACCAGCCCGGGATGCTCGTCCTCGATGGCCTGGAGTTCGTTGAGCAGTTCGTCGAACTGGCCGTCGGACACGATCGGTGAATCCAGCACGTAGTACCGGAACTGGTGACCGCGGATCTCCTCCGCCAGTTCGGCATGCCTTTCACGGACGTCGGCCGGCACGTCCGTGACGTCCTGCGCCGGCTCGGGGTTTTCGGGAAGTTCGCTGCTCACGGAGGTGACTCTAGTCGGGGGTACCGACATTTCCGGACAGCCTGCCGACCACCTCGCGCAGTTCCAGCAGGGTCAGCTGCCCGTCCTGGGCCTCGGTCACCAGCTCGACCTTGCGCAGCCGTTCGGCCGCGACCCGCTCACCCAGCGTGGCGTCCAGCGGGAGGAAGGTCATGGTCGTCCGGGTCTCCGGCGCGAGCTCGTCGATCAGCGGATGGAACACGGTCACGTCCACCCGTCCGGCTGATTCGTCCACCTTCGCGGTCACCCGCACGTCGGCGAGCGCGATGCGGGTCTCGCCGAGGTTGACGGTGACCTCACTCGGATCGGGGACCGGCGGCACGGAGTCGTGGTACTCCCAGATGGCGTCCTCCGGCGGCGCCGCGGCCTTCCACGCGTCGGTGTACGGGCGCAGTTCCGGATCCTCCTGGCCGGTCAGCACCAGCGAGTAGATCGCCCGGTGCCCCCGGTCGAGCGAGAAGTGCAGCCGGGGATGCAGCGCCTCGACGATGGTGCAGAGGTCGTGTTCCACCCGGTGCGGTTCACGGTCGCCGAGGGCGGCGCTGACCTCCGGCAGGAGGGCCAACCACGCCTCCCAGAAGGCCGCCGCCGCGGCGGCGGCGTCCTCGGGGACCGGCTGCTCCGGCCAGGCGGTGCGGGGGTCGGGAACGTCCTCGGACTTACGAGGTCGGCGGAACAAACGCATGAGAGGCACGCTACCGCGCCGTTCACCAGCCTTCAGGCGGTTCGGTGAAAGCCTTGCCCGCCTCCCGGCTGAGCGTGAGCGCGCGGCGCATCCAGTCGGGGGTGGCCCCAGCGAGGCCGCACGCCGGGGTCGGCACGACCCGTTCGGCGAGGATCTCGCGGCGGAAACCCAGCCGGTCGACGAGTTTGAACACGGGCGTGACCAAGTCACGCAGCTCCACCGGCACGCCGGGATCGGTCGTGGGGACGAGCCCGAGCATCAACGTCGTCCCGGAGTCCAGCGTCTCGCCGATCTCGTCGAGCTGCGCGGGCGAAGCACCTTTCAGCAAGGTGAAGTCGAAGGCGATCGCCTGCGCCCCCGCCGCGCGCAGCAACGAGATCGGTGGCTTCGCCGCGCAGCAGTGCACCGCGACCGGCTGTCCGGTGATGCGCTCCGCACCGGCGATCACCGTCGAAAGCAGGTCGCGTGCCTCCGGCGCGGGCACGGCGGGAACGGTGCCGTATCCGGACGCCGTCGGGAGGTCGCCGGCGAGGACGTCGGGCAGCGACGGTTCGTCGAACTGGATCACCACCGGCGCGCCGATACGCGACTTCAGTTCCGCGACGTGCTCGACCAGTCCGTCGAGCAGCGACGCGGCGAAATCGCGCAGCGCGCCCTTGTCGGTGAGGATCCGGTGCCCGCGCGGGAGTTCAACGTTCGCGGCGAGTGTCCACGGCCCGGCGACCTGGATCTTGAAGGCGGGCGGCGCGGCGCCTGCCTTCTCCCTCGCCTCCTGGACGGCGTCGAGGTCCCAGTTCATCAGGTCGACGGCCCGGCGGTGGTCGTGCCCCGGACGGGCGGCGACCCGGTACCCGCTCGGCACCACCTCGACGGCGAGGTCGACCAGCAACGCCGCCGTCCGGCCGATCATGTCGGCCCCGACACCGCGGGCGGGAAGTTCGGGCATACAGGGGAATTCGGGCAGTTCGCCGAACACGATCGAAGCGGCCTCGACCGGGTCGGTACCGGGCAGGGAACCGATCGCGGTGGCCGCGCCGAGAGGCCAAGGTCGTTCGTTCACACCCGGATTCTCCCCTTGGTCCGACCTGAGAGCACGGCGGGGCGAGGGAGGACACGGACATTCGACGCAATTGCCCTCGGCGAGCCCGTGACGGCGCCGAGCGGATTACTCTGACCTGCCATGACGAGCTCTCCACAGCCCGCCGGCTGGTACCCCGACCAGCAGAACCCCCGGATGTACCGGTGGTGGGACGGGCAGGCCTGGACCGCGAACACGCGGCCTTCGCACGACGCCGAGATGATCGAACTGGACATCGAAGGCGTGCACGACCCGGCGAAGGTCCGGGCGCAGGCGGCGAGGGGGACCCAAGGCAGGAGCGGCGGGGCCACCGGCGGCGGCACCCTGTTCTCCGAACCCGTGCTGGTGGTCAACCAGCGCGCGAAACTCATCGAGATGTCGAACGAGTTCGGGGTGTTCGACCAGCACGGCAACCGCCTCGGCGGCGTCGTCCAAGTCGGCCAGAGCACGTTGAAGAAGGCCATCCGGCTGCTCACGAACTACGACCAGTTCCTCACCCACCGCTTCGAGATCCGCGACGCGAACCACAGCACCGTGCTGAAGGTGACGCGGCCGGCGAAGGTGTTCAAATCCCGGTTCCTGGTGACGAAGGCCGACGACTCCCCGATCGGCGAGATCGTGCAGGAGAACGTCTTCGGCAAGATCCGGCTGGGGTTCGTGGTCGACGGCCGGAAGATCGGCGGCATCTTCGCCGAGAACTGGCGGGCGTGGAACTTCGTCGTCAAGGACGACGCCGACGTCGAGATCGCGCGGATCACCAAGACCTGGGGCGGATTCGTGAAGGCCGCCTTCACCACCGCCGACAACTACGTCGTCGAGATCCACCGGCCGCTACGGGATCCGCTGGCTTCGATGGTGGTCGCCTCGGCGCTGACCATCGACACCGCGCTGAAGCAGGACGACAAGGGCTGAGGGAGGCCTTCTCGCACCGTCGCGAGTGGCTCACCTTGGTCGTGAGTGGCGTTTCGGGTTCTAACCCGAAACGCCACTCACGACCAAGGTGACCGGGGTCTCACCCGCACAAGTGGACACTCGGCTTCCGGCGGCTCAAGGTGGAGGGACTGGGGCGGCACGCTGGAGTGCGTCCGGGACGGAGGTCACCATGGAGCCGTTGCCCGAAGACGGCGAGCGGGACTGGGCCGAGCCAGGCGTCTACACGGTTTCGCCAGGGATCCACCGGATCCCGCTGCCCCTGCCGCAGGACGCGCTGCGCGCGGTCAACGTCTACGTCGTCACCGACGGCACCCGTCTGGTCCTCGTCGACTCGGGCTGGGCGCTGGAGTCCGCCCGCGAGCGGCTTTCGCGCGGGTTGAAGGCGCTCGGCGCCGACCTCGGCGACATCGACGAATTCCTGATCACCCACGTGCATCGTGATCACTACACCCTCGCCGTGGAACTGCGCCGCGAATTCGGCGGCAAGCTCGGGCTCGGGAAGCTGGAAGAGCCGTCGCTGACGCGCTCCGGCGATCCGGACCGGTTCCCGATGGAGGCGCAGGTCGGCCTGCTCGAACGCTGTGGCGCCGGACCCGTCGTCGAGGAGCTGGCCAGGGCCTTCGGCGGCGTCCGGCACACCGAGGCGCATCTGTGGGAGCAGCCGGACGAATGGCTCACCTCCGGCAAACGCGCGATCGTGCCCGGCCGCGAGTTCGACGTCGTGCACACGCCGGGCCACACGGCCGGGCACGTCGTCTTCGTCGACGACGAGGCGGGGCTGGTGTTCTCCGGCGACCACGTACTGCCGCACATCACGCCGTCCATCGGATTCCAGCCGGTGCCCGCCGAACTGCCGCTGCGCGACTACCTCGACTCCCTGCGCCTGGTGCGCGGGATGCCGGACCGGCGCATGCTCCCCGCGCACGGCCCCGTCACCGACAGCGTCCACGCCCGCGTCGACGCGCTGCTGGAGCACCACCGAGACCGGCTCGAGGTCATGGGCGCCGAGATCACCGCGGACGTCACGACTGCGTACGAGGTCGCGCTGCGCCTCGGCTGGACGCGAAGGCAGCGCAAGCTCGGCGAAATGGACCCGTTCAACCAGATGCTCGCCGTCCTCGAGACCGGTTCGCATCTGGATCTGCTGGTGGCCCAGGGGAAACTGACCGCGACCGAGACCGACGGAGTGCGACACTACGCCTCATGATCATCCGTCAAGCGCGCCGGGAAGACGTCGCGGCGATCGTCGGGATGCTCGCCGACGACCAGATCGGCAGCACCCGCGATTCCGCCGACGACCTCACGCCGTATCTGAAGGCCTTCGAGGAGATCGACGCCGATCCGGCGCAGCTGCTGATCGTCGCCGACGACGGCGGGGAGGCCGTCGTCGGCACGCTCCAGCTGTCGATCATTCCGGGCCTGGCGAGGAAAGGCGCGCTGCGCGGACAGATCGAGGCCGTGCGGGTGCGGGCGAGCCACCGCGGCTCCGGACTCGGCGGCGACCTGATGAGGTGGGCCGTCGACGAATCACGGCGGCGGGGCTGTGCCCTCGTGCAGCTGACGTCGGACGTGAAACGCGAGGACGCGCACCGGTTCTACGAGCGCCTCGGTTTCGAAGCCACGCACACCGGCTTCAAGCTGAAGCTCTGACCTCCGCCGCAATCAGTCATCTGGTTGCGGTAGTTGCACGCGCAAGGACCGCAACCAGGTGCCGAGTTGCGGAAGGGGTTAGCGGGTCCCCGAGATCTTCGCGCTGCCGAGCACGAGGTCGCCTTCGACCGCGTCGGTGCGGTACAGCACGACGACCTGCCCAGGCGCGACGCCGCGCAGCGGCTCACGAAGCTGAATGGTCACCGAGTCGCCCGAAACCTCAGCGACGGCCTCGACGATCCCGCCGTGCGCGCGTACCTGCACGACACACTCGATCGGGCCGTCCAGCGGCCGCTCGCTCGGCCAGATCGGGCGGTCCGCCTCGATCACGTTCACGCCGAGGTCCCGCGCGGAACCGACCTTCACGGTGCCCGAAACCGGCTCCAGCGAAAGCACGTAGCGCGGCCGCCCGTCCGGCGCCGGCGCCTCGATGCCGAGTCCCTTGCGCTGGCCGACGGTGAACCCGTGCACGCCGGTGTGCTCACCGAGCACGGCGCCGGTCTCGGCGTCGACGAGCTGCCCGGGACGCTGACCGAGCCGCTTCTCCAGGAAGCTCTTGGTGTCGCCGTCCGGGATGAAGCAGATGTCGTGGCTGTCCGGCTTCTTCGCGACCGAAAGGCCACGGCTCGCGGCCTCGGCACGCACGTCGGTCTTCCACGAGTCGCCCAGCGGGAACAGCGAATGCCGCAGCTGCTCCGGCGTGAGCGAGGCCAGCACGTAGGACTGGTCCTTGCCCGAATCGACGCTGCGCCGCAGCTCCGGCACACCGTCCACAAGGGACAGACGGGCGTAGTGCCCGGTGGCGACCGCGTCGAAGCCGAGCGCCATCGCCTTGTCCAGCAACGCTTCGAACTTGATCTTCTCGTTGCAGGTGACGCACGGATTGGGCGTCCGGCCCGCGGCGTACTCGCCGACGAAGGTTTCGATGACCTCTTCGGTGAACCGCTCGGCGAAGTCCCAGATGTAGAACGGGATGCCGAGGATGTCCGCGGCGCGTCGTGCGTCGCCCGAGTCCTCGATCGTGCAGCAGCCCCGGGATCCGGTGCGCAGCGTGCCGGGCTTCGCCGACAGTGCCAGGTGCACGCCGACGACCTCGTGCCCGGCGTCCACGGCGCGCGCGGCGGCCACCGCCGAGTCCACTCCCCCGCTCATCGCGGCCAGTACGCGCATCTTCCTCACACCTCTTGCTTCTGCGTCTGCTTGCGCATTCCGGCGAGTCCCGCCTGCCTCGCCCTGTCGACGACGCCCGCGATCTCCTTCGAAACCGCTTCAACGTCTTCCGGTGCCGAGGTATGCCCGAACGAGAACCGCAGCGATCCGCGCGCGGACGCGGGTTCGGCGCCCATGGCCAGCAGCACGTGGCTCGGCTGCGCGACACCCGCCGTGCAGGCCGAACCGGTGGAACATTCGATGCCCTTGGCGTCCAAGAGCATCAACAGGCTGTCACCCGCGCAACCGGGGAAGGTGAAGTGGGCGTGCGTGGGCAGGCGCTCGCCCTCGCCGCCGTTGAGCACCACGTCCGGCACCTCGCGCCGGACGGCCTCGATCAGGTCGTCCCGCAGTTCGGCGACGCGTTTGGCGTACTCCTCGCGGCCTTCGACCGTGGCCTTCACCGCCGTCGCGAACGCGATCACCGCGGGGACGTCGAGGGTGCCCGAACGCACCGCTCGCTCCTGGCCGCCGCCGTGCAGGACCGGCACGCACGCGGTGTCGCGGCCGAGCAGCAGCGCGCCGACGCCGTATGGGCCGCCCAGTTTGTGCGCGGTGAGGGTCAGCGCGGCCGCGCCGCTCTCGGCGAAGTCGACCGGCACCGCGCCGACGGCCTGCACGGCGTCGGTGTGCAGCGGGATGTCGTGTTCGGCGCAGACGGCGGCGAGCGCGGCGATCGGGTTGACCGTGCCGACCTCGTTGTTCGCCCACATCAAGGTGGCCAGCGCGACCGTCTCGGGGCTGTCGCCGATGGCGGTGCGCAGCGCCTGGGGGGTCACCCGGCCGGCCTGGTCGACCTCGACCCAGACGATCTCGGCGTCCGCGTGCTGCTCCAGCCACTCGACGGACTCGAGGACGGCGTGGTGCTCGACGGTGCTGCACAGCACCCTGTTCCGCCGCGGATCTTCGCCGTTGCGGGCCCAGAAGATGCCCTTGACCGCGAGGTTGTCGCTCTCGGTGCCGCCGGCGGTGAAGATCACCTCGGACGGCCGGGCGCCCAGCGCCTCCGCGATCACTTCGCGAGCTTCTTCGACCCGGCGGCGGGCCCGGCGCCCCGAGGAATGCAGCGCGGAGGCGTTGCCCACTGTGGACAGCGCCTCTGACATCGCCGCTACGGCTTCGGGCAACATCGGGGTGGTCGCCGCGTGGTCGAGATAGGTCATCGCACCCTTCAGGGTAGCCCGCTCCGGGGCGTGACCAAGCCCACCCTGCTCAGCGGGTGGCGCCGCTCATACCGGACGGCCACCGGCCGGTCACCCGCACCCCGAGCAACGCGATGCCGGTCAGCACGACCGAAAGCACCACGATCGCCACCGAAGGCTCTTTCGCCGACGCCAGGGAAGCGAGCAGAACTCCACCCAAACCGATGGTCAGAGCCGATCCGACCCAGTCGCCGAGCTGCAGCGCCGAGGTGTTGAAGCCGCGTTCGGCCTCCGGCGAGTAGCGGAGCAGCAGCACCGAGATCGCGGGCATCGCGATACCCATCCCGGCGCCGCCCACCGCCGACGCCACGAACGCCATCCAGCTGGGGAACGAGGGCAGCGGGACGAAGACGAAGATCGCCAAACCGGCCGCGACCAGCGCGAACCCGGTCCGAAGGGACGCTTCGCGCGACCAGTCCAGCATGCGGCCCTGCAGCATCGAGCCCGCCGACCAGCCCAGCGCGGTCACCGTGAGCGGCAGCCCGGCCAGCGCGGGGCTGTAGCCGTGGACCTCGGTCATCGTGAGCGGCAGGTACGCCTCCATCCCGGCGTACGCGCCCGCGATCAGTGCTCGCGAGGCGATCACTGTCGGCAACCCCGGCCGCGACGTCAGTGTGCCGGCGGGCAGGAGTTTGCGGAGGGCGTACGCGAGGGCGAAGAGACCGGCGCCGCCGTAGGCCAGCGCCGCGAGGGACGGGTGCTGCGCCGCCCAGGTGAGCGCGGCGACGCCGAGGGCGGCGACCACCGCGGGCACGATCCCGGCCCGGCCGGCGGATTCGCCAGGTACGTGGACGGGCAGCTTGCGCGTGACCAGGACCAGCAACGCGAGCCCGATCCCGGTGAGCGGGATCAGTCCCAGGAACACCCAGCGCCAGCCGAGGCTCACGGTCACCACTCCCGCGATCGAGGGACCGATCACCGCGGGCAGCACCCACGCGGCGGCGTTGGCGGCGTAGATCACCGGGCGTTCGCGGTCGCTGAAGGTGAGCGCGATCAGCAGCGACACCGAGACCAGCAGAAGACCGGAACCGAAACCCTGCAATCCCCTGCCGAGTAGGAGCAGCGGCATGTCGTGAGCGAGCCCCGCGACCAGCAGCCCGGCGGCGAACAGCGCGGTACCGGCGAGCAGCGCGGGCGCCGGGCCCTTGCGGTCACCGAGGCGTCCGGAAAGGACGGTCGCGACCACGCTGGCGACCAGGAAGGTGGTGAAGGGCCAGGCGTACAGCGCGAGGCCGTCGAGATCGGCCACCATCGTCGGCATCGCGGTGGCGACGCCCATGCTCTCGAACGCGATGAGGGTGACCATGAGCAGCAGCCCGATCGTGGTCACGCGGTGTTCAGGTGTCCAGAGCACACCCTTCGGCTTGGCCTTGTCCCCAGTGATCGTCATACGACGAGCCTGCAACCTCCAGTTCGGTGGAGGTCAAGCGCTGACGGACTCCAGGCGCAGCTCACGGGCCAGCACGGCGGCCTCGCCGCGCGAGGTGACTTCCAGCTTCCCGAGGATCTTCCGCACGTGGAACTTCACCGTGTGTTCGGTCAGCGCCAGCTCTTCGGCGATCTGCCGGTTCCGCTTCCCGCGCGAGATCCCGGCGAGGACTTCGAGTTCACGCGGGTTCAGCCGATCGAGCGGGCGCAGTTCCGGCGTTTCCTGGACGCCCAACGGCAGGACGGCGGTGATCGTGGCACCCCAATCGGGTACCGCGTCGACCTCCCAGCGTCCGCCGAGCGGGGTGATCCGCTCGGTGAGACCGGTGGCGGGCACGGCGCGGGCGACGTCCGGGCCGTCGTCCCGCACGGTGACCCGGAGCGTCTCCCCGTCGATCCGCCAGGACGCCCGGACCCGGGCGCTGCCCCGCTCCAGCGCGGAGAGCACGAGGCCGCGCGAGACCGTGCGCGCGGTGTGCGCGATGTCCTGCGGGAGCGGCCGTCCGTCACCGGGCCCGGCGAGCTCGACGGTCACGTCGTTGTGGCGCACCAAGGGATCCAGCTGCGTGACAAGGGTGTCGAACGCCTCCGACGCCGGCTCCGCCGAGAGTTCCTGATCGCGGTCCGCGATCGAGCGCAGTTCGACCAGTGCGGTCGCGGCGAGGTCGGTCGCGGCTTGCCGGGCGGCGGCGTCGCCGAGCCGCCGTGATCGCAGCACCGAGAGCAACGACGTCAACGCGGTCGCGTGGGTCTGTCCCAGATCGGTGATCGCCCGCGCCCGGGCGGTCGCCGCCGCGATGTTGCTCTCCAGGACCGCGGGTTCGGGGTCGGAGGCGCGCTGGGCCGCGTTCACGCTGACGATGTCCCACAGCTTGGCGACGAACTCGAGCGCGCCGTCCGCGGGCGCGTCCTCGGTGGGGACGAGCGCGATCATCGCGCCCTTGCCGATCACCGGGGCCGAGGTCAGGACGACCAGTTTCCGGCGTTTCCCGCCGAGTGTCTCCTCGGTGACCACCGCCTGGCCCGGAACGCCGAGCGAGCCGAGCCGCTGGAGCTCCGCGCTCGTGACCGCGCCGGTGATCGCCGGATCGCCGTGGACCTTGATCGGAAGGCGGGAGCAGTCACCGGTCTCCATGGCCGCCGCGCGATGCGGCAGTACGGCCGCGGCCGTCGCGGAGAAACGCGGCAGGAGTTCGGGGCGCGGAGCGGCGAGCATGTACTCGACCTGGCTCAACACGTGCAGCGGGTCCATGAGTCCACAGTAGGCGCGGCTCGGCGCGGGGACGCTGCTCTCCCGGCTAGTGAACACTGCTCGTCCGACTGGTTCGGGCGAGGTCCGGGCGCCGCTTGACTGATCGCAGCGAAGAAATCCCGATAGGAGCGAACATGCGAGCGATCACCATCACCCAGTACGGCGAAGCGGACGTCCTGGGGCTTGCCGAGGTCCCGCTGCCGGAGCCCGGCCCTGGCCAGGTGCGGGTCGCGGTCAAGGCCGCCGGTGTCAACCCGATCGACTGGAAGATCCGGTCCGGCGCCATGGCGGAGATCCGCCCGGTCGAGTTCCCGCACATCCTCGGCCTGGAACTGGCGGGTGTGGTGGACGCGGTGGGCGAAGGCGCCGGTTTCGCCGTCGGTGACGAGGTCTTCGGCTGGTCCGACACCGGCACGTACGCGGAGTACGCGCTGGCGACCAAGGTCATCCGCAAACCCGCCGGGCTTTCGTGGCCCGTGGCCGCCTCGCTGCCCATCGTCGGTGAGACGGCCTTGCGGGTGCTGGGGGAACTCGAGGTCAAACCGGGCGAGACGGTGGTGATCCACGGCGCGAGCGGCCAGGTCGGCCGGATCGCCACCCAGGCCGCCGTCGCACTCGGCGCCACGGTCATCGGGCTCGCCGGCGCTTCGTCTCTGGACGAGGTGAAGGAACTCGGCGCGGTGCCGGTGAAATACGGCGACGGCTGGGTGTCGCGGGTCCGGTCGGTGGCGCCGGACGGTGTCGACGCGGTGTTCGACGCGGCGGGCTTCGGTGTTCTGGGTGAGTCCGTCGAACTGCTCGGATCACCCGAGCGGCTGATCACCATCGCCGACCCGTCGGCGTACGCGCAGGGGCTGAAGTTCTCGGCGGGCGGCTCGGAAAGCGGGGCGGTGCTCGAGGATCTGGTCGCGCGGGACCTGAAGCTGAAGCTGGGCTCCAGCTACGCGCTCGCCGATGCCGCCGAGGCGCACCGGGAAAGCGCCACGGGTCACGCGGGCGGGAAGATCACGCTGACCTTCGACTGACAGCGCGCGAGCCCGCCGGCGGCTGCAATGAAGGGGCCTTTCATTGCAAATTTTGCAATGAAAGGCCCCTTCATTGCACGCGCGCTAGGGAGAGACCGTCTCGGAAGCCGAAGGCGCCGAAGGGGCGACCGGAGCCGGGAACGGAGCCGCAACGCGACGCCGCCGCTGCACCGGGATCTGCACCCGCCCGAGCGCCGCCTGCACCGCGGATTCCGCCAGCAGGGCCAGTTCCCGCCGGTCCGAGGCGCGACCCGGCGCGATCTCCGGGCACACGTGCACCTCCAGCACCAGACCGCGCAGCGCCGCGACCCGGCGCAGCGAGGCGATGAGCGACTCCGGCCCGATGAACGCCGGCTGGGTCGTCTCCCGCCCGTCGGCGAGCCGGAAGCGCAGCGCGAGCGGCCGCACCGGGACCCCGCCGTCGATCGCGGCCTGGAAGGTCGCCGGGCGGAACCGGCCCGAACCCAGACCGCACCAGGTGGTGCCCTCCGGCGTCACGCTGACGAGTGATCCGCCGCGCATCGCGTCGGCGAGTTCGTCCATCGTCGCGGGCAGGCTGCGCAGGTTCTCCCGGTCGAGGAAGATGCTGCCGCCGCGGCGCACCAGCAGGCCGAGCACCGGCCAGGTGCCGACCTCCTTCTTGGCGAGCGCCCGCATCGGCTGGACGGCGTTGACCGCGATGATGTCCAGCCACGAGATGTGGTTGTTCACCACCAGCGCGCCGCGGCCGGGCACGGCGCGGAACCGCTCGTCGCCGAGCACGCGCAGCTTCACCCCGAACGAGCGAAGGATCCCCACGAAAAGCAGGCGTACCAACCGTTCCCGGGGCATGCCACGCAACACGAGCACCAGCGGGGCCGACAGGAAAGCACCGAAGATGACGCCGATCGCCGCGGTGAACCGCAGGACGCGCCGGGGGAACGCCACCGTCGGCGCCCCTTCGCTCAGGCAGCCGTCGCCGCACGGCGACTTCGGCATCCAGGCGTGAGTCATCCCTGCACTCCCAGGAAGAACTTGAGGTATCGCTCGTCGACGTTGTGCAGATCCAGCAGGACGAAGAAGTCCGCGACACCGAAATCCGCGTCGAGCGCGGGCGGGCCGTAGATTTTCGCGCCAAGGCGCGTGTAGCCCTTGATGAGCGGCGGGAGGATCGCGCGGCTCGGCCGTTCGAGATCCTCGGTCCGCCAAGGGTTCAACGGCGTCACGCGGAGGGATTCGTCCGCATAGTGCTTGGCGCGCAGGACATCCCAGACACCTGCCGCGTACGCCCCGCCGTCGGTCAGCGGCACGGAGGCGCAGCCCGCGAGGTACCGGTGGCCCGCCAGCAGCATGTAGCGCCCGATCCCCGCCCAGACGAGGCTCACCACGGCTCCGCTGCGATGGTCGGGGTGCACGCACGAGCGGCCCGTCTCGACCAGCGAAGGACGCAGCGAATCGAGCGCGGTGAGATCGAATTCGCTGTCGGAGTAAAGCTTTCCCGCCCGCGCGGCCCGATCGGGCGGCAACATCCGGTACGTGCCCACGATCTCGCCGGTGTTGTCGTCCCGCACCACGAGGTGATCGCAGAACTCGTCGAAGTAGTCGACGTCGAGGCCGGGTTCGAGCGAATTGAGCGTCGCGCCCATTTCCTCGGCGAACACCTGATATCGAAGGCGTTGCGCGGCAACGACTTCTTCGTTCCCGTTCGCCACGAGGAGGGAGTAACGCGGCGCGTCGGCCGGGAGTTCGACACCTGCCTGGTCAGTACTGACGAGGAGCTGTGACGTCGTCATAACCAAGGTCTACCCCTCGGGGGGTACCAACGACAATGCGCCTGATGGCCGATTAGTGCACGTTCAGTTAATTGCGGGTTCTCAGGGTTCTCTCAGGCTGGAAGATCACTTTCGGATCACAGAAAAGGGGCCGCCCGGGAAAGAAATCCCGGACGGCCCCGCTTCGGACGTAGGACTCAGCCCTTGCGCTTCCGGACCTCTTCGGTCAGCTGCGGCGCGACGTTGAACAGGTCGCCCACCACACCGAAGTCGGCGATCTCGAAGATCGGCGCCTCGGCGTCCTTGTTGACCGCGATGATGGTCTTCGAGGTCTGCATACCGGCCCGGTGCTGGATCGCACCGGAGATGCCCAGCGCGATGTACAGCTGCGGCGAAACCGTCTTACCGGTCTGGCCGACCTGGAACTGCGCCGGGTAGTAGCCCGAGTCGACGGCGGCGCGGGAAGCACCGACGGCGGCACCGAGCGAGTCGGCGAGCGTCTCGACGACGTCGAACTTGTCGGCCGAGCCGACACCGCGGCCACCGGAGACGACGACCGAGGCCTCGGTCAGCTCCGGCCGGTCGCCGCCGACGATCGGCTCGACGCCGGTGATCTTGGCGGACTTCGCCGGGTCGCCCGCGGGGACCTCGACGGTCTCCTCGGCGGCCGCGCCTTCGGCCGGGGCGGCCTCGACCGCGCCGGGGCGGACCGAGATGACCGGGACACCCTTGGTGGACTTGGACTTCACGGAGAACGCGCCACCGAAGATGGACTGGTCCACGCTGCCGTCGCTGTTCACGCCGACGGCGTCGTACAGCAGACCGGAGCCGAGGCGGACCGCGACACGGGCGGACACCTCCTTGCCCTCGGCGCTGGCCGCGACGAGCACGGCCGCCGGGGAGGTCCGCTCCGCGAGCGCGGCGAGGACATCCACCTTCGGGGTGACCAGGAAGCCGGTGGCGTTGTCGCCCTCGGCGACGTACACCTTGGCGGCGCCGTGCGCGGCGAGGGCTTCCTTCGCCTTGGCGGCGGTGCCGGTCGGGCCGACGACGACCGCGGACGGCTCACCCAGTTCACGAGCGGCGGTCAGCAGCTCGAGCGTGACCTTCTTGACTTCACCGTCGACGTGGTCGACGAGGACGAGTACTTCAGCCATTTCCCTATTCCTCCTCGAAACCTGTCTCAGATGAGCTTCTGCGCGACCAGGTAGGCGGCCACCTTGCTGCCGCCGTCACCCTCGTCCTCGACGCGCTCACCGGCGGTGCGCTGCGGCTTCGGGGAGGCTTCGAGCACGGACGACCAGGCGTTGCCGAGGCCGACCTCGCCGGCGTCGACGCCCAGGTCCGCGACGGTCAGCGTCTCGACCGGCTTCTTCTTCGCGGCCATGATGCCCTTGAAGGAGGGGTAGCGCGGCTCGTTGATCTTCTCGCCGACGCTCACCACCGCGGGCAGGTTCGCCTCGAGGTGCGTGACGCCGTCCTCGGTGTAGCGGTCGGCCTTGATCGAGGTGCCGTCGACGGTCAGCTCGTTCACGTGGGTGAGCTGCGGCAGGCCGAGCAGCTCGGCGATGATCGCCGGCACGGCGCCACCGCGGCCGTCGGAGGCCTCGTTACCGGTGATGACCAGGTCGAAGCCTTCGACCTTCGAGATCGCGGCGGCCAGCACCTTGGCGGTGGCGATCGCGTCGGAGCCGTGAAGGGCCTCGTCGGAGACGTGGATGGCCTTGTCGGCACCCATGGAAAGCGCCTTGCGGATCGCGTCGGTCGCGCGGTCGGGACCCACCGAGACGACGGTGACCTCGCCCTCGCCTGCTTCCTTGATCTTCAGGGCTTCTTCGACGGCCTTCTCGTTGATCTCGTCGAGCACGGCGTCGGCGGATTCGCGGTCAAGAGTGTTGTCGGCACCGGAGAGCTTGCGCTCCGAGTAGGTGTCCGGTACCTGCTTGACCAGGACAACGATGTTCGTCATGGGTCTACTTCGACCTCCCGTTAGTGGCCGGCGTCGGCCACGGGGCAACAGCTCTACTGGCCGGTAGATTAGGGCCATTTCAGCGCCGCGGCCCGCCGAGGTGACCTCATTCACCTGGATGCACGTTTTAGTGGGACCATCGTCCAGGTAATTCACCCGGAAGTGAGTGTAACCGGGCGACTAACCCGAACGGCCGTATTCCGGGGTACTCCCGGTGTGTGCGACGGGCTAACCTGCCCCACCATGCGTTCCATGCCCGGCCCCGTCGCCGTGATCACGGACTCGACCGCCTGCCTTCCCGTCCCGGTCGCCGAACGCTGGGGAATCGGCGTCGTTCAGGTCCAACTGCAGGTCGGAGAGCACTTCGACGAAGAGAACCGCTACGACCGCGAGGAAATCATCGGCCATCTGCGGGCGGGCACGCCGGTGAAGACGGCGCCGCCCGAGGTCGCCGCGTTCTTCTGGGCGTTCCAGGACGCCGCGAGCAAGGGCGCCTCGGCGATCGTCAGCATCCACATCTCGGGCCGGATGTCGGAGACGGTGAACGCCGCCCGCGAGGCCGCCCAGCAGGTCAGCGTCCCGGTCCACGTCCTCGACAGCGGGACCACCGGGATGAGCCTCGGCTTCGCGGCGACCTCGGCGGCCAAGGTCGCCGCCGCCGGCGGGCAGGCCACCCGGGTCATCGACGCGGCCGAACGCCGGTTCCGCGGCAGCCGGGAGATCCTCTACGTCGACACGCTGGAGTTCCTGCGGCGTGGCGGCCGGATCGGCGCCGCGCAGGCGTTCCTCGGTTCGGCGTTCTCGATCAAACCCCTGCTCACGCTGAAGAACGGCGAGGTCGCGCCGCTGACCCGGGTGCCGGGCCAGCGGCGCGCGCTCAACAAACTCGTCGACCTCGCGGTGGAATGCGCGGGCGACCGGGACGTCGAAGTGGCCATCACCAGGTTCGGCCCCGACGAACGCGACCTCGAGATCGGCGGGCGGCTGCGGGCGCGGCTGCCCAAAATGGTCGACAGCACCCTGGTCGACGCCAGCATGATCCTCGGCGCCCACCTAGGCCCGGGCGCCATCGGCATCACGGTGTCGCCGGTGTAGTCCGCTTCGAGGGGATCAGCACCAGCACCACCGGGAGCACCGCCCCCAGCGCCGTCGTCACGACGATGAGCACCTGGTCCACCGGCTCGAAATGCGAGACGTGGCCGAGGTGGTAGAGGAAGTGCGGGAGCCCGAAACAGAAGGTGGCGAGCGCGGCGAGCCTGGCCACGGCGGTCGTCCCGATCACGGCGGCGCCGATCAGGATGGCGGCGAGCGCGAGGTTGAGGCCGCCGAAGTCGCGGATCAGGTGCTCGTTGAAGGGGCCGTCCATCGCCACCCAGCCGGTGCGGAACCCCGGGAAGTCCCGGTAGAAGCCCTCCGGGCTGATCAGCGGCCACAGCCCGACGGGCAGTTCGATGAGACCGAAGACGACGAGCAGTACGCGGGTGAATGTCCGTTGCATACCTTCTGGACTGCGCAGCGCCGCGAAACGTGACACCGCAATTAGTCACCTACTTGCGAGGGCCGCCCTCCGCAAGTAGGTGACTGGTTGCGGAGGGGATGGAAGTGACCGGCCGGTAGGGTCGCGGCGTGACCACCCCAGCCACCAGGGCCGAAGCGCTGCACCTCACCGGTGAACGCACCGTGCCGGGCATCGCCGAGGAAAACTATTGGTACCGCCGCCACGAGGCCGCGTATCAAAAGCTCCTGCCGCTGTGCGAGGGCAAGACCGTCCTGGAGGCAGGCTGCGGCGAGGGCTACGGCGCCGGGCTCATCGACACCGTCGCCGAGCGGGTGCTCGCGCTCGACTACGACGCCCCCACCACCGAGCACGTCGCCCGCCGCTACCCCGGCATCGGCGTGACCAGGGCGAACCTGGTGTTCCTGCCGCTGCGGGACGCCGCGGTCGACGTCGTCGCCAACTTCCAGGTGATCGAGCACCTCTGGGACCAAGGCGCCTTCCTCGCCGAATGCCACCGCGTGCTCGCCCCCGGCGGACGGCTGATCGTCACCACACCCAACCGGCTGACCTTCACCCCGGACAGCGACACCCCGCTCAACCCGTTCCACACCAGGGAACTCGCACCGTCCGAATTGGACGAACTGCTGCGTGACGCCGGTTTCGAGGTCGAGACGCTGCACGGTCTCCACCACGGCGAGGGCGTCGCGAAGCTCGACGCCAAGTACGGCGGCTCGATCATCGACGCGCAGCTCGACGTCGTCATGGGGCAGCTGCCCGGGCAGGCGACCTGGCCCGCGGAACTGCTCGCCGACGTCGAAGCCATCCAGGCCGCGGATTTCGCCGTCCACGGTGAAGACCTCGACGCCAGCCTCGACCTCGTCGCCGTGGCGGTGCGCCGATGACCGAATACGAGGGCACGTTCTGCCTCGTCGTGCACAGCCATCTGCCGTGGCTGCCGCACCACGGTTCCTGGCCGGTCGGCGAAGAATGGCTCTACCAGGCGTGGGCGCATTCCTACCTGCCGATGGTCGATCTCCTGCGCCGCTTCGCCGACGAGGGCCGCGAAGACGTCCTCACGCTCGGCATGACGCCGATCCTCGCCGCCCAGCTCGACGACCCGTACTGCATCGACGCCTTCCACGACTGGCTCGGGCACTGGCAGCTGCGCGCCTGGCACGCGTCCACGCTCTGGCGCGGCGGCGACCCGCTGCTGCGCGACCTCGCCGCGAGCGAATACCGGACCGCCACCAAAGCGTCAGAAGAACTCGAAACCCAATGGCGACATGGCTTCTCCCCCATCCTCCGGTCCTTTGTGGACAACGGGACGATCGAACTGCTCGGCGGCCCGCTGGCGCATCCGTTCCAGCCGCTGCTCGACCCCGCCGTCCGTGACTTCATGCTGCGCGGCGGTCTCGCCGACACCGCACTGCGGATCGGACGGCGTCCCGAAGGCATTTGGGCACCTGAATGCGGTTACGAACCCGGCATGGAAGCCGGTTACGCCGCCGCGGGTGTCCAGCGGTTCATGGTCGACGGCCCGTCCCTGCACGGCGACACGTCGGCGGCGCGGACCGTCGGCGATTCCGACGTCGTCTGCTTCGGCCGCGATCTCGAAGTCACGTACCGCGTCTGGTCGCCGAAGGCCGGCTACCCCGGCCACGCCGCCTATCGCGACTTCCACACCTGGGCGCACGAAGTCGGCCTCAAGCCGTCGAGGGTGACCGGCAAGACCGTCGAGCCGCCGGACAAGGCGCCGTACGATCCGGCGATGGCGGCGGCCACCCTCGGTGGCCACGTCCAGGACTTCGTCGACACCGTCGTCGCCCGGTTGCGCTCGCTCAAGGCCGAGCACGGCCGCGAATCGCTCGTCGTCGCCGCGTACGACACGGAACTGTTCGGGCACTGGTGGCACGAGGGTCCCGCCTGGCTCGAAGGCGTCCTGCGCGCGCTGCCCGAGGCGGGCGTCCGCGTCACCACCCTCAAGGGCGCGCTCGAAGCGGGCCACCTCGGCGGGAAGGTCGATCTCCCGGCGTCGTCGTGGGGATCGGGCAAGGACTGGCGGGTCTGGGACGGCGAGCAGGTCGCCGACATGGTGCGGGACAACACCGCGCTGCAGCACCGGATGCTCGACCTGGTCACCGGGATGGACACGACGACGCGTGACGCCGTCCGCGATCAGGCCGTCGCCGAAGCGATGCTGGCGCTTTCGAGCGACTGGGCGTTCATGGTCACCAAGGATTCCGCCGCCGACTACGCACGGCGGCGGGCGAAAGTGCACACCGAACGGTTCGACACGCTCGCCGGACTGCTCCGCGATGGAGCGCTCGACCGCGCGCGGGAGACCGCGGCCGCGTTTCGGCGCGACGATGGGCCCTTCGGCCATGTCGACGCGCGTGACCTGCTGAGGAAATGACGAAAGGGGCAACCATGGGGATCCACGACATCCCGCTGAAGACGCTCGCGGGCGAGGACACCACGCTCGGCGCGCTCGAAGGCAAGACGCTGCTGGTGGTGAACGTGGCGTCGAAATGCGGGCTGACGCCGCAGTACACCGGGCTGGAGAAGCTGCAGGAACGCTACGCGGACAAGGGTTTCTCCGTCGTCGGGTTCCCGTGCAACCAGTTCGCCGGGCAGGAGCCGGGCACCGCCGAGGAGATCCAGACCTTCTGCTCGACGACCTACGGCGTTTCGTTCCCGCTGTTCGAAAAGCTGGACGTGAACGGCGAAACCCGTCACCCGCTCTACGCCGAACTGACCAAGACGGCCGACTCGGAAGGCGCCGGCGGCGACGTGCAGTGGAACTTCGAGAAGTTCCTCGTCGCCCCGTCCGGTGAA
This sequence comes from Amycolatopsis sp. WAC 01375, assembly GCF_003947325.1. Taxonomy (NCBI): domain Bacteria; kingdom Bacillati; phylum Actinomycetota; class Actinomycetes; order Pseudonocardiales; family Pseudonocardiaceae; genus Amycolatopsis; species Amycolatopsis sp. WAC 01375. The sequence goes on from NZ_QHHW01000036.1 coordinate 531,316, forward strand.
GTGGTGGGACGTTTCCGCCCGCGCACCGAACCCGAAGACGACACGATCACCAAGGCGATCGAGGCGACCGTCGACGCCTGAATCGCGCTTTTCCCGGCAGCGGGCGGTTCACCGGAATGATCCGGTGAACCGCCCGTTTCTTTTTCCGCGAAATAAGGGACCAAAGTCCCTGAATGCGCCACAGCTCGGCGCGATGGCCGGTCGATAGATCACAAACCCTTGGCCTACAAGGGAAATCTCGACAGTCGACAATGAACCGGTCTACCCGTTTGCACTATGGCGCCACCAGGGCGAACGGAGCAGACTCGCTCGTCGGGGCCCCCTGCAATCCATCCGAAATCGCGGGAAAGCGTGGCCGACGTGATCGAAAACAATATGATCCCGGATGAATTCCTCTCACTGGCGAGTGTACAGGCGGCCGAGGAGGACGCACTGCTCTCCAGACAGAACGTCGTCGGTGTGGCACTCGGTACGAAATGGTCTCGCGGGATGGACACCGGTGAGAAGGCGATCACCGTTCTGGTCGACACGAAGATGCCGCACGAAATGCTCCGTGACGACGACCTGGTTCCCGCGACGCTCGCCGGGGTGCCCACCGACGTCCAGGAAGTCGGTGTCCTGCAAGCGGGCCGGAGCATCGCGCCGTCGAGGGCGAACGGTGCCGCCACGATGCTCGACGAGCCGCCGGCTCCGACGCTCGCCCGCCCCGACGAACTGGCCAGGGAGCAGGTCGGTCCGTTCACGCTGGCCAAGCGGTTCCGCCCGGCGTTCGGCGGGCTGAGCGTCGGCCACTTCAAGATCACCGCCGGCACCTACGGCACCGCCGTCTACGACGCCACCGCGTTGCCGGGGAAGCCGCCCAGGTACTACATCCTGAGCAACAACCACGTGCTGGCGAACTCGAACGCCGCCGCCATCGGCGACCCGATCCTGCAGCCCGGCCCGTTCGACGGCGGCGTCGTACCCACCGACGTCATCGCAAGGCTGAGCCGGTTCGTGCCGATCAAGTTCATCCAGCCGGGCCAGCCGGTGCCGTTGAACTTCGTCGACGCCGCGATCGCCGAAGGCCAGTTCCACGACCTCGACCGGCGGATCTTCTGGGTCGGCGACCTCAAGGGGACCAACGTGGCACCCGCGGTCGGCACGCTCGTGCAGAAGACCGGCCGGACCACGAACTGGACGACCGGACGGATCACGAACATCAACGCCACCGTCGACGTGAACTACGGCGGCGGCCGGGTGGCCCGGTTCGCGCAACAGCTGCTGACCACCGACATGTCGGCCGGTGGCGACTCGGGCAGCCTCGTGGCGGATCTGAGCGAGAACGCCGTCGGCCTGCTGTTCGCGGGTTCGCCGGTGGTCACCGTGATCAACCGGATCACACTGGTCGAAGCGTCGCTCGGGATCAGGGTGCATCCGTAGTGACCGACGAAATTCCGGATGTCGACGCCGCGCTCGTCTCGGCGTCACGCTGGCTCGACGACGTACCAGGAGTGGTCGGTGTCGGACAGGGCGAGGCCGAGGGGAAACCCACGATCGACGTGTGGATGACCCCCGGCCACGACCACGGGCAGCTGCCTTCCCAGCTGCTCGGGGTGCCCGTCCGGGTCCGGGACCCGGGCGGGCCGGTGGAGGCTCAGCCGGACTGACCCGCCGCGATGACCGCGCGGTTGCGGGCGGCCACGGTCGCGAGATCGGCCTTCAGCACCCGCCTGTCATAGGTGAGCAAGCCGTTGACCTCGTTTTCGACGTCGGTGGTCTGGGTGTAGATCGCGCCGGAGAGCCCGGCTTCGGGGATGATCCGTTCCAGGCGCTCGCTGACCTCGGCATAGCGTTCCGTGAGCTGTGCCGAGGTCAGCGTCATCTCGTAGGCCTGCGGTTCCCCCGGCCAGCGATGCTCGTCGAGGACCAGGCCGAGGCCGCCGTACTCGCCGTCGACGATCACCCGGCGGTCCTTCACCGCGGGTTTCCCCGGCCCCACATAGGTGTGGTCGTCGTAGACGTCGCCGGCACCGGCGTCCGGCCGCGAGAAACAGCAGTTCACGCCGCTGTTCGCGACGACGAGCCTGGTCGGGTCGAGGCGTTTCACCAGTTCCGCGACGCGTGCGGTGTCGAACTCGCCCCAGCCCTCGTTGAACGGCACCCAGCCGACGATCGAGGTCACCCCGCGCAGCTGCTCCACCATCTCGGTCAGCTCCGCTTCGAACCGCGCCTTCGCCTCCGGCACCGGATCGGGCGCTGTCCCGGGCGGACCGTCGAAGGAGACGGTGAGCGACGGCATGTCCTGCCAGACCAGCAGGCCCAGCCTGTCCGCCCAGGAATACCAGCGCTCCGGCTCGACCTTGACGTGCTTCCGGACGAAGTTGAAGCCGAGCTCCTTGGTCTTCTCCAGGTCGAACCGCAACGCCTCGTCGGTGGGCGCGGTGTAGACACCGTCCGGCCAGTAGCCCTGGTCGAGCGGGCCGTGCAGGAAGGTGATCCGGCCGTTGAGCGCGATCCGCGGCCTGCCCTCGGCGTCGGTGACCGTCCCGATCGTGCGGAGCCCGGTGTAGGACTCGACGGCGTCGAGCACGTTGCCGCTCTCGTCGAGCAATCGGACCTCGATGTCGTAGAGATACGGATCGTCCGGCGTCCACAGCCGCGGCGAAGGCACCTCCGCGCGCAACCGCCGTCCCGCATCCCCTAGGACGCGTGCCACCTCCGCGCCACCGGGCTCACTGACGATCGCTTCCACCTGGGTGCCGCCTGTGACCTTGGGCACAACCGTCACTCCGTCGAGGTCCGGTGTCACCTGGAGATCCCGGACGTACGCGGACGGCACCGGCTCCAGCCAGACGGTCTGCCAGATGCCGGAAGCGGCGGTGTAGAAGATCCCTTTCGCGTCGTTTCGCTGCTTGCCGACGGTGTGCGTCGAGGCATCGGTCCGGTCCGTCGCGCGGACGGTCAGTTCCTGCGATCCCGACGGGCGCAGCACGTCGGTGATGTCCGCGCTGAAGGCCGTGTACCCGCCTTCGTGGACGGCGACCTCCTGGTTGTTGACCCAGACCGTCGCGGACTGGTCGACGGCGCCGAAATGGAGCAGCACCCGCTGACCGTCCCATTCGGACGGGACCCGGAACACCTTGCGGTACCAGAGGGTTTCGTCGCGCCGCCCGATACCGGAGAGCGCCGACTCCGGCGGGTACGGCACCAGGATCCGCTCGCCGTACCCGCTCCCGCCGGGCGAGCCGCTGCCCGCGTACTCCCACACCCCGTTGAGGTTCAGCCAGCGCCGCCGGACCAGCCGCGGGCGCGGGTACTCCGGCAGCGCGTCGCCGGGTCCGACCTGCGCGGACCACGGGGTCGACAGCACCGGTTCGACGGGTTTGAAGGCCGGTTCGGCCGCGTTCACCGAGGACGTCATCAACCCGATGGTGGCAAAGATCGCCGCCCCTGTCGTCCGCCATCGGCTTCACCTGTGGGGGTGATCGCCCCGTCCCGGTGACGACCGACTCACGAGTAACCTCCACCCATGCGCGTGCTGATGTTGTCGTGGGAGTACCCACCCGTGGTCGTCGGCGGACTCGCACGGCACGTCCACGCCCTGGCCAGACACCTCGCCGGGCAGGGGCACGACGTGGTCGTCCTGTGCCGTCACACGGCGGGCACCGACGCCGAGACCCATCCCAGGACCGATCGCGTGGTCGAAGGCGTCCGGATCATCCGGGTCGCCGAAGACCCGATGCACGTGACCTTCGAACGGGACCTCGTCGCGTGGACGCTGGCCATGGGGCACGCGATGGTCCGCGCCGCCACCGACCTGCTGCGCGGCTGGCAGCCGGACGTCGTCCACGCGCACGACTGGCTGGTCACCCATCCCGCGATCGCGATCGCGGAGGCCGCGCGGGTGCCGCTGGTCGGCACGATCCACGCCACCGAGGCCGGGCGGCACTCCGGCTGGCTCTCGCATCCGCTGAACCAGCAGGTTCACTCGGTCGAATGGTGGCTCGCGAACCGCTCGGACGCGCTGATCACCTGCTCGCAGGCCATGCGCCGCGAGGTGGCGCAGCTGTTCGAGGTCGACGGCGACGCGGTCACCGTCATCCACAACGGCATCGAGGAACGCACCTGGCAGGTGCCCGCGGATGAGGTCGCGCACGCTCGCGAGGTCTACAGCCCCTCCGGGGCGCCGCTGCTGCTCTACTTCGGACGGCTGGAATGGGAAAAGGGTGTGCAGGACCTGCTCGCCGCGCTCCCCCGGATCCGCCGCGCCAAACCGGGGACACGGCTGGTCATCGCCGGAAAAGGGCGGCATCTGGAGGAGCTGGTCGATCAGGCACGCAAGCTGCGCGTGCGCCGCGCGGTGGACTTCGTCGGGCATCTCTCCGACCGCGAACTGCGCGCCGTGCTCGCTGCGGCCGACGCGGTCGTGCTGCCCAGCCGGTACGAACCGTTCGGGATCGTCGCGCTGGAAGCGGCCGCCGCGAAGGCGCCGCTCGTGGCGTCCACCGCCGGCGGACTCGGCGAGGTCGTCGTCGACGGCGAGACCGGCCTGGCGTTCAGCCCCGGCGACGTCGATGCCCTCGGGGACGCCGTCGAAGCGGTGCTGGACGACGAGGTCGCCGCGGCGCGGCGGGCACTGACCGCGCAGTCGCGCCTGGCCGCGGACTTCGACTGGGGCCGCATCGCCGAAGCGACCGCCGCCGTCTACCGGCGGGCCCGCGTCGGGGAGCCCGTGGAACTGGGGCGCCCGAAGATCGCGACGGGCAACGCCTTCGAACCCTGATCCCGCGCGTTTCGTGTTGCGAAAGCCACTTTCGCAACGTTGAAGGTTGCGAAAGTGGCTTTCGCAACCTCGGCGGGGCGGAGGACGGACCCGGGATGTCGGGGAACCCGGGTCCGCCCTCCACGAGCGTCGCGGGTCGCGAGGGGCGCGACCCCCGGGCTGCTCTAGGTGACGAAGATCAGAAGTGGCAGGGCCGCACACAGTCCGGCTGCACCGAGACCCCGGCCGAAGCGGACACCGCGGGGGCGGCGAGAGCGACGGCGAGGACGGCGAAGGTCGCGGCCAAGAGGGTCCTCAACTGCTTCTTCATGGTGGCTCCTCGGGGAAACGGGCGGAATTCCCACCCGGCGCCGAGCATCCGCGCGACCCGCCGCCGAAACAACGGGGGAATCACTACGTACCCCTACCTAATCGCGGTCCGTGACCGGTTCATCCCTTTCTGCCGATCAGGATCCGTACCTGGACCGGCTCCACGAACGGCGCGTACGGGGAAATGGCGGCGCTCAGCCGCTCCTCGAATCCGGCGCGCTCGGCCGGTTTCGGCAGCCGGTCCTCCGGGGTCGCGGAGTAGACCGCGCCGATGACGAATTCGAGGTCGATTTCGTCCTCGTACTCCACCACGTCCGAACCGGTGGCGAATCCGGCGGCCTCCAGGCTCGCGCGGTACCGGTCCTGTTCCTCTTGCCCGGCCCCGCAGGTGCGCACGAGCGGCTGACCGAGCCAGCCGGAAAGGTATTCGCGCAATGCCTTCGACCACGAACTCTCGTGCAGCCACATCGGCGCCCCGTTGGTGAGCACGGCGACCCCGCCGCCGGGCCGCAGCAGCGAACGGAGCGCGGGGAACAAGGTCGCGTGGTCCATCCAATGCAGGGCCTGCCCGATCGTGACCACGCCGAGACTGTCCCGCCCCAGCAACGTTCGCAGCGCCGGAACGTCGCTGTCGGCACCGACGAGCCAGTTCACGTTGGTGAGCCCGGACGTCGCTTTCCTCGCCTGGGCGAGCATGTCCGGTTCGGGATCCATCCCGATGACCGAACGGGTCCTGGCGGCGAGCGACCGGGTCAGCTGGCCGGTGCCGCAGCCGAGGTCCAGTGCCGTGTCTTCGGTGGACAGCCCGAATTCCACCACCAGCTTGTCGAAGATTTCGGCGGGGTAGCCACGGCGGTAGCGCTGATAGAACTCGGCGACCTCGCCGCTGAACTTCCACATCGTCATCCCGCGATCGTGACCTGTCCGAGGGGCTCCTCGCAGCCGCTTTCGCACACGGCGGAAAGCCACGAAGGCCCCGTCCACGGGTGGTGTGGTGAGGACGGGGCCTCCGCGACGGGCGCACGCCCGACAGCGCTACCGGAGGGGCGCGCGCGTGAAGCGGGTCCGGTGGCGGGGAGCCTCCGCCACCGGACCCGTTGGGCCACACCGTCCCAAACCGGTGTGGAACCCGGCCGCCCCGCGTCAGGTAGGGGCGGCCGGAGCCTGCGTCACCGCGCGGTCAGGTACCGCGCGTACGCGCCGGTGGTGAGGAAGCTCGGCAGCTTCTCGCCCAGCGCGGTCTCGGTGAAGATCTCGTAGGCGTCGTCGAGACGGTTGCCTTCGCCGAGTTCGGCGCGCACCGACGCCAGCTCTTCGTCCAAATAGGACACGGTGAGTTCGTGGGTGAGCGCGGTGCCGTCTTCGAGCTTCGTGCCGTTGCGGATCCACTGCCACACCTGGCAGCGGGCGATCTCGGCGGTGGCGGCGTCCTCCATCAGGTTGTGGATCGCCGCCGCGCCGGTGCCGCGCAGCCACGCGTCGATGTAACGCAGCGCGACGTTGATGTTGGCGCGGACACCCGCTTCGGTGACCTCGCCGCCGGCGCTGGCGACATCGAGCAGATCCTCGGCGGTGACGACGACGTCTTCACGGAGCTTGCCGAGCTGGTTGGGCCAGCCGCCGAGCACGCCGTCGAACACCTCGCGGCAGACCGGGACGAGGCCGGGGTGCGCGACCCACGAGCCGTCGAAGCCGTCGTTCGCCTCGCGTTCCTTGTCCTGGCGGACCTTTTCGAGCGCGGTCGCGTTGATCTCCGGGTCCTTGCTCGGGATGAACGCGGCCATGCCGCCGATGGCGTGCGCCCCGCGCTTGTGGCAGGTGCGCACCAGCAGTTCGGTGTAGGCCCGCATGAACGGGACGGTCATCGTCACCTGTGCGCGGTCCGGCAGCACGAAGTCCGCGCCGTGCGAGGAGAAGTTCTTGATGACGCTGAAGATGTAGTCCCATCGGCCGGCGTTCAGCCCGGAGACGTTCTCGCGCAGTTCGTAGAGGATCTCCTCCATCTCGAACGCGGCGGTGATCGTCTCGATCAGCACGGTGGCCCGGACGGAGCCGCGCGGGATGCCGAGTTCCCGTTGCGCCAGCAGGAAGACGTCGTTCCACAGCCGCGCTTCGAGGTGGTTCTCGAGCTTCGGCAGGTAGAAGTACGGGCCGCTGCCGCGGGCCAGCAACTGGCGCGCGTTGTGGAAGAAGTAGAGGCCGAAGTCGACCAGGCTCGCCGAAACCGGGCGGCCGTCGATGCGGATGTGCTTCTCCACCAGGTGCCAGCCGCGGGGGCGGGCGACGATCGTCGCGGGCTCGTCGCCGATCGTATAGCGCTTGCCCGCCGACGTCGTGAAGTCGATGTTGCGGCGGATCGCGTCGAACAGGTTGATCTGGCCGTCGATGACGTTGTGCCAGGTCGGCGAGGTCGCGTCCTCGAAGTCGGCGAGCCAGACCTTCGCGCCGGAGTTCAGCGCGTTGACCGTCATCTTGCGGTCGGTCGGGCCGGTGATCTCGACGCGGCGGTCTTCGAGACCGGGCGCGGCCGGGGCGACCGACCAGCTGCTGTCGTCGCGGACGGAATGCGTCTCGGGCAGGAAGCCCAGCGGCTCCTCGCCGGACTGGAGCTTCTCGCGGCGCAGACGGCGGGCGTCGAGCAGCTCGCGGCGGCGCCCGGCGAACGCGTTGTCCAGTTTGGCCACGAAGTCCAGCGCGGCCGGGGTGAGGATCTCGTCGAACCGGTCACCGGCAGGTCCGCAGACGTCGATCCGGTAGTTCAGCTTCTCAACCATGGTGTGCCTCCGCTGGGCTTCGCGAGGGATAGAAGGGGGGCGGTGGCGGTCTCCCCTGGGAGTCGAGAGACCGCCACCTGGCACCTAATTGCGGGGGATCAGAACTGCTCGGCCTCGGTGGAGCCGGCGAGCGCGGTGGTCGAGCTCTCCGGGTTCAGCGCGGTCGCGACGTTGTCGAACCAGCCGGTGCCGACCTCGCGCTGGTGCTTCGTGGCGGTGTAACCGCGGTCCTCCGAAGCGAACTCGCGCTCCTGCAGGTCGACGTAGGCGGTCATGCCTTCACGGGCGTAACCGTGCGCCAGGTCGAACATCGAGTAGTTCAGGGCGTGGAAGCCGGCCAGGGTGATGAACTGGAACTTGTAGCCCATGTGGCCGAGTTCGCGCTGGAACTTCGCGATCGTCGCGTCGTCCAGGTGCTTCTTCCAGTTGAACGACGGCGAGCAGTTGTAGGCCAGCATCTGGTCCGGGTACTTCGCCTTGATCGCCTCGGCGAACTGGCGGGCGACCTCGAGGTCCGGCTTGGAGGTCTCCATCCACAGCAGGTCGGCGTACTCGGCGTAGGCGAGACCGCGGTCGATGCAGGGGTCGATGCCGTTGGTGACGTTGTAGAAGCCCTCGGCGGTGCGCTCGCCGGTGACGTACTTGCGGTCACGCTCGTCGACGTCGCTGGTGATCAGCGTGGCGGCCTGCGCGTCGGTGCGGGCGACGATCAGCGACGGCACGTTCAGCACGTCCGCGGCGAGGCGGGCGGCGTTCAGCGTGCGCTCGTGCTGCTTGGTCGGGATCAGCACCTTGCCGCCGAGGTGACCACACTTCTTCTCGGAAGCGAGCTGGTCCTCCCAGTGCACACCCGCGGCACCGGCGGCGATCATGCCCTTCATCAGCTCGAAGGCGTTGAGCGGGCCACCGAAGCCGGCCTCGGCGTCGGCGACGATCGGGGCGTACCAGTCGATGTCGGTGTTGCCCTCGGCCCAGTTGATCTGGTCGGCGCGGCCCAGCGCGTTGTTGATGCGGCGGACGACGGCGGGAACCGAGTTGGCCGGGTAGAGGCTCTGGTCCGGGTAGGTCTGGCCGGAGAGGTTGGCGTCGGCGGCGACCTGCCAGCCGGACAGGTAGATGGCCTTGAGGCCGGCGCGGACCTGCTGCACCGCCTGGTTACCGGTCAGTGCGCCCAGCGAGTGGACGTAGTCCTCGTTGTGCAGGAGGTCCCAAAGCTTCTCGGCGCCGCGGCGAGCGAGCGTGTGCTCCTCGACCACGCTGCCGCGCAGCTTGACCACGTCAGCCGCGGAGTACGACCGCTTCACGCCCGCCCAGCGGGGGTCGGTCTCCCACTGCTTGGCCAGTTCGGCGGCCGCCTGCTCCAGCTGCTGCGCGTGCTGAGTCATCGGATTCTCCCGGTGTTGCGAAGTTTGCGAGTGATCGCCTTTCCTGACCTGACCCTGACATGACAGGGGAAATCGGATCCAGGCCTCCAATTTGCCAATTTCTGCGAAGCTTCCGTAGCATCTTGCAAAGATTGCGAATCACAGGTTCGCAAGCACAGGCAAAATCCACGGGCTTGACCGTTCACTGAATCGTTCAGGCCCGGAAACCTTGCGGACAGAGAGGCCTCAGTGGACAAAACCTTCGCCGGAGCGAAGCTGCGGCATCTGCGCGAAAGCCGGTCGATGAGCCAGGCGGATCTCGCTCGTGTGCTGGAGATCTCACCCAGTTACCTCAACCAGATCGAGCACAACTCGCGTCCGCTGACCGTCCCGGTGCTCCTTCGCATCACGCAAGCGTTCGGAGTGGACACCGAGTTCTTCGCGAACAACGACACCGCACGGCTCGTCGCGGACGTGAAGGAAGCCCTGCTCGACGAGGTCGTCGGGGTGGACGTCACCACCAGTGAGCTCAACGACCTCGCCACGAACCTGCCGACGATCGCCCAGGCCCTGGTCAAACTGCACCGCAGCTACCGCAACTCGGTCGAGAACACCGCCGCGCTGACCACGGAAAACGGACTGGGCATGCACGGCAGCGCGGCAGGCTCGTTGCCGCACGAGGAGGTCCGCGACTTCTTCTACGAGCGGGAGAACTACGTCGCCGAGCTGGACGAACGCGCCGAACGGATGGCCCACGACATCCCCCTGCAGCGTGGCCAGGTGCTCGCGGCGCTGAAGGAGACCCTGACCCAGCGCTACGGCGTCGACGTCACGAACGAAGGCATCGACGAGTCCAACGGCGAACAGCACCGGTACGAACCCGGGCCGCGTGTGCTGCGGCTGGCGCCGAGCCTGCGCGTCGGGCAGCAGGCGTTCCGGATGGCTTCGCAGATCGCGCTGCTGGAATACGACGACCTGATCACCGAACTCGCCGACTCGTGGGCGTTCTCCGGCCCCGCCGCGCGTTCGCTGGCCAGGGTCGGGCTCGCGAACTACTTCGCGGGCGCGCTGATCCTCCCCTATGGACCGTTCCTGGCGAGCGCGGAACGGTTCCGCTACGACATCGAGCGGCTCTGCGACCACTTCGGCGTGGGGTTCGAGACGGTCTGCCACCGGCTCTCGACGTTGCAGCGCCCCAAGAACCGCGGCGTGCCGTTCTCGTTCGTCCGGGTCGACCGGGCGGGGAACATGTCGAAACGCCAGTCCGCGGCCGGTTTCCACTTCTCCCGCGTCGGCGGCGCGTGTCCGCTGTGGAACATCTACGAGGCGTTCACCCAGCCAGGCAAGATCCTCACCCAGATCGCCACCCTGCCCGACGGCAAGAGCTATTTCTGGGTCGCGCGGACGGTGTCACGCAACATCGGCGGCTACGGCAGCCCCGGCAAGACGTTCACCGTCGGCCTCGGCTGCGAACTGCGGCACGCGAAACGGCTCATCTATTCGACCGGGCTCGATCTCGACGACCGCGCCGCGGCCACCCCGATCGGCATGGGTTGCAAAGTCTGCGAACGACCGGCCTGCTCGCAGCGCGCGTTCCCCACGATCGGCAAACAGCTGACCGTGGACGAGAACACCAGCACCTTCGTGCCGTATCCGGCGGTGCCGAAGGCGCCTTGAGCCCCACCGCAATTCGTCACCTACTTGCGAGGTCCGGACGTCGCAAGTAGGTGACGAATTGCGGGGTCGTCAGACCAGGAAGTGGAAGAGCGGGCTGCCCGGTTCCACCCGCTCCACCTGCAGCGGGCTCACGTCCATCCGGTGCAGCAGGCCTTCCAGGTCACCGGCGCGCGCGAGTTCGACGCCGATCAGCGCCGGGCCGGTCTCGCGGCTGTTGCGTTTCACGTACTCGAACCGCGTGATGTCGTCGTCCGGCCCGAGGACCTCGTCGAGGAACCGCCGCAGCGCGCCGGGCTCCTGCGGGAACCCCACCAGGAAGTAGTGCTTCAGTCCTTCGTGGACCAGCGACCGTTCGAGCACTTCGCCGTAGCGGCTGACGTCGTTGTTGCCGCCGGAGACGACGCACACCACGATCTGCCCGGGGTCGATCTTCACCGTCGTGCCCAGCGCCGCGGTCGCGAGCGCGCCCGCGGGTTCGGCGATCACGCCGTCGGACTGGTACATCGCGAGCATTTCCGTGCAGATCGCGCCCTCGGCGACTTCGGTGAGTTCGACGCCGCCGTCGCGGACCAGCGGATACGTCACCGATCCGGCCAGCGCGACCGCCGCACCGTCGACGAAGGTGTCGACGGTTTCGAGCCGCACCGGCTCACCGGCGGCCAGCGCGGCCGCCATGCAGGTCGCCCCCGCCGGTTCGACGCCGACGATCCGCATCTCCGGCGCCCGTTCCGCGGCCCACGCCGCGATCCCGGCGAGCAGGCCGCCCCCGCCGACCGGCACCACCATGACGTCCGGGATGAACCCGAGCTGCGCGACGACCTCCATCGCGACCGTGCCCTGTCCGGCGACCGTCTCCGGCGCGTCGAACGCGGGGACCAGCGTCGCGCCGGTGGTCTCCGCGTCGTGCTTCGCGGCACTGAAGGCGTCTTCGTAGGTCTCGCCGATGACGATGACCTCGATATGCGAGCCGCCCAGCGTCGCGATCCGCTCGCGCTTCTGGCGGGGAGTCGTGCCGGGAACGTAGACCCGGCCGTTCGCGCCGAGGCGGCGGCACGCGTACGCGACACCCTGCGCGTGGTTGCCCGCGCTCGCGCAGACGACGCCGCGCTCCCGGTGCTCCGCGTCGAGCTGGACGATGAAGTTGTAGGCACCGCGGATCTTGTACGAGCGCACGGTCTGGAGGTCTTCGCGTTTGAGCCAGACCCGGGCGTCGACCCGGGCCGAAAGCCGTTCGTTCGGTTCGAGCGGCGTCCGGGTCACCACGCCGGCCAATCGCTTGGCGGCCTCTTCGACCGTTCGGGCGCTCACCGTTTCGATCCGTTGCACGAATGCTGAATGTACTGACCGCCTCCGGTCACGACGGAGAGTGGTCCGATCCAGTTCACCGGTTGTCGGTGGTCTGTGGTCCACTGGTCGCCATGGTGAGCAAGGTCGACGGAGTCCGGAGTCTCGATGCGTTGCGCGAGCTGGTCCACAGCGGCGCGGAGCCCGAGTACCAGCTCTTCTACGGCCACACCCCGCTCAAGAGCGGCCGGATCAACGCGGCCTGCCTGAGCCAGTGGTGGCACGCGCCGTTCGTCGCGGGCGGCGAGCAGTACCCGACGGCCGAGCACTACATGATGGCGAGCAAGGCGGAACTGTTCGGTGATCACGAGGCCGCGGTGGCCATCCGTCAGGCGCCGGACCCGAAGACCGCCAAGATCCTCGGCCGCGAGGTCTCCGGTTTCGACGCCGAACTGTGGGAGCGGCACCGCTTCGACATCGTCATCGACGGCAACCTGGAGAAGTACCGCCAGCACGCCGAGGAGCGCGAGTTCCTGCTGGCCACGGGCGACAAGGTGATCGTCGAGGCGTCGAGGATGGACCTGGTCTGGGGCAGCGGCGTCGCCCGCGACGACAAGAACGCCACGCGCCCCGACTACTGGCGCGGGCAGAACCTGCTGGGCTTCGCGCTCATGGAGGTCCGGGAGCAGCTGCGCGGCTAGTTCCGGGCAGACCGAAGGCGTAACTCGCGTGAGTTACGCCTCTGATCACGTGTGTTACGCCTCTGATCACGTGAGTCAGGAGTCGACGCCCAGGGTTTTCTGGAGTGCCTTGTTCGCCTTGCGCGCCATGTCCGCGACGGCCTCGCGGCGGGCGGCGTCGGCGGCGTAGTCGTCCTGCCGGTTCCGCACCACGCGGGCCGGCGAGCCGACGGCGATCGAGTAGTCCGGGATCTCGCCCCGCACCACGGCGTGCGCGCCGAGGACGCAGCCGCGGCCGACCCGCGTGCCCTTGAGCACGGAGACCTTGGTGCCGATCCAGGTGTCCGGCCCGATCCGCACCGGCGACTTCACGATGCCCTGATCCTTGATCGGGACGGTGATGTCGGTGGTGACGTGGTCGAAGTCGCAGATATACACCCAGTCCGCGACGAGGGTGGCCGAGCCGAGTTCGATGTCGAGGTAGCCGTTGAGGACGTTCTGCCGTCCGAACACCGCCTTGTCGCCGATGCGCAGCGAACCCTCGTGGCAGCGGATCGCGTTGCCGTCGCCGATGTGCACCCAGCGGCCGATCTCCAGCCGCCCGTAGCCGGGGCGGCAGTGGATCTCGACGTCCTTGCCGAGGAACACCATTCCCCGCAGGATGATGTGCGGGTTCGCGACGCGGAACTTCAGCAGCCGCCAGTATCGGACCAGGTACCAAGGCGTGTACGCGCGGTTTCGCAGCACCCAGCGCAGCGAATCCTTGGTCAGGAACTTCGCCTGACGAGGATCACGACGGGCCTGGCCCCAAGCGCGGAGCCGCGACAGCGCGGGCGCACCCCACATGGACGTCATACCGGTGACCGTAACCTGTGATCAGGCTGTCGACCGCAAAGGGGAGCACGCGCATGGGCACCAAGCTGATCATCGACACCGACCCGGGGGTCGACGACGCCTTCGCGCTGGCGCTGGCCACACAATGCGAGGACGTCGAACTGCTCGGCGTGACCACGGTGTTCGGCAACGTGCCGCTGAGCCACACCACCGCCAACGCACGCCGTCTGCTGCAGCTCTTCGGCCGCGACGACGTCCCCGTCGCGGCCGGCGCCGCGCGGCCGCTGGTGTATGACAACGCCAAACCCGCCGGGTTCGTCCACGGCCAGGACGGTCTTTCCGGCCACGCCGGGACGCTGCCGGAGGCGAAGCGCCCGCTCGACGAACGCGGTGCCGTCCGCCTGCTGGTGGATCTGCTGGAGGCCGCCGACGAGCCGGTGACCATCGCCCCGATCGGCCCGCTCACGAATATCGCGCTGCTGCTGGCGGCCCATCCGGACATCCGCGAGAAGATCGGCCGGATCGTCGTCATGGGCGGCGGGGTGACCAAGGGGAACTCCACCACCGCGGCGGAGTTCAACATCTGGAGCGACCCCGAGGCCGCGCGCCGGGTGCTGGTCGACGAGGACATCCCGACCGTGCTGGTCCCGCTGGACATCACGCACCAGTGCTCGGTCGACACGACGTGGCTCGGCAAGCTCGCCGCGTCGGGCCCGCTCGGCGCGGCGCTCGAAGCGCTGACACCCACCTACGTCGAGCACTACACCCCGATCCTCGGTTTCCCCGGGATGGTCATGCACGACGCGGTCGCGGTGGCCGAGGCGATCCGGCCGGGCATCCTCGACGTCGAGTCCTACCCTGTGGACGTCGAGTGCGGCTTCGGCCCCGCGCGCGGCGCGACTCTCGTAGACCGGCGAAGGCTGCGAAGCACCGATCCGCAGGCCGTGCCGGGCCGCACCATCGACGTCGCGCTGACCACCGATGTCGACGCCTTCCGCGAGTTCGTCCTGAGCCGCATCATCGGAGGGCTCTGATGGAGCAGCAGACTTCCCGCCGCCGCAGACTTCCGGTGATCGTCGCCGCCGTCGTCGTCGCGGGCGCCGCCTTGGTCGCCGCCATCACCTTCGCGCCCAAGGACGAGCCGAAGCCGGAAGCCGCCGCCGTCCAGTCCTCGGCCCCGCCCGCGCCGCCCGCGTCGTCGTCCGCCCCCGCGGAGATGCCCAAGGAGCAGCCGAAGGTGCCGCAGCAGATGGGGCAGGAGTTCGACGCCTGGGTGTCGAAGACCAGCGGCTGGCTCGACATCCCGCTGCGGGCGATGACCGGCTACGCGAAGACCACCGTGGCGCTGAGCAAGGAAACGCCGGGCTGCCGCCTTTCGTGGGTGACGCTGGCCGCGCTCGGGAAGATCGCTTCCGACCACGGCCGCGCCACCGGTTCGAGCCTGAACGCCGACGGCGTGATGACCGCGCCGCTCGGCGCGGTCGAGGTCCGCGACTTCTACAACAAGGTCGTCTCGTCCGCGAACGCCAGCGGCCCGCTGCAGCTGACACCGTCGGTGTGGAACCAGTTCCAGGCCTCGGCCACCGGCGGGAAACCGAATCCGCAGAACATCGACGACGCCACGCTCACCGCCGGACGCGCCCTGTGCGCGGGCGGGCGTGACCTCGGCCAGGGCCAGACGTGGTGGAACGCGGTGAGCACGTTGCAGCCCGCGCCGCTGCTGATGCACCGCACGCTCGCGACCGTGAACGTCTACGGCACGGTCGGCCAGAGCCCGCAGCCGCCGAACGCGGCGGCGCTGAGCGCGGTCAACTTCGCCATCGACAAGATCGGGCTGCCCTACGTCTGGGGCGGCAACGGCACCGGCGGCGGCGACCCCGGCTTCGACTGCTCCGGCCTGACGACGGCCGCGTACGCCAGCGCCGGCGTCAAGCTCATGCGCACCGCCCACACGCAGTACCACAGCGTGGACAAGGTGCCCGATCCCCAGCTGGGCGATCTGATCTTCTACGGCGAGCCGAACACGAAGATCCACCACGTCGGGCTGTACATCGGGAACCAGCAGATGATCGACGCCCCGCAGACCGGGCAGGCGGTGCAGGTGCACACCTACCGGAAGCAGGGCGACGACTACGCCGGGGCGGGCCGCCCGACGGCCTGACCGCGCGCGAGCCGCCGCTCGACCCCGTCGAGCAACAGCCGCAGGCCGTATTCGAACATCGTGTCCATGTCCTGCTCGAATTCCTGTGTCACCACGTATTCCATGGTCGGGTACCGGCCGGTGGCGACGACTTCCCGGAACTCCGCCACCTGGGTGTCCATCCATTCGTCGCTGGTCATGCCGGTGTCCTGCCGGGCCCGCGCCTCCGACTGGAGGGACAGGGCCAGGCCGCGGATGTGGCTGAAGAGGTTCAGGTGGATGTACATCATGTCGTCCATGCCCAGCCCCAGACCGCGCAACGCGGTCAGGACCCATTCGGCGTAGAACATCAGGTTCGGGGTGATGGCCCGGGGCCGGGTCATTGACAGGACCTCGGCCACCCAGGGATGACGGCGGCAGATCGTCCACAGTAGACGGGACGAGAACTCCAGGCGTTCGCGCCAGTGCGCCGGAGGCCGGGCGTGCGCGGTCTTCTCGGCGGTCACCAGGTCCACCATGTACAGCATCAGATCGTCCTTGCCGGGCACGTGGCGGTAGAGCGACATGGTCGCCACGCCGAGGTCGGTGGCCACCCGGCGCATCGACACCGCGGCCATGCCCTCCGCGTCGGCGATCGCTATCGCCGTGCGGACGATCCGGTCCCGGTCCAGCTCCTGACGGCGGGAAGAGGTCGGGGTGAACGCGCGATCCCGTGACCGCACGACCGTTCCGGACCCCGGTTTGGTGTCCACCAGGCCTTCGTCGCGCAGGACGGCGATCACCTTGCTCGCGGTGGCCATCGCGACTCCCCAGTCCCGGGTGATCTGCCGGGTCGGCGGGATCCGGTCGCCCGGGCGCAGCCGTCCGCTCGTGATGTTGTCGCGGATCTCCGCGGCGATCCTCCGGTAGGGCGCCCCACTGTCCACGCTGTCCACCAAACCTCCTAGCGTACTAGTGCGCTCAATCCATGACGTTCGACATGAACGGCAGAGCACTAGAGCAAATATACACCGTACCGAGGCGGCTGTACGTTGCCCGCATGCGCACTGTTCTGATCTCCGGCGCGAGCATCGCCGGACTTTCCCTGGCGTACTGGCTACGCCGCCACGGCTTCGAACCCACCTTGGTCGAACGCTCCCCCGCCCTGCGATCAGGCGGGCAGGCGATCGACATCCGCGGCACGGCCCGCGACGCCGTCGAGCGGATGGGCATCATGGACGCCGTCAAGGCACACCACACCGGCACACACGGAATCGCCTGGCTCGACGAGCAAGGGAAACGCGTGGCGGCCATGGGCGGCGACGACTTCGGCGATTCTGGCGGGATCGTCGCCGAGATCGAAATCCTGCGCGGCGACCTCGTGCGGATTCTGCACGAGGCGGCGGGCACGGACCTGGAAATCCTGTACGACACCGTGATCACCGAGATCGCCGAGAGTGCCGAAGGCGTCAAGGTCACCTTCGACAACGCGCCGCCACGCTCCTTCGACCTCGTGGTCGGCGCGGACGGGCTGCGTTCCGGCGTGCGAGCGCTGACCTTCGGGCAGGACAAGGAATTCGTACAGGACCTCGGCTACTACACCTCGTACTTCCCCGCCCGCACCGAACTCGACCTGGACGGCTGGGAGGTGATGTACAACCTGCCCGCGGGCAACGGGGTCGACGGCCGGGTCGCGGTGCTGTACCCGCTGGGGAACACCGGGGAGGTCCGGGCGCTGCTCGGGTTCGTCTCGCCGGAGTTGGCCTACGACCGGCGGGACTTGCGGGCCCAGAAGGAGTTGCTGGCCGACGTGTTCGCCGGGGCGGGCTGGGAGATCCCCGCGCTGCTCGATCAGCTGCGGCGGACCGACGACCTGTACTTCGCGCGGGTCGGCGAAGTACAGGTCGACCACTGGTACCGCGGCCGCACCGTGCTGCTCGGCGACTCGGCCTTCGGCGGCTCACTCGGGATGGGCACGAGCATGGCGCTGGTCGGCGCGTACGTGCTCGCGGGTGAGCTCGCCGCGGCCAAGGGCGACCACCGTGTCGCGTTTCCCCGGTATGACAGCGAAATGCGCGAGTACGTGACGATGAACATGAAGCGGCCGCCCGGTGGTGCCGGCGGTTTCGCCCCGCGTACTCGCCGCGGGATCCGGATGCGCAACCGGTTCATGCGGTTGCTTCCGCACCTGCCCGGCAGCGGCAAAATGCTGGGCGGGATGCAGAAAGCGGCCAACTCGATCACTCTGAAGCCGTACGCGCCGCGATCGCACGAGTGAGCGGGAGCCGGCCTGGCTCAGGCCTTCCGCTGCTCGATCCCGAACAGGTCGAGCAGCCGCTCGGGGATGTCCTCACCGAAGACGCTTTCGAGCAGGAAGTCCTCCTCCATGGGTGTTTCACTGCGCACGAACATGGCCTGTTCGTACTCGGCGAGTGCGGCCTCGACGTCGTCCGGACGCGCGGCGAGGGCCTTGCCGAGTTCGGCGCCGTCGAGCATCGCCAGGTTGGCGCCCTCGCCGTTCGCCAACGCGAGGTGCGCGGCGTCGCCGAGCAGGGTCACGCCGGGAACGCGGGCCCACCGCAGCCCGGACGGCAAGGCGTAGGCAGGACGATGGATCGGCGCGACGTCGCTTTCGGTGATCAGCGCGGTGAGTTCCGGCGACCAGTCGCGGAACTCCGCCGCGATCCGCGCCTTGGCCGCTTCGGCGTCGCCGAAGTCGATGTCGTCGAACCACTCGAGCGGCTTCGTGAGCTCCACGTAGCCGTGCAGGGTGTCACCGCTTTCACGGTGGCCGTGGATGCTCATCCCCGGCGTGGCCCCGATCCCGAACATCGATCCGCCGCCGACCGTCTTCGCCGCGGCGGGGTGCCGGGTGAGCGCGTCGTACAGGTAGGTCTCGACGATCGACGTGCCGGTGTAGTCCGGGCCGACGCCGGTGAGCAGTGGCCGGACCCGTGACCAGGCGCCGTCCGCGCCGACCAGGAGACCGGTGACGACGGTGGCACCACCCTCGAACGTCACCTCGTGGCGGCCGTCGTCGAGGGTACGGGCGGCGACGACCTTCTGTCCCCAGTGGACGGTGCCGTCGGGGAGCGAGCCGAGCAGCATCCGCCGCAGGTCCCCGCGCTGCGCCTCGGGACGGCCGCCCGTGCCGTCGTCGGCCCGCTCGAGCAGGACCGACCCGTCCGAGTCGAGGACCCGCATCGCCTGGCGGCCCTCCAGGACGATGCCGCGGAACTCGTCCAGCAGCCCGGCCGCCTCGATGGCGAGCAGGCCGTTGTAGTCGTGGATGTCGAGCATCCCGCCCTGCGTCCGCGCCGACGGCGAGGCCTCGGCTTCGTACACAGCGGACGGGATGCCGTGGACGTGCAGCACCCTGGCCAGGGTGAGCCCGCCGAGTCCGGCGCCGATGATCGTGACAGGTGTGTCCATGGTGACCCCTCGGTTCGTTTCTGGAATGACATTCCAGAGAGTGCCGGGGGCACCTGGCAGGCGGCGCACACGACGCTGGCACCGGCCTGGCAGGCACTGTCAGCCGAAGAGGTCGTGTCATGATGCTGACATGAGTCGAGGCGAGACGGTCGGACCGCTGGACCTGGCGGTGGGGTACATGCTGAAACGAGCGGCAACGGCGCTCCGGATGGCGATGGACACCGCTTTGCGCCCGCTCGACCTCACCGTGCCGCAGTACTCCTGCCTCGAAGTCCTCTCACAGCGACCGGGGCTGTCGAACGCGGAACTCGCCAGGGCCGTGTTCGTCACCCGGCAGTCGATGAACCTGGTGCTGCGCGGCCTGCAGGACCGCGGCCTGGTCACCCGTCCGGCGACGGCGCCGCAGGGCCGCGCCCTGCCCAGCACCCTGACTACCGCCGGGGAGGCCCAGCTCCGCGCCGCCAGCGGTGTCGTGCGCGCTGTCCAGGATCGGATGCTCGAACCGTTTTCGACGGCCGAACAGGAGCGGCTGTTGCGCGATCTCGCCGCCTGCGCCGACGCGCTCTCCGAGTGACTTAGGACCTCGTGCTCACCAGGGTTTCCGGTTTGAACGCGAACACGTCGACGCCTTGGACGAGCACATGCCAGTCACCGCACACCTTGTCCGTCTTGCTTTCCTGTCCCCGCGGCCACCAGTTCGCGGCGAGGGTGGCCGTCTGCGTCGCCGCCGGCCCCGGTACGCAAACGGCGGGCAGTGTCCCACCGGTGAACCGCAGGAGCCGCTCCGAACCGGTCGTCCGGATGACCTCGGTGACCGCCGCCGCCCCGTCCGGCACCCACTCCGGCAGCCGGGCGTCCGTGTCGCGCTTGCCTTCCGCGCCGGTCGCGTAGCCGACCGTTTTGACGTGCCCGTTCGCCTTTTCGGTCAAGCTTTCCTTGAGACCGCAACCAGTGAGGGCGACCGTGGCCGTCGCGGCGGCGAGAACCGCCGCGGTGATCTTCATGTTCATACGATCGAGTCAACCTCGCGGAACCGCGCACGGGATCGGACTTTCGGTCCGGCCGGGCCGCCATCCGGCCGATCTCGACGACGGATAACCGCCAGCGCCCGGACACGCGGCGCACCACAGTGGTCGTCGTGACATCGACAACGGACGCCCTGTCCGTACTCAAAGGCATGTACGCGGCGGAAGCCGGCTACTTCGCGGCGGGCGGCCCCGGCAAGGCGACCTTCGCGCCGCTCGCCCCGTTCTTCTCGCCCGACGTGGTGCTGCACCAGGCGGACGGCCTGCCCTACGGCGGAATCTGGCGCGGTCACGAAGGCCTGGAACGGTTCTTCGCCGCCATGGGCGACACCTGGGCGGTCTTCGACATGGTGGAGCAGAGCTTCCTGAGCGAGAGCAGCCCACTGGTCGTCCTGACCCGGGTGCACGTCCGCGCGAGGACCACCGGACGTGAGCTGGATTTCCCGATCCTGCAGACGATCACCGTCGAGGACGGGCGCATCACCGAGGTGCGGCCGTTCTACTGGGACACCGCGGCGATCGCGGCGGCCTGCACGAACTACCATTCCGCTGATGACCGCCTACCACGATCTTGAGCTGTTCGAGGAAGCCGCTTCCCTGCCGGAGCGCCAGCAGAAGATCCTGCTGACCATCCGCGAATGGGTGGTGGAGCACGGGTACTCGCCGAGCACGCGCGAGATCGGTGACGCGGTCGGGCTGCGTTCGACGTCCTCGGTGTCGAAGCATCTGGCGGCCTTGGAGGAAAAGGGTTTCCTTCGCCGCAGCAGCTCGATCTCCCGGCCCATAGACGTCCGCGCGTTCCTGCACGGCACCACATCGCGGGAATCCACAGAGGACTCGGTGCCGGTCCCCGTCGTCGGTGACATCGCCGCGGGAACGCCGATCTCGGCCGTCGAACACGTCGACGACGTGATGACCCTTCCGCGTGAACTCACCGGCCGGGGCAACGTCTTCGGCCTGCGGGTGCGCGGTGACTCGATGATCGACGCGGCGATCTGCGACGGCGACATCGTCGTGGTGAAGCAGCAGCAGGAAGCGCACTCCGGCCAGATCGTCGCCGCGATGATCGACGAGGAGGCCACGGTCAAGGTGTACCGCCGCCGCGACGACCACGTGTACCTCGAACCGCGCAACCCCGCCTACGACGTCATCGACGGAGACCGCGCGACCGTGCTGGGCGTCGTGGTTTCCGTGCTGCGCAGCGTCTGAGCGATTCCTGTCGGTGGCCCGGAGTAGGTTCCGGTCCATGTACGAAATCGACTTCGTCGAGTTTCCGTCCGGCTCGGCCGCGGACTCGAGCCGGTTCTTCGAAAAGGCCTTCGGGTGGACGGCGACGTCGTACGGCCCGACGTATTCCGACGTCCAGAGCGGTGGTGTGGTCTCGTTCGGTTTCCAGCAGGACACCGCGCAGCAGACGGTCGCGCCGCTGGTGACGATCCGCACCGAAGACCTCGAGCGGGCAAGGGGTTCCGTCGAGGCCGCGGGCGGAGTCGTCACGGTCGAGCCGTTCTCGTTCCCCGGCGGGCGCCGGTTCCACTTCCGCGAGCCCGGCGGCGCCGAACTCGCGGTGTGGACCCCGGATTCCTGACTTCAGGCGGCGAATCCCAGCACCAACGAGGCGGCGACGGGCGCCAGGTACATCAGCGGGAACACGACGTGCGACGGCCAGTGCGCGCGGAGCACGGTGATCACGGCACCGGTGAAGTAGAGCACCAGTCCGATCCCGGCCGCGACGCCGAGCGCGGGCACCCACAGGCCGGCGATCAGGCCGAGCGCGCCCGCGGCCTTGGCGACGCCGAGCGGCGTCCACCAGCCGCGGGGGACGCTGTAGTCGGCCAGCGGCTGAACGACCCACTTGGCACGGAAGAAGATCGAGGCCGCCGAGAAGGCGGCCATGAACGCTCCGACGACGGTGACGATGACATAGGCGGTGGTCATTTCGGTTTCTCCTCGGCTTCTCGGTGATTCGACGGGTTGACCCGCGCCACCGGGCCGATGTGACGACTTCGCCGTGAGGACGTTCGTGAACCACGTCACAGTCCACCTCCGACATATTGGAGCAGCCGCTCTCTTATTGTTTTAGAGCACGTGCTCTGTTACCGTCGGCCCATGCCCCGCCCCCGCGTGCACGACTTGGAAAGGCTGCTCGACGCGGCCGAACGCCTCGTCGTCGAGACGGGCGCCCAAGGCGTCACCGTCCGGTCCCTCGCGGCCGCCGCGGGGGTGTCCAACGGGACGATCTACCACGCTTTCGGCTCGCTCGGCGCCTTGCTGGCCCACGTCTGGCTCCGCGCGGCGGGCGAGTTCCTCGACCTCCAGACCGCTCTCGCGGACGAGGCGGAAGACCCGGTCGCGGCGGTCGTGGCCGCGGCGGGCACACCGGCCGCGTTCGCCCACCCCCGGCCGGAGGCGGCCCGCCTGCTCATCACCGTCAAGAAGGAACAGGTCCTCGGCCCGCAGGTCCCCGAAAACCTCGCCGCCGACTTCCTGGCCCTCGACAAACGCCTGATCGCGTTCCTGGTCGGACTGGCCGTCCGGCTCTGGGACCGGCGCGACGCACAGGCCGTCGAAGTGCTGACAGCCTGCGTGGTCGATCTGCCGACGGCCCTGTTCCGCCGCGCGTTCGCCGCGGGCGAGCCGATCTCCGAAGACTCCCGGGCCCGGCTCGCCACCTCGGTCCGCGCCATACTCCTGCTCCCACCCCCACGGAAGGACTGACATGCCCACTCTGCGTCAAGACGCCCCGGTGTTCCTGCTGGACCTCGGCGACGACGAGAACCGTTTCTCGCCGTCCTGGCTGGAAACCGTCCATTCCCAGCTGGACACCGTCGTCGCCTATCCGGATCCGGCGGTGCTGGTCACCGTGGGGTCGGGCAAGTTCTACTCGAACGGCCTCGACCTCGAATGGCTCACCAGCAACCCCACGCAGGCGGCGCAGTACGTCGCAGACGTCCACGAACTGCTGGCCCGTGTGCTCACCCTCGGCGTGCACACGGTCGCCGCGATCAACGGGCACGCCTTCGGCGCCGGTGCCATGCTCGCGATGGCGCACGACTTCCGGGTGATGCGCGCCGACCGCGGGTACTTCTGCTTCCCCGAAGCGGATATCAACATCCCGTTCACACCGGGGATGGCGGCGTTGATCCAGGGCAAGCTCACCCCCGCCGCCGCGATCGCGTCGATGACCACGGGACGGCGGTTCGGCGGCACGGACGCGCGCGACCTGGGCCTCGTGGACGCCGTCGCCGAGAAGCCCGCGCTGCTGGAGTACGCGACGGACCTCGTCCGCCCGCTGGCCGGGAAGGACCGCGGCACGCTGTCCGCGATCAAGACGACGATGTTCACCCCTGCCGTGACAGCGCTTCGCGCCAAGTAAAGGGCACAATCGTCGACTGTGAGTGAAGATGTCCTGCGCACCGACGAGGCGGAGTTCAACCGCGTGGTGGAGCCACTGCGCCGCGAACTGCACGCCCACTGCTACCGCATGCTCGGCTCGACCCACGACGCCGACGACGCGTTGCAGGACGCGCTTCTCCGGGCTTGGCGGGGGTTGGCACGCTTCGAGGGGCGCAGCTCGATGCGGACCTGGCTCTACACCGTCGCCACCCGCACCTGCCTCGACGTCGCGGCCGCGCGCGGGAAGCGGGCCCTGCCGATGGACCTCGGCCCGTCGAGCGAGCGAGTGGTGATCGAAGAGGCCCCGGTGACCGAAGTGGCGTGGCTCGGCCCGTACCCCGGCGGGAGCAGGCCGGACGTCCGGTACGAGCAGCGCGAGGCCGTCGAGCTGGCGTTCGTCGCCGCGCTGCAGCATCTGCCGGGCAACCAGCGGGCCGCCCTGCTGCTCTTCGACGTCCTCGGCTTCTCCGCTGCCGAAATCGCGTCCACAATGGACACTTCGGTGGCGGCGGTGACCAGCGCGCTGCAACGCGCCCGGGCGATCGTCGCCGAGAAGGTCCCGCCGTCCGACCGGCAGCAGACGCTGCGGAAGCTCGATGATCCCCGGGTCCGCGAGATCGCCGCGGGCTTCGCCTCCGCGCTGGACCGCGGCGATGCCGACGCGCTCGTGGCGTTGCTGACCGAGGACGTCACGTGGTCCATGCCGCCGTTCGCACACTGGTACCGCGGCATCGAGGCCGTGTCCCGCTTCGCCGTCGAGGTCCCGATCGGCCGGTGCCCGAGCTGGCGCACCGAGGTCGTCACCGCCAACGGGCAGCCCGCCGTCGCCTGCTACCTCGGCGAAGCGGCCGACGCCGTCCACCATGGCTGGTCGATCAACGTGCTGTCCCTCCGCGGCGATCGGATCCGCGAGATCACCTCGTTCATCGACGCGGACCTGTTCGCGAAATTCGACCTGCCCCCGACGAAGCCCTGAGTACCGCACGAGGAAAGGCGTTGCTCGCACTGGCGGTGGCCGTCACCCTCGTCGGTGTGGTCTTCGGTGGTGTGTTCGCCTTCCAGCGCAAGCTGATCTACCTCCCCGAGGCAGGTCCGCCGCCCGGCGCCGCCGTCGTCCTGCCCGGCGGCAGAGACGTCACGCTCACGACCTCGGACGGACTGAGCCTCGCGAGCTGGTACTTCCCGGTCGCCGGCGCGAAGGCGGCCGTGCTGGTCGCACCGGGCAACGCCGGGAACCGGGCGTACCGCGCGCCGATGGCCCGCGCGCTGACCGCACGCGGGCTCTCGGTGCTGCTACTGGAGTATCGCGGCTACGGGGGCAATCCCGGCGAGCCGTCCGAGGACGGGCTCAAGCTGGACGTCCGCGCCGCACAGGATTTCCTGGTCCGTGAGGCCGGCGCACCGCTGGTCTACTTCGGCGAGAGCCTGGGCTCCGCGGTCGTCACCGAACTGGCCGTCGAACGTCCGCCGTCCGCGCTCGTGCTGCGCTCGCCGTTCGTCGACCTCGCGTCGGTCGGGCAGCTGCACTATCCGTTCCTGCCGGTCCGTTGGCTGCTGCGGGACGACTTCCCGACCAGGGACAACGTCGCGCGTGTGAAGGCGCCGGTGACCGTCGTCTTCGGGGCCACGGACTCGATCGTCCCGGCACAGCAGAGCCGTGACGTGGCACGGGCCGCCGGCGCGAGGACGGTCGAAGTCCCCGGCGCCGATCACAACGACCCGGCGTTGTCCGACGGGCCGGAACTGATCGACGCCATCGCGAGCGCTATCCGCTGACGGGCTCAGGCCCGCTTCGCGGTCCGGCGCAGCGACAGGGAGTGGCCGGGGTTGAGTTTGCGGCCGAGCCGATCGGCCTTCGGCCAGCGGACGTCCGTCGCCCAGCCCGCCTTCTCGAACAGCCAGATCAGCCGCGCCGAGATGTCGAGCTGACCTCGGCGGACACCGTGCCGGGCGCCGGTGGGGTCGGCGTGGTGGGAGTTGTGCCATGACTCGCCCATGGACGCGATGGCGAGCGGCCAGAAGTTCGCGGATTTGTCGCGGGCGGCGAACGGGCGGTCGCCGATCATGTGACACAGCGAGTTCACCGACCAGGTGACGTGGTGCAGCAGCGCCACGCGGACCAGGCTCGCCCAGAAGAACGCGGTGACCGCGCCCCACCACGACATCGTGATCACGCCGCCGAGGACGGCGGGCGCGAGCAGCGTCACGACGGTGAGCAGCGGGAACAGGCGATCGATCCGGGCGATGTCACGGTCGGCGAGCAGGTCCGGAGCGAACCGCTGCGCGTTGGTCTTCTCACGGTCGAACAGCCAGCCCATGTGGGCGTGCCAGAAGCCGCGGGCCAGCGCGGCCGGGGTGGTGCCGAACCGCCACGGGGAGTGCGGGTCGCCCTCGCGGTCGGCGAAGGCGTGGTGGCGCCTGTGGTCGGCGACCCAGCCGATGACCGGGCCCTGCATGGCCATGCTGCCGGCGACCGCGAGGGCGATCCGCAGGCCGCGGTTGGCCTTGAAGGCGCCGTGGGTGAAGTAGCGGTGGAAACCGATGGTCACGCCGAGGCCGGTGAGGAAGTAGAACCCGGCGGCCAGGCCGAGGTCCACCCAGCCGAGCCCCCAGCCCCACGCGAACGGGACGGAAGCGGCCAGTGCCAGCAGCGGCACCACCGCGAACAGCTTGACGAGAAAGTTTTCGGTGTTGGTCTGCTCCCCGGACAACAGGGGCTGTGGCGCCTGCCTCTCTACGCTGTCCGGGTGGTTTAGAACTGAAGTCATATCGTCACTTCTTGTCGATTGCCAGGACTGGACCGGCTGTTTCAGCCGGTGTCACGGCGCGACGCGAAGAAGGCGACGCCCGCGACGAATTCTGCGCGAACGTGCTTGGACAACACGACACCCAAAACGTTGGTCTACTCCGTCAACGAACGGCGTCGGCCGAAGGTTCCGGTGTGGGATAAGAAGGTTCGCGAAAAAGATCCATGTATCGCTCCCCTTGAGGGGTCGCGGGATCCTGTCGCTCGACCTCGGTGTCGAGCGGGTGGCTGAACAGCGCACTGTCGGTGCTGTGAGTTTTGACGGTGAAACCTTTCGGAGGGACCGCTGGTTCGCGGTCATCGGCGAGGCCGGGGGCGAATTCCACCCGCCTCGTGCCGGATCGGCGTCGCGCTGTGAAGGCGCTGCCACTTACTACGATACACGCCCCGGGGCCGAAACCCCAGGGCGTCCGCACCGATCAGCCGGGCGCCGTCACGTTGAGTGCCGTCACGACCGTTCGCTCTTCGTGAGCGAAATGCGCTTCGAGCTTCCCCGCGAGCTCGTCGAAGTCGTCGCGCAGGCGAACGGGGTCACTCTCCCCGTGGACGTAGCCCTCCACGAGCTTGCGAATCCGCTTCTGCAACGTCGCGACGACGACGTGGTCTTCCCCGAGCTTCGTCAGCGTCGGCGCGAGCGCGGGAAACCGTTGGGCCAGCATGGGAAACGCCCCCATGTCCTCGCCGGTATGATGTTTGGTCAGCGCCTCACAGAACGAAACACAGTGTGCCCGCAGGGATTCCCCCATGGTGAGCGAATCCGCGCGGCCCGCCACGAGGTCGTCCACCCCGGCGCGCAGCGTCTTGAGTTCCTCCCGCAGCCAGTCGTGGACCTCCACCAGGAAGTCCCCCATCCCCCGCACCCGGTCGTCGATCCGATACAAGATCACGACCGGCAGCTCACGCGACGTTTTCGCCTGATACTCGGCAAAACCCGGCTCCTCGGCGACAACCCGCGCGAACAACGCGTCACGTTCCGCCGAGGGCGGAACGGCCGCGATCGCTTCGTAGGTCTCGACACCCGTCTCGATCGTGACCCGATGGTCGCGACGGATGTTGTGATACCACGCAGGATGGGCCGGAGCTCCCATGTCGGAAGCGACGACGATGGTCTTGCCGTCGATTTCGAGATACCCCAACGGATTCGTCCGCCGCTTACCACTCTTGGCGCCCGTGGTGGTGAGCAGGATCAGCTTCCACCCCTCGAACATGCCGCCGAGCTTTCCCTTGTTACGCCTGAATTCCTCGATCACCTGGTCGTTGAAGCCGGTCAATGCGTTCCTTTCCCGTCGATGTGTCGACAGGAGGCGCGGAACCAGCACCGGAAGAAGAGCACACGAGCCTTGGCACGCCCGGGTTTCGAGCGCACCGCATGGAGGCGTCATCCCACGACGCGGGGATGACTGAATGCGAGAGACGGTGTGTGCCGATCTCTGGTGGCTGAGTAGCCGCTACCTCCATGCATAGGCCCATACGGGGCTCGGAGACGACGTTAGCACAGGGGCTGACTGTGAAGTGCTCCCAATGTGGCATTGGGGACACGCACCGTCCCCAATGCCACATTGGGGGCATCCCACTCCAACCATCGCCGGGGCATCATCGAGGCATGCCGATCGTCACCGGCCCCGAGCCACTCACGCCGGGCACCACCATCCGCCCGGCCCGCCCGGGCGAGGAGGACGTCGTACTCGACCTTCTGGCCGAGGCCGCCGCCTGGCTGGCGGGGCGCGGAATCCGTCAATGGCCACCGCGCTTCCCGCGGGAATCGGTGCGCGACCAGATCGAGGCGGGCGAAGCGTTGCTGGTCATCGGGCTCGGTAAGCCGATCGCGACCTGCGTGGTGACCGAGGCGGAGCCTGAGCTCTGGGGCGAGACCACGGAACCGGCCTACTACGCGGGCCGCCTCGCGGTCGCGCGGGAGGCGGCCGGGGCCGGGCTCGGGATCCGGATCATCGACTGGGTCGGCGAAAAGGCCGCGGCACGGGGCAAAGCGTTCGTCCGCGTGGCGACCACAAAGGACAACCAGGCCTTGCGCGGGCTCTACGAGCGCGCGGGCTTCGAGCACGTGGCCGACCCACCTTCGGCGAAATGGCCGACCAGCCTCTACGAAAAGCGGGTGGCCACCTGATCACGGCAGACCGAGGATTTCCGGCCGCACCGCGTATTTCCGCCAGTGCAGTCCAGGATCCGGGACCAGCCGCCGCCGTTCGAGATCCAGCAGGCCGGAGAGGCTTTCCACCTCCGCCACCACGGCGCCGTCCGGCGACACGAATTCCTGGACGACCCGTGACACCTTGCCCGGCTCCCAGGTGAACCGGGTCAGGACGTCGATCCGCGCGCGGGCACGGAGCTCGCGGCGGAACCGGATCGTCGTTTCGAGGTTGACCGGGCCGAGGTTCCCGGCCTTGAGCGCCAACGGGTCCACGCCTGCCGCCCACATGCATTCCCAGCGCGCGTGATCGGCGTACGCGAGATAGGCGGGGCCGCGGACGTGCCCGTTGAGGTCGAGGTCGTCCGTGCGGATGTCGATGGTGACGCGGAAAGGTTCGAGCACGTCACGATCTTCGCCTCGGCGGGCCGTCTCGGTCTGGAACGTTTCGGCCAGTCCAGGATCGTACGAGCGCGCCGGGCGAAACGCCGGCCAGCCGACGGCACTCCCGCCCTAGATGGGACTGATCCGCGTAACCCACTTCGGCGGCGACATCGGCAAGCGACGAGCCGTCCTGTACGACGGCCTCGAGCCGCGTGAGGAACCGATGGAACCGCAGCACCCGCTGCAGCTCCTTCGGGCCGACCCCGACGTCGTGCCGCACATGCCGCCGGAGGCCGCGCTCGCTCACTCCCAGCTCCGCGGCCACCTTGTCGGCGCGAGCGCCGGGCGCACGCAACGCGCGGGCGGCCGCGACGGACAACCCGTCCGGCTCGATGTCCCGCAGCCTGTCGGTGACCAGCGCTTCCAGCACCGACCGCGCCTCACCAGGTGTCCCGCACTCGGCCAGTCTGGATTCCGCGCGGCGCGCCCTCGCGGACCACAGGTCGCGCAACGGGGTGGCACCCGCCGCCAGCTCCGTCATCGGCAGTCCCAGCACCGCGCCACCGGCACCGCACCGCAGGCGGAGCCCGACGGTCCAGTCCACCGAAGGCAGCTCGTGCCGCAGCACTCCGCGCACGGTGGTGACCGCGTCAAGCCTTCGCCCGTCCCAGACCAGGTCCACGCAGCCGTCCGGGAACACCCTCAGCGGACGGCTATCGCCCACCACGCCCGTCCAGACGCTCTCGACCACGCCGGCCACGGCATAGGCAGGCGTGCTTTCGCGGTACACCGAACGGCCCGAACGGCGACGCAGCGGAACACCCACGTCGGCAGTATGCCCCCGCCCACCGACAAGATGCGCCGCACATGATCTTGCTGGAGACTTGCCGCCGTGCTGCGACCGGTACTCGACCCGTCCCCCGCCGACTGGATGCTCTCCAGGCTCGGCGGAGCGTTCGGCGCGGCCGGCCGCGCGGTCCCCCGTGGTTACGCCGCCTACGCCCGCGTCTGCCACCCCGCCGAGCGTGACCGCGGCGGCTGGTCGAGCTGGAGCGAGGCCGCGGCGGAGACGGGACGGCGCGCCCACGGCGGCATGCAGTGGCACGCGCTGGTCGGATCCCCGGATCCGGTGAATCTCACCGGCTCGCGCTGGCGCGGCTCCCCACCGGGACGCGGCACGCTGCCTTCACACAGCCTCACCGCTCTGTTGGCCGTTCTCGGCGACCACACGTCCACTTCGGAAGCCTGGTTCTGCCTTTGGGACGGCTACGGCTGGGCCGACGAGGCGACGTTGTCCCGCGAGCACCTCGAAGCGCCGCGCGTGCGACATCCCGGCCGGGACTACCTGCTCTTCCACGGACAGCTGACCTCCGCGACGGAACTCGGCTGGCGACCCCGGCCGAACTGGTTCGAGGCGCAGTCGCCCAACCTGTTCTGGCCGGACGACCGCGCCTGGTGCGTGGCCACCGAGGTCGACTTCGATTCGACCCTCGTCGCGGGCGAGGAGGCCCTCGTCGACGCCCTGGTCAAGGCACCGGGGCTGGAGGTCTGGCGGATCGAATCCGACACCTCGCTCGCGGCCGACGGGGACCGGATCAACCAGCTGCCGTGAGGCGGCTCAGCGCTCTTCGATCGCGTCCACCTTCGACGGGTAGAACGCCACGTGGTCCTTGATCTCGGCGACCGCGTCGTGCGGCGCCTCGTAGGTCCAGACGGCGTTCTCGGCGACGCCGTCGCCGGTGCGGACGCTGTAGTACGCCGCGTCACCCTTGAACGGGCAGTACGTCGAGTGTTCCGTCCGCTCCAGCACGCCGAAGTCGACGTCGGCACGTGGGATGTACTGCGCGGGCGGATAGTTCGCCTCCCGCAGCGTGAGCGCGTTCGCGCTGTCCGCCACGACCTTCCCGCCGATCGTGACGACCACTCGCGCCTCGTTCGGCGCCACCGTGATCGGGTGGTCCGCGCTGGGCTTCAACACCTTTTTGTCAGACATACCGGGCACAGCGACGCCGAACGCGCGGATATTCCCCTCAGGGCAGGTAGTACATCGGATTCGGCAGCTTGACCGGGAACTCGGCGTATCCGCCTTCGAGGTCGCTGAACTGGTCGCCGAAGTTGGCCAGGATGGTCGCGCCGGTCGAGGCGATGTGCTTCCGCGTGCCCGCTTTGTACTGGACGGTGGTGCAGGTCAGCCCGCACGGCAGGTAGTCCGGCGCGGTGGTCTTCGGTTTGAAGAACGCCCCCGACGGCGCCGGGTAGCCCTCGTTCGCGAGGTTCTTGAGCGACTGCGGACCCTGGAACTCGTTGCGCCCGGTCAGGAAGTAGATCTTCACGCCGCGCTGCGCGGCCCAGTTCGCCAGCTCCAGCACCGGCTTGTTCGCGACGAACGTGCCCTTGTCGATCGCTTCCTGCTGCTTCTTCGGGTCGAAGCCGAAGTCGTTGTCGGCTTCCCAGCCGTAGGTGACCTCGGCGGTGTCGTCGACGTCGAACACGACGGCGGGCTTCTTCACGCCGCGGTCCAGCCTTCGGGTGAGGTAGCGCTTGGCGTCCTCGACCTGGCGTTCGGTGTCGGAGACGAACCGGCTGCCGTCGGAGTACCGGTGCTTGCCGTCGCTGCCGACGACATCGCCGTAGTAGGCCTTCACGTCGAGCTTGACCTGGCCGATGTTGGCGGGCTCGTGGCCGTGTCGCCAGGCGGCGTCGCCGGTGTTCGCGACGGCGGTGGCGCCGCCGGCGAGAACGGCCCCGGCGGCCGCGGCGGCGGCCAGTTTCAGCAGACCGGTGAACCGGCTCATGGAAATGCTCCTCACGTCAGCTGTGCGCGGCAAAGGAACGCTACTCCAGAACGACCGATTCTGGTCAGTACCAAAGTAGCTTCTTCACCACCGCGCGGTTTCAGCTTGCGCCGCAAGGCATCCGGGTCTATGTCGAGACCGCGGACGAGGATTTCCAAACGACCGATATCGTGTTTTTTCAGCAATACACGAAGATTCTTCTCGCTGTACGGTCCGTGCTCGAACACCCGGAACGCCCGGATTCCCGGCGGCGGGACGTCGCCGGTCAGATACGCGATCCGTTCGTCGAGTTGCCACAGGCCGTGCCGCGCCGCGTAATGCCGCACGAGTCCGGCCCGGACGACGGCGCCGTCCGGGTCGACGATCCATTCACCCGGCTCACGCAGGGGAATTCCGTCGGGATCCGCGTCGGTGACCGTCCACTGTGTACCGTCCGAACGCAACACCGTCGCGCGGCGCGACACCGTCGAGCCCACACCGCGCCACAGGCACGCCTCACGGACTTGACCGTCCAAAGAGACCAGTTCGACCTCGTCCGCCCACGGCGCGATGGAGAAATCGAGACCCGGCGCGCATTTCACCGAAAGCTCGCGGCCGGCGTACGACTCGACCAGGCCGTCCAACGGCGGCAGGAAATCGGCGGGCTTCCACGCCCGGCGCCCGGCGGAGTCGCGGCGGGCGGGATCGGCGACGACGACCGAATCCCGGCTGACCGGCCGCAGCGCGTCCGCCCTGAGCAATCCCACCGAAACCCCGGCTTCGAGTGCGTTGTGCCGCGCCATCGCCAGCCGGACCTCGTCCAGATCCGAGCCCAGTGTCCGGGAGGCGACGCGGGCGATCTCGATCAGGTCCGCGCCGACGGAACAGGTCACGTCGTGGACGTCGCGACCGGCCAGCCGCGAAGCCCGGTGCCGGGCGACCAGTGTGGCGCTGGCCTGCTGGAGGGCGTCACCGGTGAAGAGCCACGAGTCCGCGGAGTCCAGTTTGGCCGACGACTTCCGCCGCAGCACCACCGTTTCCAGTACCGCGGCCGCGTGGTCCGGGGCGATCCGGCGCACGGCGGCGACGTCGGCGATGCGGGTCTTGTCGGTCAGCGGCAGGGACGAGCATTCGGCGAGCGCCGCGCTTCCCGCGCCGGAGCGCAGGAAGGCGACGTCGTCGAGGGTGAACTGGTACGGCAACCTACGATCGCTTGGTACCGGTGATCATCACGTTGTAGAACAGTTCGCGCGGCAGCAGCTTGGCGAGCAGCTTCTTGTCCAAAGCGGACAGTCGCAGCCAGAGCCGATACGCGAACAGGCGCCAGCGCAGCGTCAGTTTCTCCTGCGGCACGGCGGCTTCGAAGGTCCGGATCGGCCAGCCCGCCAGCGCGGCGGCGAACTCCTCGGTGACCGCGCGGACGTCCTGCGCGCCCGCGCCGCGCGCCATCGACTCGAGATCGGACGGGTCGAAGGTGTGGATGTCGACCACGGCCTCCAGCGCGGCCGCACGGGAGGACTCGTCGAGTTCCTCCTGCGGGCGGCGCCAGCCGTTCAGCACCGGGAGCTTGGTCAGGTTGGTGGTGAGGTACCACGTGAACTGGCCGAGCTTGCGCGCGTAGAAGTCGCCGACCTTCGTCGGCTCGCCCGCGAAGACGAACCGCCCACCCGGCTTCAGCACCCGCAGCACTTCGGCGAACGCCGCGCGGACGTCCGGGATGTGGTGCAGCACGGCGTGTCCGACGACGAGGTCGAAACTGTTGTCCTCGTACGGGATCCGCTCCGCGTCGGCGACCCGGCCGTCGACGTCGAGGCCGAGGTTCTCGGCGTTGCGCAGCGCGACCTGGACCATGCCCGGCGAGAGGTCGGTGACCGAACCCTTCTTGATCACCCCGCCCTGCATCAGGTTCAGCAGGAAGAAACCGGTGCCGCTGCCCAATTCCATCGCGGTCGGGTACGGCTGGCCGTCCTCACCGGCGACGGCGTTGAACACGTCCGTCGCGTAGGAGATGCAGCGCTCGTCGTAGGAGATGGACCACTTCTCGTCGTAGGTCCCGGCTTCCCAGTCGTGGTAGAGGACGTTGGCGAGCTTGGGGTCGTCGAAGGCGGCCTTGACCTCTTCGGCGGTGGCGTGCGGGTTCGGCGCCGGATCGTTCACCTGCGTCATCGCGCTTACTTCCCCTCGAAGGTGGCCTTGCCAGGGCCGTTTTCGATGAACGACTTCATACCGTTGCGCTGGTCCTCGGTCGCCCAGAGCGCGGCGAAGAGGTGGGATTCGAGCTTGAGACCGCTCGCGAGGTCGGTGTCGAGACCGCCGTCGATCGCGGCCTTCGCGGCGCGGAGCGCCACGGCGGGACCGTTCGCGAACTGCGACGCCCACTTGTGCGCGGCGGCGTAGACGTCGTCCGGCGCGACGACCTCGTCGAGAATGCCCAGCGCGAGGGCCTCCTCGGCCTTAACGAAACGGCCGGTGAACACGAGGTCCTTGGTCTTGCTCGGGCCGATGAGCCGCGCCAGGCGCTGCGTGCCACCGGCGCCGGGGATGACGCCGAGCTGGATCTCCGGCTGGCCGACCTTGACGTTGTCGCCGGCGATCCGGCGGTCGGCGGTCAGCGCGAGTTCGAGCCCGCCGCCCAGCGCGTAGCCGGTGATGGCCGCGACGACCGGCTTCGGGATGTTCGCGATGGTGGCCAGCGACGCCGTCAGCGCCGCGCCGAACTTCGCGATCTCCGGATAGGTGCGCTCGGCCATCTCCTTGATGTCCGCGCCGCCCGCGAAGGTCTTCTCACCGCCGTAAAGGATCACGGCGCGCACGTCGTCGCGCTCGGAGGCCTCACGGGCCGCTTCGGCCAGCTCGGCCTGCACCTGGTTGTTCAGCGCGTTGACCGGCGGGCGGTCCAGCCGGATCGTCCCGACCCCGCCTTCGACCTCGAGACTTACGAACTCTCCCACGCCGTCCTCCTTAACCGTCCAAGACAGATTGCAGGCTACCGGTCAGTACGACCCGTCAGCGGCGACGGGCGAAGAAGCGATCACCGGACCGTTCGAGCAGCAGGTCCTGATCGAACGTCTTGGACAGGTTGTCGCTGGTCACGACGTCGTCCACAAGACCGGAGGCGACCGCGCGGCCGTCGCGCAGCAGCAGCGCGTGGGTGAATCCCGGCGGGATTTCTTCCACGTGATGGGTGACGAGCACCATGGCCGGGGCCTCGGGGTCGAGGGCCAGCTCCGAAAGGCGCGCGACGAGATCCTCGCGGCCGCCGAGGTCGAGTCCGGCGGCGGGCTCGTCGAGCAGCAGCATCTCCGGGTCGGTCATCAGCGACCGGGCGATCAGCGTCCGCTTACGCTCGCCTTCCGACAGCGTCCCGAAGGTGCGGTCGGCCAGGTGCGCGATGCCGAGGGCGCCGAGTAGCTCCAGGGCGCGGTCGGTGTCGAGGCTGTCGTATTCCTCACGCCAGCGGCCGACGACGGCGTAACCGGCGCTCACCACGACGTCGACGACGCGTTCCTCGCCCGGCACGCGCTGCGCGATCGCGGCCGAGGTGAACCCGATCCGCGGGCGCAGCTCGAAGATGTTGACCTTGCCGATGCGGTCGCCGAGCAGGTCGACCGTTCCCGAGGTCGGGTGGAGTTCGGCCGCGGCCAGCCGGAGCAGGGTGGTCTTGCCCGCGCCGTTCGGGCCGAGCACCACCCAGCGTTCGTCCAGTTCCACGGTCCAGTCGAGGTCGGCGAGGAGGTCGTTGCCTGTTCGGCGGACCCCGACACCGGTCATCCTCACCACGAGGTCGTCAAGTTCGCTGGGCTGGATCGGCTCGCTCACGCGCCCATTGTGTCCGCACACGCGCGCGCGTGTGCACCGGGCCGCCGGTCGGGAGAAAGCGGCTGGTCCAGGAAGTGGGACGAAGCGCGTCTCGGCAGGCGGCTGTGGCACCATCGGCGGTGTGATCAGGTCCGTGTCCGCCGCCTTCCCCGTCATCGGGGGCTCTTTCTGGCGCCGCCGGGCCATCGACCTGCTCCTCGTCGCCTCGTGCGGATGTACCGCCGCGCGACACGGCTGAGTTCCCTCTTCCGACGGCACCCCGTGTCGCGCCGCGTCCGGCCCTGCTTCCGCGCCCGCGAACCTCACGAGGAGCCTCACCGTGACCACGTCCATCACTCCCGACCAGGACTTCGAGATCCACCCGCAGCTGATCGACCCGCTGCTGCCGGAACTGCTGCACCCCGAGCGTCTGCTCTGGACACCCCGCGAACTGGCCGAGCTGACCTCCACGGTCACCACCGAGCTCACCTCGGGCCTGCGTGGCCTGCTGCGGTTCGACGAGGACCAGCGCTGGTGGGCGCGGCTCGCGCTGACCGACGGCGTCGAACTGTGGCTGCTGTCGTGGCTGCCCGGTCAGCGGACCAAACCGCACGACCACGGCGGCGCGTCCGGCTCGTTCACCGTGCTGCAGGGCGAGATCGGCGAGGAGTACCGCTATCCCGGCGGCCCGATCCGGCGCCGCACCCACGTCGCGGGCGAGGGCATCGGCTTCGGCGCGGGGCGCGCGCACCAGGTGACCGGTATCGGCACCGAGCCCGCCGCCAGCGTCCACGCCTACTCGCCGCCGCTGGTGGCGACCCGTGAGTACGGCACGCTCGCCGAAGTCCCCGCCGAGATCCCCTCGCTGGCCCCGATACTGGGCCGATGACCGCTATCGACGCACTGCTGGCGGCCGCCCGGTCCGGACTGGACCGGGCGGAACCCGAGCAGGCACTACGGCTGCAACGCGACGGCGCCCTGATCGTGGACATCCGCCCGCACGTCAACCGGGCCGAAGAGGGCGAGATCCCGGACTCTGTGGTCGTCGAGCGCATCCACCTCGAATGGCGGCTCGCGCCGGACAGCGAGTGGCGGCTGCCGCAGGTGAAACCGGACTCGACGGTGATCGTCGTGTGCAACGAGGGGTACTCGTCGAGCCTGGCCGCCGCCGATCTGCAGCGGCTCGGCCTGCCGGGCGCCACCGACCTCGAAGGCGGGTTCCGCGCCTGGCGTTCGGCAGGCCTCCCGATCCGGGAAGGCGGCACCCCCGCCGTTCCCTAACGGCGGATCGCCAGCCGGGCGATCGAGTCCGGGGAGAGCGGGAGCGCGGCATGGATCCCGGCGGATCGCGTCGGCCTGGGGTTGACCAGCACCCCGGTCGCCACAGCACGGCCGGCGGCCGCGAGCACGACATCGCGGCCGGTCCGGTGCCGGATCCGGGACCAGCCCGCGCCGGTGACCGCGCGGTACTCGGCCAGCAGACGCTCGTCGGTGAAGACGCAGAACCAGTCGCCGTGCGGGCCGAGGCGGGCCGGTACCGGGGCGCCCGCCTCGTCCGCCGGGCCGCACACCGTCCCGTCGAGGAACATCCGCAGGACCGAGGGAACGGGGTCGCGCAGACCGCCGTCGGCCTGCTCCCGTTCCGGCCGGACGTCGCCGGAAATCCACCGTGAAGCGAGCCGGAAATCTTCGCCGGTGAGGTCTTCCTGGAAACCGTCCAGGCTGTTCTTGACGCTCCCCAGGAAGTCGTAGAACCGCCGGGTGCAAGTCCGCTCGGAGACCGCGACGCGGCCGCTGTCGACCATCGTCCTGATCCGGCCGACCATGCCCGCCCCGCCGTCCACCGGATCCACGCCGAGGTTGTAGGCGGTCCAGACGATTTCGGGCATGAGCGGATCGGCGAACCGTTCGAGAACGCGGTTCAGCCGCAGAAGGACGATCTCGCGCACCCTGCCGGGCTCGGCGTCCTCGGCGATGCCCCAGATCTCCCGCAGTTCCGGGCCCAGCGCGCGGCCGAGCCCGTCCTGCCGGATCCCGGCGCGGGCGTGGATATGGTGCAGCCGGTCCTTGGCCCTGCGCGACGTTCTCGTTTCCTTAGCCGAAGCCACCATTCCTCCGCCATTCGGGATCGGCCCGGCAAAGTGTATTTCACCGGGCCGTTCCGTATTGTTCGGCGGAAATCGAAGATCAGGGACTTCCTTTGTTCGCCACCGGCTTGACAAGCGGGGGCAGGGACCAGAATCGCCACATGGCGTCATTCAGTCCCTGCAGGCGCCGGTCGAATTCGGCCGGATCGGCCAGAAGAAGAGCCGGCGCCAGCTCAGTCTGCCCGTGGGCAGTGTCGGGAGGCGGTGAAATCGGCTTCTCGGCACGCGAAGGCCGTGATTCCCGGACCACTCGCCGGTCGACCTCACCGAGCACCGTCTTCAACGCGGCCAGCTCCCTGCCCACTTCGGTGAGCGTGGCGGCGGCCAGGGTCGCCGCCTCGGTCCGCTGGGCGGCCAGTCTCCGGATGAGCGACGGATCCGAAGTGTCCCGCGCGCTCCTGGTCAGCTGTTCCAGGACGGCGACGAAATCGTCCAGCGCCCGCGCGGCGCGTCCGTGCTCCTCCGCGACCATCCGGCACCGGGCGGCCAACTCCGTCCGGCGGCCCAAATACGCGTCGTGCCCAGGGCCGGACCAGCCGTGAGGATCGATCTGGCGCACCTCGACGGCTTGGTCCTCCAACGACCGGGAAACCGCTCGCAAGCGTTCCGCCTCGCTTCGGAGCACGCTGACCGTCCCAGCCGTCCAGGGCGCACTCGGCCCGTCCGGGTCTTCCGGCTTCATCGTCCGTCCTCTTCAGTTCAGCCGAGAACGGCCTGGATGGTGTTGGCGTTCCCGGAGTCGAAGACGATGGCCCGCGGTGCGGGGCTTTCGGCGGCTTCGATCGCTTTGACCTTCTCGATCGCCGCTTCTTCCCCGTTCCGGTAACCACGCGCGGCCTCGCCCAGCCTGCCGCCGAGCCGCCACACGTCCTCGGCGAGCACGGCGACGCTGTGCGCGGAAGCCTCCTGAAAGCTCTCCAGTGCCGCCACGAGCACGGGATCCCCCGCTTCGCTCGCCATGGCCTTGAACTTCAGCGCAGGTTGCCTGGTGATCATCTCCGTGATGTCGTGGAGCCGGTCTCCCGCCCGGCTCAACTCATCGGGAACGGCCTCGAAATCGATCATGTCCGCTGTCCTCGTGGTCGATCAGCACTCGCGGGCGAGCCGGGCGATCTCGTCCGGCGGGAGGGGCAGCGTGGCTTCGGCCCCGGCCCCGATCGACGGACTCGGATCGATCAGGATCCCGGTCGGGAAGATCCGGCCCGCCGCCGTCCGCACTACGTCACGACCGGTCCACCGGCCGGTCCGGGCCCAGCTCGCCCCCGTGGACTCGCGATAAGTCGCCAACAACTCTTCTCCGGTGAAGACGCACAGCCACTCGCCACGGGCCCCGAGCTTCGCCGCGAGCGGGACACCGTCACCGTCCGCGGGTCCGTGGACAGGGCCGTCGAGGAACATCTTCAGCACCGGGTCCATGGGCGTCCGCAACCCTCGAATCGCGGCGGACAGTCCATCCGCGACCGGTTCCGGCACATCGGGCCGGATGTTCGCGGCCAGCCAGCGCGAAGCCCGTCCGAGGTCCTCGTCGGTGATCGGGCTCTGCCCGGCGCTCAGGCTCTTCACGACGTCGGGCAGGAAAATGTCGTTGAACCGGCGGGTGCAGGTGCGGACACTGCATTCGACGCCGCCCTGGTCGACCAATCTTTCGAGCCGCCGGACGACTCCGCTTTCCTCTCCGGGCGAAGCCGCGCCGAGGTTGTACGCGGTCCAGACGATCACGGACATTTCAGGGCTCGCGAACTGGACCAGTACCCGGTTCAACCGCAGGAGCAC
This sequence comes from Amycolatopsis sp. WAC 01375, assembly GCF_003947325.1. NCBI lineage: Bacteria > Bacillati > Actinomycetota > Actinomycetes > Pseudonocardiales > Pseudonocardiaceae > Amycolatopsis > Amycolatopsis sp. WAC 01375. The sequence continues at coordinate 570,803 of NZ_QHHW01000036.1, forward strand.
GATCTCTCGCACGCGTGACGCCTCGGCGTCTTCCGCAATACCCCAGCGTTCGAGCAACTCCGGCCCCATCACCCTGGCGAGCCCGTCCTGCCAGATGCCGTTGCGCTTGTGGATGCCGAGCACACTGTCCTCGGGTTTTTTTCTTTTCCTCGTCGAAGTCACTATTCCTCCCCTGCGCGACCTCAAGAACGAAGAGCCTAGGCGATCACAATATGCTGCACGAATCACCCCCAGTCGCCCGATAAAACGACTTCAGCCTGCACTTTTGCCAAGTTTTGGACACCATCAGAGCCTGTTCTCGCCCTTTGTTCGCCACCGACTTGACAACGAGCGAAGGTGACCAATCGATGGCGAAATAAAACCGTACGTGCGTCTCATGACCACTTCCTGGCCAAGGCCCGGCAGGGGATGCGCGAAGACGATCACTCCGCCTAGCGTCGCAATGACAGCCGCTCGTCGAGCGGCCAGGAACCAGGAGTACGGAATGGAACTCGTCGTGATCGTCGGACTGGCGATGCTGCTCGGGGCCGCGGCGGGCTGGCTCGTTTCCGCACGGTGGCATCAGCGTCGCCGGGCGGAACTCGTTCAGTTCGCCCAAGCATGGGAATACGCGCGATACGCCGGATACCTCTCGGCGCACCGGTACCCGCACGGGACCGGTGCGCCTTTCCCGAGGTGAGTCAGGCGTGGACGACCCTGGCCAATTCCGCCGGCGTGGCGAGCAGACGGTGTTTCGGCAGCACGCGAACCGTATAGCCGATCGAGCCCGGATGCGGCAGCTTAAGCCGCGCCGCGAACGCGCCGATCCCGTCGCCCGACATCGGAACCGTGACGGGATCGCTCAGTTCGTCCCCGTCGCCCACCTTCCCGACGACGGCTTGAACGTCCACTTCGGACGGTTCGAGGCCGGCGAGGTCGATCCTGGCCCGGATGGTCACCTCGGTGCCGGTGACCATCGGCGCGGCGTCCTCGACGAGCAGTTCGGTGTCGAAGATCCGCACCCGCGGCCACGAGACGTCGAGTTTGGTCCGGTAGTCGGCCAGCGACAACGCGCCGCGATAGCCGTCGTCCGTGGCCTCCGCGACCATCCGTGAAGCGGGCAGATAACCCGATTCGACGTACTCCCGCACCATCCGCGAGGCCTGCACGCGCGGCCCGAGGGTCTCCAGCGTGTGCCAGACCATCGACAGCCAGCCGCCGGGCACACCACCCGCGTCGCGGTCGTAGAACAGCGGCGCGATCTGGTGGCCGAGCAGGTCGTAGAGCGCCGCGGCCTCCAGTTCGTCGCGGCGCAGCGGATCGGTGACGCCGTCCGCGGTCGGGATCGCCCAGCCGTTGCTGCCGTCGTAGCACTCGTCCCACCAGCCGTCGCGGATGGACAGGTTGAGACCGCCGTTGAGCGCGGACTTCATCCCCGAGGTCCCGCACGCCTCCAGCTGCCGCACCGGCGTGTTCAGCCAGACGTCGCAGCCGCGGTAGAGGTAGCGCGCCATGGACATGTCGTAGTCCGGCAGGAAGACGATCCGGCGGCGGACCTCGGGATCGTCGACGAACCGGACGATCTGCTGGATCAGCTGCTTGCCGCCCTCGTCGGCCGGATGCGATTTGCCCGCGACGACGAGCTGGATCGGGCGCCGCTCGTCCAGCAGCAGCGCGCGCAGGCGCTCCGGGTCGCGCAGCATCAGCGTCAGCCGTTTGTACGTCGGCACGCGGCGCGCGAAACCGACGGTCAGCACGTCCGGGTCGAAGACCGTGTCGGTCCACCCGAGTTCGAGCGCGGAAGCGCCGCGCTGCATCCACGCGGCCCGCACCCGGCGCCGCACCTCGGCGACCAGCTTCTCGCGCAGCTCACGACGCAACGCCCACAGCTGCTCGTCGCTGACGCCGTCCCGCAGCGGCTTGCCAGGAACGCCGTCGAGGCCCAGCTCCTCGTGGTCGCGCCCCAGCAGCGCGCTCAGTTCACGCGCCACCCAGGTCGGCCCGTGGACGCCGTTGGTGACCGAGGAGACCGGCACCTCGTCGAAGTCGAACCCGGGCCACAGCCGGGAGAACATCCGCCGCGACACCCTGCCGTGCAGCGCCGAGACACCGTTCGCGCGCTGCGCGAGCCGCAGACCCATATGCGCCATGTTGAACAGGCCGGGGTTGTCCTCCGCGCCGAGCGCGAGCACACGGCGCGGGTCGACGTCCGGCACCAGTCTGCCGTCGGTGAAATACCGCTGGACGAGATCGACGGGGAACCGGTCGATCCCGGCGCTGACCGGCGTGTGCGTGGTGAACACGGTGCCGGCGCGGACGGCGGGCAGCGCCTCGTCGAACGCCAGCCCGTCGGCCTGGACGATCTCGCGGGCCCGTTCGAGCCCGAGGAAACCGGCGTGGCCTTCGTTGGTGTGGAACACCTTCGGCTGCGGGTGCCCGGTCAGCTCGCAGTAGCGCCGCACGGCGCGGAAGCCGCCGATCCCGGCCAGGATCTCCTGCCGGATGCGATGGTCGGCGTCGCCGCCGTACAGCCGGTCTGTGACCGCGCGCAGGTCCTCGTCGTTCGCCTCGGTGTCCGTGTCCAGCAACAGCAGCGGGATCCGGCCGACGCGGGCCTTCCAGATCTGCGCGTGCAGTGTTCGCCCGGCGGGCATCGCGACCTCGACCAGCACCGGCTTGCCGCCGTCGGTCAGCAGCTCCAGCGGGAAGGCGTTGGGGTCGATGACCGGGTAGTGCTCGACCTGCCAGCCGTCGAGCGACAGTGCCTGCCGGAAGTACCCGGCGCGGTAGAGCAGCCCCACGCCGATCATCGGCACGCCGAGGTCCGAAGCCGCCTTGAGGTGGTCGCCGGCGAGCACGCCGAGGCCGCCGGAGTAGTTCGGCAACGCCTCGGTGACGCCGAACTCCATCGAGAAGTACGCGACGGCCGGCGGGAGGTCGGCGTCGTCCTGCTTCTGGTACCAGCGCGGCTCGGCGAGGTACCGGTCCAGATCGGCGACCGCCTCGCGCGCGTGGGCGAGGAAGGCGTCGTCGACGGCGAGCTCGTCGAGCCGGGCCGGTGGCAGCGCGGTGAGCATCCGCAGCGGATCGCGGACGCGGTTGAACAGCTCCGCGTCCATCGACGCGAACAGGTCGCGCGTGGGGGGATGCCAGGTCCAGCGCAAATTCGTGGCGAGGTCACCGAGGCCGGAGAGCGACTCCGGCAGGCTCGCGCGGACGGTGAACCGGCGGACTGCTCTCATGAGGAGCGACCATATCGGCAGGGGCCCCGCCCCGCTCAAGACCCACTTCGGGGATTACCTGCACGCGGGCCATAAGCGCTGGGTAGGGTCCCTGCTTGCCGGAGTACGCGGCCCGGTCGGGGCCCTGACGACAAGCGAGTGAACATGATCCAAGGGGGAGCGCGGGGCTTCAAACGCCCGGCTCTGATCGCGGTCACGATGGTGCTGGCCCTCGGGCTGAGCGCGTGCAGCGACAAGGGAACCTCGACCGGTCAGCAAGGCAGCCAGCCGGGTGCCGGCGACATCGCGGGCCTCCCGGTCACGCATTTCGAGAGCGGCCTGAAGCCGGACGCGCCCAAACCGGATCTGCAGGTCCGCAACGAGGACGGCTCCGAGGACGACCGGCTCGCCATCGCCGCGATCGCCGACGCGCAGGCCTACTGGACCGAGGTCATGCCGCGTGACTTCGGCCAGCCGTACGAGCCGCTGAAGTCGCTGCTGTCCTACAGCGCGAAGACCGACGACGAAGAGACCGAATGCGGCAGCGTCAAGAAGCTCGTCAACGCGTTCTACTGCCCGCCGGGTGACCTGGTGGCGTGGGACCGCGGCGTGCTGCTGCCCATGCTGCGCGAACGGTTCGGGAAGATGGCGGGCGCCGTCGTGCTCTCGCACGAACTCGGGCACGCCGTGCAGTACCGGCTCGCCGAGAAGGCCAACATCAAGAAGAACACCCCGTCGATCGTCAAGGAGCAGCAGGCCGACTGCTTCGCCGGCGGATACTTCCGCTGGGTCGCCGAGGACAAGAGCAAGTTCTACCGCGTCTCCACCTCCGAAGGCCTCAACCAGGTCATGGCGTCGCTGTTCCTGATCCGCGACCAGGCGGGCACCAGCGCGACCAAACAGGGTGCGCACGGCACGGCGTTCGACCGCACGTACGCGTTCCAGGTCGGGTTCGAGAAGGGCCCGAAGGAATGCGCGACGATGAACGAGGAGAACATCAAGGCGCGGATCACCGAGCGCCCGTTCGACAAGGGTGACAAGGGTAAGGGCGACGAGAAGCTCGACGCCGAGGTCATCGGGGTCCTGAAGAAGAGCCTGGACAAGGCCTTCGAGGGCGCCGGTGTCCCGGGTCCGGAGATCACCGAGGACGGCAACGGCAGCTGCCCCGGCGGCCCGAGCACCCCGCCCGCGTCGTACTGCCCGTCGAACAACACCGTCAGCATCGACATGGCCAAGCTGCGTGAACTCGCCCAGCCGGTCGACCAGCAGGCGGAATGGGAGAGCGGGCACAGCGAGGGCAAGGGCGACTTCGCCGCGTTCTCGGAAATCGCGTCCCGCTACGCGATGGGCATCCAGAAGGGTGTCGGCGCGTCGATCGACAACGCGAACGCGGGACTGCGCACCGCCTGCCTGGTCGGCGCGTGGGCGAAGGCCAGCACCGTGCCCGGCGCGACGCTGCGGCTTTCCGCCGGTGACCTCGACGAGGCCATCTCGGATCTGCTGAGCCCGGAGAGCCTGGTCTCCGCCGACGTCAACGGCAAGCGCGTGGACAACGGTTTCGAGCGGGTCGAGGCGCTGCGGAAGGGCTACCTGGAGAGCTCGTCGGTGTGCTCGACGCAGTACGGCTGATCGGTCCGGTCACGGGCCCCTGAAGTGAGATGAAAGGCCCCTTCATTGCAAAATTTGCAATGAAGGGGCCTTTCATCTCATCCGGGGGTTGCCAGGCCCGGCCCGGGAGCTCGCAGCTCGCGCTCAGAGCTCCCGAACCCCGCGACGCAAACTGGCCGTTTCGCGTGATCGATGGGACGACACGTGTGATCCGGTGGCCGACACGCGTGTCTGGATGGCCGACACGCGCGCGACTGGAGTCCGCCGCGAGTCGGCCGCCCAAGCACGCGAGTCGTCCACCCAGTCACGTGTGTCGGCCGCCCAATCACGCGAGTCGGCCGCCGCCCAAGTACGTGAAGGCCCCCTTGCTTGCGCCTGGCGCAAGCAAGGGGGCCTTCACGTACCCAAAGAAACCTCAGTACAGGGCGCTCGCCAGATCCCGTCGCGCCTTCATGACGCGCTCGTCCGCCGAGTCGAACAGGTCGAACAGCGCCACCAGGTGTTCCCGCACCTTGTTGCGCTCGTCGCCCGCGGTACGCCGCACGACGGCGATCAGCCGCGCGAAGCCCGCCTCGGGCTGCTGCCCGGCGACCTCGAGGTCGGCGGCGGCGAGCTGAGCGTCGAGGTCGGCCGGGTTCGCGTCGGCCTTCGCGATCGCGTCCGGGCCGGCGGCCTCGGCGCGGGCGGTGAACTTGACCTGCGCGAGCGCCGTCTTGGCCTCCTCGTTCGCCGGCTCGACGTCGAGGATGCGCTCGTACGCCGCCTGGGCCGCCGCGAAGTCACCGCGTTCGAAGGCCTCCTCGGCCTCGGTGAACCGCGGGTCCTCCGGCACCTCGACGCCGCCGCCGTTCTCCTCGGCGGCCTTGATGCCGGGGAGGCGGTCGCGCAGCGCGTCGAGCAGCGAACCGAGCCACTTGCGGATCTCGGGTTCGGGCAGCGCGCCCGAGAACGCGTCGACCGGCTGGCCGCCGCCGATGGCGATGACCGTCGGGATCGACTGCGCGCCGAAGAGCTGCGCGATACGCGGGTTCGCGTCGACGTCCACCTTCGCGAGCACCCAGGCGCCACCGGACTCGGCGGCGAGGCGCTCCAGCACCGGGCTGAGTTGCTTGCACGGGCCGCACCATTCGGCCCACAGGTCGACGACGACCAGCTGCCGCATGGATCGTTCGACGACCTCGGACTGGAAGGTCGCTTCGGTGACGTCGATCACGGCGCCACCCGCGGCGGGGACGCCGGGTGCGGCACCGTCCGCCGGGCGCGGTGGGGCCGGGGGCTGTTTCTGCGGCGCTTCGGCACGCGCCTTGAGCGCGGAAAGGTCGACCGCGCCGGAAAGCGCGGCGGAAAGGGCCGCCGTCTTCGATGCTGATCCGCGTGGGTGTGTCACGGTTCCATCCTGGCACGCATCCCCGAGGGTTTCACCGCATGCCCCCGGCTGCCCGCTTGGCAGGACGGTTCCGTTCCGGCAGGCTCGCCACGAGGGGGTGATCGACATTCCGACCCGCAGGACGGCGACGGTGGCCGTCGCGATCGCCGTCGCCATCGTCTGGGTGAGCGTGATCACGGTGCTGATCGCCCATCAACCCGACCCCGGCGTCGGCAGCCCGGGACAACTCCGGGACAGCCTCGCCGCCGCACTCAACGAGCGCGACGTCGAGGCCCTCTCCGAACTCATCGACTATCCGCCCGCGTCGGCGGGCGACTTCGCCAAGTCCTACATCGACGCGCTGGCGGGCCGCGGCGCCCACGACGTCACGGTGAAGTTCGCGCCGGACGATCTCGCGCCGACTTCGGCGACCGTCAGCGGGAAACTGGCCGACGGCAGCGCGTTCGGTTACGCGGTGGCCATCGCGGTCAAGGGCGAGCTGTGGCTGGTGGCCTTCACCCCGCCACTCCCCTGACCTACTCGCTCAGGTGCTTCTCGACGCGTTCCACCTTCGCGGTCAGCTGGCCTTCGTAACCCGGCCGGATGTCGGCCTTGAGCACCAGCCCGACCCGTGACGAGCCCTCGCCCGCGGCCTCGACGGCGCGTTTGACGACGTCCATCACTTCGTCCCACGAGCCCTCGATGTTGGTGAACATGGCGTTGGTGGAATTGGGCAGGCCGGATTCGCGCACCACTTTCACCGCGCGGGCGACGGCCTCGCTGACCCCGCCGTCTTCCTCGGCCGCGGATGGGCTGACACTGAAGGCCACGATCATCTTCTGCTCCTCGTTCAGACACTTTTCCCACGCATAACACCCGGTCGTGCGGCGTGGCACGGGTACCCGCTGGTAACTTCGACCGCCATGAGCCGTCCGTTGCCGTTCGACCCGATCGCCCGCGCGGCGCAGCTGTGGGAAGCCCGTATCGGGCCGTCCGAAACCATGGCCGCGGTGACCGGGATCATGCGCGTGCAACAGATCATCCAGTCCGCGGTGGACGGCGCGCTCAAACCGCACGGGCTGACCTTCGCCCGGTACGAGGCGCTGGTCCTGCTGACCTTCGCCCGCGCCTCCCACCTGCCGATGCGGGTAATGGGCGAGCGGCTCCAGCTGCATCCGACGAGCGTCACCAACATCGTCGACAGGCTCGAGAAGGACGGCCTGGTCAAGCGCGTGCCGCATCCGACCGACCGCCGGACCACCTTGGTCGAGATCACCGACGAAGGCCGCGCACGGCGCGAAGAGGCCACGAAGGCGGTCACCGAAATCGACTTCGGACTGACCGGGCTCACCGGCAAGCAGACCGAGCAGCTGACCGACCTGCTCACCAAGGTCCGCAAGGCCACCGGCGACTTCACCGAATAACCCGCAAGTACGTGAAGGCCCCCTTCATTGCGTCTAGCGCAATGAAGGGGGCCTTCACGTACTTGCCGAAGATCAGACGGCGACAGGTTCCGAAGACTTGCCCGCGAACAGGCCGACACCGCCGTGCGTGAGCCGCTGCGGGCCGTCCAGCTTGCCGTTGCGCAGCGCCCAGGACTCGAACAGCCAGGTGAACAGCGGCGGGATGCTGGAGAGCAGCGCGAGGATCAGGGTCTTCGGGCGCCAGCCGAGCGGCTTCGCCACGGACAGGGAGACCAGCACGTAGAGGACGAACACGACACCGTGCACCATGCCGAGGACGGGAACGCCGCCCTCGCCGAGTTTGACGGCGTACTTGAGGAACATCCCGACCAGCAGCCCGGCCCAGGAAAGGGCTTCGGCTACCGCGGCCACGCGGAATACTAGAGCGGCCTTGCTGGACACTTTCTCCTCCTGTGGGGTCTCACCACTATGTGTGTGCACATGACTACGTCCGACGAGCACTGTCCAAGGCGGACTCGCCAAGAACGTCAACAGCGCTGTCGGACGTGGTAATACCAGTGTGAGGCGTGACGGCCCTCACCGGAACACCGGGGGCCGTGATGCTCCTCACGACCCCCGGAACGAACCGGTCTAAACCACTCGGATCACCCGGCGCAGGGCGATTTCGGCGCCCCTTCGGGGCCGGTCGCCCACGTCGCCTTCGACGGATCGTCCGTGAGCTTGAAGTCCAAAGTGGTCCCCCGCGTCAACTGTTCCAAGCCGACATACGCCCGCTGCGAGCCGGATCCCATTCCTTGGACGTACTGAAGCTTCGACGCGTCGGCGCCGTCGGCTTTGATCGTGATGTCACGGCCGTTCTCCAGATGCACCACGGACTTCTCGAATCGCGGCGCGTTGAGCACGAACTGCCCGGTGCCCGGCACCGCCGGATACAGGCCCAGCGCGCTGAAGACGTACCACGCGGACATGGTCCCGAGGTCGTCGTTGCCGGTGACACCGTTCGGCGCGTTGGTGAACAGCGTATGCGCGGCGCGCACCACGGCCGAGGTCTTCCACGGCTGCCCGGTCAGCGTGTACATCCACGGCGAGTGGAGGTCGGGCTCGTTGTTCGGGTTGTAGCGGAACTGGTTGTAGTAGTTGTACGGGCCGACGACCCATTCCTCGCGCACGGTCTTCGCCGGGTCCTTGACCAGATCCCCGTAGGCGAAGAAGTCGTCGAGCCGTTTGCCGACGTTCTCCTTGCCGCCCATGCGTTCGACCAGCCCGGGAACGTCCTGCTGGGTCAGCCACTGGTACTGCCACGACGTGCCCTCGTGGAAGCCGTCCTGGCTCTGCGGGTCGAACGGCTTGCCCGCCGGGCTGAACCATTCGCCGCCTCCGAGCTTCGGCCGGTAGAAACCGGTGAAGCCGCGGTCGGTCACCGTGGAATCCCACAGGGTGCGATAGCTGCGTCCCTTGTCGGCCAAGGCCTTCGCGTCGTCCTTCTTGCCGAGACCGGCCGCCATGATGGACAACGAGCAGTCCGCGAGCGCGTATTCCAATGTGGCCGAAGCACCGTGGTTCGGGTCGGTGTCCTGCCCCTTCTTCGGGAAGTCCTTGTCGTACTGGACGAACCCGTCCTTCTGGTAGCTCGCGTTGCCCGAGCGGCCCTGGAACGGCGAGGACGCCGGCGGGATCTCGCGCGAGTTCTGCAGAAGTGCCTGGTATGCCTTGAACTCCTGTCCGGACAGCGCGCCGAACCGCCACAGGTCGACCAGGAACGGGGTGACCGGATCGCCGGTCATCGTGTTCGTCTCCTGGTTCGCGTACGCCCAGCGCGGCAGCCAGCCGCCCTGGTCGTGGATGGCGAGCACGGACTTCGCGACGTCCTTCGCCCGAGCAGGCCGCAAGAGGGCGAGCAGCTGGTTCTGTGTGCGATAGGTGTCCCACAACGAGAAGAACTCGTAGTAGGTCCAGCCCAGCGCCCGGTGGATCTTGTCGTCGAAACCGCGATAGCGGCCGTCGGCGTCGTTGCCGGTCAGCGGCTGCAGCAGCGCGTGGTAGAGCGAGGTGTAGAACACCGTTCGGTCGTCCTTCGACGCGCCCTTGATGTCCACTGAGGACAGTTCCTTGCGCCAGGCACGCTGTGCGCCGTCGCGGACCGCGTCGAACGAGCGGCCCTTCTCCGCCGCCAGGTTGAGCCGGGCGCCGGAAGCGTCCACATGGGAGATCGCCGTCGTCGCGGTGACCTGTCCGCCGCCGAAGGTCAGCCAAGCGCCACGAAGGCCCTCCCCGCCCGCGGATTCCTTCGAGCCCGGCGTGCCACCCGTCGGCGACCAAGTCCCGAAGGACTTGAACGGCTTGTCGAATGTCGTGGTGAACCAGGTCTTGTACGGTTTGCCACCGCAGAACGCCTGCGACTCCACCATGCCTTCGACCGTCCGGTCGCCGACGACGCGGATCTGGCTCGCCGTCACGGGTTCCTTGTCGTTGGCCTGCCCGACGTTGACGAAAACGTTCGCGTCGCCCGATTTCGCGAAGGTGTACCGCTCGACACCGGTCCGCGTGGTCGCGGTGGTCTCCGCGTCGACGCCGCCGTAGCCGGTGAGCCGCACCTTGTAGTAGCCGGGTTTCCCGACCTCGCCCTCGTGCGTGTACGGCGAGGCGTACTTCTTGTGGTCGAACGTCTCGGGCTTGGCGGTGTCGAACGCCGCGCCCGGGCCGACGGCGCCGGTGGTGGGCAGCGACGACACGAGGCCGCCCTGCTCCCAGCAGCCCGCGCCGGACAGGAAGAAGTGCCCGAAGCCGCGGATCGCGGTGTCGTCGTAGCGATAGCCGGCGTAATGCGATGAGATCGGGCTGACCTGCGTCATCCCGAAAGGGGCCGAGGCGCCGGGAAAGGTGTTGCCGTCGTCCTTGGTGCCGATGAAGGTGTTGACCGCGTCCACGGGGTCGCCACCGGGCGCCGCCGCCGCGACGGGCGTGAGCAGCCCGGCGGGGACGACAAGCGCGGTGAGCAACCCGGCGACGCGGGTCGAAGTGCGTGCAGGCATGGGAAAGGCCGCCTCCTGACAACGTTGTCGCTGTCCGCTCACCTTCGGCAAGAACAGACCACCTGGTCAAGAGGTCCGCCAAACCCTGTCCATTTCGCGACAAGTTCACCCGAGGGCTTCGGCCACCTCTCGCGCCGCGCGTTCGCCCGCCTCGATGGCACCGTCGAGGTAGCCGGGGTGCTCGCGGGCGGTTTCCGAACCCGCCCAGTGCAGATGCCCGGCCGGAGCCGACGGAAACGGCGGGAAACCGTCGGTGGTACCCGGCACGGGCAGTGCGATGTACCCGCCGCCGGCGTGCTTGTCGAGGTGCCAAGCCTTTTCGTGCCAGCCGGCGGGTTCGAGCACGGCGGAGCCGAGATGCGGGACCAGCGGTCCGAGCAGCGCGTCACGACGGGCCGCGGCGTCCAGCCCGTCGAGGCCCCGTGCCCGGGGCCCGCCGACCAGCACGCACAGATGTCCCGGCCCGCCGGGAGCGGTCGTGTCGAACACCGTGTGCCCGAGGCCGTCCAGGACGAGGAACTCGCCGTTCGCACGCTCCCGCCAGAACGGCCGGTCGTAGACCGCGATCGCCTTGTACACGATCCCCATGTAGGTGTGCTTCTCCAGATCGAGTCGCGGTCGCGGCAGGGCGGGCTCGTGCGAGATCCGCGCGGCGATCGGCGGCGGCACGGCGACGACCGCCTTCGCCGCCCGAAAGTGATCCGTCCCGGTCCGCACGGTGACCCCGTCGCCGTCACGGACGATCGAGGCGACCGCCGCCCCGGTCCGCACCCATGAGCCGAGCTCGGCGGCGAGACCGTCGACGAGTGCTCCCATGCTCTCGACGAGCAGAGCCTCCTGCGCTCCACCTGCCGTCGACAGCATGGTCCGCAATCCGCCCTGCGCGCGGATCATCCTGGTCATCGCTTCGACGGAGAACCGGTCGGGGTCGACGGTCCACGACACGGAGGCGACGGCCTCCAGCAATCCGCGAGCCCGGCGGCCCGGCACCGCGCGCAGCACGGATCCGAGTGTCGTGCGGTTCCACCGTTTCGGCGTTCCCGTCCTGCTCAGCATGCCCGCCGCGGCCAGCGCGAAACCGGCGGGCCACAGAGCGGGCGACCAGAGCGGCACCCGCTTGCCCGCCTCGATCAATCCGGGAAATGTCCCGGTGTGCATGGGAAACTCGGTGGCGCCGAATTCGGCCGCCAGCGCCCTGACCCGGTGATGATCGGCCCCGATCCACTGCCCGCCGAGGTCCAGCCGGGACCCCAGCGCGGTCGTCTCGCCCAGGACCCGCCCGCCGATCCGGTCCGCGGCCTCCAGTACGACGACTTCGACGCCTCGCCGGCACAGGGCACGCGCCGCCACCAGCCCGGACAAACCAGCACCGACGACCACGACAGTCGTGTCCATTCGCCGCCCTCCGAAATTCAGTCAGTCGTATGACTTGACCCTAGGGCAGGTCGAGAACCTCCGCAACAACGCTGGTCAGACGTCAGACGGGCCGGATGTCCGCCGAGGCAATGAGCATCGCGATCATGGTGTCGAGATCGGCGCGTGCGCGTTCCTCGTCGGGTTCGCAGACGTACTGCGCGATGAGCCCGTCGACGCCGGCGAGCATCACCCTGGCGAGCCGGTCGTAGGGCAGCGCGCATTTCTCGCCCGCGTCGACGGCGGCCCCCCTGCACCAGCCGGTCAGCACCGCGACGTAACGCCGGTACTGCCAGCTCGCCATGCTTTCCTGTCCCGGCTTCCGCAGCGCGTAGTGCAGCAGTTCGCCCTGCATCAGCTGCAGCTTGACGTGGTCGGCGACCAGCTCCGACCAGAAACTCGTGAGCCCCTGGCGGATCGCGTGCGCCAGCCCGCGGTCGAGTTCGACCGTCCCGGTCAGCACGGTCGAGATCTCCTCGACGACGTCCTCGATCACCGCGCGCAGCAACGCCTCCTTGCTGGAGAAGACATACTGCAGCGTGCCGAGCGGGACGTCGGCCTCCGCGGCGACCGCCCGCAGGGTCGTCGCAGTGACGCCGTCGCGCAGCATCACCTCGCGCGCGGCGGCGACGAACTGCCTGCTGCGCACCGACGCTTCGACATACGGCATTCCGCACTCCCCTCGATCGGACAAGACCCTGCCACAGCCCCGGCACGGGTAACGGTTCGACTTCGGATGACGCCTCCAGGACGAACCGGGCATTGACATCATCGCGTCGCTGGCGTTCAATTCCGGCCACTATGACAACGTTGTCTTCCAGCGGACCGGACAGCGGCCACCGCACCACCGGCCGACGGGCCACGATGAGTGACGTGGCCCGCCTCGCGGGCGTGAGCATCAAGACCGTCTCGCGGGTAGTGAACGACGAGCCCGCCGTCCATCCGGACACCGCGGAGCGCGTCATGGCGGCGATCGAGCAGCTCGGGTTCCGGCGCAATCTCGGCGCGCGGAACCTGCGGCGCGGCTCGACGACCGGGACGATCGGCCTGATCGTCGAAGACGTCGGAAACCCGTTCTACTCGGAGCTCAACCGGGCCGTCGAACGCATCGCGACCTCGTTCGGGCGTCAGGTGCTGACCGGTTCTTCGGAGGAGAACTCCGACCGCGAACGCGAACTGGTCCTGGAGTTCTGCTCCCGCCGGGTCGACGGCATCCTCGTGGTCCCGGCCGGGATGCAGCACGGCTACCTGGTCCCCGAGATGCGCGCCGGCACGCCGGTGGTGTTCCTCGACCGGCCCGCCGGCGACATCGTGGCCGACACGGTGCTCGTCGACAACATCGGCGGCACCGTCGAAGCGGTCGCCCACCTGGCGAAACACGGCCACCGCCGGATCGCGTTCCTCGCCGACAGCCCGGACATCTTCACCGCGGGCGAACGGCTGCGCGGGTTCCGGGAGGGCTGTGTCCGCAACGGGATCCCCTACGACGAGAGCCTCGTCGTGATGCGCACGCCGACCGCAGAGAGCGTCAGCGACGCCGTGCGACGGCTGCTCACCGGGCCGAATCCGGCCACCGCCGTGATCGCGGGCAACAACCGGGTCGCCGTGCACCTGCTGCGCGCGCTGGCGCACGCCGAACGGCGTCCCGCGATGATCAGCTTCGACGACTTCGAGCTGGCGGATCTGCTGGATCCGCCGGTCTCCGTGATCGCGCACGACGTGAGCGCGCTGGGCCGGGCGGCCGCGGAACTGCTGTTCGCCCGGGTACAGGGAGATCAATCCGCACCGAGAAAGGTAGTTCTGCCCGTGCATCTCGTAGCCCGCGGTTCCGGGGAGGTCGCCCCTTCATGAGCGGCCACCTCGAACCGATCCGCCTGCCGGCGAACCAGCCGCCGCAGTTCTACCGCGGCGGTGACGCCATCGCCGCGTTGCGAGAAGCCCCCTCGGAGAGCAAGTTCGGCCCCGAAGACTGGGTCGGCTCGGCCACCACGATGTTCGGCCAGGAGACCAACGGCCTGACCAAGCTGCCCAACGGCGTCTGGCTACGCGACGCCGTCCGCGAGAACCCGTCCGCCTGGCTCGGCGCGAAACACGTCGAGGCGCTCGGCGATTCGACCGGCCTGCTGGTGAAGCTGCTCGACGCTGGCCAGCGCCTGCCGGTGCACTTCCACCCGTCGGACTCGTTCGCGAAGGTGCACTTCGACTCGCACTTCGGCAAGACCGAAGCGTGGATCGTGGTCGGCACCTACGGCGAAGACCCGCGCGTCTACCCGGGCTTCAAGGAGACCGTCGACAAGGCGACGGTCAACGAATGGGCCCGCAGCCAGGACGCGCCCGCCATGCTCGGCGCGCTGAACAGTGTCGCGGTCAGCCCCGGCGACACGGTCTACATCCCGGCGGGCCTGCCGCACGCGATCGGCGAGGGCGTCTTCGTCGTCGAGCTCCAGCAGCCGACCGACTTTTCGCTGACCCTGGAATGGCGGGACTTCCTGGCGAACCCGGAGAAGGCGCACCTCGGCATCGGGTTCGAGACCGCCATCGAAACCCTGGACACCTCGGGCTGGGACGAAGAACGGCTCGGCTCGATCGTCAAGCGCACCGCGGGCGATAACGCGTCCACTGTGGACCTGCTCGCCGACGGCAGTGACGCGTTCTTCCGCGCCGATCGGCTCCGTCCCGCTGTTTCCGGTAGCTCGACAACGTTGTCACTCGACCCGTCGTTCGCGGTGCTGGTCGTCATGGACGGGTCGGGAACGCTCCGCACCGAACACGGCGGCGAGTACGCCCTGCGCAAGGGCGAGACCTACGTGGTCCCGCACGACGCCGGTCAGGCGGCCGTGGAGGGCGATGTCACGATCATCCGCTGCCGTCCGCCCGCCCCCGAGAAGAGGGAGCGATCGTGAGCGAACTCCTGCTCGACGCACAGAACCTGGTCAAACGCTACGGCTCGGTGGAGGCGCTGCGCGGCGCGTCGTTCCAGGCGCGGGCCGGTGAGGTCACCGCGCTGATCGGCGACAACGGCGCCGGGAAGTCCACTTTGGTCAAATGCCTGTCCGGCGCGGAACAGCCGACGTCGGGCAAGATCCTGCTCGACGGATCCGAGGTGGTGCTCGAATCCCCCACCACGGCACGGCGGATGGGGATCGAGACGGTGTACCAGGACCTCGCGGTCGCACCGGAACTCGACCCCGCCGCGAATCTGTTCCTCGGCAGGGAGATCCACCGCAAGGGGATCCTCGGCAAGCTCGGGATGCTGGACAAGGCCGAGATGAAGCGTCAAGCCGTGGAGGAGTTCCAGCGGCTCGGCGTGACCCTGCAGAGCACCGACGTCCCGATCGGCTCGCTTTCGGGCGGGCAGCGGCAAAGCGTCGCCGTCGCCCGGTCGGTCGTCTGGGCCTCGAAGGTCGTGTTCATGGACGAGCCGACGGCCGCGCTCGGCGTCGTGCAGCGCGAACGCGTGCTCGACGTGATCAAGAAGGTGCGGGACAAGGGCATCGCCGTCGTGCTGATCAGCCACAACATGCCCGAGGTGCTGTCGGTGGCCGACCGCGTCGAGGTGCTGCGGCTCGGCAAGCGCGTCGCCCGGTTCACCGGCTCCGACACGAAACTGGAAGACCTGGTCGCCGCGATGACGGGCGCCCTCGTACAAGAGGAGGCGGCGTGACCGTGTCCACTCCGGCGAAGAACGACCCCGAGATCCAGACCTCGGTGGACGGTGGCTTCGGCAAGCGTTCGCTGGGACAGCGGATGATCGGGGCGAACACGTTCTGGATCGCGCTGGTGCTGCTGGCGCTGATCATCGTGTTCACCGCCATCGCGCCCGCCGAGTTCGCGACGGTGTTCACCTTCCAGACCCTGCTCATCGAGACCTCGGTGCTGCTGGTGCTCTCGGTCGGCATGACGTTCGTGATCATCACCTCCGGTATCGATCTCTCGGTCGGTTCCGTGCTGATCTTCGCGGGCATGGTGGCGGGTAAGACGATGGAGGCGCTGAGCCCGGACGGCGACGCGACGAAGGCCGGGTGGGGCGTCATCACCGCCGGGCTCGTGGCGGCCGTCGTCGCGGGCACGATCTGGGGCCTCATCAACGGTTTCCTGATCGCGGTGGCCAACATCCCGCCGCTGATCGTCACGCTCGGCACGATGGGTGCCGCGCTCGGCGCCGCGTACCTGCTGAACAACGGATCCGACGTGCGCAGCGTGCCGACCGAGCTCAACAAGACGCTCGGCTACGGGACGTCGTTCGGCGGGGTGCCGAATCTGGTGCTGGTGGCCGTGGTGATCACGCTGATCGGTGCCTGGCTGTTGCACACCACCAAATTCGGCCGCTACACCTACGCCGTCGGCTCCAACGCCGAGGGCGCGCGCCGGGCGGGCATCGGGGTGACCGCGCATCTGCTGAAGGTGTACACGCTCACCGGTTTCCTCGCCGGTGTCGCCGGTTTCCTTTCGCTCGCGTACTACGCGTCGACGACGATTTCGGCGCACACCACCGACAACCTCAACGCCATCGCCGCCACGGTGATGGGTGGCACGAGCCTCTTCGGCGGTGTCGGTTCGGTGCTGGGCACGGTGATCGGCGTGTTCATCCCGGCCGTGCTGAAGAAGGGCTTCAACATCACGCAGGTCCAGGACTTCTGGCAGATGATCGCGGTCGGCGCGGTGCTGATCGCCGCGGTCTGGTTCGACCAGCGGCGCCGTCGCCGCCGCAACTCTCGTTGATTCCTACGCACAAAGAGGTGCAATCCCCCATGAAGAAGACCCTGCTCGTCGCCGGTGCCGCCGTCTCCGCCGCCCTCCTGCTGACCGCTTGCGGCGGCGGCACGGTCGGCGAGTCACCCTCCGGTGACTCCGGTGCCAAGACCAACAACAAGAAGCTGTCGCTGATCCCGGGCGTGCAGGCCGAGCCGTTCTACATCTCGATGCAGTGCGGCGCCGAGGCCGAGGCCAAGAAGGCGGGCTACGAGCTCACCACGCAGGCCCCGCAGAAGTTCGACGCGGCCATGCAGACCCAGCTGGTCAACGCGCTGGGCTCCAACCCGCCCGCCGCGCTGCTCATCGCGCCGACCGACGCGCAGGCGATGCTCCCGCCGATCCAGCAGGTCAAGACCCGCGGCGCGAAGATCATCGAGGTCGACACCGCGCTCAAGGACACCAGCGTGGCCGAGTCGTCGATCTCCTCGGACAACGCCGAGGGCGGCAAGCTCGCCGCCAAGACGATGGCGGAACTGGCCGCGGGCAAGACCGGTTCGGTGCTGGTGCTCGACACCATCGCGGGCACCTCGACCACGAACACCCGCGCGAAGGGCTTCGAGGACGAGCTGAAGAACTACCCGAACCTGAAGTCCGCGGGCGTGCAGTTCACCCAGAACGAGCCCGACCAGGCCGCGTCCAAGGTGACCGCCGCGCTGGCGTCCACCCCGGACCTGATCGGCATCTTCGCGACCAACCTCAACACCGGTGAGGGCGCCGCGACCGGCCTGCGGAACGCGGGCAAGATCGGCGCGGTCAACCTGATCGGCTTCGACGCGTCGCCGTCGGAGATCGAGGGTCTGAAGAAGGGCGAGTACCAGGGCCTCATCGCGCAGGACCCGGCCGCCATCGGGCAGCAGGGCGTGCAGCAGGCCATCGCGGCGCTGGAGGGCAAGCCGGTGACGCGCAACCTGACCGCTTCGCTGCACTCCATCACCAAGGCGAACATGGACGCGAACGCCCAGTACTTCTACAAGCAGAGCTGCTGACGCGTTTCGGTACTGCTAGGAAAGGACCGTTCCTTGCGAAATTTGCAAGGAACGGTCCTTTCCTAGCATCCGGGAGCGGCTCGCTCCCGCAGCTCGACCAGCTTCCCCCGCGTGAGATGAAGGGGCCTTTCATAGCGAAATTTGCGATGAAAGGCCCCTTCATCTCACGCGGTCGAGGGGCCGCGTCCGAGCGCGGTGCCGATGTCCGGTCCCGCTGCCGGAGCGCGCTCACTCCGCGAACTCGACCACCCCAGCCGGAGCGAAGCGCGTGAGAGCCCCGTACAGCGCAACACCCCCACCCAGGTGACCCAGCGCGTACACGTACTCGCCGTCCTCCAGAAGGTCCTCCGGCCCGGACCCGGTCCACGACAGCCGGTAGTGCCACCAGTGCATCCACCGCCCCACCCGCCGCTTCTCCCGCCACACGCGCAGCCGCCGCACTTCGGTCCACCCGACGGCGAACTGACCCGCCACCTCGAAGCCCGAAGCGGACACCGTCAAGAAGGTGGCCGAGCGCCGCAGAGCGAGCAGGATAAGCCCCGCGAAACCCACGCTGAGCAGGCTGAACACCACCCCGGACACCGAGCCGGAGAACAACGACAGAACGACGGCCACCAGGCCGCCCCCGCCGAACACCACGAACCCCGCCCACGCGAGCCGGCGCATCACGACGTCCAGCCGGAGCACCACGGCATCCCCAGTGACCATGTCCGGAGCGTAACCGCCGAAACCCCGCACCGACGTTAGGATCCAGTCCTCGACGTCGCGGAGGGAGGTGGCCGATGAGCACGCGTCTGCCCTGGCGTCCCGCCGCGAGCGCGGATCCGGTGCCGGTACTCGCGGCCGCCCAGCGCGTCTCCGACGATCTCATGGACGGCCTCGCCGGGCCGCGCGCGCGTCATGCCACGCACGGCCTCCGCCGCTTGTTCGGCGTCCCCGGCCTCGGGCTGACCGACCTTTCCGGCTCGCTGATCTGGTCCGGCCGCCCGGCGGCGGACGACGTCGTGGTCTCGGCGCTCGACGAGGTCCTCCACTCCGAGACGCCGGTGTCCGAGCCCGGGCTGGTCGCGCTGCCGCTCCACGTCCACGACGAACTCGCCGGCGTCCTCCTGGTCATCGAAGGCAAGACCGCCATCGCCCGCCAGGCCGCCGAACTCGTCGTCCACGCGCTCGAACGCGGCAGGTTGGAGGCCTCTGCCGAGCAGGCCGCGGAGGCGGAACTGCGCGCGCTGCGGGCCGAGATCTCGCCGCATTTCGTCTACAACGCGCTCACCGTGATCTCCTCGCTGGTCCGCTCCGACCCCGATCGCGCCCGTGATCTGATGCTCGACTTCGCCGAGTACACCCGCTACAGCGTCGCCCGGCACGGCGAGTACACGATGCTCGCCGACGAGTTCGGCGCCATCGAGACCTACCTGGCGCTCCAGCGCGCGGTGCTCGGCGAGCGGCTTCGGGTGCAGGTGCGGGTGGCGCCGGAGGTGCTGGCCGTCGCGGTGCCGTACCTCGTATTGGAACCGTTGGTGGAGAACGCGATCCGGCACGGGATCGAGCCACGCGCCGAAGCGGGGTTCATCCAGGTTCAGGGAATGGCGGAAGGGAACGACTGCGTGATCAGCGTCGAGGACGACGGTGTCGGCATGGACCCCGCACGCGCGGCGGCGATCCTGGCCGGACGCGGCGAAGACGGCGGCGTCGGACTGGCCAATGTGGACAGAAGGCTGCGCAGCGTCTACGGGCCGTGGTACGGCCTGACGGTCGAGACCGAGACCGGCGCGGGCACCAGGGTCGTGGTGCGGGTGCCCCGATTCCAGCCGGGGGTGCTGCCGTGACGAACGGGCTGCGGGTGCTGGCGGTCGACGATGTCCCGCCCGCCCTCGACGAGCTGTGCAGCCTGCTGCGCGAGGCACCGGAAGTCGCCGAGGTGGTCGCGGCCGGTGACGCGCTGAACGCGCTCAAGCTGTTGCAGGGTGACCATTTCGACGCCGTCTTCCTCGACATCTCCATGCCGGGGCTCGACGGGCTGGAGCTCGCCTCGCTGCTGGCGCGGCTCAACCGGCCGCCGGTGATCGTGTTCGTCACCGCGCACGACGGTCACGCCGTGGCCGCGTACGGCATCGGCGCCGTCGACTACCTGCTCAAACCGGTCCGCGCGGAACGGCTGTCCGCCGCACTGTCCAAAGTGGTCCGGATGGCGGGCAACCAGGCCGACGAGCCGAAACCGGCGCCGGACGCGATGTCCGCGCTGCCGGTGGAATCCGGTGGACGCACGCGATACGTCCGCCGTGACGAAGTCCAGTTCGTCGAGGCGCACGGCGACTACGTCCGGCTGCACACGAAATCCGGCGTCCACGTCACGCGCATGCCCATCTCCCGGCTCGAAGAGTACTGGGAGGGAACGGGTTTCACCCGCGTGCACCGGGGCTTCCTGCTCGCCGTGGACGCGGTGCTCGAACTGCGCAGCGACACCACCGGCGGCTTGCTGGCGCATACCGAAGCGGGTGACGTGCCGGTGAGCCGCCGCCACGCGCGCGACCTGCGCGACCGGCTGCTCGCCGCCGCGCAACGCGGCGAACTGGGCAGGGGAAGCCGCCGGTGAGCCGCGTCAAACGGGTCGCCGTCACCAGCCCGCAGACCCGGCTCGCGCATTCGCGGCGCCGTTCGCGCGGGCGCTGGCGGGTCCCCCGGCTGGCCGCGGGCGACGCCGAACGCGCGGACGCGCTCTACCGGGCCCAGCGCCGTCGCGGGCTTCCCGCGCTGGCCGGGATGTTCGGGCTGGTGTTCGGGCTCCCGCTGGTGTTCGGGGTGTTCCCCGGGCTGGATTCGGTGCGGCTGCTGGGTATCCCGCTGTCCTGGCTGATGATCGCGATCCTCCCGTATCCGGCGATGGCGCTGCTGTCGTGGTGGCAGCTGCGCCGGGCGGAAAAGATCGAGGACGAGTAGTGGTCGCGGCGCTCTCGGTGGCCCCCGTCGTGCTGATCACCCTGCTGATCGGGTTGCGCGGTGTCGCGGCCATGCGCACGACGTCGGACTTCCTCGTCGCCTCGCGCCGGATCTCGCCGCTGGTCAACTCGGCCGCGGTCTCCGGCGAATACCTGTCCGCCGCGTCGTTCCTCGGGGTGGCGGGGCTGGTGGTGAAGGACGGCATCGGCGCGCTTTGGTACCCGGTCGGGTTCACCGCCGGGTACATCGCGATGCTGGTGCTCGTCGCGGCGCCGATGCGGCGATCCGGCGCGCTCACCGTCCCGGACTTCGCCGAAGCCCGGCTGGCCTCCCCCGCCCTGCGCCGCCTCGCCGCGGTCGTCGTCCTCGTGATCGGAACCCTTTACCTGGTACCGCAATTCCGTACCGCGGGGCTGGTGCTGACCGCTGTCGGCGGCACGCCGTACTGGGTCGGTGTCGTCATCGCGGGCGCCGCCGTCAGCGCGACACTGGCGCTCGGCGGGATGCGCGCGGCGACCTACGTCCAGGCCTTCCAGTTCGTGCTGAAACTGCTGCTGTTCCTCGTCCCCGCGATCTGGCTGGTCTCCCAGGTCTCCCCGGAGGAACGATCGGCTTCGGTGCACCCGGTGGAGTTCACCCACTTCGACCGCGACACCCGGCTGTCCTTCGAGATCGACGTGACACTGACCCTGCGCGAGCCGACCACCCTGCTCACCCCGGAAAAGCACGTCGTGCCGCCGGGAGAACTGGTGGCCAGGAGCGGGCAGACCCTGGAATTCGCCGAGGGCACACCGGTTCCCGCCGTCCGGGGCGGTGCGCCGCTGGGCGGCCCGGACTGGCAACGGCCGCTGCTCGACCTCGGCGACCAGGGCTATCCGCTGCTCGGCACGTGGGCGATCCTGATCGCCACCATGCTCGGCACCATGGGCCTGCCGCATGTCCTGATGCGCTTCCACACCAGCCCGGACGGCCGCGCCGCACGCCGGACCGCGGCGATCACCGTCGCCCTGCTCGGCGTCTTCTACCTGTTCCCCGGGGTTTACGGCGTCCTCGGCCGGGTGCTGGTGCCCGAACTCTACGTCTCCGGCGCGACGGACACCGTCGTCGTCGCGCTGCCGGCGCAGGTCGACGGCGGCTGGGCGGGGTCGCTGTTCACCGGGCTGCTGACGGCGGGCGCGTTCGCCGCGTTCCTGGCGACGTCGCTCGGGCTGCTGCTGGTGATCTCCGGCGCGGTCGCGTACGACCTGGCGCCCGGCGGCCTGCGGAGACTGCGCTGGTCGGTGCTCGGCGCGGCCGCGGTGATGGTCCTGCTCGCGTTGCCGTCCGCGCGGCTGGACGCGGGCGTCCTCGTCACCTGGGGTTTCACCGTGGCCGCGTCGACGTTCTGCCCGTTGCTGGTACTCGGCATCTGGTGGAACCGGCTCACCGCCGCGGGCGCGATCAGCGGTGTCCTCTCCGGGCTCGTCGCGTCTTCGGGCTCGATCCTGGTGGCGCTGTTCGTCCCGAGCCTGAGCGGGCTGCCCGCGATCCTGGTGTCACAGCCCGCGCCGTGGTCGGTTCCGCTGGCATTCGGAGTAATGATCGTGGTTTCCTTGCGGGGCAGGCCACCCGCGTGGTCGACGGCCGCCATGTTGCGGCTGCATCTGGACGATCGCACAGCCGAAACCCCTTCGTCGTGGTCCGACCACCGTTCGTCGACCGTTCGTCGTCTCGGCAGACGTTTGAACCGCTGAAGGTTCCGGCCGTCCTTACCTCTCCTTAACGTGTCGCGGAACACATTCGCGGCGCAAGGAGAGCACGATGAGTACCGAAACGAACGCTCCCAGTCCGCCTGAAACGGACTGGGACAAGGCCCACGACAGCCCCGAGTTCAAGGAGTTGCGTGCGCGGCTGCGCCGGTTCGTGTTCCCGGTCTCGGTGCTGTTCCTCGTCTGGTACCTGCTCTATGTGCTCCTCGCCGACTACGCGCACGGCTTCATGAGCACGAAGCTGGTCGGCAACATCAACGTCGGCCTCGTCTTCGGTCTGCTGCAGTTCGTTTCGACCTTCGTGATCACCGGGCTCTACGTCCGCTACGCGAACAAGAAACTCGACCCCATCGCGGAGAAGATCCGCACGGACCTCGAGAGTGAGACCAAATGACCCTCGCCGCCGGAGTCGAGGGCAGCAGCCCCGTACTCAACATCACCATCTTCGGCCTCTTCGTGGTCGTCACGCTGTTCGTCGTGTTCCGGGCCAGCCGCAACTCGAAGACGGCGTCGGACTACTACGCCGCGGGCCGCGCGTTCACCGGTCCGCAGAACGGCGTCGCCATCGCGGGCGACTACCTGTCCGCCGCGTCGTTCCTCGGGATCGCGGGCGCCATCGCCGTCTACGGCTACGACGGTTTCCTTTACTCCATCGGATTCCTGGTGGCGTGGCTGGTGGCATTGCTGCTGGTCGCGGAACTGCTGCGCAACACCGGCAAGTTCACCATGGGCGACGTGCTGGCGTTCCGGATGAAGCAGCGCCCGGTGCGGGCCGCGGCGGCGACGTCCACCCTGGCCGTCTCGTTCTTCTACCTGCTGGCGCAGATGGCCGGTGCCGGTGGTCTGGTCGCGTTGCTGCTCGGGATCGAGAGCAAGGCCGGGCAGGCCGCGATCATCGTGATCGTCGGCATCATCATGATCGCCTACGTGCTGATCGGCGGGATGAAGGGCACCACCTGGGTCCAGATCATCAAGGCCGCGCTGCTCATCGTCGGCGCGCTCGTGATGACGCTGTGGGTGCTCGGCCTGTACGGCTTCAACCTTTCCTCGCTGCTGCAAGGCGCCGTGGACAGGGCTGGCAGCGCCGGTGAAGCACTGCTCGGGCCGGGCAACCAGTACGGCAAGACCGGCACCACCAAACTGGACTTCCTGTCGCTGGGTATCGCGCTGGTGCTCGGAACCGCGGGCCTGCCGCACGTCCTGATGCGCTTCTACACGGTGCCGACGGCCAAGGAAGCCCGTCGTTCCGTGGTGTGGGCGATCGGCCTGATCGGCCTCTTCTACCTGTTCACCCTGGTGCTCGGCTACGGTGCCGGCGCGCTGGTCGGCGCGGACAAGATCAAGGCCGCGCCCGGTGGCGTGAACTCGGCGGCCCCGCTGCTGGCGCTGGAACTCGGCGGACCGGTCCTGCTCGGCCTGATCGCGGCGATCGCCTTCGCGACGATCCTCGCCGTGGTCGCGGGTCTGACGATCACCGCGTCGGCGTCGTTCGCGCACGACGTCTACGCCAACGTGATCAAGAAGGGCAAGGCGAGCCCGGCCTCGGAGGTGAAGGTCGCCCGGATCACCGCGCTGGTGATCGGCGCGGTCGCGATCCTCGGCGGCATTCTCGCTAACGGGCAGAACATCGCGTTCCTCGTGGCACTCGCGTTCGCGGTGGCGGCGTCGGCGAACCTGCCGACGATCCTGTACTCGCTGTTCTGGAAGCGCTTCAACACCCAGGGCGCGCTGTGGAGCATCTACGGCGGTCTCGCGGTCTGCATCGTGCTGATCATCTTCTCGCCGGCGGTTTCGGGTAAGCCCGTCGACGCCAAGACCGGCAAGAGCGCTTCGATGATCCAGGGCGTCGACTTCCACTGGTTCCCGCTGGACAACCCGGGCATCGTCTCGATCCCCGTGGCGTTCTTCCTCGGCTGGCTCGGCACCGTGCTGTCCAAGGAGCACAACCAGAAGAAGTACGCCGAGATGGAGGTCCGGTCGCTCACCGGCGTGGGTGCCGAAAAGGCCGTCGCCCACTAGTCGCCGGGACGGTGCGGCCGGCATCCAACGCCCCCGGCCGCACCGTCCCGGTTCCCATTCAGTAAGGCAGCTTCCCCGCAGTCAGTTCCGCCAGCTTCGCGCGGAGATCGGCGCGGACCGACTTCCACAGCCCCGTGCCCAGCGAGATCCGCGCCACCCCCAGTGCGGTGAGCGCGGAGAGATCGGGGCCTCCTGGCATCGGAGCGACGTTGACCGCTCCCGGCGCGACCGCCTTCACGAACTCGCCGAGCACCTCCGGCGACTTCACCATGATCGGATAGACGCAGTCCGCCCCGGCCTCGAAGTAGGCCTTGGCCCGCAAGATCGCGTCGTCCAGTACCGCTCGTTCGTCGGACGCGCCGAGGAAGACGTCGACGCGGGCGTTGATCACCAGCTCGTCCCCTGCCGCCTGGCGCAACCCCGCGATCCGTTCCGCCTGCGCCGCAGGCGAACGGACTCCACCCGAAGCGTGGTCGGTGTCCTCGTAGTTGCAGCCGACGGCACCCGCTTCGGTCAGCCTCGCCGCGAGTTCTCCCGCTTCGAGCCCGTACCCGCCTTCCACGTCGACGGTCACCGGCACCGAGACCGCCCGCGCGATCCTCGCCGCCGCGGCGAACATCTCGTCGCCGGGCGCGCCTTCCCCGTCGTCATACCCGAGGACCTTCGCGACGGCGAAGGAACTCGTCGCCACGACCGGGAAACCGGCGGCTTCCACGAGACGCGCGCTGTCGGCGTCCCACGCGTTCGGCAGGAGCAGCGGGGTTCCCGCGACGTGCAGTTCCCGCAGCCGCGCCGCCGTCATTCGGCGCGCTCGGGCAGCGGAGCGTGGCTGGTCACGCACATCCGGTTCCAGCTGTTGATCGCGATCGCCTCCCAGACGACGGCGCGGTACTGCTCCTCGGTGAAGACGCGGGTGGCCTCTTCGTAGACGTCGTCCGGGACGTCGTGCAGGGTCGCCACGTTCGTGATCGCCTCGGTGAGCGCGAGCGCGGCGCGCTCCTGCTCGGTGAACAGCTCGGTCTCGCGCCAGCCCTGCAGCACGAACAGCCGCCTCGGCGACTCGCCCATCTGCAGCGCCTCGTGAGAGTGCATGTCGAGGCAGAACGCGCAGTGGTTGATCTGCGACGACCGCATCTTCACCAGTTCGAGGATCTTCTGGTCGACACCGGCGTTGGCGGCGGCCTTCTCGACTTCGGCCTGCAGTTTCGCCATCGCCTGGTAGATCTCGGGCACTCGTTTGCCCACATGGATTCGCTCGGTCATACCGTCGAATCTAGCGGCGACTGGCCCACGAGTATGGTCCAGTCACATGGCAGATTCGTGGTCCAGTTCGGGAATAGACGTCCACTTGGACTGGCGTCCCGAAAGCGGCCGGACCGGGCTTGCCGCAGCGATCCGCGCGGCCATCCGGGAGGGACGCTGGCAGGCGGGCGCCGCGGTGCCCTCGACCAGGGCACTGGCGCAGGACCTGGGAGTGGCACGGGGAACGGTCACCCGGGTCTACGCCGACCTCGCCGCCGAGGGCTACCTGCGGACGGCGCAGGGCGCGCCGACCCGCGTCGCGACGGCGGGTGCGCTGCCCGCGTCACCACCGCGGCCCGTCCCCCGCGACCCGGCGCCGCGCTGGGATCTGCGCCCCGGCAGGCCGAACCTGTCCTCGTTCCCCCGGTCCGCCTGGCTCGCGGCGACCCGCCGGGCACTGCACCGGGCGCCGATGTCGGCGTTCGACTACACGGCCGAATCCGGCGCGCCGGAACTGCGGGAGACGCTCGCCGCGTACCTGGCCCGCAGCCGCGGCGTGGTCGCCGATCCCGAGCGCATCCTGGTGTGCGCCGGGTTCTCGCACGCGATGGCGATCCTGGCTCGGGTCCTGCACGCGCGCGGCGCGGACGAGATCGCGTTCGAGAACCCGTCACTGCACATCTACCGGGACATCGCCGCCCGCAACGGTCCCCGCGTGGTCGGCGTCCCGGTCGACGACCACGGGATCACGGTGTCCGCTTTGGACAGTCCGGCGGTCGTCGTCACCCCGGCGCATCAATATCCATTGGGCGTCACCCTCGCGCCCGGGCGAAGGGCGGAACTCACCCGATGGGCGGAGGAAACCGGCGCCGTCGTCATCGAGGACGACTACGACGGCGAGTTCCGGTTCGACCATCAGCAGGTCGGCGCGTTGCAGGCGCTGGCGCCCGAACGGGTCGTGTACGTGGGCACGACGAGCAAGACGCTCGCGCCGTCGTTGCGACTGGGCTGGATGGTGCTGCCGCGGTTCCTGGTCGAACCGGTACGCGCGGAGATGGCCGCGAGCGGGGCCCGGCCCGCGCTGCTGGACCAGCTGGCGATGGCCGAACTGATCGAATCGGGCGCCTACGACCAGCACATCCGCCGCTGTCGCGCCGAATACCGCTCCCGGCGGGACCGGCTGCTCGCCGCCCTGCCGGATTCCGTGCTGCCGCAGGGGATCTCCGCCGGGCTGCATCTGGTGCTCCAGTTCCCCGGTGACCTGCCCCGGGAGATGGAGGTGCTGGCCGCCTGCCGCCGTCGCGCGATCGGACTCGAAGGGCTCAGCGGCCACTGGATCGGCGAGCCGCGACGCGAAGGCCTCATCATCGGGTACGGCGCCGCCGCGAAACACGCTTTCGGCGGCGCCACCCAAGCCCTGCGCGAAGCCATCTTCGAAGTCACCTAACCCCCGCAATTCGTCACCTACTTGCGATGCTTGAGGGTATGAACCACCGCAAGTAGATGACGAATTGCGAAGGGGTCAGCAGAACCAGGGGCGCGCCCGGAGGATGTCGGTCTTCAGGACGGGAGCGCCGTCGACCGGGGCGGGGTTCTCCGGGGTCGGCTTGATGCCGCCGGCGGCGACGTCGTCGAGGGTTTCGAGGCCTTCGTGGCCGACGGTGCCGAAGATCGTGTAGTTCGGGCGCAGCGCGGAGTCGCCGTACACGACGAAGAACTGGCTTCCGTTCGTCGCCGGGCCCGCGTTGGCCATCGCGAGGACGCCACGCGCGTACACCTTGCGCTCGCCGGTCGGGTCGGTCGGCGCGGGCGGCAGGCCGACGGGCAGTTCGTCCTTGTACTTGTAGCCGGGGCCGCCCTCGCCGGTGCCGCTCGGGTCACCGCACTGCAACACCTTCAGCGTCGGGTACGCGGTCAGCCGGTGGCACGTCGTGCGGTCGTAGAACCGGTGCTTCGCCAGGTGCAGGAAGCTCTGCACCGTGCACGGTGCCTTCGCCCGATCGAGGGTCAGGTCGATCTCGCCCTGGTTCGTCTTGAGCTGGACCGGCACCTTGCCCCGATCCGGCGTGCGACGGGGGTCCGGCGGCAACGGGACCGGCCGCGCGGCCGGCTCGTCCGGCGTCTGCGTGTACTGGCACGGCCCCTTGGTGACCTTCGGCGGCGCGCCCTCCGCCGACGCCGTCCCGGTGCCTGCCGCGAGCATCAGCCCTGCCCCCAGCACTGCCACAAAGACCTTCGCGATCCTCTGCACGGTTCCTGCCTCCCAGCCGTGGACGAAGAGCAGAGCATAGGGTGAATCCCCACCGCTCACACAGGTCCGGAAGTAGGTCCGCGGTTAGGGTCGGAACCGTGGAGATCGCCGAACGACACCAATGGCAGCTGAACGCCCTGACCTTCCTGTACGCGTACACGCAGTACGTCCTCGTGCACGAACGGGTCATGGCGGGGCTGCCGCCGGACAAGCCGGCCGAACTCGACAAACCGCGCATGCTCAGGCTCGCCAAGGTCGTCGACGACATGATCCTCGACTTCCGCAAGGAGGACGGGCTGACCGATCTCGAACGGCGCCGGGTCATCCGTCTCGCCAGGGAGATCAAGTCGCACGTCCGGGAGAAGTGGCCGCTTCGCGATGCGTCGCTCACCGAGTGGATCGCCTCGGCCGCGGCGCACTTCTACTGCGAGGAGCACATCAACAACGGCTACGTCCGGATGGGCCGCGTCTTCGACCCCGACATGGCCGACCGGTTCCTGGAGCGCGTCGAGTTCTGCCGGGGGCAGACCGTCACGATCACGAACTACGCCAACAAGGTGGCCGACGGCGAACAGCTCACCTACGGCGAGACGAACCAGCTCGGAGTCTGGAAAGAGGACGCGATCGCCCATTTGGACAATCTCGACAGCGATTTCGGCGACATCAAGATGTACGTCGAATTCTGACCGCTGCCCTTAAGGCCGGACTTGGCTGTCCCGACGCTCCGGGAAATTGACAAGCGCCGCCGGTGATCGAGATGCTCGATGTCGCACGAAGCACCCTCCTTTTCACATTCGTTGAAGGAGAATTCCGTGATCTCGAGCAAGCTGGTCACACCTCGGCGGGAGCAGCAGCATCGACTGCTATGCCAACCGCAGCAGGATCAGCCTCGGGGGCTGGTGGATCGACCGGATCTACACCGGGAACAACGACCTGATGTACTACGACATCAGTTTCCCGAATCGGCCGCCGAAGGTCCGCGTCATCGAAATCCTCTGACCGAATCCTCGCGAGTGGCAAGACGGTTCGATTGAGGAGCAAGGCAACGGTGGCGTGACTCTGGACCGACCGCGGGAGCCGACCCGCGCCTTGAATGTCCACAAGGGACACTTCCGGGTGATAAAATGTCCAGTTGATGCCTATATGCACGGTTTCGTGTGGGGGTCGTGAGTGGCAATGAGGGTTAGAACCCTCATTGCCACTCACGACCCCCACACAAAGTACCCGAAATGGACACCGTTGCCCGGCCGGAGTCCCTTATGGACGGTCAAGAGCGCGCCAGGCTCCTCGGCGACCCACCCCATCCAGCCAAGTCCACAAGCACGCCACCTTCGCCTTACCCCTCAACCACTCACGAGCCGCGCAGATCCTTGATGAGTTCTTCCGCCGCGGCGAACGGGTCGAGCGTTCGCGCCACCACGCGTTCGGCCAGTTCGGTGAGCCGGTCGCCGGAGCGCAGGTCGACGAGTTCCGCGCGCAGCCGCTGCAAGGCGATCGCCTCGACCTCGTCGCGGGCCCGCGCCGCGCGACGGCCGGGCAGTTCGCCGCGCTGGACCAGCCAATCGTGGTGTTGGTCCAACGCCCGGACGACGTCCTCGACCCCTTCGCCCCGTGAGGCCACCGTTCGCACGATCGGCTGACGCCAGCTCGGACCGCGGATCTCCCGGCGTACCAAGGAGATCATCTGCTTGAGGTCGTGCACGGTCGCGTCCGCGCCGTCGCGGTCGGCCTTGTTGACCACGAACACGTCCGCGATCTCCAGCACACCCGCCTTGGCCGCCTGGATCCCGTCACCCATCCCGGGCGCGAGCAGGACCACCGTGGTGTCGGCCAGTTTCACGACGTCCACTTCGGACTGACCGACGCCGACCGTCTCGATCAGCACGACGTCGAAACCGGCCGCGTCGAGCACCCGGACGGCCTGCGGGGTCGCCCACGAAAGGCCACCGAGATGCCCGCGGGTGGCCATCGAACGGATGAACACGCCGGGATCGGTGGCGTGTTCGGTCATCCTGATCCGGTCGCCGAGCAGCGCGCCGCCGGAGAACGGCGACGACGGGTCGATGGCCAGGACGCCGACCCTCGATCCCTTCGCCCGCAACGCGGTGAGCAGCGCGGAGGTCGATGTCGACTTGCCGACACCGGGCGGGCCGGTCAGCCCGATGACCCGCGCGTTGCCGGTGTGCGGCGTCAGTTTCGCCGCGACCTCGGGCAGCCGCGGATGGGCGTCCTCGACCAGCGACAGCAACCGGGCGATCGCGCGGGGGACGCCGTCCCGCGCGCGATCGACCAGTTCGTCGATGTCCAGCTGTACCGGCAAGGGCTTTACGGGACGCGGAGCAGCAGAGCGTCGCCCTGGCCGCCGCCACCGCAGAGAGCGGCCGCGCCGAGGCCGCCGCCGCGACGACGGAGTTCGTGGATCAGGTGCACGGCGAGCCGCGCTCCGGACGCGCCGATCGGGTGACCGAGCGCGATGGCGCCGCCGTCGACGTTCACCTTGTCCGCGCTGACGCCGAGCTTGTCGCTGGAGACCAGGCCGACGGCGGCGAACGCCTCGTTGATCTCGATGAGGTCGAGCGCGTCCGCGGTCAGCTTCTCCTTGGCCAGCGCGGCCAGGATCGCGTTCGACGGCTGCTCGTGCAGGCTCGCGTCCGGGCCGGCGACCACGCCGTGCGCGCCGATCTCGGCGAGCGGCGTCAGCCCCAGTTCCTCGGCCTTGGCCTTGCTCGCGACGATGACCGCTGCCGCGCCGTCGGAGATCTGCGACGCCGAACCGGCGGTGATCGTGCCGTCGGAGGCGAACGCCGGGCGCAGCTTCGCGAGGCCTTCCGCG
This sequence comes from Amycolatopsis sp. WAC 01375, assembly GCF_003947325.1. NCBI lineage: Bacteria > Bacillati > Actinomycetota > Actinomycetes > Pseudonocardiales > Pseudonocardiaceae > Amycolatopsis > Amycolatopsis sp. WAC 01375. Next base: position 601,620 of record NZ_QHHW01000036.1, read on the forward strand.
GTGGTGTCGGCGCGGACGCCTTCGTCCTTCGAGAAGACGACCGGGTCGCCCTTGCGCTGCGGGATCGACACCGGCGCGATCTCGGCGTCGAAGCGGCCCTCCGCGATGGCGGCGGCGGCACGCTGGTGCGAGCGCGCGGAGAACTCGTCCTGCTGCTCGCGGGTGATGCCGTAGCGGCTGTTGTACTTCTCCGTGGACGAGCCCATCGCGACCTGGTCGAAGGCGCAGAACAGACCGTCGTAGGCCATGTGGTCGACGAGCGTGGTGTCGCCGTACTTGAAGCCCGCGCGGGACTTCGGCAGCAGATGCGGCGACTGCGTCATCGACTCCTGGCCGCCCGCGACGATCAGGTCGAACTCACCCGCGCGGATGAGCTGGTCGGCGAGCGCGATGGCGTCGAGACCGGAAAGGCAGACCTTGTTGATGGTCAGCGCCGGGACGGTCATCGGGATACCGGCGGCCACCGCGGCCTGGCGGGCGGGGATCTGGCCCGCGCCGGCGGTGAGCACCTGACCCATGATCGTGTACTGGATCGCGTCCGGCGAGACACCGGCCTGCTCCAGCGCCGCCTTGATGGCGAATCCGCCGAGTTGTGCGCCCGAGAAGTCCTTCAGGGAACCGAGCAATCGCCCGATCGGTGTACGGGCGGCACCCAGGATCACGGAACCGGACACGGCGTCCTCCAAGCATCGGCGCAAGGGCAAAGGGGGTCTTCGCGACCATACCCGGGTCGCGGGTCTCTTGATGGAGCCAGTGTGAGGCGGCGCACGCCGGTCCGCCCGCCCGCGCACCTATCCTGCTCTGCATGAACCAGGCGCTGAAACCGTTCGTGACGGCCATCGACCACGTCGGCATCGCGGTACCCGACCTCGACGCCGCGATCGCCTTCCACGCCGAGCATTTCGGCCTGGAGGTCGCGCACGAGGAGGTCAACGAGGAGCAGGGCGTCCGCGAGGCGATGCTGCGCGTGCCGGGCGCCGCCGGGACCGAGACCGCGATCCAGCTCCTCGCGCCGCTGCGCGACGATTCCGCGATCGGCAAGTTCCTCGCGAAGAGCGGCCCCGGGCTGCAGCAGCTGGCGTATCGAGTGTCCGATGTGGACGCCGCCGCGGCGGCACTGCGCGCGCAGGGACTCCGGCTGCTCTACGACGAGGCGAAGCGCGGCACTTCCGACAGCCGGGTGAACTTCGTCCACCCCAAGGACGCCGGCGGTGTGCTCGTCGAGTTGGTGGAGCCCGCGAAGGACGGTCACTGACCCCGCGTCAACGCTGAGGCGATGAAGAGGACCTCGCGGTCGATCTCCGCGGGGTCCTCGTCCTTGGTGTGCCGCGCTGTCGCGTGCCGGTGGCTGACCGCCCGCGCGAGCAGTCCGGACGCCGAATCGATGTCGGCCGCGGCGAGCTTGCCGCCGGTCGCGGCGACGATCACCGCCTTCACCTGGCGGACGAGTTGCTGGAACCGGTCGGCCAGCGCGTCGCGGACCGCGCGGTGCGTGTCGGCCTCGCGCCACAGCAGATGTGACAGCGCCAAGGAGCGGTTGAACCGCCTGTCGAGTTCGACGACGAGGCCGCGAAGGCTGCCCACGAGGTCGCCGGGGACCACCACGACGGCCGGTTCGATCCGGGCGTCCGGCAGTTCGGCGACCAGCGCGGCCAGCAGGTCCGACTTACGCCGGAAGTAGTAGTGCACCAGGCCTTTCGGCACGCCCGCCCGCTCCGCGATCCGCGAAGTGGGCGTGGCGTCGAAACCGGATTCGGCGAAGAGCGCCTCCGCTGCTCGCAGGATGCGCTGTTTCGCCGAATCCTCTTTCACGCCGTTTCCTCCCGGGTCAGTGCTGCCCTGCCATCTTGTGCGTCGCCTGGGCGATCGGCATCGCCGCCGCCCCGGCCACCACGGTCAGGACGCCGCCGATCCAAGCGGTCCAGGACGCGCCCATGAAGTCGGCGTACCCCATCACCCATGGCGAAATGAACAGCAGCGCGCCCAGGACGATCTGGACGCCTTCGCCGTAGACCATGCCAGGCATCGCAAGCGACGCGAGGCCGTCGAGGGCGATCAGTGCGCCGAGGATGACGAGCGACCACATGGCGGTGTTGTCCGTGGTCATCCAGAGGGGTGAAAGAGCCACCACGACACCGATGACCACCTCCGCCCAGTCATGGGGACGGGTCCAAGGGCGCGTCGTGGGTTCGTTCATGCGTGCTCACCTCCGAAAATCGGCTGAACCTGCAGGTCGGAGAGGTCTCCACGGTTCATCGTCCGCTTGGTTGGCCAGCCGGTCAAGACCGTCCGATAACACTTCGGGATGTGTACGTGCTCCACGTCTCGTACAGTTGTGGACCCGGTTACCGGTGAGTAATTTGTTGCGCCTACGCCGTCCCCCCAATCGCGGAGGTTTCGATGACGCAGATCGGCGAGATCCAGCAGGCCATTCTCAACGATGACCTCGGCGCCGTGGCGTCGCTCGACGTGCCGGAGTCCTATCGCGGGGTGACCGTGCGCAAGGACGAGGCAGCCATGTTCGAAGGCCTCGAAAGCCGGGACAAGGACCCCCGCAAGTCGCTGCACGTGGACGAGGTCCCGACGCCGGAGCTCGGCCCTGGCGAGGCGCTGGTCGCGGTCATGGCGAGCGCGATCAACTACAACACCGTCTGGACCTCGATTTTCGAACCGGTCTCGACCTTCAAGTTCCTGGAGCGCTACGGGCGGCTTTCGCCGCTGTCGAAGCGTCACGACCTGCCCTATCACGTGGTCGGCTCGGACCTGTCCGGCGTCGTGCTGCGCACCGGCCCGGGCGTGCACAACTGGAAGCCGGGCGACGAGGTCGTCGCGCACTGCCTCAACGTCGAACTCGAGGGCCCGGACGGGCACAACGACACGATGCTCGACACCGAGCAGCGGATCTGGGGTTTCGAGACGAACTTCGGCGGGCTCGCCGAGATCGCGCTCGTGAAGGCGAATCAGCTGATGCCGAAGCCGGGCCACCTCACCTGGGAGGAGGCCGCCTCCCCTGGCCTGGTGAACTCCACCGCCTACCGCCAGCTCGTGTCGCGCAACGGCGCCGACATGAAGCAGGGCGACGTCGTGCTGATCTGGGGCGCTTCGGGTGGCCTCGGTTCCTACGCGACGCAGTACGCGCTCAACGGCGGCGCGATCCCGGTGTGTGTGGTCTCCAGCCCCGAAAAGGCGGAGATCTGCCGGAAGCTCGGCGCGGAGCTGATCATCGACCGCAACGCAGAGGGCTACCGGTTCTGGAAGGACGAGCACAACCAGGACCCGAAGGAGTGGCAGCGGTTCGGCAAGAAGATCCGCGAGCTGACCGGCGGCGAGGACCCGGACATCGTCTTCGAGCACCCGGGCCGTGAGACCTTCGGCGCGTCGGTCTACGCCGCGCGCAAGGGCGGCACGATCGTCACGTGCGCGTCGACTTCCGGCTACATGCACCAGTTCGACAACCGCTACCTGTGGATGAACCTCAAGCGGATCATCGGCAGCCACTTCGCGAACTACCGCGAATCGTGGGAGGCGAACCGGCTGATCGCGAAAGGTCTGATCCACCCGACGCTGTCGAAGACCTACACGCTCGAAGACACCGGGCAGGCCGCGCTGGACGTCCACCGCAACGCGCATCAGGGCAAGGTCGGCGTGCTCGCCCTTGCGCCGGAAGAAGGTCTGGGCGTCCGGAACCACGAGCTGCGCGAAAAGCACATCGACGGGATCAACGCGTTCCGGAACGTTTAGCGCGCCAGAACGCGCTTTCGCCGCGCGTTGCGTGGGTGCTCACCCTTCCGTGACTCCAGCTCGACTACGGTAGAAGGATGAGCCTTGGCGAGGAACGGGAGCTAGTGCCGCTGGGAGCCGGCTTCGACGTGGCGAAGCGCGGTTACAGCCGTGCGCAGGTCGACGAACATCTCGAACGGCTGGACGCCGATCTGAAGATGCTCACCGCCGATCGCGATGCCGCCATCGGACAGGCGGGCGACCTGGCACGGCAGCTGGAGATCGCGCGCGGCGAGATCGCGGACCTGCGCGGGCAGGTCGACAGGCTCGCCCAGCCGCCGACGAGTGTCGAAGGCCTTTCCGAGCGCCTGCAGCGCATGTTGCGGCTCGCGCAGGACGAGGCCGCCGACACCAAGGCGCGCGCGGAGGCCGAAGCCGGGCACATCCGCGCGAAGGCGGAGACCGACGCGAGCGCCATGCGTGCCCGCTACGAGCAGCTGCTCAACGAGCTCGACCTCCGCCGCAAGGAGATGGAGGCCGAGCACCGCGGTGTGCTCGAGAAGGCCCGCGCCGAGGCGAAGGACATCATCGACAAGGCGAAGGCCGAGCGCGACAAGCTCGACGCCGAGTCGCAGCAGCGCCGCACGCAGGTCGAAGAGGACTTCGAGATCGCGATGGCGTCGCGCCGCACCGAGGCCATGCACGCGCTGGCCGAGCAGGAGGCCGCGAGCAAGGCCGAGGCCGCCCGCCGCGTCCGCGAGGCCACCGAGGACGCCGCCACCATCCGCGCGAAGGTGCTCGAAGAGGAGACGGCGGCCAAGGCCGACATCGAACGCCGTCAGCGGGAGTCCGTCGCCGACGCCAACAAGCGCAAGCAGGACTCGATCACCGAGGCCAACGCCCGGCTCGCCGAGGCGGCCGACGAGGCACGCCGCCGCGTCCGGCAGGCCACCGAGGAGTCCAACCGGCGGATCACCCAGGCCACCGAACGGGTGGAAGCGCTCCGCAAGGTGCGCTCCAGCCTGGCCGAGCAGGTCCGCACCGCGCGGACCGCGCTCGCCGAGGCGACGCACGTGCTCGGCGACGAACCGCATATCCCGGCGGAGCTCAAGGCGAAGCCGTCACCCGACGCGGAAGCCACCGTGCAGCTGCGGACGGCCGATGTGCCGAAGGCCACATCCGGCGCGAAGCCTTCACCACGACCTGCGGCAGCGCAGAAACCAACTGGCGAGTAACCTTTCCACCCGACCGCTCTCACGACGGCCTGCGAGCCACTCGCCGAGCGGTTATCGTCGCTGCTCGCACGCAGGTGCGAGCCGTCAGATCGGTGGAGGTTGCGGATGGCTGCATATCGGACCGTGGTCGTGGGCACGGACGGATCGGATTCCTCGTTCGCCGCGGTCGACCGGGCGGCGAGCGTCGCCGGGGACTCCGGAGCGACCCTGGTCGTCGTGTGCGCCTACTACCCCGCCAACAAGGGCGACGTGGAGAAGGCGCAGGACGTCCTCGGTGACGAGGCGTACCAGGTGGTGGGCTCGGCACCGGCCGAGGACACCCTCCTGTCCGCCCGTGACCGGGCCGCGAAGGCCGGCGCGAAGAACATCGAGACCGCCGCTGTCGTCGGCGACCCGGTCGACGCGCTGCGCAAGGTCGTCGCCGAGCGCTCCGCCGACCTGCTGGTGGTCGGCAACCGCGGGCTGAACACCCTCGCGGGCCGCATCCTGGGCTCCGTGCCGTCCGAAGTCGCGCGAAAGTCCGGGGTGGACGTGCTCATCGTCCACACCACCTGATGCCCGAACCCGGCGAGATCCCGGCCGACGCGCTGCAACAGCGCCTCGAACGGATCCTGCTCGGCGGAAAGCGCAAGTACACCCGGCTCGAAGTCGCCGAGAAGGCAGGCGTTCCCGAGGAACGCTCTCGGCGACTTTGGCGTGCGCTGGGCTTCGCGACCGTCGATGACGACGAGGTCGTCTTCACCGACGCCGACATCGAAGCGATCCGCACCGCGGATCAGCTGATGAACTCGGGGCTGATCGACCCGAGCATCGAACTGGCCGTGACCCGCGCGCTCGGCCAGCACCTTTCGCGGCTCGCGGAATGGCAGGTCCACATGCTGTGGACGATGATCACCGAGAACAAGGAGATCGGCAGCAGCGAACGGCAGATCGGGCGGCTCGTCGAACGGCTGCTGCCCGAACTGGAGAAGATCCAGGAGTTCGTCTGGCGCCGCCACCTCGCGGCCTACGCCGGCCGGGCGATGGCCCTTCCCGACGAGGACCTCGAAACGAGGACCGAGGTGGTCGGGTTCGTCGACATGGTCGGCTACACCCGGCTGACCAGGCAGGTCGACGAAGAGCGGCTGACCGACATCCTCGACCGGTTCGAATCCGTCGCCACCGAGGTGGTCGCCGACCACCACGGGCGGATCGTGAAGATGATCGGCGACGAGGTCCTGTTCGTCGCCGATTCCGCCGTCGACGGCGCCGAGATCGCCCTCGCCCTGTCCGAACGCGCCGACGCCGACGAGACCCTGCCCGCCGTCCGCGCTGGACTCGCGTCGGGCCGGATCCTCAGCCGGTTCGGCGACGTCTACGGCTCGGTCGTGAACCTCGCCGCCCGCCTCACCTCGACCGCGCGGCCGGGCACCATCCTGGTGGACAAGGAACTCGCCACGGAGCTGTCGGACTTCCCGGAATACGAGGTTCGCACGCGACGGCCGGTCTCGGTGCGGGGATACAACCGGCTGCGGCCTTCCTCCCTGCGCCGGGCGCGGGAACGGCCTTCGGGCATGTTCGCCTCTTCGCAGCAGCTTGCCGCGGAGATGCTGGGCCTGGCTGACGCCGCTCCTGCCGCCGCGCCCGCTCCGGAGGACGTCGACGACGCCACCGCGGAGTCGTTGCCGCCTCGTCCGCGGCCCAAGCGCCGGCGGCGCTGAGCTCCCGCCGGGGAGAGCAGGGGACCTTTGCTACCACTTCCGCTGTGTTAACGGGAACGTTGATCGACGCGAGTTAGGTGCGACGTATCGGCATCGCCCACCTGGCGGCTGAAATGGTGGTCACCCGTCGCGCGGTCTTTGTCGCGCTGGCTTCTCTCGTCGTGATCGCGGCCGTCGCGGTGACCCTCGTGCTGGCCACCAGCTCGAACAAGCAACCCGGAGCCGACGACAAAGAACCCGCGACCTTCACGCTCAAGGGGACCCTTTACGTCGCCCAATGCACCAGTTCGGGCTATGGCGACCTCCTTCCCGGCGCACAGGTGGAGGTGAAGGACCAGAGCGGTGAGGTGCTGGGCGTCGGAACCGTGCAGATCTCCGACGCCGTCGCCAACCGCAGGTCGGGAGAAGTCCTCGACCCGAACGCTGTTTGCACGAGGATGTTCTCGGTCGCGAACGTGCCGACGGGACGCAAGATGTACGGCGTTCACATCGGCAACAACAACCGTGGCGTGATCTGGAAGCCAGAGGCCGAAGCGAAGCAGGGATTCGAACTCAGCATCGGTTCTTGAGAGCGTCGCGCCCGACTGCCGCGAGTGAGCTACTCAGAGTGAGGGGTGTGTGGAAACAGGGACGCTCAATGTCCCTATTTCCACACACCCTCCGCGTCCGGTCAGGCGGGCAGCACGGCGTACTGCCGCACGTAGAGATCGGTGTAGGTGACCGGTCCGCGCGGGCCGGGGACCTTGTCCAGGTTGATGCCGGTCTCGGGGACGGCGAGGAGCTTGAAGCCGTCGAGCAGCCGGGTGGGAGCGTTCCAGAAGACGCCGGTGCCGGTGTACGCGTCGAAGAACGCGTCGGCGGCTTCGCTGCTTTCGGTGGCGATGCCGGCGGCCAGACCCGAAGTGCGCTCGTTGGCGATCTCCGCCGCTTCGGGCAGGCCCGAGACCTTCGCGACGGTGACAGTGGCTTCGCGGTCGGAGTCGAGCGCCCATTCGTAGCCGATGGCGTGCTCGTGCGGAGCGAGCGACGGGGTCACGCCGCGTTCGGCCAGCGCGCCGGAGATGCCGGGCCAGACGCGGTCGTGGGCGTCTTCGTGGATCAGCAGCAGGTTCAGCCGGTTGCAGACGCCGAGCCGGTCGAGGCTGTTGAAGACCAGGTCGCGCACCTTATCGGTGTCGGCGGCCTCGTCGACGTACAGCACGCCGCCTCCGTCGGCGTGGGCCAGCGTGCGGACGCCGTGGACGGCCGCCTCGGTGGCCAGCGCCCTGGTGCTGTCACCGCTGCCGCGCAGGATGACCAGCGGCACGAGCGCCGGGAACCGGACCAGCGCGGAAGCCGCTTCGCGTTCGGCGCGCGGCACCAGCTGGATGACGTCCGGATCGATGCCTGCCTCGGCGAGCGCGGGGGCGATCACGGTCTCGCGCAGGCGCTGGGCCGAGCCGAGCGCGGCGGAACCCGTGCGGAGCACGCCGCCGTTGCGCGACTTCACCAGCTGCGAGGCGACGTCGACCGTGACGTTCGGCCGCGCCTCGTAGTTCGCGCCGATCACGCCGACCGGGCGGCGGCGTTCCACCAGCCGTAGCCCTCCGTCCAAAGTGGACACATCGACGGAGCGCTCCTGATGCGGCGCGCCCGCCAGGAGCCGGAGCTGTTCGGCCATGCCGGTCAGCCGCTCGGGGGTGATGGTGAGCCTGTCGAGCAGGCCCGCGCTCATCCCGTCCTCGCGCGCCTTGGCGATGTCGGCCTGGTTCGCTTCGAGCACGACATCGGCGTGCTCGACCAGCTTGTCGGCCATGGCGTTCAGCGCGGCGTCGATCGCCTCGGCGGAGGCGGCGGCCAGCGACGGTGCGGCCCGTTTCGCCGATCGAGCGCATTCCTCGACGGCCTTGGCGACCTCGTCCATCTGGTGACTCCTTCCGCGCGGAACGAGCCATCAGTCTGCCGTACCGCCCCGGTCAGGCGACGGTCGGCTCCAGCAGCCACAACCCGCCCGCGAAGAGACAGCTCACCGTCAGCACGACCATCACCAGCACCCACAGCACAGCGGGCATACCGGTGAGCCTGCCGAGCTGATCGGCGTCGGAATCCCTCGCGCCACCCCGGCGCCGCTTGATCTGCAGCTCGACCACCGGCCGGACGCCGCCGAACAGCAGGAACCAGGTCAGCAGGTAGACGAAGATCGCCTGGAACCACGAGGGCGCCACCAGTGCGACCAGCCCGAGCACCACCGAGCTGGCGACCACGGTGAACACGCCGTAGGTGTTGCGCACCATCACCAGCACGCCCAGCAGCATCAGCGCCATCACCACCAGCACGACGGTGATCAGGTCCGACGAGAGCAGCCCCGCGAACACCAGCCCGAGCACCGCGGCCGCCGGGTACCCGGCCAGCGCGGTGAACGCCATCCCCGGCCCCTCCGGTTTGCCACGGGAGACGGTGACACCGGAGGTGTCCGAGTGCAGCTTGATGCCCTGCAGCCGACGGCCGACCAGCACCGCCGCCACCGCGTGGCCCGCCTCGTGGACGAGCGTGATCAGGTTGCGGGCGATCCGCCAAGGCCTGCCCGAGAGCACCACGAGCAGGGCGAGACCACCGGTGACCAGGGTGATCGTGCCGGGCGGGGTGGACTGGGCGATGTCGGAAACCGTTTCGGCGGGAGACGCGCTCACCGCACCAGCTCACCACAAGCCGGATATGTCCTGTGTCAGGCGGTCATCGAACCCCCGATCCCCCGCGTGCGAAACTCCCGGTCGTTGCGCAGGGCGAAGGCCACCCAGCTGCGGAACGGCCGCCACACCGCGGACAGCTCCTCCAGCTCCTCGGGCGGCGCCATCGGCAGGTCGTACGCGGCCCGCATGGCCTCCTGCAACCGTGGCTCGCCCGCGGGGAAGACGTCCGGATGCCCGGCGCCCCGGATCAGGATCAGTTGCGCCGAGAACGGCCCGATCCCCGGCAATCGCTGCAACCAGCGCAGCGCGTCCGGGACCGGCATCGCACGCAGATACGCGGCGTCGAGGAGACCGTCCTTGGCGGCGTTGGCCACCGCGCGCAACCGCTCGGCCTTCACCTCCGGCAGACCACGTCCGGCCTCGGGCCCGGCCAGCACGTCCGGCGCCGGGAACGACCTGAGGATCTTCCCGCCGACGTCCACCGGCCTGCCGAACTCCTCGGCGAGCCGTCGTTTCACCGTGGCGGCCTGCGACATCCGCGCCCGGTGACTCAGGATCGCCCAGCAGGCCGCTTCGTAGGGCGAATGGAACAGCACGGGCCGCAGCCCGGGGAACGTCTGCTGCAGGCGGCGCACCACGGGATCCGCGGCGCCGATCTTGGCGAAGCCGACGCCGTCGACGTCCACCGAAAGGATCCGGCGTACCTGGGCGCCGACCTCGACGGCGAGCCCTTCCTCGGCGAAGACCTCCACCTCGATCGAGCCGGGCGATCTCTGTCTGACGGCCGCACCGGCGTGCTCCCAGCCCGCTTCGGCGGGAAAGGCGAAGCGCAGGGTGCCGGGTTCGGCGGCGGCGTCCGCACGGCACGCGGGCGGGAAGTCGGTCAGGAACCGGATGGACTTGTCGAGGTCGAACGGGCCGCGCACCGGGATGCGAAGCGTGGTCGTGGGGGTGTGCTGCAGGATCGAGCCGGTCATTTCGGGCTCCTTCGGCTGGGGAATGGCGACTCCCTCCGACGTTAGAGATGGCCACCGACAGTTTCGGGTCGCGGCGGCGGGAATGTCGCGAACGGGCCGGTCATGGCAGATTCTCCGGTGAAGACCGTGAAGGGAGCAGCCATGCCGGACCATCGCGAACGTCTCGAAAGCCTGCTGCGGCCGGGCACCACGCCCACCGCCACTCCGAAGGATTTCCTTGACCTGCTGGGAGAAATCCCGCAGGCGGGGCCGCCGACCGGACTCGCGCAGCGGCTGATGCGCACCTCCGCCGTGCCGATGATCTACGAGCGGTACTGGCGCCCGACGCTGGGCAGGGTCGCGAAAGGACTGAACGGCCCGACCATGGCGGACGAGGTCCGCATCGCGATCGAAGCGCTCGGCCTGCGTCCCGGCCAGGTCTCGCTGGACGTCGCGTGCGGCACCGGCCGGTTCACGCGTGCCTTCGGCGAAGCGGTGGGCCCGGACGGGCTGTCCATCGGACTCGACGGTTCGGTCACGATGCTGGAAAAGGCGCTCTCCACTCCGAATCCGCCGTCGGTGGCCTATCTTCGCGCCGACGCCGTCGACCTGCCGCTCGACGATTCCACTGTGGACGCCGTCTGCTGCTTCGCCGCGCTGCACATGTTCGCCGATCCGGACGCGGCTCTGGATTCGTTCGCCCGCGTGCTGAAACCCGGCGGTTCACTGGTGATGCTGACCAGTGCCCGGCACAGCGATCAGCCGATGCGGCTGGCGGACACCGTCCTCGGCAGACTGAGCGGGCAGCGGATGTTCGACCGCGGCGAGATCGCGGCGAAACTGTTCCGGCGCGGCTTCGACCACGTCGACGAGCGGTACTCCGGTGTCACGCAGATCGTCACGGCGGAGCGAGGAGTTAACATCCGGAAATGATCCGCTCTGAGCACGCTTCGCCGATTCCCCCCGACGACGGCTACCTCCGTTCGCTGGTCGAAGCGACCGCGGGCGCCGTCGCCGCGGCCGAACCCCTCGGCTCGCCCCACGACGGCGCGGACGCCGCCACGCGAGACGCCGTCAGCACCGAGATCCGCGCGCTGACGCCGGAACTGGTGGAGCTGAGTCAAGACCTGCACGCTCATCCCGAAGAGGGTTTCGCCGAGCACCGCTCGGTCCGGGCACTCGCGGACCTGCTCCAGCGGCACGGTCACGAGGTGACGATCGGCGCGGGCGGGCTGGACACCGCCTTGGTCGCGACCACCTCCGGCAGCGGTCCGCACATCGCCGTCCTCTCCGAGTACGACGCCCTTCCCGGGCTCGGCCACGGCTGCGGGCACAACGTCATCTGCACCGCTGGCGCGGGCGGCTTCCTCGGCGCGGCGGCGGTCGCCGAACGGCTGGGCGGCCGGGTCTCGCTGATCGGCACGCCGGCGGAGGAAGGCGGTGGCGGCAAGGAGACGATGGCCCGCGCGGGCGTTTTCGACGACGTCGACGCCGTGGTCATGCTGCATCCGTTCAGTCACGACATCGCCATGCACCCGTTCCTCGGCAGGCGACAGCTGGAAATGGTGTTCCACGGGGTCGGCGCGCACGCCTCGGCTCAGCCGTTCATGGGACGCAACGCGCTCGACGCCGCCGTCGCCGCCTATCAGGGCGTCGCGGCGCTTCGGCAGCACTTGCCCTCCAGCGACCGCGTCCACGGCGTCTTCACCGACGGTGGCGCGCGGCCGAACGTCGTCCCTGAACGAGCGGCGCTGCTGTTCTACCTCCGCTCCGCGCAGCCGGACACGCTGCGCGACCTCGCCGAGCGGGTTTCGGCGATCGCGCGCGGCGCGGCGGAGATGACCGGCTGTGGCGTCGAGCTGAAGTGGGACGACCAGCCCGCGTACCTGCCGATCCGGTTCAACACCACCCTCGCCGGACGCTGGTCGGTGCATCAGGTCGACGCCGGCCGCAAACCGCTGCCGCCGGGGATCGTGCCCGAATTCCTCACCGGCTCGACCGATCTCGGCAACCTCTCCTACCGGATGCCTGCGATCCACCCGATGATCGCCATCGCCGGACCGACGACCGCCTTGCACACCAAGGAGTTCGCGGCCGCGGCCGGTTCGCCGGACGGCGATCGCGCGGTCGTCGACGGCGCGCTGGGGCTGGCGCTGACCGCCGTCGACTACCTGGCCGACGCGAAACTCCGCGCCGCGGTGCACGAGGAGTTCGAGGCATCGGGCGGAGCGTTGGACGTCCCGGCGTTCTTCGACTGACCGCTGAGATCTCTCAGCTGATTCTTCTCAGGAAAGCCCTGGGGATTTCCACAGGCGGCTCACAAGTACGGGCGCGAATCTTGTTCCATGACCGAGAACGAGAGTCGGCCCGGCCCCGCCTCCACCGGTGGGCCCCAGCCGCCGCACCAGCAGCAGTACCCCGGCTACACCCCTTGGCAGGCCGCGCCGAATCCGCTCTTCACTCCGCAGCCTCCCCCGGCTCCGGCGCCTCGCAAGAAGGGCGGCCGGGTCGCCGTCCTCGTCACCGCGACGGCGCTCGCCGCCGCACTCTTCGGCGGGGTCGGTGGAGCGGCGATCGTGGGCCTCGGCTCCACGTCGTCGGCGTCGGGCACGGGTTCGTCCGCGGTCGCCAACGGGCAACTGGTCGGGAACAACACTTCGGGTGACGTCAGCGGCGTCGCCGCGAAGGTGACCCCGAGCGTCGTCCAGGTGAACGTGACCACCGCGCAGGGTGAGGCCGTCGGCTCCGGCGTCACCCTGACGGCGGACGGGCGCATCCTCACCAACGCCCACGTGGTCGCCGACGCCCAGGGCGACGTGACCGTGACGCTGTCGGACGGCAAGCAGTACAAGGCGAGCGTGGTCGGCGCCGACACGAAGGCCGATATCGCCGTGCTCCAGGCGAAGGACGCGAGCGGCCTGACGCCGGCTTCGCTCGGCGATTCGAGCAAGCTCTCCGTCGGCCAGCAGGTCGTCGCGATCGGCTCGCCCGGCGGGTTGCAGAACACCGTGACCACCGGGATCGTGAGCGCGCTGAACCGCAAGCTCGACGAGTTGAGCAGTGGCCAGGAGCGGCGCTCGCCCTACAGCAGGACCACGAACGAAGCCGGGCCGAGCTACACCGCGATCCAGACCGACGCCCCGATCAACCAGGGCAACTCGGGCGGGGCGCTGGTGGACGCGCAGGGGAACGTCATCGGCATCAACTCGGCGCTGTACAACCCGGCATCGACCGGCAGCATCGGCATCGGCTTCGCGATCCCCATCAACGACGCGAAGAAGATCGTCGATCAGATCGTCGGCTGACCCGGGCGTCTGGACCGCGTCAGGGGGCGGCCCAGACGGTGAGCGTGTGAAGGACTCCTTCGGGGAGGAGTCCTTCACACGCGTTCAGAGTTCGTAGGTGAGGGTGAACGTGTGGTTGCCCTCGTCGTCCTTGACGATCTCCGCCGTTCCGGTGAGGCCGGCCAGTTCACCGTGACCGGAGCCCGGCAGGACGATCAGGTGATGGCCGTTCTCCCCCGCCGAGTGATGCAGGACGAAGCCACCTTTACGCCCGTCGACGGTGACGGCCAGCCGCTCGAAGGCGACGTACGCCGACGACGTCCCGTTCACCGCCGTCAGCATCTCCACGGCGCTGGTCCCCTCGACGTCACCGGTGAACGTCTTGGTCAGCGACACCCGGGAGAACTCGGTGCTTTCGGGCTTATCGGTGGCTTGCGGCTCCCAGCCGTCCACAGTGAACGACGCTGTCGCGGTGTTGGTCATGCCGCCCAGCCTGCCGGACATACCTGACAGATCACGTCAGGTATTCCTCATCGCCTCCGGTTCCCGAACAAGCCGCGGGTGATCTCCCGCCCGAGCGCGCTCGCCGCCGAGCGGAAGAACGACTTCACCGCCGGATTCTTCATCGCCTGCTCGACCATGCCCGGGCCCTCCTTCTCCTGTTTCGGCGCTGGGATCGCTTCCACGGGAGCCTCACCGGCAGGCGGCACGGCCACCTTCGCGGCGAGCTTCTCGTAAGCCGACTCACGGTCGATCGTCTCGGCGTACTTCGCGTGCAGATCCGAAGACGTCGTCGCCGTGGCGATGGCCTCGGCCCCGATGGACCCCATCTTCGACCGCGGCGCGCGCAGCCGGGTCCACGCGACCGGCGTCGGCGCGCCCCGCTCGGAAAGCACGGTGACGATCGCTTCGCCGATACCGAGCGACGTCAACGCCGAGTCCAGTTCGTAGTGCTTCGTCTTCGGGTACGTCTTCACGGTCTTCGTCAGCGCCGCCTGGTCCTCGGGCGTGAACGCGCGCAACGCGTGCTGCACCCGCGCGCCCAGCTGGGACAGGACGTTGTTCGGGATGTCCGTCGGGAGCTGCGTGCAGAAGAACACGCCGACCCCCTTCGAGCGGATCAGCTTCACGGTCTGCTCGATGCGTTCCAGGAACGCCTTCGACGCGTCGTTGAACAACAGGTGCGCCTCGTCGAAGAAGAACACCAGCTTCGGCTTGTCGAGGTCGCCCTCTTCGGGCAACTCCTCGAACAGCTCGGCAAGCAGCCACATGAGGAACGTCGAGAACAGCGCGGGCTTCGCCTGGAGGTTGTCCAGCTCCAGCAAGGTCACCATCGCCTTGCCGTCGACCTCGCGCATCAGATCATGGACGTCCAGCTCGGGCTCGCCGAAGAAGTCCTCGCCGCCCTGAGCCTCCAGATTGGACAGCGACCGGAGGATCACCCCGGCCGTCGCGGCCGAGACGCCGCCGATGCCCTTGAGGTCCTCCTTGCCCTCGTCACTCGTGAGGTGCGTGATGACCGAGCGGAGGTCCTTCGTGTCCAGGAGCGCCAACCCGCGCTGATCGGCCCAGTGGAAGATCAGGCCGAGCGTCGACTCCTGGGTTTCGTTGAGCCCCAGCACCTTCGACAGCAGGATCGGGCCGAAACTCGTGATCGTCGCCCGGATCGGCGACCCCTTGCCGCCGGTGCCCAGCGACAGGAACTGAACGGGGAACGCCGCGGGCTCCCAGGAATCACCCAGTTCCTCCGCGCGTTTGGCGACCTTGTCGTTGCTCTCGCCCTGCGCGGCGAGCCCCGACAGGTCGCCCTTCACGTCCGCCAGCACCACCGGCACACCCGCGGCCGACAACTGTTCGGCGATCAGCTGCAAGGTCTTCGTCTTGCCGGTACCGGTCGCGCCGGCGACCAGCCCGTGCCGGTTCAGCGTCGCCAGCGGCAGCCGGACCGCGGCTCCGGCGTCGGCCTTGCCGTCGATCACGACGGCGCCGAGTTCGACCGCCGGACCCTCGCTGACGTACCCCTGCGCGATCTCCTGGGCTGGACCCTGTTCGGCCACTGTCGCTCCCCTGGTCTGTGACATGACTCACCTGAGGATGCACACGGTGCCAGCAACGCGCCGAACCCGCACGTCGCGCACCACGAATCCCCGGGTCGGGTTAGGGTTCCGGGGTGAACGACCGCCTAGTCTGGATCGACTGCGAGATGACGGGGCTCGACCTCGGCAAGGACGCGTTGATCGAAATAGCCGCGCTGGTGACCGATGCCGAGCTCAACGTCCTCGGCGAAGGCGTCGACATCGTCATCCACGCCGACGACGAAGCCCTCGACGGCATGCCGGAGGTCGTCCGCGAAATGCACGCCCGCTCCGGTCTCACCGAGGAGGTCCGGCGCTCCACGGTCACCATGGAAGAAGCCGAGCAGCGCGTCCTCGAGTACATCCGCGCACACGTGCCCGAGGCCAACGTCGCCCCGCTCGCCGGCAACTCCATCGCCACCGACCGCGGTTTCATCACCCGCGACATGCCCCTTCTCGACGCGCACCTGCACTACCGCATGGTCGACGTCTCCTCGGTGAAGGAACTCGTCCGGCGCTGGTACCCGCGGATCTACTACGCCAAGCCCGAGAAGGGCCTCGCGCACCGGGCGCTCGCCGACATCAAGGAATCCATCTGGGAGCTCGACTACTACCGTCGCGCCGCCTTCGTCCCGCAGCCCGGCCCGACCACCGAACAGGCCAAGGCCGCAGCCGCTGAAGTGCAGGAACGCCACCAACGGTAACCCGTTGCGAGCCCCGGAAACCGGCACGCTAATATAGTGCGGCCGAGGTGATGGGGAAGCTTCCCGAGCCCGGTGATGGTGGGCGTAGCTCAGCTGGTAGAGCACCTGGTTGTGGTCCAGGAGGTCGCGGGTTCGAAACCCGTCGCTCACCCCATCACCCCAGTTTGGCCGATTCTTCCGCCAGGCTGGGGTTTCGCTTTTTCTTGGGTTCGGTAACACGGCGTGGCCCTCACGCGAGTTCAGGAAGGAACTCGCGCGGAGGATGCCATGAGACGATGGCCGGTCTTGATGATCTCGGGACTTTTGGCGACGGCCGGAGCCTGCACGGCCACTCCACCGAACCAAGTACCCGCACCGTCGACGACGCCGGCCCTGGTCACGACCGTGACCGCGACACCGTTCACATCGGTGCCGCCGCCGGTGACCTTGACGGTGAGCCCGCCCAAGCCGACGAAGACGGCCACATCGGCCAAGAAGTCACCGTGGCGCTGCGAACCCGGCTACCCGAACTGCACGAAGGCCCAGTCTCAGAAGTACCTCGCCGACCTCGAGTACCAGAAGTGCCGACGCGATCCAGAGAAGATCTGGGACACCAGCACTCAGAAGTGCCGCTACAAGACCAGCGGAGAGACGCAATGGGAGCACTTCTACGGCACTCTGCCGCCCGGAACGCCATGAGGGGTCCTGTCAGGACTGATTCCGTCCTGACAGGACCCCTCATGACAACGGGTCAGTTCCGGTCGCCGCCGGTCTTCCAGTCGTCCCAGGACATCTGCCACACCGACCAGCCGTCGGTCGGCTCCAGCACCTGCGGGCCAGAGTTGGTGACGGTGATGATGTCACCCTTCTTCGAAGTTTCCATCAGCCACTGCGCGTTCTCGGTCGACAGGTTGATGCAGCCGTGGCTCACGTTCCGCTTGCCCTGTGAACCGACCGACCACGGCGCCGAGTGGTAGAAGATGCCGCTGTTCGACATCCGCACCGCGTATTTCACGAACGTCCGGTAGCCGGCCTTGCTGTCCGTCGGCACGCCGTAGGTGCTCGAGTCCATCGTGTACCCGGTGTGCTCGCTCATCACCGTGTAGGTCCCGGCCGGGGTGCTGCTCGACGGCTTGCCCATCGAGATCGGCATCTGCTTGACCTCTTGGTCGTTCACCACGACCTTCATCTGGTGGGTGCCGCCGTCCGCGGTCGCGACCAGCTTGTCGCCGACGACCACCTTGGCAGGCTTGTCCTCGCGGCCGAAGGTGTTGTTGCCGAGGTTCTTGCCGTAGATCGCCGCGTTGACCGAGATCTTCGTGCCCGCCTTGAAGTACTCCTTGGGCCGCCACATCACGGTCTTCTCGCCGAACCAGTGGAACGCGCCCTCGGCCTGCGGCTCGGTGACGATCTTCAGCGCCTTCTCGGCCGCCGCCTTGTCCGGCACGTTGGCGGTGAAGGTGAAGATCAACGGCAGCCCGACCCCGACGGTCTCGCCTTCGACCAGGTTGATCGAGACACCGATCTGACGGCCCGGCTTGGCCGTGGAGAACGTCGAGGTGGAGGTGACCGGCTTGCCGTCGGTCCCGGTCGCGGCCGCGGTGACGGTGTAGGTCTTGCCGTAGCCGAGCGGCTCCGCCGACTCCCAGCCCGAACCGTCTTCCTTCGGCTTGCCCGCGACGACCTTGCCGTCGGCGCCGGTCAGTTTGACCTCGCCCACCTTGCCGTCGGCGACGGTCACCATGACCGGCTCACCGGGCGCCACGTTCGCCGCGCCCTGCGCCGGCGTCAGCGTCACCACGGCGGGCTTCGGCTCCGGCGCGGGCGCTCCGCTCTGCTGCGAGCCGCCGGGAGCACCACCCTGAGACGGCGATTCACCCGACGGTGTACTGCTGCAGGCAGCCAGTGTGAACCCGGCCACCAAAGCCACCACAGCCACCCGCGACCGCCCCGTCGCTCCCCAGACCCTCATGCACACCGCCCGTTTCGCGTGGTACCAACCCCAACGTCTGGCTATAGTCTGCCTGACCGGCCGCAACGCCCGCGGCCGGATGGCCGAATACGTCCCGGCCCGTCGCAAGGGGACCCCCCTGAAACGGGCCCCAGCAACCCTGTGTTAATGTTTTCCACGTCGCCGAGGGGAACACCAAAGCGGCGGACAAGCAGGCGCCATTAGCTCAATTGGCAGAGCAGCTGGCTCTTAACCAGCGGGTTCGGGGTTCGAGTCCCTGATGGCGCACACTCAAGCCCCACGTTTTCGGATTCGATAACGTGGGGCTTTGTGCTATGCGGACGCATTTCTTCCACTTCCTTACTGTCCATTGTGGTCTCATCCGCGCCCGAGACGAGCCCGAGCTGTCGGGCGGGGTTCCTGGGGATGAGTTTGGCCGCGGCCTCGGCCGCTGCGAGTGCGATCTCCGGCAGAACCGTGGTGTACGTGTCCATGGTCACGGTGATCGAGGAGTGCCGGAGCATGGCCTGCACGACCTTCATATCGGCACCAGCGGCGAGGGCGAGCGTGGCAGCGCCGTGCCGAAGGTCGTGCAGACGGATGGGCGGCAACCCGGCTCGGCGAACGATCTCGTAGAACCGCTCGGTGACATCTGCTGGATGCAGAGGGCTCCCGTCCGGCTGAGTGAACAGCAAACCGCTGTCGACCCACGCGCTACCGAGACGAGCCTTGTCCGCGTCCTGGCACGCAATGTGCTGACGCAGGAGGAGGACGGTGTTCGCGTCGAGTGCGACGAGGCCTTCCGAGGAGTTGGTCTTCGGCGCTGACTGGCCGGTCTCCCACCCGTACTGCACGATCTGGTTCGCCACTTCCAACGTCGCCGCATCCAGATAGGTGTCCGCCCGGCGTTGTCCGCAGGCCTCCCCCCGCCGGAGTCCGACATGAGCGATCAGGTGGAAAAGCGGATACAGCGGGTCGTTCACCGCGGCGTCGAGAAACTGGCCGGTCTGCTCCGGTGTCCACACCATCACCGGCGACGGGGTCTCTCCCGTGAGCTGCCAGCGCAGCACGCGCTCTGCCGTCCACACCTTCGGCGTTGGCCGGTTCGCCGGAGGCAACTCGACCAGCGATGCCACGTTCACCGCCAGCAAGCCTTGTTTCACTGCGGGGTGAGTACCGCGCGCAGCGTCTCCCGGATTCGTCGGATCGACGTCGGCCCGACCGGACGTTGCCATTTCACCGCCGCGATCTTCAGCGGATCACCGCTGTTCCGGTACTCGGCGATGCGGTCGTTGTGCTCCACGATCGCGTCGAACATGCTCTCCAAGTGAGGCACGCCGAGCTTGTCTCTACGGATATGGCCGAGGTGCGGTCGCAGGTAGAGCCGGACATGCGACTCATACGACCGGTAGGTGTTGCGGCTTCGACTTTTCTTCTTCAAGGCGAGAAACGCCGTGAACACGTCGCCGGACGTCGTCCACCTCCGGCAACTTCTACTTCTTCGCGACCACGGTGGCGATCACGTCACCGATCTTCCGTCGCGTGTCCTCGTCGTCGTCCTCGGCGATCGCGAGCAGATCCCGGACATGGTCAAGTTCCTCTTGTGCCTTGGCCGCCGACTCGAAGCCACTTCGGCGGCGGGGACGCCGTGTGCCCTTGGTATCGGCGGGTAGCTCGATCCGCCAGCACCACTGGCCGTGACGGTGCTGGGTCAGCTTGGGACAATTGCTGCCCAGCTCGCGATTGTTGTTGTCCCGGCAGGAACAACGCTTGAAGACCGACCCCATCGGTATCTGTGCCACCGGTCGTCCTCCTTTCTGTTCGGTTGAATCAGCGGGTTCACACGATGCTCGCGCTGACCACGCCGCTCGGGGAAGCCCGAGAAGTGACGAATTCACCTGATGGATGGATCAACACCCAGCGCGCGCAGGAGCCCGGTGGTGGGTACGCGGTACTCACCACCGACGCGCAACAGCGGGCAGGGAAAGTCATCGTTGCGGGCCAGGCCGTAGGCCGTGGTCCGGCCGATCCCCAACGCACGTGCGGCAGTCATCAAATCGACAACAGCGGGCAGCGCCGCGACCTCGTCCAAGGTCAACGTCGTGAACCTTTCGGCATCCGGGTTCACGACTCCTCCAGGAAGCCGCCGAGCCGGCGCCGGGCCAGGGCATGGCACTCGGGAGCCAGATCAATCCCGATAAACGAGCAGCCCTGTGCGAGCGCGGCAATGCCGGTCGTTCCGCTGCCGGAGAAGGGATCGAGCACGACGCTGCCATCCGGGCATCCGAGCCGCACACAGCGGCGGGCGATCTCCACGGTTCCCGCCGCGCGATGCCCCGTGCGGCCGCGGTCCGCCGCGACCGTCCAGACGTCCGACTCAACTCCTGCGGCATCGACGCCGCGGAACCAGTGCTCATCGTCTCGGGCGAAGAGGAAGACCGACTCGTAGCGCTGGGACAGGCGGTCGCGGACGCTCTCCGGACGCCCGTTGGTCTTCGCCCACACCACCGCGTTCCGCAACACCCAGCCCCGGTCCTGCAAGGCGAACGCGACACGCCACGGGACCCCGATCAGATCCTTCGCGCGATACCTCGACTGGGGCGGCCGGTGCACTCCGTATGCCTGCGCCGAGCGGACTGACGCCGTCCGGGCAACGGACCCGCGGGCGACGTAGTTCCCCCACGAGCCACCGAAGCTGTCGCCGGGATTCAGCCATGCCGTCCCCACCGGTGTCAGCACCCGCCGGACTTCGTCGAAGACATCGGCGAGCCGCTCGACGTACTGTTCGATCGTGGGCTCCGCGCCGTGCTGACCGTTGACCCGGTAGTCGCGCAAACCCCAATACGGTGGAGACGTCACCACGCAATCCACCGACTCCGCGGGCATGGCGGCAAGGACTTCCCGAGCGTCCCCCAGGCACAGCCGAACACGATCCCGGTCCCATCAGCGAAGGCGGCAGGGCTGTGTCGCCCCTGACTGGTCGGATGCGGGTCCGTCATGCCGCGACCTCATCTTCACCGGCCGTCAGGCCGAGCCGGCGGAGGCCGATGTCGTGAAAATCCGGGTTGAGGTCGATACCGATGTAATTCCGTCCGAGCTTCCTCGCGGCCAGACCGGTGGTGGCGGCGCCACTGAACGGGTCGAGCACCACACCGCCGTCGGGGCATCCGGCGGCGATGCAACGCATGGGGGCGTACATGGCACACCGGACAGGGTTGCGAGCACCTCGAGGTCATGCATAATCGAACCTTTGTTCGATAGCTCCACGTCAGACTCCAGGCGGAGGTCCGCGGCGAACTCTCGATGTGGAAGGTCAGCACGACCGGCTACTGGTTCGGCTGGGTTCAGTTCATGATCAATGAGGGGCGCGGCGGCGCGAGGGCAGGTCAGTGGGTTCCGGGGTACGCGCTCCGACCGCGCGACGAGAGCCACTAGCGCCGAGGTCTGGGACGAAGAAGCCAGGAGGTGTGGGCTGGGCACGTCCCGTCAGCGTGCGTGGACCGGCCGATAACCACTCTCCGGAGGTCTCGTTAAGGGCCGTGTAGCGCTGTAGTTCCCCTGCGAACGGCAAAAGTATCGGAGTCGCGCCATGGGCCCGGCGCGGGTTCGGCAGACATTGGAGCCTTGCGGGATCTTGGTAACGCCCATCTGGCGTGCGGCGACTTAGACCAGGTCTCAAACTCGGCGTGTCGCTAGGTGAACCAACGGCCCGCCCCTGGCTCCGCACCGCCCGCCTGTGGGCCCGGCCCGACGGACCGGAGGTCTGTCAGGGAGACTGGGGGCCAGTGCCCGCCCTCTCGACCTGGAGCCTTTTATGCCGCAAGGGACCGTCCGTTGGTTCGACGCCGAACGGGGTTTCGGCTTCCTCGCGCCCGAGGACGGCTCGCCGGACGTGTTCGTGCACGCCTCCGAGATCGTCGGGGACGGCGGCGCGAAAGTGCTCCGCGAGGGTCAGGCCGTCGTGTTCGAGGTCGGCGAGAACGACCGCGGGCCCCAGGCGCTGCGCGTTCGCGTCACCGCCGATGCGGCCACCGGCAGCGTCGTGGGCCTGCTCGGCACCGTCAACTGGTACGAGCCGGGCAAGGGGTACGGCTTCGCGTCGCCGGACGGCGGCGGCGCCGACATCTTCGTGCACAGCTCCGCCATCGTGACCGGCGGCGTGGTCACCGAGGGACAGCGGGTGGCCTTCCTGATCGTCGAAGGCGAGCGCGGCCCGCAGGCCGAGCACGTGATCCCGCTGGGAGCAGGGGCCGGCTCACCCGCTGCGGCTGGTATCGCGGACGGTGCCGACGGCACGGTGGCCTGGTACGACGAGGACAAGGGCTTCGGCTTCATCAACCCCGACTCCGGCGCCGGGGACGTCTTCGTTCACGCCCGGGCCCTGGCCGAGGGGCTGACGTGGCTCGCGGAGGGCGACCGCGTCGCCTACGAGGTGGCCAGTGGAGACAAGGGCCCGCAGGCCCGCGACGTGCACCTGGTCCGGGGCACCGAGCCCCAGACGGCGCCGCAGCGGTCGGCACCTGCCGCGGCCGCAGGGCCGGCGGCGCGGGACGTGCCCGTACGAGGCGGCGAGGGCGTCGTCGCGCGCTACGACAGCGACCGCGGCTTCGGCTTCATCACCCCGGACGCAGGCGGCGACGATCTCTTCGCCCACGCGTCCGTGATCATGGGATCGGAGCCGCTGCAGAAGGGTGACCGGGTCCGGTACGCGGTGCGTCACAGCGACCGGGGCCCGCAGGCCGACCGCATCGAACGCCTCTGAAGAGGCAGCCCCACCGATGGCTGATCACTTCCCGACGAGAGTGCTCGTTCATCCCCGTCGATGGTGCCGTCAGCAACGCGGCCGCAGCCTCCTCCAGGAGCCCCGTCAATTGCCCTTCAGGACGGATGAGACACAGACCTCGGGCCGCCCCGGCCTGGTTCGCTGTCGCTTCGGCGCTGGCCATGGGCGAGCGACGGAAACACCCTGAGGTTCGCCGTGCACGGTCACCAGATCGAGCACCACCCCGGAATATGCGTACGACTGGGGTAAAAGTCATACCGGGCCAGCGACGTTGATCGTCCACCCAGAACGGATACCGCCAGTGACGGTGGCTTCATCCCGGCACGTCAGCGCCGGGCGAGGACTCGCTTCGCCAGCCAACCGGCGTAGACGGCCAGCCCGGCGAACCCGGCCTTCCGGGTGGGGCGGGCCGCGATCGCCAGGCCGATGGCGACTTCGGTGGCGCCGTTGCGATAGGTCCAGTTGCGGACGTCGTCGGCGAAGGCCATCCGCGTGACGGGTTCGAAGGCCGCCGGAGCGGCGAAGTGGGCGAGACCGGTCGCGGCGATGCCGAGGCCGAGGACCTGGCCGGTGCGTGAGGACATGGAGTTGCCTTCCTTGTTCAGTCGAGGACGCCGGCGCGGCGCCAGAGCCGGCGGCTCGGGCCCCCGATGAGGCCGATCTCGGTGAAGTGTTCGACGGCCTTGGCCGCCCACGACGCCTTGGTCCGACGCCAGTGCGGATTCGCGGCGGCGACCTGGCGGGCTTCGCGGGGGTCGAGTCCGACAGCGGTGTATGCCTTGGGGTGCAGCAGCTCCGAAGTCGCGACGTAGGCCATGCCGGCGATCGCCCAGCGGATCAGTTCGCGGCCGACGCGGCCGTGCCTTGCCCAGGCCCGGCCCAATTCGTCCTTCGCGAAGCTGATGTGGCGTGCCTCTTCGATGACGTGGATCCGGGAGATCATCCGGATCATCGGTTGCAGGCTGGAGTCACGCATCATCTCGCGCTGCATGCCGTCGGCGAGTTCTTCGACGTAGATGGCGCCGGCGAACAGCAGCGCCGGACCGCAGACCGCGCCGAACACCTTGCCCGCGCGGTGCGCCGAGCGGCTCGGGCGCCGCACGACGCCGCCGCTCTTCTCGATCGAGCGGGCGAACATGGTGCTGTGACGGCATTCGTCGGCGATCTCGGTGAGCGCGTACTGGGCGTTGTGGGTCGTCGGATCGCTGTTGTAGACGTGCCGCACGAGGCCCTGCATGAGGATCAGCTCGAACCAGATACCCGACGCCGCGGCGGCCGCGGCCTCCTGACGGCTCAGCTCGGCGCGCCGGCTTTCGTCGAGACGCTCCCACAATTCGGTGCCGTACAAGGAACATCGTTCCGGGGCCTTGCCGTACGCCCCATCGACCAGGGGTGCCAGCCAGTCGACGTCGACGTCCGGGTCGTAGGAAAGCCGTGCGGAGGAGCGCTGCAGGCGCTCGGCGACACGTTCGCTTTCGGCGTTCGCGGTCAAGACGACCTCCTCGGATCCGTGTGCTCGGGCAGCGGTCCGCCGCCGTCCGGGATGACCTGTCCGGAATCGCGGTAGGCCACCGCCTCGTGGAAACCATCGCGTTCGGCGAATTCGCGGAACCAGCGGCCTTCCGGGGTGTGCCGGGTGATGCCGTCGAAAAGCGTCGCGAGCGTCTGCGTGCCGGAGAGGCCCATGTTGTCGTAGGCCTGGTTGATCATCAGCTTCTGCATCACCAGCTGGTTCGTCGGCACGCCGGCCATCCGGTCGGCCAGCTCCTCGACGGCGGCTTCGAGCCGCCCGGCTTCCACCGCCTCGAGCGCGAGTCCCCACTCCGCCGCGGTGGTGCCGTCGATGGTGTCGCCGGTGAGCAGCATCCGCTTCGCGCGCTGAGTGCCGACGCGGTAGACCCACATCCCGGTCGTCGGGCAGCCCCACACCCGTGCGGGCGGATAGCCGATACGCGCGTCGGCCGCCATGATCAGCACGTCGCACGACAGCGCGATGTCGCTGCCGCCGGCGATCGCGTGTCCCTGCACCTGGCAGATGGTGGGCTTCAGCGAGCGCCACAGGCTGAAGAAGTCGTCGGTGTTGCGCTTCATCACCCGGTAGTCCTTGACCGGATCCCAGGCCGGGCCCTGGTTCCAGCGGCCTTCGGCGTCTTCCTCCGCGAACTGTTTGAGGTCGTATCCGGCGCAGAAGGACCGGCCTTCGCCGCGCACCACGATCACGCGGACCGCGTCGTCCTCGTTCGCCCGCTCCACGGTTTGCCGGATCTCGCGGGGCATGACGTCGTTGATCGCGTTGAGCCGCTCGGGACGGTTCAACGTCAGATAGGCCTTCCGGTCTTCGACGCGGTAAGTGAGCGTCTCAAGCTCCATCGGAGCCTCCCAGCGCCCGAAGGGTGAACGTGACCAGATGCGGGATCGTGTCCGGTCCGCTTTCCCCGGCCAGCGGCCCGACCAGCATTTCCGCGCCCGCGCCGACGAGCGCCGCGGCGGTCGCTTCCGCGTCCTGTGGCGGCAGCAGTCCTTTTTGGACGCCGTCGGCGATGTTCCTGGCGATGACCTCGCGGAACGCGCGGCGGAAGACCAGCCGTTCGGCCTCCACCACGGCGTCGACCGGTTCGGCCAGCAACGCGTACGCCAGCCTCGGTGCCTTCAACGCCCGACCGGCGAAGGTCTCGATCACCGCGACCACCCGCTCCCGGACGTCGCCTTCGGACGCGGCGGCTTCGACGGCGTCGACTTCCCGGGAGACCACCTCGCGGAAGACCTCGACGACGAGGTCGGCCTTCGACGGGAACTGCCGATACACACTGCCTGTGCCGACCCCCGCCCGCGCCGCGACCGCGGCCATGGAGCAGCCCGCGTAGCCGGTCTCGGCCAGCAGCGCGATGGCCGCGACCAGGATCTCCCCTCGCTGGGAGTCCAGTCTTGCCTGCGTCTTCGGGGTGCGTCGGTAGGGCACGCCAAAGAGTGAAGCACGGATTCCGCACTTCAGCAACGTTGCCTCGTGAGGGGTAAGGACGGTTAGAACCGAGGGTGTCTCAGGTACCTACGTGGGTTCCGGCTGCGGTTGATGCCAGGCCCTGGTCCGTGGGGATGTCGTGAAGGGCCCCTTTGAGACGATGATCGTCTCAAAGGGGCCCTTCACGACACGCCGGTCCGCCTGAGCGCGGGCCGAGGCGGGCACTCAGTTGCGGTTGATCGTGAACGTGCTCGTCTTGTTCCTGATGTCCTCGGCGTTGTCGTTCAAGGTGAGCCCCGTGAACGTCGCCGAGCCGACGGCCGGGCCCTGCCCCGGTTCCGGCAGTTCGTTGACCCAGATCCCGATCCCCGACTTCGCGTCGAACTCGTCACCGCTGCGGTGCGCGCCGGTGATCGACACGTTCGTCAGCACCGTGTCCTCGACCGGGTTCTCCGGCCGGTTGCCGGTGTACTTGGTCTGGAACATGATGCCGCTGTACGTCGGGCTCTGGATGTCCACATCGGACACCCGGATACCGCGGAACTCCTTGGACGCGGAGAACATCCAGATCGCGGGGAACGTCTGCTGTCCCCAGAAATGACCGCCGGCGCGAACCAGCGAGACGTTCTGGACGGTCGTCGGCCGCGGGCCGAACCCGAGGAACGGGTAGCCGAAGTCGAGCGAGCTGATCGTGATCCCCGAGTACGTCAGCGTGTCCGCGATGTAGAGGTTGCGGAAGGTGTTGCTGTACCCGCCGTACACCGCCAGCCCGGCCGCGCGCCACGGAAGCAGCACGGTCAGGTTCTCGAACACGTTGTCGTACTGGTTGCCGGCGTTGAGGTCCGTGGCGGCGAACAGCGCGAAACTGTCGTCGCCGGTGGAGCGGGCCTCGTTGTTGGTGACCCGGTTTCCCGTGCTGCCGTTGGTGAAGTTGACGCCGTCGGCGAACATGTCGCGGATGCGCGAGTTCTTCACCGTCGTGTTGTCCACATTGGTCGCCCAGAGCAGGCACATCTGGTGCTCCACCCAGATGTCGTCGATGGTCATGTTCGTGACGTTCGTGAAGTTGAAGACCTTGCCGGGGCCGTCGATGCGGGAGGTGTAGTTCCCGAACACGGCGAACCCGCCGAACGTCGAACCGCTCGCGCTCGCCTGGGCGTCGAACCCGATGTCGGTGTTCTCCTGCCCGGCGGGCGCGGTGAACCTCGTGAACCAGGGCCCGGCGCCGAGCACCGTGACCGGCTTTCCGTACACGGTGACCTTGCTGGTCATCGGATACTGCCCCGGCGGCAGGAAGACGCCGGTGAGGTTCGGGTCCTGGCGGACCTTGTCCAGCGCGGCCTGCACGTCCTGCTGCGTGAACCCGGCCGGGACGGCGTAGCGTGCCGGGTCGGGGTTCGCGGCCGCGGTGGCCAGCTCGAAGTTCACGAAGTCGATCGCGTAGTTCAAGCCGTTGCCGGCGTCCTTCTGCAGCTTGATCCTGTGCCCGGCGGGCACCGTGGTGCCGAGCAGCATGCTGGCCTCGTCGTAGATGTGGCGAGCGGGCCCGGAACCCGGCGAGTTGTTCGGCCCCGCTTCGGGGCCGTAAAGCCAGGCGTGGCGCGAAGTCAGGTCGATGGCTTTCAGGAACGTGCCGTCGACGTAGACGTTCAGCGTCGAGTTCTGCCCGCCGCCGCCCGCGGCGTCCGGCATCGAGAACCGGGTCACCAGGGTGTTCGTGGCCGCGCGGGTGGTGAACTCGACCGAGGAGCCGGTCGAGTTCAGCGTCACGGCCTTGCGGCCCGACGCCTCGCCCGCGAGATCACCGATCTTGCGGTTCGGGCCGATCACGGACGCGCCGCCCGCGACCACGCCGTCCTCGGCTTCGTACATGTCGTAGGGCAGGTTCGCGCCGCGGCCGACGAACAGCGCCTGCGTGCTCGTGTTGTTGCCCTGTTTGGCGGGCAGCTCGTTGGTGTCGTTCGCGACGACCGTTTTGACCGTGTACCGGCCGTTTCCGGCGGTCCAGGTGCCGGCGTTCACCGGCGGCGCGGTGGCCCCCGCGGCGATCGCGCCGGTGTACGAGCCGGTGAGCGTCTTGACGACGGTGCCGTTCTGATCGGTGATCGTCACCGTGACGCCGTGGGCGCCGCCCGCCGAAGCGACCGTGCCCTGATTGCGCACCGTGGCGGTGAAGGTCACGGTGTCACCCACCGTCGGGTTGTTCGGCGACCAAGCGGTGGCCGCGACGAGGTCGGAGCTCTGCACCGGGCTGACGACGAGTGCCGCCGAACCGGTGTAGGAGTTGTTGCTCTCGTCCTGCTCGATGACGGCGTTGGCCTCGTCCACCTTCGCGGTGAGCTGGTGGCTGCCCGCCTCCCTGACGCCGATGTCCGCCGACACCGTCGCCGACGCTCCCCCCGCGAGAGCGCCGACGGGTGCGGTGCCGACCTTCGTCGTGCCCAGGTAGAGGTTCACGTCCGTCGCCCCCGAGGGCGCGGTCCCGGCGTTGCGAACGGTCGCCGACACGGTGATCGCGTCGGTCTCCACCGGGTTCCGCGGCGACCAGGACACGCCCGAAACCGTCAGGTCGGGGTTCGGCGCGGGAACGCCGAAGACCTGGAATTCCGCGGCCTGTCCGCCGGGGGCGCCGGAGTTGGCGGTGATTCGCAGGCGGATGTCGGCGGCGCGGCCACCGACCGGGATCGTCACGGTGTTCCCGCTCGAAGGAGTGAAGGTGTACGTCTGCGCGGGCACCAGCGTGGTGAACGCGGCCGCGCCCTGGTCACGTCCTTCGACGGCGATCGTCTGCGTGCGCTGAGCCCAGGCCGGATCCGGGTCGAGCTTGACCACGACGCGGTCGAGGTCGGCGTTGGATCCGAGCGCCACGGTCAGCTGATTCGGGTACGCCGCGCCCTCCCAATAGGTGGTCACGGAGTCGTCGTTGGCGTTGGCCGCGACATAGCCGTGCTGCACCGAAGATGCCGTGATCGGCTTGCCCAGCGCGAGATTCGTCCCTGCCCGCGTACCGGTCCTGGTCACGGTGCCGCTGCTCGCCGACTGGTTGCCCGCCGCGTCGCGAGCGCGCACGGCGTACGCCACCGTCGCACTGTCCGGCTGGTCGTCGGTGTAGGTCAGGACGTCACCGGCGACGGCACCGCGAAGCTGCCCGTTGGCGTAGACGTCGTAGCCCGTGACACCGGTGTTGTCCGTCGATACCGACCAAGTGAGCCGGATCTTGCCGCTCGAAGGCTCGGTGTAGGCGAGATTCCCCGGCGCGGACGGCGGTTGCGTGTCCCCGCCCGCCGGGCCGTGCACCTCGAACTCCGAGAGCTGGGCGGCGGGCCATCCGGTGTTGGCGGTGATGTTCAGCCGCACGAAGCGGGTGTTCCCGGTGACGTCGAGGGTGACCGTGTTGCCGGTCGCCGGGTCGAACCGGTGGCCCGCCGACGGCACGAGGTCGGTGAAGCTCGTACCGTTCGCGCTGCCCTGCACAGCGAAGGTCTGCGTGCGGGCTTCCCAGCCGGAGGGCAGTTTGAGCACGAGCCGGGCGATGTTCGTCGCCGCGCCGAGGTCGGCCTGGATCCACTGCGGGAACTGGTTGTTGTTGCTTTCCCAGTAGGTGGCCTGGTTGCCGTCTCCGACGTTCGACACGGCATAGCCCGGCAGCTGGCTGCTGGCCGTGTACGTCGCGTCGGCGGCTTCGGCGGCGGCGGGAGTCACGACGGCGGCCGGCACTGGAGCGCCGTTCGCCGCGACGGCAGGTGGAGCGAGGAGGAGGGACAGGGCGGCAAACGTCACCGCGTGCGTCAGAAGGCGCTTCGTTCTCATGACATTCCTCTGTTCCGGGAGGGGACTGAGCGGAATCTTCCTGACTCTTGTCATGTTCTTGCGCTGAAATGTTCAAGAATTACAGCCCATGGGGCGGCGCAAGTCAACGCCTGGCCTGACCAGGTGTTTCCCTCAGAAGATGGAGAACGGCGTGCACCGAGCTGTCGAGTCCCCGAGCCGTACGTTTGGAGCTGGAACGCAGCCGCGGCATCACCATCCGCTCGGCAGTGGCCGCCTTCCGCATCGGCGAGCTGCACGTCAACCTGATCGACATCTTCGCCAACAAGCTCGACAGGGCAGGTGCCCGGTACGAGGGCCTTCTCACCGATCTCGCCGAACGTCTCGGTGTCGCCTGCGTACCGGCGGGCGACTTCCGCAAGATCACCCCGTTCGTGCTGGAAGAGGCGCTGCCGATGCGGTGATCGCGACGCTCTCCCGGCTGGTCGAACACGGTGGCACCGTCACCGGCTCGGTGACGCGGGGCGACCGGTGTCCTGCCCACGGGAGAGGTCGCCCGGTTCGAACAGCGGCTGTCCGGGCTCACCCGCGGCGAGGGTCTGATGACAGGCGAACCGGCGGGTCACCGGCCACGGGTTAGCCCGAATCGGCCAATGCCCGGCTAGCCGGAACGAGTACGTTCTGGTGGTCGGCGAAATCCGCCGCCCGAGGGGAAGGGCCACGATGGATCAGTTTCGCGACACCGCTTCGGCGTTGCGGGAGCTCACCGAGTCGATGCGGCTCGACGAGCCTCGCGACGAGTTGCTGGAACGGGTGGCGAAGAAGGTGGCCGGCCTGCTGCCGGGTGCGGACGGGGCGACGGTCACGCTGTACTCCGGCGACGAACCGAGCACCGTCGCCACCACCGACCAAT
The DNA here is from genome assembly GCF_003947325.1 of Amycolatopsis sp. WAC 01375. Classification (NCBI taxonomy): domain Bacteria; kingdom Bacillati; phylum Actinomycetota; class Actinomycetes; order Pseudonocardiales; family Pseudonocardiaceae; genus Amycolatopsis; species Amycolatopsis sp. WAC 01375. The sequence goes on from NZ_QHHW01000036.1 coordinate 632,316, forward strand.
CACTGCTGCCCCTGGACAAGGCGCAGTACAGCGCGGACGAAGGCCCCTGCCTGAAAGCCGCCGAGAGCGGCACGATCGTCAGGACCCGGCTGGACGACGAGACAGCCGGACGCTGGCCGGATTTCGCGGCCGCCGCCGAACAGCTCGGCGTGCGGACCTCGCTGAGCTGCCCGCTGTTCGTCCCCGACGAATCCCACTTCAGGCGGCGCGAAAACGAGCCGCTCTCCGGCGCCCTCAACGTCTGGAGTTTCCAGAAGAACGCCTTCGACCCGGTCGAGGCGGCGCTGGTCGCGATGTTCACCTCGGCGATCTCGGCGATCATCCTGACCGCGTCCCGCTGGGCCGCCGCCGAACGACAGGCGGAGACCCTGGTCGCCGCGCTGGAGACCAGGGACGCCATCGCCACCGCGAAGGGCATCGTGATGGCACGTCTGGAGCTGAACGCCGAAGAAGCCTTCCGCTGGCTCACCGAGGCGTCACAGCACACGAACCGCAAGATCCGGGAGATCTCCGTGTTGATCGCCGAAGACCCGGGCGCGGTTTTCGGCCGCTAGCCCAGCGAGATCCGGCGGTTCTCGCGTGACGACTCCAGACCGGCCTCAGCGAGCCGGATGCCGCGCACCCCTGCCATGAAGTCGTAGGGGTGCGGCGCGTCGTCCACGACGTGGCGGACGAACTGCTCCCATTGCGCGCGGAAACCGTTGCCGAAGTCCTCGTTGTCCGGCACTTCCTGCCACTGCGAACGGTACGACCGCGTCTCGGCGAGGTCCGGGTTCCACACCGGCTTCGGGGTGGCCTCCCTCGGCTGGATGACGCATTTGTGCAGGCCCGCGACCGCGCTGCCCTTGGTGCCGTCGACCTGGAACTCGACCAGTTCGTCGCGGTGGACCCGCACGCACCAGGACGAGTTGAGCTGGGCGATGATCCCGCCTTCGAGCTCGAAGATCGCGTACGCGGAGTCGTCGGCCGTCGCGGCGTACCGGTCGCCCTTCTCGTCGACGCGCTCCGGGATGTGCGTGACGGCCTTCGCGGTCACGGCGTTGACGGCGCCGAAGAGGTTCTCCAGCACGTAGTTCCAGTGGCAGAACATGTCGACGACGATGCCGCCGCCGTCTTCGGCACGGTAGTTCCAGCTGGGACGCTGCGCCGCCTGCCAGTCGCCCTCGAAGACCCAGTAGCCGAACTCGCCGCGCACGGAGAGGATCCGGCCGAAGAAACCGCTGTCGATCAGGCGCTTCAACTTGAGCAGGCCGGGCAGGTACAGCTTGTCGTGGACGACGCCGTTCTTGACCCCGGCCGCCTCGGCGTGCCGTGCCAGCGCGAGCGCGCCTTCGACCGACTCGGCCACCGGCTTCTCGGTGTAGATGTGCTTGCCGGCGTCGATGGCGCGGATGATCGACTTCTCGCGGACCGCGGTCAGCTGCGCGTCGAAGTAGAGCGGGAGGTCGTCGTCGCCGAGGGCGGCGTCGAGGTCGGTGGTCCAGCGGGTGAGCCCGTGCCTGGTGGCGATCTCCTCGAGCTTGTCCGCGTTGCGCCCCACCAAAACCGGCTCCAGCTGGACCCGCGACCCGTCGGCCAGCTCGACCCCGCCGGCCTCCCTGATCGCCAGGACCGAGCGCACCAGGTGCTGCCGATAGCCCATCCGCCCGGTGACGCCGTTCATCACGACGCCGAGTTTCCGCGTGGTCATCCGTTCTCCTTTGAAAGCGCTTTCCTGCCCACATCCTGAAAGCGCTTTCTCACCCTGTCAAGACCGTGCGGGGAAAGTCCCTCCGGCTCAGGACGCCGGGTCGTAGGCGCGGACGGCGTCGAGGTACTCGGTGATGGCGTCCCGGTTGCGCAGCAGGCATTCGGCACGCCGGGTCATCCGGTCGCGTTCGGCCTCCAGGGTCTCGAGCATCTCCCTGGTCGCGTCCGGGAAGTAGATCTGCCGGGGTTTGTCCAGGCACGGCAGGATCTGCTTGATGATCCTGGTCGGCAGCCCGGCGTCGAGCAGGCCGCGGACCTGGATGACCCGGTCCACCGAAGACTCGCCGTAGTCGCGGTAGCCGTTGGCCTGCCGCTCCGAGATGATGAGACCCTGCTCTTCGTAGTACCGCAGCAGACGGCGCGACGTCCCCGTCCGCTCCGACAGCTCCCCGATCCGCATGTGCGCCACCTCACCCCGGCCGACTTGACCTTCACATCTATGTGATGGTTCGAGCATACGGTCATGACTCCGAAACTCCCGCTCGGCGCCTTGCTCGCGCTGACCACGGCGGCGTTCGTCACCGTCCTCACCGAAGCCCTGCCCGCGGGGGTGCTGCCCGCGATGAGCGCCGGCCTCGGCGTCGGCGAAGCGGCGACAGGGCAGCTGGTGACGGTGTACGCGATCGGCACCGCGCTCACCGCGATCCCCCTGTCCGCCGCCACCGCGGGCTGGCGCCGCAAACGCTTGCTCCTGGCAGGCGTGGCCGGTTTCGCCGTCGCCAACACCGTCACGGCACTGTCCACGAACTACCCCCTGACCCTCGGCGCGCGGTTCGTCGCCGGGATCGCGGCGGGCGTGGTGTGGGCACTGCTGACGGGTTACGCCCGTCGGCTGGCGCCGGAACCGGTGCGGGGCAAGGCGATCGCCATCGTGATGACCGGCATCCCGCTCGCACTCTCTCTCGGCATCCCCGCCGGCACCTTCCTTGGCGGCCTCCTCGGCTGGCAGGTTACGTTCTCGCTCATGTCGGCGCTCGCGCTCGTCCTGCTCGGCTGGATCACGCTGGCCGTCCCCGATTTCCCCGGGCAGGCCAAGGGCGGCAGGCTCCCGGTGCGCAAGACCCTCGCCGTGCCGGGCGTGGCCGCGGTCCTGTTCGTGACGCTGACGTTCGTGCTGGCGCACAACATCCTCTACACCTACATCGCCACCTTCCTCGAGCACGTGTCGATGGGCGGTTCGGTGGATCGGATCCTGCTGGTGTTCGGGCTGGCGTCGATGGTCAGCATCTGGTTCGTCGGCGTCGGGATCGACCGGCGGCTGCGCCCGCTGACCGTCGCGAGCACACTTCTCGTAGCGCTCGGGGCGACGATTTTGGCTCTGCTGGGCGAAAGTCCGGCGCTGGTCTACGTCGCCGTGGCACTGTGGGGACTCGGCTGGGGCGGGATCCCGACACTGCTGCAGACCGCGGCCGCACAGGCGGGCGACAAGGGCGGCGCGGCGGACATCGCGCAGGCCATGCTGGTCACCCTGTGGAACGCGGCGATGGCGGGCGGCGGGATCGCCGGCGGCGTCCTCCTCGACGGCTTCGGTGCCGGTTCGTTCCCGTGGAGTGTCCTGGTACTGCTCGTGCCGACGCTCGCCGTGGTGCTGGTGGCGCGGCGGCACGGGTTCACAGCGGCAGCTCCGGATGACTCCGGATCGCCTCGAGAACCAGGTCGACAGCGGCGCGAGGCGCGGACCCGCGCCTGATCGCCGCGGTGATGGCGCGGTCGACCGGTGTCGCGAGCTCACGGGTGGCGACGCGGTAGCGCCGGTCGACGGCGAGGCCGGGCAGGAGAGCGATCGAAAGCCCGGCCTCGACGTGCTGCAAGGTCATCATGTAGTTGCTGAACCGGGCGATCACGCGCGGCTCGAAACCGGCTTCGCGGCAGAGCCGGGTGGCGAGATTCGCCATGTACGACCGGGGGATGTCGAACGCCCATGGCTCGCTCGCGTAGGCGGCGAGGTCGGCGGGGCCACGACCCGCCGCCGGATGCCCGGTCGGGACGACGAGCACGATCGGGTCGGTCGCGAGCGGCACGAGCTCGATGTCGGGACCCAGCGGCTGTTCGACGAAGTCCGTGGTGGTGATGATGACGTCGGCGTCACCGACGCGGAGCGCGGGCATGCTGACGTGCGGTTCGAGTTCGAGCAGTTCGATCTGCAGGCGCGGATGCGAGCGCGCCAGCCGGTTCACCGCGGGGACGGCGATGGTGTGGATCGAACTCTGGAAGGCGCCGAGGCGGACGAGCCCCGCCGGCCCCTCGCCGAGACCGCGCAACTCGGCCTCGACGGTGTCCATGTGGTCGAGGATCTCCCTCGCGCGGCGGGCCAGCATCCGGCCTGCCGGGGTCAGCCGGACGCGGCGGCCGGTGCGTTCCAGCAGCTGGGTACGTGTTTCGGCCTCAAGGACCGCGAGCTGCTGGGACACGCTCGACGCGCTCAGGTTGGCCGCCTTCGCGACCGCGCGGACGGTGCCGAGCGTGTCCAGCCTGCTCAGCAGGCTGAGCCTCCAGGGGTTGAGCATGGACGCCATTGTTGTACGGATCAGCCGAACAGCACAGCCGGAATCGTGAGATGGACGTGTCGCTCGGATCCGATTTACCGTCGGAACATGGCTGCTCCCCACACCGACCTGTCCACCGCCGACCGTTTCTGGGCCGACGCCGACCGGCACCTCGTGCGCTACGCCGGGGCCGGCGACTTCACCCGCGAGATCATCGACCACGCCGCCGGGAGCTACCTGTTCACCGAGTCCGGGCGGCGGATCCTCGACTTCACCTCCGGGCAGATGAGCGCGATCCTCGGGCATTCGCATCCCGAGATCGTCGAGACCGTGCGGCGGCAGATCGGCTCGCTCGACCACTTGTTCAGCGGGATGCTGAGCCGCCCCGTCGTCGACCTCGCGCGACGGCTGGCCGAGACTTTGCCGTCACCGCTGGAAAAGGCGTTGCTGCTGACCACCGGGGCGGAGTCGAACGAGGCCGCGATCCGGATGGCCAAACTGGTGACGGGCAAGCACGAGATCGTGTCTTTCGCCAGGTCCTGGCACGGCATGACGCAGGCGGCGGCGAGCGCGACCTACAGCGCGGGCCGCAAGGGTTACGGCCCGTCCGCGCCCGGCAACTTCGCCATCCCCGCGCCGAATTCCTATCGGCCGGACTTCCTCACCCCGGACGGGGAACTGGACTGGAAGCGGCAACTGGACTTCGGATTCGAGATGATCGACGCCCAGTCCGTCGGCAGCCTCGCGGCGTGCGTCGTCGAACCGATCCTCAGCTCGGGCGGCATCATCGAGCCGCCTGTGGGCTATTTCGCCGCTCTGCAAGAGAAGTGTCGCGAACGCGGGATGCTGCTGATCCTCGACGAAGCACAGACCGGCTTGTGCCGCACGGGAAACTGGTACGCCTTCGAGCGCGACGGCGTCGTCCCCGACATCCTCACGCTGTCCAAGACGCTCGGCGCGGGACTCCCGCTGGCGGCGGTGATCACGAGCGCGGAAATCGAGCAGGAAGCGCATGACCGCGGCTACCTGTTCTTCACCACGCACGTCGCGGATCCGCTGGTGGCGGCCGTCGGGAACACCGTGCTCGACGTCCTCACCCGCGACCGCCTCGACGAACGCGCCACCGAACTGGGCGCCTTCCTCCGCCGCGGACTCGACGACCTCGCCACCCGGCACCCCGTCGTCGGCGACATCCGCGGCCGCGGCCTGCTGGTCGGCGTGGAACTCGTCGTGGACCGTGCCACCAAGCAAAGCTCCGACGAACTGGGCGCACTGGTCACGCGGCGCTGTCTCGAACTGGGACTGCACATGAACATCGTGCAGCTGCCGGGAATGGGCGGGGTCTTCCGGATCGCTCCCCCGTTGACCGCGACGGAGGACGAACTGGCGGAAGGGCTGGGGATCCTGGACAAGGCGATCGGTGACGCGAGCGTGCGCTGGTCTTGAGTCGAGGTGGTCGTGAGTGGCGTTTCGGGTTAGAACCCGAAACGCCACTCACGACCCCCTGAACTCACGAAGCAGCCGAGCCACCTCGCCCGGCCGCTCCAAGAACGGCGAGTGCCCGGCGCCCTCGACGACCTCCACCCGAGCCCCGATCGCCGAGTACCGGGCGAAAGTCTTTTCACAGTCGTAAAAACGGTCCCGTCGTCCGAGAATCACCAAGCACGGCAACGCCAAAGTCGCCGCCTGCGCGTCGAGAGGCCGAGCGGCCAGCGAGCGCGCGCGTTCCGCGAGAACCACCCGGGCCATCGCCGGCGCGGTGACGGCGTGATCGGCCAAGTCCTGCAAGGGATCGTCGAACCAGCTCACCCGCCGGAACCGGGACGCGAACCGGGTCCACCGCCGATGGGCGACGAGCCGCACGAGAGTACTGACCATCGGCAGCAACACCGAACTGCCCGGCGGAAAGGACGCGTAGCTGTAGTCCGGCGCCTGTCCGATCAACACCAAGGAACCGACTCGCGGAGAGATCGCGGCCAGCGCCAAGGCGACATCCGCACCGTAGGAGTGTCCGGCGACCAGAACGTCCTCGACACCCAGAACGTCGAGGACGGCGGCCACCATACGTGCCTGCGACGCCGCGTCGAAACCCGAAGAACCACCGGTGCATCCGTGTCCCAGCAGATCCACCCTGATCACCCGATGTCGCGCGGCCAGGCCGAGGGTGAGCCTGTCGAACCAGTGCACCGACCCGCAGTACCCGTGCAGCAACAGTATCGGCGGCCCGGCACCGTCCTGACGGACATGGACGGCTACACCGTTCACGTCGAGGAGGTCGCCGATGGGGAAACGAGGCACGCCCCGAACCTAACTCAGACCGGCGCGCTCACTTTGCCGCGGGACAACAGGAAGGCCGCGATCCCGGCGGGCAGGAACATGAGCACACCGTAGATCCCGGCCGGTACGGCCATCGCCTTGTCGCCGAGCACGGAGATCGCCACGGCGATGGCGAGGGTGGCGTTGTGGACACCGATCTCCATGGCGGACGCGATCGACTGCCCGCGGTCCACCCGGAACAGCCGCGGCACGTAGTACCCGATCGCGAGACTCAGCACGGAGAGCGCCAGCGCCACCGGCCCGAGTGTCCAGATGTTGTCCACCAGCGTCCGGAACTCCTGCGCGATCGCCGCCGCGATCACCAGGACGAGCACCACGGCGGAGCCGATCTTGACCGGTTTGCGCATCCGCTCCGCCCAGTCGGTGAACCGGTGCCGCACCGCCATCCCGATCACGACCGGGATCAGCACGATCGCGAACACCTGCACGAACTTCGCGGGCTGGAGCCCGACGGAGGCACTGCCGTCGAGGAATTCGGCCATCGACAGGCCGACGACCAGCGGCAGGGTGAACACGGCCAGCACGGAGTTGATCGCCGTGAGTGTGACGTTGAGGGCGACGTCGCCGCCGGCGAGGTGACTGAACAGGTTCGCCGACGTCCCACCGGGCGAGGCGACGAGCAGCATCATGCCGACCGCGAGCACCCCGCCGAGCCCGAACAGCATGATGAGGCCGACGCAGATCACGGGCAGCACGATCATCTGGCACACCAGCGCGATGACGGCGGCCTTCGGGTACTTCAGCACGCGCGTGAAGTCGCCGACGGTCAGGGTCAGCCCCAGCCCGAACATGACCAGCGCCAGCGCTATCGGCAGGAGAATGGAAAACATCGCCGAACCCATCGAGGGGCCTCCGTCCGATATGCCCTTTTCAGATCGGCATCGTGTCAAGCGGCGTGAACCGGGTCAAGGCACCGAAACCCAGCCGTGACCCCGCCCAGCCCGACGAGAGCAGCGCTCTCCATAGGCGTCGTAAGAAGTCGGTAACCAGGCGAACCGGGCGATCCGGACGGTTCGCGCGGTTGAATGTCCCCCATGAAACGCAAGCGGGTGCTCGCCGTGGTGGCGGTCGGACTGGTGGCGGCGGTGGCCGCGGGCCTCTACTGGTTCCAGCCATGGAAGCTCTGGGTGAACGAAACGGTCCAGGAGGCCCTGCCCGTCGCGGCCCAGCCGTCGGTTCAGCCGACGACTCAGACCACCGGAAGTGCCACGCCCGCCCCGAAAGAGCCCGCGGTCGTGGCCACCGGCGCACTGATCAGTCACGAGCACACGACCAGCGGCGACGTCCGGATCCTGCGCGCGGCCGACGGATCACTGGTGCTGCGCCTGGAGAACCTCGACACGAGCAACGGGCCGGATCTGCGGGTCTGGCTCACCGACGCGCCGGTCATCCCCGGCAAGGACGGCTGGTTCGTGTTCGACGACGGCGCGTATGTGAGCGCCGGGAAACTCAAGGGCAACAAGGGAAGCCAGAACTACACGCTGCCCGCCGGCACCGATCTGGCGCGGTATTCGAGCGTGACCATCTGGTGCGAACGGTTCAGCGTTTCCTTCGGCGCGGCCGCGCTGACGAAGGTTTAGGCGAGCCTGTCCACGGCGTACTCCATCTCCGCACGGACGGCGCGCAGATCGATGCCGCCGGGATCGATGATCGCCGCCACGGCGATTCCGCGCAGCTGCCCCACGAGCGCCGCCGCGTACGCGTCCGGATCGCGGACGCCGCCGATGGAGCCGTCCGCGATCCCGGCGGCGACGGTCTGCGCGATGGCGAACCGGTACCGGCGATCGGCCTCGGTCATCGCCGACCGCACCGCGGGATCGCCGACGGTCGCGTCCGTCCACAGCACCACGAACGCCCGGTTCAGCGGCGGCATGTCGGTGAGCAGCTCGAAGAAGATGTCCAGCAGAGCGCGCAGCATGTCCATCGGACTGGGCGTCAGCCCACCGGTCCGGGTGGCGACGGCGGCGCTGAAGACGTCGGCGAACTTCTCCGCGGCGAACTCGACGAGCCGCTGGACCAGCGTCTCCTTCGAGCCGAACAGCTGGTAGACGACGCCGCTGGGGTAGCCGGTCCTGGCGCAGATCATGCCGATCTTGAGCCGGGCGAAACCTGCCTCGCCGATGAGGCGGGCGGCGGTGTCGAGAATCCGGGTCCGTGCGATCTCCTGGTCACGCTGGACCTGGCGCTCCTCCGCAGACGAGTCCACGCCGCGATCCTCCCATGACTTCCGGTTCGTCACCCGTCGACGCGGCGTTACGATCCGGACATGAGGATCGCCTTCGCCGCCGACGACAGCAACGCCACCACGGACGCCGTCCAGGCGTACCTCGCCGAGGCGGGCCACGAGGTGTTCCGCCCGGCGACGTCGGACGTCTGGCCGGAACTCGGCGCGGCGGTCGGCAGGGCGGTCGTGGCGGGCGAGGCCGACTTCGGCGTGGTGATGTGCTGGACCGGGACGGGTACGGCCATCGCGGCCAACAAGGTCCCCGGGGTGCGCGCGGCACTGGCCTGGGACACCTGGATCGCCGCCGGCGCGCGCAAGTGGAACGACGCCAATGTGCTGGCGCTGAGTCTCAAGCGGCTGGCCCCCGACGTGGCCGTCGAAATCACCGAGGTGTTCCTTTCCGGCGTCCTGCCCGACCCCGACGAATCCGCGAATATCGCCAGGCTCGGCGAAATGGACGAATTCCGCCACTGACCGGCACCGAACCAGTGAACGGTTAACGCTGTCGAACGTATTAGGCCGTTCGCAGGAAAATCACCACTCTGCGTAGTGACGCTTCCCATATTGGTCCAGACCACGTACCGTCTCCCGCAACAAAGCGTTTCCGCATGGAGGTGGTCGATGAAGACGCATCCCCGCCTGCCCGGCTCCGGCCGCGGCAACGCGATGTCGCCGATTTCCCTTTGACGAAATCATCTCCAAGATCATTTCCCTGCACCGGGTTGTAAGGAGTGAAATGTCGAGAAAAAGATGGCATCTGGTCGGCCTGTTCACGGCCGTGGCGGCGCTGGCGGTCGGTTTGGTGACCGTGCCGGCGAACGCGGCCGGCGGCGTCGGAGCCACCCTGACCAAGGGCTCGGACTGGGGCTCCGGCTGGGAAGGCAAGTACACGATCACCAATAACTCGGGATCGAGCCTGACCAACTGGACCCTCGAGTTCGACCTCGCGGCCGGCCACTCGATCGCCTCGCTGTGGGACGGCAGCTACACCGTCTCCGGCCAGCACGTGACCGTCAAGAACACCTGGAACGGCAACCTTTCCAACGGCGGTTCCACCAGCTTCGGCTTCAACGTCAAGTACTCCGGCGCCTACACCGCGCCCGCCAACTGCAAGATCAACGGCGGCTCCTGCGACCCGGGTGGCGGCAACCCGACCACGACGCCGACCACCCCGACCACCACGACGTCCAATCCCCCGACGTCGACCAGCACGAGCAACCCGCCGACCACCACGACTTCGAACCCGAACCCGGGCGCGAAGAAGAACCTCGGTTACTTCGTGCAGTGGGGCGTCTACGGCCGCAACTATCACGTGAAGAACATTCACACTTCCGGTTCCGCGGCGAAGCTGACGCATATCAACTACGCGTTCGGCAACGTCACCAACGGCTCCTGCTCGGCGAATGACGACACCTACGCCGACTACGACAAGTTCTACGACGCCGGGTCCAGTGTGGACGGTGTCGCGGACTCGTGGGACGCGGGCTCGCTGCGCGGTAACTTCAACCAGCTGCGCAAGCTCAAGAAGATGTACCCGGGCCTGAAGGTGCTGTGGTCGTTCGGTGGCTGGACCTGGTCCGGCGGCTTCGGCCAGGCTTCGAAGAACCCGGCCGCGTTCGCGGAGTCCTGCTACAAGCTGATCAAGGACCCGCGGTGGGCCGACGTCTTCGACGGCATCGACATCGACTGGGAGTACCCGAACGCCTGCGGTCTCACCTGTGACACCAGCGGTCCCGCCGCGATCAAGAACGTGGCTCAGGCGCTGCGCACCAAGTTCGGTTCCTCGTTCCTGGTCACCGCCGCGATCACCGCGGACGCCAGCAGCGGCGGCAAGCTCGACGTCGCCGACTACGGCCCCGCCTCGGCGTACTTCGACTGGTACAACGTCATGACGTACGACTTCTTCGGCGCTTGGGCGGCGCAGGGTCCGACGGCCCCGCACTCGCCGCTGACCTCGTACCCCGGGATCCCACAGCAGGGCTTCAACTCCGACGACGCCATCCAGAAGCTCAAGGCCAAGGGCGTCCCGGCGAGCAAACTGTTGCTGGGTATCGGTTTCTACGGCCGAGGCTGGACCGGTGTCACGCAGGACGCGCCGGGCGGCACCGCGACCGGAGCGGCACCGGGCACCTACGAGGCGGGCATCGAGGACTACAAGATCCTCAAGAACAGCTGCCCGTCGACCGGCACGATCGCGGGCACCGCGTACGCGAAGTGCGGCAACAACTGGTGGAGCTACGACACTCCCGCGACCATCAACGGAAAGATGGGCTGGACCAAGAACCAGGGTCTCGGCGGCGCGTTCTTCTGGGAACTCAGTGGTGACACCTCCAACGGCGAACTCGTCTCGGCCATGCGCAACGGTCTGAACTGAGGAGTCTGACAGTGGGCAAGCGGACTTGGATCCAGGCCGTCGGCCTGGCCGCCGCTGCCGCAACGGCCGGCGCGGTCCTCGTGATCGCGCCGGCCTCCGCGGCCGGCGGCGTCGGCGCCGCCTTCAGCAAGGGTTCCGATTGGGGCTCCGGCTGGGAGGGCAAGTACACGATCAGCAACAACTCCGGATCGGGCCTTCCCTCCTGGACGGTCGAATTCGACCTCCCCGCGGGGCACTCGATCGCTTCGCTGTGGGACGGCAGCCACTCGGTCTCCGGACAGCACGTGACCGTCAAGAACACCTGGAACGGCAACCTTTCCAACGGCGGTTCCACCAGTTTCGGCTTCAACGTCAAGTACTCCGGGGGCTACGTCGCCCCGGCGAACTGCAAGATCAACGGTGGTTCCTGCGATCCGGGCGGCGGTGGCCCGACCACCACGCCGACCACCACGACCACGACCTCTCCGACGACGACCACGAGCACCCCGCCGCCGCCCGGCGGCCGTGGCGCGCCGTATCTGTACATGGGCTGGGGCAGCCCGCCGAACCCGCAGACGGTCATGAACGCGACCGGGATCAAGTGGTTCACGATGGCGTTCATCCTGTCGTCCGGTGGCTGCAATCCCGCTTGGGACGGCAGCCGTCCGCTGCAGGGCGGCGTCGACGCGAACGCGATCGCGCAGATCAAGGCCGCGGGCGGGCAGATCGTGCCCTCCTTCGGCGGGTGGAGCGGCAACAAGCTCGGCCCGAACTGCTCGACGCCGGAAGCGCTCGCCGGGGCCTACCAGAAGGTGATCGACGCCTACGCGCTCAAGGCGATCGACATCGACATCGAGAACACCGACGAGTTCGAGAACGCGGTGGTGCAGGACCGCGTCCTGAACGCGCTGAAGATCGTGAAGGCGAACAACCCCGGTATCCAGACCATCCTCACCTTCGGCACGACGACCAGCGGCCCGAACTCCTGGGGCAACCGGCTCATCGACCAGTCGAAGGCGCTGAACGCCGGGATCGACGTCTACACGATCATGCCGTTCGACTTCGGTGGTGGCGCGGACATGTACGGGAACACCATCAAGGCCGCGAACGGCCTGCGCGACAAGCTGAAGTCGACCTTCGGGTGGAACGACGCCACGGCGTACAGCCACCTCGGCATCAGCGGGATGAACGGTCTTTCGGACCAGCGGGAACTGACGAGTCTCGACACCTGGACCCGGATCACCGACTGGTCCAAGACGAACAAGATCGCCAGGCTCGCGTTCTGGTCGACCAACCGTGACCGGGGCTGCCCGAACGGCGGGGTCGCCGAGAACTGCAGTGGCATCGCTCAGAACGACTGGGACTTCACGCGGATCACCGCGGCCTTCTGACGTCCCCTTGAACCGCGGGCCCGCACCGATGCTGCACGGTGCGGGCCCGCTCCTTTCGTCGCGAGCTGGGCCTTCGCAACTAGTCACCTACTTGCGAGGGGGCCTTCACGACGCCGCCGATGTGGTTCTTGCCGGGCCTGGTGGGTCAAGACGTGTTGCGAAAGCCACTTTCGCAACGTTGAAGGTTGCGAAAGTGTCTTTCGCAACCACCTCCGCCCCCTCACTGACACCGAAGACCCGCAAGCCGGAGTACATGAAGGACCCCTTCCTTACGCCTAGGTACAGGAAGGGGCCCTACACGTACTGCGCAAGTAGTCACCTACTTGCGAAGGGGCCTTCACTCGCGACCGCGAGCCGTCAGGGCAGGGCGTTCAGGAACGGTTCGTGGGCGTTCTGGAACTCCCAGCCGTAGTACCGGTCCCAGTTGATCGACCACGTCATCAGTCCGCGCAACGCCGGCGAAGCGCCGCCGCGCAAGGAATACGACCCGCAGCCGGAGTTCTTCACCAGGCAGTTCAGCGCCGAATGCACCGCGGCGGGCGCGGTGTGCCCGTTGCCCGCGCTCACCGCGGCAGGCAGGCCGAACGCGATCTGGTCCTCCCGCAGCCCCGGGAACCGGAAACCGGTCGAGGACACGGTGAAGCCCGCCTTGATCATGTCGGTCATCGCGATGTGGAAGTCCGCGCCGCCCATGAAGTGGTACTGGTTGTCCAGGCCCATCACCGGTCCGGAGTTGTAGTCCTGGACGTGCAAGACGGTCAGCGCGTCCCGCATCGCGTGGATCACCGGCAGGTACGAACCGGTCCGGTTGTCGGCGCCGCCGAGGCCGCCGTAGTACTGGTAGCCGGTCTGCACGAAGAACGTCTCGGGCGCCATCGTGAGCACGAATCCCGCTCCGTACTTGCCTTTCAGCGTCTTCAGTGCCGAAATGAGGTTGACGATCACCGGCGTGGTCGGGTTGCGGAAGTCGTTGTCGCCGGAGTTGAGGTACAGCGAGTGGCCCTCGAAGTCGATGTCGAGCCCGTTCAATCCGTACCGGTCGATGATCGCCGAGACCGAACTGACGAAAGCGTCACGTGCCGCGGTCGTGGTCAGCTGGACCTGGCCGTTCTGCCCACCGATGGAGATCAGCACCTTCTTACCCTGCGCCTGCTTCGCGCGGATCGCGGCGATGAAGTCCGCGTCGCTTTCCACGGCCGGGCATTCCGCGACCGGGCACCGCGTGAAGCGGATGTCGCCGGAGGTCACCGAAGTCGGCTCGCCGAAGGCCAGGTTGATGATGTCCCACGCCGCCGGGACGTCGGCCATCCGCGTGTAGCCGGAGCCGTTGGCGAAGCTCGCGTGCAGGTAACCGATCAGCGCGTGTTTCGGCAGACCGGTGTCGACGCAACCGGAAGTCGTGGCGCTCGCCTCCGCCGTCTTCGGCGATTCGCCCGTGCTGTTGTACGCGGCCACCGAGTAGTTGTGCGAGGAACAGGCCGCCAGCCCCGAGATCGTCGCCGAAGTCCCGGTCACCGTCGCGACCACGGTCCCGCCCTCGTACACGCGGTAGCCGGTCACCGTGCCCGCCGAGGCACCCCACGACAGCGCGATCGACGAATTCGTCACCGTGCCCACGGCCGGATTCCCCGGCGTCGGCGGCGCACCGGGGGTGCCACCGCCGGGCCCGTCGAGGCTGATGTCGTCCGCGTAGAAGGTGCCCGACCCGTACCAGCCGTGGACGTACACCTCGGCCGTCGTCTGCGTGGCCGCCGTCGTGAACGAAAGCGACAGCTGCGTGTACGAGGTCGCCGCCGTCCAGGTCGACGGCCCGCCCGTGACCCCGAGGTACACCGGGTTCCCGTTCACCCAGGCGGAAACCGCGTAGGTCGTGTTCGGCCGGACGGATACCGTCTGTGCGCATTTCCCGGTCGTCGAGCCGGGCGTGACCGAAACGGCGTAACCGCCCGAACGGACCGGGGTGCTCACGGCCGCGCCCGCCGCGCAGGACCAGCCGGACGTCGAGCCCGCCTCGAAGCCGGGGTTGAGGAGCAGGTTGGCCGCGTTCGCGGTGCCGCCGCCCGTGATCAGGCCGGTGAAGGTGAGCACCAAAACGGCCAGAAAGGCCAAGGATCTGGAACGCCTCATCGCGATTCCTCCGTGAAAGGGCGGCCTGCCGCCGCGCTGGGCTAATTGTCTAGACCAATATGCGGAAAGTCCATAGCAAGGACGCACCAGTGCCTAAAGACCCGATTACTCAGGGCTGCTTTACCGGTGTGACGCGCGGACGTACTCCGTAACGTCGGAGGAACCAAACAGGGCTGGGGGCTTTCGGGAGGTGGGGACGATGGCAACGCACAGGCACGCACCGAGAACGGCCCTTCCGGCGTGATGACCGTGACCGAAGTCGTACGGCCGACATATCAGCCCCGCCCGGGAGAACCGGACGGCGAACTGATCCGCGCGGCCATCGGCGGTGACCGGCGGGCCGTCGGGAGTCTGCTGACCCTTCTCCGGCCGATCGTGTTCCGCTACTGCGCCGGCAGGCTCGGCGGCACGATGCGCGGCATCTCCACCGCCGACGACTGCGCGCAGGAGGTCTTGATGGCCGTCCTCGTCGCCTTGCCGCGCTACAACTACCAGGACACCAGCTTTCTGCCGTACGTCTTCGGGATCGCCTCGCACAAGGTCGCCGACGTCCGCCGGAACCTCGCTCGCGACCCGTCCGCGCCAGTGCCCGATCCGGAGCCCGACCAGGACGGGCCGTGGAATCCGACGTTCGAAGAGGTCGAGAAGGCGGACCTGAGCCGCCGGTTGTCCCGGCTGTTCAAGTTCCTTTCGGCGAAGCAGCGGGATGTGCTCGTGCTCCGCGTGATCCTCGGGTTCAGCGCCGACGAGACCGCGAGCGCGCTGGGCATGGCGAGCGCGGGCGCGGTGCGCGTCACCCAGCACCGGGCGCTCAACGAGCTGCGCCGCGTGCTGAAGGAGAATCCCGCTTTCGCCGACGGCCTCACGCTCTTCTAGAAGGACGGCTTGCGGCGTTGAGAGGCGTAGACAGCGGCGGCGGTGCGGCGTTCGAAACCGAGCTTGTGCAGCAAGGACGACACGTAGTTCTTGACCGTCTTCTCCGCCAGGTACAGCTTTTCCGCGATCTGGCGGTTGGTCAGCCCGTCGGCGATGTGGTCGAGCACCCGCCGCTCCTGCGGGCTCAGCTGTTCGTAACGCGGGTCCGGGGCGTCGCTCTCGCCGCGCAGCCGGTTCATCACCGACGCCGTCAGCGTGCTGTCCAGGAGCGATCCTCCCGCGGCGACGGTGCGGACGGCCTTGACGAGCGCACTGCCGGAGACCTGTTTGAGCATGTACCCGGCCGCGCCTGCCATGATCGCGCCGAACAACGCGTCGTCGTCCGAATAGGACGTCAGCATCAGGCAGGCGGGTGGCGGGGCGATGGACGCCCGGATCTCCCCGCAGACGCTGACCCCCTCACCGTCCGGAAGCCGGACGTCGAGCACCGCGACCTGCGGTTTGACCGCAGGGATCCGTACATAGGCCTCGGCGGCCGTGGACGCCTCGCCGACCACCGTGAGATCGTCTTCCGCCTCGAAGACGGTCTTCAGCCCGGTGCGGACGAGTTCGTGATCGTCCAGCAGGAACACCGAAATCGTCATCCCACACTCCCCTGTCGGGCCGGCAGCTCCACCGACCAGTCGAGCCTCGTCCCGCCTTCCGGCCTCGCTTCGACGGCGAAGGCGCCGTTCCAGCGGGCCGCGCGTTCGGCGAGGTTCGCCACGCCGCTGCGATGGCCGGGTTCGGCGGGCATGCCGACGCCGTCGTCCACCACCGAAAGTTCCAGCCGACGCCCGTCGCGATCGACCGAGACGTCGACCGACACCGCCGATGCCGCCGCGTGTCTGACCACATTGGACAGTGCTTCCCGCAGGGTCGCGATGAGGTCCGAGCGGACCGTTTCCGGCACCGCCGAGTCGAGCGGGCCGTCGAAGCCGACCCTCGGCTCGGACGCGCAGCCCGCGTCGAGCGCGACGCGCAGCAGCTCCGACCGGAGACTGCCCTGCGCCTCGGCCGGTTCCTGCAGCGAAAAGATGCTGTTGCGGATCTCGCGGATCGTGCGGTCGATCTCGTGCGCGAAGCCGGCCACACGGTCGGAGACCGCGGACTCGCCTGTCAGCCTGCTGAGCCCCTCCAGGCCGAGCCCGATCGCGAACAGCCGCTGGATCACCAGGTCGTGCAGGTCGCGGGCGATCCGGTCGCGGTCCTCGAAGACGGCGAGCCGCTGCCTGTCCTGCTGCGCGCGGGCGAATTCGACCGCGAGCGCGGCGTGCGCGGCGAAGGTCTCGGCGAGCTGCACGTCGTAGGCGGAGAACGGGGTCTTGTCGCGGAACTTCGCCACCACCAGGACGCCGAGCTTCTCCTCGCCGACGATCAGCGGGACGGCGACCGTGGAATCCAGGTCCTTGACCATCGCGGGCATCGTGACACCGCGGCCACCCTGGTGCTCGATCACCTTGTCGCCGTACTCCCGGACCACGACGGGTTTGCCGCTCGTGTACGCCAGCCCGGTCGCGGTGCCCTCGGTCGGCACGGTGACCCCGGCGATCCGGTCGGCGTCCGGCCCCGGCGGCTCGACGATCTCGAACACCAGCATCCCGTCGCCGCGCGGACGGGCGACCGCCCCCGCCGAACCGCCGGCGACGACGCGGGCGCGCTCGGCGATCAGGCGCAGCGTCGCGGTCAGATCCTGGTCCGTCAGGAGCGCGCCGGTGACGTGATAGGAGGCTTCGAGCCAGCGTTCGCGCCGCTGCACCTGCTCGAACAGCGCGGCGTTCTCGATCACCACACCGGCCGCCGCGGTGAGCGCGACGAGCAGGTCCTCTTCGGCTTCGGTGAACTCCTCGCCGTCCGGTTTGCGGGCGAGGTACAGCATCCCGAAGATGCGGCCGCGCAGGCGGATCGGCACCACCAGGGACTCGTCCTCGGACGGCGGCCGCACCCAGGCGTCGCCGAAGCGGATGAACTCGTCCGAATCGAGCACGCTCAGCGCGCCGAACGGCGCACCGGTCAGGTCGCAGGCCGATTCGACCAGGCGCCGCAGGACGTCGGGGAGACTGAGATCGTGGGCGATCCCGGCCACCGCGTCCAGAATCCTGGGCGCCTTGGCGTCACTCGCCGCACTCACCCGCCGCACTGGCGTCACCGTCCCGGAGTAACTCCCCGGGCAGTGGGGGTCAGGAATGACAAACGCGCCCGGATCGCTCATCTGGTGCGTCGATCACGGACTGTGCTTCGTTACCGCGACCGCCGAGGATCCTCCGACCGGTGACCGACTCGATCGGGATGCGGAGATAGCGCGCGTCCGTCTGACCAGTCCAGCAGCACAGCGGCAAGGTCTCCAGCTCGGCGATCACGATCGGATCACGCACCTCGGCGACGCGGCCGAGGACGGTGACGAACCAGCCCTTCCCGAGATCCGCGGAGAACTCGTCGACCGCGAACGCCACCACACTGTCGAGTATCCCGGCGAACAACGCGCTCTGTGACGGCGTCCGGACCACGATCGCGCCGTGGTGGAGCGCGAACCGCGCGGGCTGGATCGCCGGCAGGGCACGGGAGGTGAACACCACCCGGCCCAGCCCGACGCGCGCGAGCAGTGACAGGCACTGCTCGCGGTCGAGCGTTTCGAGAGCCAAGGAGTCGGACATCGGCATCCCCGCGTTCTCGTCGTGTACTACGTCGAGATCCACGGTCCCCGGCTTACCGACTCGCCGGTAGGGCCGATGGACCCGGCCCGTGCGGGGGATGCCAGCCGGTCCGGTGGGTCGTGAGTGGCGATTCGGGTTTGGCCCAGTCCGTGAAGGCCTCCTTGAGGGACTCTGGGTCCCTCAAGGAGGCCTTCACGGACCCGGGGATCGCCACATTCGCCCCATAGGCACCAGTGGTCACGGCGGCTGCGCGTGAAGGCCCCCTTCCCTCGGCTCAGCCGAGGAAACTCGACCTTCACACCTTGCCTAGATACATGAAGGACCCCTTCCTGTACCTAGGCGCAAGGAAGGGGTCCTTCACGTACTTGGGCGGGCAAGGACACCGGCCAAGACCTCGTGAGTGGCGATTCGGGTTAGAACCCGAATCGCCACTCACGACCGCCTGTACCGAACGCGCACTTACGCTTTGGGCGACAGCAGCACCACGGGGATCTCCCGCTCGGTCTTGGTCTGGTACTGCGCGTAGTTCTTGTAGTCCGCGGTGATCTTGGGCCACAGACGGGCGCGCTGCCCGGCGTCGGCGACGCTCGCGACCATCGGCTGCGGGCTTTCGCCCTTCAGGGTGACCTGCACGTCCGGGTTGTCGCGGAGGTTGAGGAACCAAGCCGGGTGCTGGTCGTCGCCACCGCGGGACGCCACGATGACGTACGCGTCGCCCTCCCGCAGCGGCGAGGTCAGCAGCACGGTGCGCGGCTGACCGGATTTGCGGCCGATGGTGGTCAGTTCGAGCACGGTCATCCCGGCGACCTGCCAGCCGGCGCGGCCGCCGCTGACCTTCTGGATGACGCGATGGACGGCGTTCATGGTCTTCAAGGCGAAATCACTGGGCATGCGGAGAAGGCTACTCCGCTTTCATCGCGACTTCGATTCCGTCCAGGAGAACGGCCAGCGAGAACTCGAAGGCCTCCCTCGCCTCCTGCTCCAGATAGGACACGGTCTCGTCCTCCATCCGGAATGCCTGCTCGCTCTCCATCCAGGTCAGCGTCGGGAACCGCTCGGCGAAGTCCGGGGAAACCTCCCGCAGCTGCGCGGACCGGGCATACCACCACTCGTCGTCGGACTGCCCTGTCACCTTTTCTGCCAACCGCGACTCCGATGCCGTCCTGGCAGGCTCGCGCACGCACGAGTACAGCGCGCTGACCAGCCGTCGCAGCGCCGCCGGACGCAATCCGGTCCGGCGCAGGATCTTCACCAGCGCCTCCAGTACGACGTACTCGTTCGGCCCCAGCACCGGCCGCGCCTGCGAGACCTGGAGGACCCAGGGATGCCGCAGGTAGAAGTCCCACAGATCCTCGGCCCAGCGCGCGGCGTCGGCCCGCCAGCCTTCCCCGTCGTAGGAACCCGGCAGCTCGGCGAGCGCCTTGTCGTACATGAGATCGAGCAGTTCACTCTTGCTGGGGACATAGGTGTACAGCGCCATGGCCGTGCGGCCGAGCCTGTCCCCGACGGCACGCATCGAAAGGCCCGCCATTCCTTCGGCGTCCGCGATGGCGATGGCGGTTTCGACGATCAGCTCCACCGAAAGCCCCGGTTTGGGGCCGGGCCGCTCGGCGTCCGGCGACTCGGTCCGCCACAGCAGTGCCATCGACCGCCAGGGGTCTCCTTGAGCCGCGTAGACGACCACTTGCCAACTCCTTACAGCATAAACCAACCTCTGCTACCCTCACTTTACAGGCTAAAGAGTTCCAATCAGGGGAGAGCCATGCCTTCGGCCGCCGACAGCCACGACATGATCCAGGTGCGCGGAGCCAGAGAGAACAACCTCGCCGACGTCTCGGTCGACATCCCCAAACGCCGCCTCACCGTCTTCACCGGTGTCTCGGGCTCGGGGAAGTCGTCCTTGGTGTTCGGCACCATCGCCGCGGAATCACAGCGGCTGATCAACGAGACCTACACCGCGTTCATCCAGTCCTTCATGGCCCCGGTCGGACGGCCGGACGTGGACGCGCTGCGGAACCTGAGCGCCGCGATCGTCGTCGACCAGGAGCGGATGGGCGCCAACTCGCGGTCCACGGTCGGCACCGCGACCGACGCGCACACGATGCTGCGGATCGTCTTCAGCAGGCTGGGACAGCCGCACATCGGGACTTCGGGGGCGTTCAGCTTCAACCTTCCCGAGGGGATGTGCCCCGAATGCGAGGGGCTGGGGAAGGTCTCCACCATCGACATCGACCAGCTCGTCGACAAGGAGCTTTCGCTCGACGAAGGGGCGATCACCGTCCCGAACTTCGCGCCCGGCGGCTGGTACTGGAAGGGGCTGGCGGAAGCCGGATTCGTCGATCCGGCCGTGAAGCTGAAGGACTACACGCCGCAGCAGTGGGAAGATTTCATGCACAAACCCGCCACCAAGATGAAGCTCGGCGGGCTGAACACCACCTACGAAGGCCTGTTGGTGAAGGTCCAGCGGCTGTTCCTGTCGAAGGACAAGGAGTCGATGCAGGCGCACGGCCGGGCTTTCGTGGACCGCGCGATCACCTTCGAGCTGTGCCCGGCGTGCGAAGGGGCCCGGCTGAACCAGGCGGCGTTGTCGTCGAAGATCGAGGGCCTGAACATCGCCGACTGCTCGTCGATGCAGATCAGCGATCTGGCCGATTTCGTCCGCAAGATCGACGATCCGTCGGTCGGCCCGCTGATGCAGACACTGCGCGGCACCCTCGAGTCGCTGGTGGAGATCGGCCTCGGCTACCTGAGCCTCGACCGTGAGTCCGGGACACTCTCGGGCGGGGAAGCGCAGCGCGTGAAGATGGTGCGGCACCTGGGTTCCAGCCTCACCGACGTCACCTACGTCTTCGACGAACCGACCGTCGGCCTGCACCCCCACGACATCCAGCGTATGAACGGCTTGCTGCTTCTCTTGAAGGACAAGGGGAACACGGTGCTCGTCGTCGAGCACAAGCCGGAGACCATCGTGATCGCCGACCACGTCGTGGACCTCGGTCCCGGCGCCGGGCCGAACGGCGGGCAGATCTGCTTCACCGGCGACGTCGCCGGGCTGCGCGCGTCCGGCACGCTGACCGGGCGGCATCTGGACCACCGGGCGAGGCTGCGTACCGACGTCCGCGTGGCACGCGGGCAGATCCCGATCCGGAACGCGACCAGGCACAACCTGCGCGGTGTCGACGTCGACATCCCGCTGGGCGTGCTGACCGTGGTCACCGGGGTCGCCGGTTCGGGCAAGAGCTCGCTCATCCACGGTTCACTGTCCACAAGGGACGACGTGGTGGTGCTCGACCAGTCGGCCATCCGCGGCTCGCGGCGGAGCAACCCGGCGACCTACACCGGCCTGCTCGACCCGATCCGCACCGCGTTCGCCAAGGCCAACGGCGTCAAGGCGGCCCTGTTCAGCGCGAACTCCGAAGGCGCCTGCCCGAAGTGCAAGGGCATCGGTCTCATCTACACCGACCTGGCGATGATGGCCGGGGTGGCGACGGTCTGCGAGGAATGCGATGGCAAGCGGTTCACCGCGAAGGTGCTGACGTACACGCTGCGGGGCAAGAACATCAGCGAGGTCCTCGCCATGCCGGTCGCCGAGGCGCGCGAGTTCTTCACCTCGGGTCAGGCACGGACGATCCTGGACCGGCTTTCCGACGTCGGCCTCGGCTACCTCGGGCTCGGGCAGCCGCTCACGACGCTGTCCGGCGGCGAACGGCAGCGGATCAAACTGGCCATCCGGATGGCGGAGAAGTCCGCGACCTACGTCCTCGACGAACCGACCACCGGCCTGCACCTCGCCGACGTCGACCAGTTGCTGGGGCTGCTCGACCGGCTCGTCGACGACGGGAACACGGTGGTGGTCATCGAGCATCACCAGGCGGTGATGGCGCACGCGGACTGGATCGTCGATCTCGGGCCGGGCGCCGGTTCGGACGGGGGTCAGGTGGTGTTCACGGGGACTCCGGCCGATCTGGTCGCCTCCGGTGACACGCTCACAGCGCAGCACCTTCGCGCTTACGTGGGCCAGTAGCGCGCGCTATGAAAGGCCCCTTCATTGCAAATTTCGCAATGAAGGGGCCTTTCATAGCACCCGGGACCGACGCCGAACCGCTTCACGAACAGCCACCGCACCGATAAGCCCCAACACCACCAAAGCAAGCCCCGAAGTCACCATCTCGACAGGCGAAGCCGCCAGCGGCGAAACCCCCGTCACCGACTCCAGCCCCACGACAGCGGTCAGCACGGCGTAGGCACCGATCGCCGCCCACACCAGCCGCACGCGCCGCCGTTCCGTCCAGTCCGCGAACCGCAGCAGCCACGCGAGTCCCGGCAGGATGAGGATCGCGTGCATCGCCACCGCGTGGAGTGGCTTCAGCGCGCCGGCGGTGGTGTACGCGGCCTGCGGGTTCCCGCCTCGCGCCTCGACGACGCCGCTCGCGATCATCGCCGCACCCGCGCCGAGCGCCACCAGCAGCGCGACGAGCCCGGATCGCACCGCGAGCCGCATGCTCGGCGTGGTCTCCCCTTCGCCGCGCATCGCCGCCGCGGTGAACGAGATCGCCGCCAGGATGATCACGCCGCCGCCCGCCGCGAGCGTGGTCGACACCGCGTTGTCGAAGCCGGTCTCGAAGTTGAAATGCGACGGCACCCCGCGCCACGCCTGCATGCTCACCAGCACCGTCTCGACAACGCTCGCCGCGGTGAAGACGCCGAGCAGCACGTTCCGCACCCGCGGCCGCACCGCGACGTACGAAGTCGCCCAAGCGACGGTGACCAGGGTCAGCCCGAACGACAGGCCGAACGTGACCGCTTTCCGCATCGACAACGGCCCGGTCCACGACCCACCGGACACGATCAGCGCTCCCGCGTGCACGAGTCCACCGAGGAACAGGAGTGCTCCGGCCACGTAGGCGACGCGTTCGATCGTCCGCGATTCCTTCATGCCGAAAAGTGTCTTCCGGCTCGCGGCGAAAAGCGTCAGCCGTGAAGCGACATCGCGCGTACGCCCGCCTACGTACCTGAGAGGCCCCTCAGCGAAGACGGCGGTAGAGACCATTGGTCTGTTAGTCTGGCCGACATCATGCCCCGCATCCTTGTCCGCGTCGCCGCGCTGATCGCCGTTCTCGCCCTCCTGTTCGGTGTGCCGTGGTGGACGATCGTCGGCTCACCCGAACTCCCCGCCGCGCTCGAAGTCCTCGGCACGATCGTGTTCGCCGCCGCGGCGATCGCCGTGCCCGCGTGCATGGTCCTCGGCCACGGCCCGTGGCAGCGCGACCTCGCCGCGAAGATCGGCGATCTCTCCCTCGGGCTGATCTGGCTGCTGTTCTCCTTGTCGATACTCGGAAACGTGCTACGGCTCGTACTCGCGATGTCCGGAGTGGACAGTGCGGCGGGAATCGTGTCCGGCGTCGTGCTGGCGGCCTTCGCGGCGCTGGCGGCGTACGGGATGACCGAAGCCCGGCGCGTGCCGAGGCTCAAGGAGCTCGACGTCGTGCTCCCCCGGCTGGGCGCGGGCCTCGACGGTCTCCGTTTCGCGATCATCACCGACACCCATTTCGGCCCGCTGAACCGGACGAAATGGTCGGAGAAGGTCGTCGAGGTGGTCAACGAACTCGACGCCGACGTCGTCGCCCACGCGGGCGACCTCGCCGACGGTTCCGTCGCCAAACGCGCACAGCAGGTCGCGCCGCTCGGGAAGGTGCGGGCGAAACTCGGCAAGTTCTACATCACCGGCAACCACGAGTACTTCGGTGAGGCGCAGGCCTGGCTCGACCACATGCGAGACCTCGGCTGGGACACGCTGCACAACCGGCACGCGAAGGTCCATCAGGGCGGGGACACGCTCGTCTTCGCCGGGATCGACGACCCGACCGGCGCTGCCTCCGGCCTGCCCGGCCACGGCCCCGACCTCCCCGCCGCGCTCGACGGCGTCGCCGCGAGCACGCCGGTCGTCCTGCTCGCCCACCAGCCGAAGCAGGTCAAGCAGGCCGCCGAGGCGGGCATCGACCTCCAGATCTCCGGGCACACCCACGGTGGCCAGATCTGGCCGTTCCACCTCTTGGTCCGACTCGATCAGCCCGTCCTGGCCGGGCTTTCGCGCCACGGCGAGCGCACGCAGCTGTACACGAGCCGGGGCACCGGCTTCTGGGGACCGCCGCTGCGCGTCTTCGCGCCGAGCGAGATCACCCTCCTGACCTTGCGAAACAGCAAGTAGTCACCTGGTTGCGACACCTCCGGCGTCGCATCCGGTGCCACCGACAATTTTTTTTGTCTTGACAATAGAGGCTTTCGGAGCGAGAGTTGTGCCCAACGAACTCCCGCCCCGAAAGGCCGAAACGATGACGATCGCCGCCACCCGGACCCACGTCGCACTCCCCGCCCGCGCCCTGCTCGTCTGCGGCGCGGTTTCGGGCCCCCTGTACTTCCTGACCACGCTCACCCAGGCCGCCGTCCGCGACGGTTTCGATCTGACGAAGCACCCGGCGAGCATGCTGAGCAACGGCGACGCCGGCTGGATCCAGGTGACGAACTTCCTGCTCACCGGCGTCCTGATGATCGCGGGCGCGATCGGCCTGAGCCGGACGCTCGAACCGGGCAGAGGCAGCACGTGGGGTCCACGACTGCTGGGCGTCTTCGGCGCCAGCCTGCTCTTCGCCGCGGTTTTCAAGGCCGACCCCGGCAACGGCTTCCCCGCGGGCAGCGGCCCGGGCACCATCAGCACCGCGGGCGTCCTGCACATGGCCGCCGGCTCGGTCGGCTTCCTCTCGCTGATCGTCGCGACCTTCGTGTTCGCGAGCCGCTTCTCCCGTGAGGGCCGCCGCGGCTGGGCCGTCTACTCCCGCGCCACCGGCATCGCGTTCTTCGCCTCGTTCGCCGGGATCAGCTCCGGCAACGCGAACGCCGTCGTGATGCTCGCCTTCTGGGCCACCGTGATGCTGGCCTGGGGCTGGGTCACCGCCGTCATCCTCCGCGCAAGCCGCTAGACAACCCTAGGAGAATTCCCGCCATGAGCACCGTGACCTCGCAAGACGGCACCTCCATCGCCTACACCCGCACCGGCTCCGGCCCGGCCGTCATCCTGGTCGACGGCGCGATGTGCCACCGCGAGTTCGGCCCGGCCAAGCCGCTGGCCGCCGAACTTGCCGCGCACTTCACCGTCTACACCTACGACCGCCGTGGCCGCGGCGAAAGCGGCGACACCGAGCCGTTCTCCATCGCCCGCGAAGTCGAGGACATCGCGGCGCTGATCAAGGAAGCGGGTGGGACGGCGCACGTCTACGGCATCTCGTCCGGCGCCGCGCTCGCCCTCGAAGCCGCGAAGGCCGGGCTCCCGATCACGAAACTGGCGGTGTACGAATTCCCGCTGGTCGTCGACGACACCCGTCCGCCGGTCCCGGCCGACTACGACGAACGGCTGGAGAAGGCCATCGCCACCGGGCGTCCCGGCACCGCGATCAAGACCTTCATGCGGGAAGGCGTCCGCGTCCCCGCTCCGGTCGTCTTCATGATGCAGTTCATGCCCGCCTGGCCGAAGCTGAAGAAGGTCGCGCCGACCCTGCGCTACGACGCCGCCCTGTTCGACGGCCTGCACGACGGCACCCCGCTGCCCGAGGGCCGCTGGGCGGACGTTTCGGTGCCGACGCTGGTCATGGACGGCGGCAAGAGCCCCGCGTGGATCCGCAACGGCGTCGCCGCGCTGGCGAAGGCGGTCCCCGGCGCCGAGCACCGGACGATCGAAGGCCAGACGCATATGCTCAAGCCGAAGGCGGTTGCCCCGGTACTGATCGAGTACTTCAACGACTGACGGAGCGATCATGAAGATCGAACTGGTCGAAGGCGACATCACCGAACAGCAGGTCGACGTCGTGGTCAACGCCGCGAATTCGGCACTGCTCGGCGGCGGCGGCGTGGACGGCGCGATCCACCGCCGCGGCGGACCGGAGATCCTCGCCGAATGCCGGGCACTGCGCGCGGGGCACTACGGCAAGGGGCTGAAGACCGGAGAGGCGGTCGCCACCACGGCGGGCCGCCTTCCGGCGCGCTGGGTGGTGCACACCGTCGGGCCGGTGTGGTCCGATTCCGAAGACCGCTCGGCGCTACTGGCGGCGTGCCACCGCAACTCGCTGCACGTCGCCGCCGATCTCGGCGCGCACACCGTCGCCTTCCCCGCGATCTCGACCGGGATCTACCGGTGGCCGGTCGAATCCGCGGCGGAGATCGCCCTCGAGACCGTGCTGAGCACGCTTTCGACCGGATCGTGTTCGGTAGAGCTGGTGCGGTTCGTGCTGTTCGGGAAGGCGGCGTACGACGTGTTCCGGGAGCAGGCGGAAGCGTTGGGCGTGGCTGGGTCGTGAGTGGCGATTCGGGTTAGAACCCGAATCGCCACTCACGACCCACCGGGCCCACTACACGCCCGCAGGCGACGCCCC